>DASTPP010000337.1:0-68526 GCA_035762175.1 Polyangiaceae bacterium | reverse complement strand
GTCAGGTAGTTGTCTTCGCCGGTGTTGATGACGATGCCGCTGCGCGCGATGATGCGCCGCGAGACGTACTGGTCGACGAAGGTGCGGCACATGTTGATGTCGCGGAACAAGATGCCGTACATGGCGTCGTTGAGCAGCATGTCGAGGCGCTCGACGGCGGCCATCCAGGCGATCTCGGACATGCACAGGCCCGACGAGTAGTTGGTCTGCCGGACGTAGCGCCCCTGCCGCTGCGAGGCCTCGTCGGTGGCGGCGCGGATGATGCGGAAGTTCTCTTGCGTCGCGAAGGTGCCGCCGTAGCCCTCGGTCGTCGCGCCCTCGGGCACGTAGTCGAGCAGCGACTGGGCCGTCGCGCGGATGACCGCGACGATGTCGGCGCCGGCGTGCGCGGCCGCCTTCGCCTGCAGCGCGTCGTCGTAGATGTTGCCGGTGGCGACGATGACGTACTTGAGCGGCTCGGGGGCGGGCGGGAAGGCGGCGCGGCGGGCGTCGCGCTCGTCGCGCGCGCGGTCGATGCGGGCGAGGGCGGCCTCGGTGTGCGGGGCGAGGGCGCGCTCGGCCTCGGCGGGCGAGGGGCCCTGGGCGGGGTCGTCGAGCTCGTCGCCGAAGGCGAGCCGCTCGGCGGCCTCTTGGACCGAGCGGGCGCCGCGGGCGAGCTCGCGCCCGAGGAAGAGCGCGACGCCGCGGCCGAGCAGCCCCGCGGCCTGGTAGCGGTCGACGAGGGCGTTGGCGAGCGGCGTGCCCTCGGGGTCGGCGCCCGCGACGCCGTAGGCGCGGGCGACGGTGCGCTCGGCGCCCACGCTGGTGTGCCGGTCGATGTAGCGCTGCACGTCGTCGGCGATGGCGGCCGCGAGCTCGCGGCAGCGCTCGACCTTGGTCTCGTCCACGGGCACCTTCGCCATGCCCCTTGCGCTAGCACGGAACGGCGGGCGGCTTAATACGGGCGGGCGCGGCGGCCGCCGGTCCGGCTCGGGGGCCGCGGCGCCCGGGCGGCCCTCGCCGCCCTCGGCGGGGCGACGGGGGCGCGGTGTCGGGCGCGCGCAGCCGCGGGCGGGCGGCGTGCCCCGTCGCGGCCGTGGGCGGGCGGCGTGCCCCCTGGCGGCCGCGGGCGGGCGGTGCGCCCCGTCGCGGCTCGGCGGCGGGCGTGCTCGGTCGCGGCCGCGGGCGGGCGGCGTGCCCGGTCGCGGCCCGGCGGCGGGCGTGCTCAGTCGCGGCCGGGGCCGCCGCCCTGGCGGCGCTGGGCCTGGGCGACGGTGCGGCGCATGCGCTCGAGGGCGTCGAACTCGCCCCGGGCCGCGAGGTTGATCTCGGCGACGGCGAGGGCCTGGTCGAAGAGCTCGGTGTGCACGAAGCGGCCGAGGCGCCCGGCGTACAGCCGGGGCAGGACGGCGACGATGCGGCGCATGGCGTCGGCGATGCGGCGGTGGACGGCGAGGCGCTCGAGGACGGGCTCGCAGAACTCCATCGCGGCGACGATGCGGTCGCTCGAGCCCTCGCAGGCCTCGAGCAGCGGCTCGAGCAGCAGGACCGTCCAGAGGACGGCGTCGTCGAAGGGGCCGCCGCGCTCGTGGGTGCGCCGGTCGAGCTCGGCGAAGAGCCGGAAGGCGCGCGCGGCCGGGCTGGACTCGCCGTCGACGTCGTCGAGCAGGGTGGCGAGCTCGGGCAGGAGCACGTGCAAGAGGCCCGCCTCCCAGGCGAGGAAGAGCGAGCGGCGCGAGGCGCCCCCGCGCATCAGGCGCAGCACCTCTTCGAAGAGGCGGGGCCGGGCGGCGAGCGCGAGCGCGTCGCGCGTGGCGACCATGGCGTCGACGAGGTCGGGGTCGAGGCCGATGTCGAGCTTGCCGGCGAACTTGACCGCCCGCAGCATGCGCACCGGGTCTTCGCGGAAGCGCAGCGCCGGGTCGCCGATGGTGCGCACGAGCCGCCCGTCGATGTCGCCCATGCCCCCGAAGAAGTCGAGGATCTGCTTGGCCTCGAGGTCGTAAAAGAGGGCGTTGATGGTGAAGTCGCGGCGCGCGGCGTCGTCTTCGACGTTGCCGAAGGCGTTGTCGCTGCGGATCAAGAGGTCGCTGTCGTCGGCGTGCGGGTCGTCGCGCTCGTCGGGGTTGGGGTTCCGGCGGAAGGTGGCGACCTCGATGACCTTCTGGTTCGAAAAGAGGACGTGCACGAGGCGGAAGCGGCGGCCGATGATGCGCGAGTTGCGGAAGAGCGCCCGCACGTCTTCGGGGCGGGCGCCCGTCGCGACGTCGAAGTCTTTCGGGCGCCGGCCGAGCAAGAGGTCGCGCACGCAGCCGCCGACGAGGTAGGCCTCGTGGCCCGAGCGCGCGAGCCTTCGCACGACGCGCTGCACGTCGGGGTCGATGGCGTCGTCGTCGAAGACCCAGTCGTGGCGCCGCAGCGTGGCCTGCTGCGGCCGCGGCTCGGGGGCCGCGGCGGGCAGATCGGGCGTCTGCTCGATGGGGTCTTCGGGGTACACGCCCGGGTCGGCCGCGCGGGCGGCGGGCCGCCGTCGGGAGGCGGAAGGCTGGGTCGGGGGGCGGGGCCGGCGAGGTTTCGGCGCCGGCGACTCGGCCCCCGAGGGTTGCGCGGGGCGCGCCATGGTTTCAAACAAGCAGGGCGGGGGGGTGCGGGGCTCGAACGAACGTTCGGGCCGAAGGGCTCAGTGTAGCCCGCACAGACCCGCACCGAGCGGTATTGGTGCCTCTTTAGCAGCGCGGCCCGAGGGTTGCTAGTTTTCTCCGGCCCGCCGTCGCCCGGGCCGCCTTTTCGCCGAGCGGCCGGCACCCCGGGCCTCGGTTTTCCGGGCCCCTCCCCCCCGGGCGGCCCTCGGGCCCGGGGGGGCGGGCCCCCGGGGGGAGGGGCCCGGCGGCCCCGTCAGCCCCGCTGCGAGGCGCGGGCGAGGCCCGGGGCGGCGCGGCGCCGGGGGCGGGCGGCGCGCTCGTCGTCGAGCACCGCCTCGATGCGCTCGAGCAGGGCCCGGCGCGAGACGCGCCCGTTCACGTGCCGGCCGGCGAAGCGCTCGGCGTGCACGACGATGGCGCCGGCGACGTCGACGCCGCTGGCGCGCTCGACCCCCTCGAGCCCGGGGGAGCTATTGATCTCGAGGATCTTCGGCCCCTCGCGCCCCTCGAGCAGGTCGACGCCCGCGACCTCGAGGCCCATCACGCGCGCGGCGCCGACGGCCGCGGCGCGGTAGTCGGCCGGCAGGGCGACTTTGACCGCGAGCCCGCCGCGGTGCAGGTTCGAGCGGAACTCGCCCGCCCGCGCCGTGCGCCGCATGCTCGCCACCACGCGCCCGCCGACCACGATCGCGCGGATGTCGCGGCCCTTCGACTCGCGGATGTACTCTTGCAGGACGATGTCCTGGCCCATCGCCCAGAGCGTCTCGAGCAGCGACGACACGGCCTGGGGCGTCTCGGCGATCATGGTGCCGATGCCCTGCGTGCCCTGCTGAATTTTGATGATGGCGGGCGTGCCGCCGACGCGCGCGAGCGCGCCGCCGACGGCCGAGGGCGTGCGCGCGCAGACCGTGACGGGCACGTCGATGTTCTTGCGGCTCAAGAGCTGCAGCGCCCGCAGCTTGTCGCGGCTGCGGGCGATGGCGACCGCGCCGTTGAGCACCGGCACGCCCATCATGTCGAACTGCCGCACGACGGCGAGGCCGTAGTTGGTGATGCTCGCGCCGATGCGCGGGATGACCAGGTCGACGTGGTGGATGGACTGGCCGCTGAGCAAGATCGACGGCTCGCCCCGCGAGACGACGATCTGGAAGGCGAGCGGGTCGGCCACGTCGACGACGTGGCCGCGCGCCCGCGCGGCGAGCACGAGGCGGCTGGTCGAGTAGAGCGTGGCGTTGCGCGAGAGGACCAGAATGCGCATGGGCGGCGCCAAGCTAGGGGGGCGCGCCGGGCGGGTCAACGCGGGCGGCGGTCGCGCGACGACAGGGGGCCCTTCGCGCGGCGTCGGGGCGCCGCGGCGCGATGCTTTTTGGGGGCCGGGGGCCTCGCGCGGGCCCGGCCCCTCGGCCCGCACGAGGCGAGGCCACGGCCCGCGGCGGGGCCCCGGCCCCGGCCTTGACGCAGCGAGTCGAACTTGAGACGCCGGGCTAGGTCTTGCGGGCGGAGATATTTCGTGTACGAATGATCCCCGAATCGCCCCCGCGTGGAGGACGTCATGTGGCAGCCCTTTCGTGAAGAGCACGAACAATTCCGACTCACCGTGCGGCGCTTCGCCGAGAGAGAGCTCGCCCCCTACGCCGACGAGTGGGAGGAGGCCGAGCTGTTCCCCGACCACGTGTTCAAGCGGGCGGGCGAGCTCGGCATCTTGGGGGCGCACTTCCCGGAGGACCAGGGCGGGGCGGGGGGCGACTACTGGTTCAGCGTGGCCAAGGCCGAAGAGCTGCCGCGCTGCCAGGCGGCGGGCGTGTCGATGGGCCTGCTCGTGCAGAGCGACATGGCGACGCCGGTCATCGGCGATCTGGGCACGCGCGAGCAGATCGACGAGTTCTTGAAGCCGGCCCTGCGGGGCGACAAGATCGCCTCGCTCGGGGTGAGCGAGCCGGGCGCCGGCAGCGACGTGGCGGGCATCCGGACGGTGGCGCGGCGCGACGGCGACGACTACCTCATCAGCGGGCAGAAGACGTTCATCACCAACGGCGCGCGGGCCTCGTTCGTGACGCTGCTCGCCAAGACGGGCCCCGACGCGGGGGCGCACGGCTGCTCGTTCTTCCTCGTGCCGACCGACCTGAAGGGCTTCGCGGTCTCGAAGAAGCTCAAGAAGGTGGGCAACAAGTCGAGCGACACGGCCGAGCTCTTCCTCGACAACGTGCGGGTGCCCAAGCGCTACCTGCTCGGCGAAGAGAACATGGGGTTCATGTACCTCATGCAGAACTTCCAGACCGAGCGGCTCATCGCGTGCGTGTCGGCCTGCGGCGGCGCGCAGCTCATCATCGACGAGTCGATCAACTACGGGCGCGAGCGCACCGCCTTCGGCAAGCCGATCATCAAGCGCGAGGTCTGGCAGCACCGCTTCGTCGACCTGCAGACCAAGCTCGAGGCGGCGCGGGCGCTCACCTACCGGGTCGTCGACCGCTACAACGACGAGCGCTACGAGAAGAAGCAAGAGATCTCGATGGAGACCGTCAAGCTCATCTCGATGGCGAAGGTGTTCGTCGGCGACGTGACGAGCGAGATCATGGACGCGTGCCTGCAGTTCCACGGGGGCTGGGGCTACATCGAAGAGTACCGCGTGGCGCGCGCCTGGCGCGACGCGCGCCTCTTCCGCATCGGCGGCGGCACGAGCGAGACGATGCGCTACTACATCGCGAAGCTGATGGGCCTCTGAGGCCGGGCGGGGCGCGAGGCCGGCGGGGCCGCGCGGCGTCGGGCCGGGGGCGGGCGCGCCGGGCGGGGGGCCTCGGCGGCGCGGGCGTGGGCGGGCGCGCGGCCCGGGGGGGCGCGCCGGGATGAGGCGACGAGCGAGCGGCGGCCCTCGGCCGGCTACTAGGTGGTCGAGGCGGTCGACGGCATCGACGGCGTCGACGGCGTCGACGGCGTCGACAAGGTCGCGCAGAACCCCGACGCGACCTTGGTCATCTGCGACGCAGAACCCCGACGCGACCTTGGTCATCTGCGACGTGGACATGCCCAACATGGACGGCCCGCAGATGCTCACGGCGGTCAAGGGCGCGGGGCAGGCGGCGGGGCCACCCTTTCGGATGGTCACCACCGAGGCCCAGCTCGAGCTGGTTCAAGCCCGAAATCTTGCTCGCCGCGGTCCGCAGACTGGCCGGCTGAGCGCCGCCGGCGGCCGCGCGGAGGCGTCTCGGGGGCGCTAAGGGGCCTCGGGGCGAGCCGGCGGGGCGGCGGGCGCGCTGGCGCTGGGCGCAGCGTTCGCCGACGGGGCGGCCGGCGGTGTCGTCGGCGCGACGCCGGGCGCGCCGTCGCGTCGCGCGGGGGGCGCGGCCGTCGCGGCGCGCGGGCGCGGCGCGCCCTCGGTGACGACGGAGGTGGCGCCGGCGGCAGGCGTCGCGGCGGTCGGGGCGTCGTCCGGGGCGGTCGTCACGTCGGCGGCGCCCGCGCGGGGGGCGGGGGCGCCGGGCACCCCCGAGAGCGGGCCTGGTGTAGCGGCGGAGGGCGTCGAGGGCGAGGCAAGCGAGGGCGGCGGGGGCGCGGGCCGATCGGGGTCGTCGGTGCGGTGGGGCCGCACGAGCAGCAACAACGCGAGCAGGGCGATGCCGGCCGCGGGGAGGACGGTGAGGGCGAGATCGCGGCGGCGCGGAGCGGGGGTCGGCGGGGGCGTCGGGAAGGCGGTGCCGGCCGAGGGCGTCGCGGCAGGGTGCGGGCCGGAGGCGCCGGCCGAGGGCGCCGCGGCGGGGTGCGGGTCGGAGACGCCGGCCGAAGGCATCGCGGCAGCGTGCGGGTCGGAGGCACCGGCCGAAGGCGTCGCGGCAGTGTGCGGGTCGGAGGCGCCGGCCGAGGGTGCAGCAGCGGTCGAGAGCTGGCGCAGGCGCATGTCGACGACGCGCTCGGCGCGCTCTTTCTCGGCGGCGAAGCGGGAGCCGAGGTAGGCGCGCAGCGCGTCGCGCGAGCCGCGCTCGCCATGGCGCTTGAGCTCGGCGCGCAGGGTGGCGGCGAAGGTGGCGGCCGTCTCGAAGCGACGCGCGGGCTCGGGGGAGAGGGCGCGGCGGCAGATGGCGAGCAAGTTCGGGGTGATGTCGGCGCGGGCCGGGCCCGGCGAGGGGATGTCGCCGCGGAGCAGGCGCGAGACGACCGTGGCGTCGTCGAGGTCGCCCCAGAGCGGGCGCCCGGTCATGGCCTGCCAGAGCACGATGCCCATGGAGAAGACGTCGGCGCGGCGGTCGAGGAGGCGGCCGGCCGCCTGCTCGGGCGCCATGTAGCGCAGGCGCCCCTTGATGGCGCCGACGGCGGTGGCGGCGGTCGCGTCGGCGAACTTCGCGGCGCCGAAGTCGAGCACCTTCACCTCGCCCTCGTAGGTGACGAAGACGTTGTGGGGGCTGACGTCGCGGTGCACGATGTTGTACGAGTTGCCCTCGGGGTCGCGGAGCTCGTGCGCGTAGTGCAGGCCCTCGAGCGCGTCGGCGAGCACGAGCAGGGCGAGCGGCAGCGGCACGTCGCCCGCGGGGCCCAGCAGCTTGGTGAGCGGGCGGCCTTCGAGGTGCTCCATCACGAGGAAGGCTTGCCTGCCCTCGCGGCCCGTCTCGAAGGTGCGCACGACGTTCGGGTGCTGCAGCCGCAGCGCGAGCTGGCCCTCGTTGGTGAACATGCCGCGCAGCTCGCGGTCCTCGTCGTACGCCCGCAGGACCTTGAGCACGACGGGGCGGGCGCCCGGCTCGCCCTGCGCCACGGCGAGGAAGACGTTGGAGGTGCCGCCGCGGCCGAGTTCGGCGACGAGCGCGTAGCGGCCGACGCTCTGGACGGGGGGGTCGGCAGGGGGGGCGAGGGGGCCGCCGTTCATGAGGCTCGTCGCGCGTCGCCCGCCCTTCGGGCCCGATGTAGGTTGATCGGGGCCGCGGACAGACGCCGAACGTGCCTCAGCTTACCCGAGCGCCGGGGGGGGCGTCGAGGCCGTCCGGCGTCGCGGGCCCGGGCGCCCTCAGTCGAAGAAGGTGTGGTGCGTCCAGGCGATCGCGCCCCTGTAGGCGGCGCTCAGGGCGAACTCGTTGAGCGAGAGGCGGCGGGCGAGCGCGGCGACGGCGGCCCAGTCGGCGCGCTCGTCGGCGAGGACGAGCTCGTAGAGCTCGCCGAGCGGGCGGCGGCGCTCGAGCGGCGATGGCCGACGGCGCCGACGACGGCAAGGCTGTCGAGCGCCTCCTGGAGCGGGCGGCCGAGCAGCGCGTCGACGCACGAGGGCAGGCCCGAGAGGAACGCGTCGTCCGAGAGGGCGTCGAGGCCGGCGGCGCGAGACGGCCGGCGGGCGGTGTTCTGAAGGGCGGGGCGACAGCGCCGGCGAGGGCGTGCCAGAGCGTCGCGCCGGCGAGGGCGCGCCTCAGAGCGTCGCGTCGGGGAAGGCCATCACGGCGCCGACCGAGGGCGCGCCGAGGGCGAGGGCGACGAGCCGGTCGAAGCCGAGCGCGTTGCCGGCCGAGGGGGGCATGCCTTCGGCGAGCGCGGCGAGGAAGCGCTCGTCGATGGGGTAGGCCGCGAGCCCCCGCTCGCGCCGGGCCGCGAGGTCGCGCTCGAAGCGCGCGCGCTGCTCGGCCGGGTCGGTCAGCTCGCCGAAGCCGTTGCACAGCTCGACGCCGGCGGCGTAGAGCTCGAAGCGCTCGGCGTAGCGGGGGTCGGCGGGCTTCTGGCGCGCAAGCGAGGCGTGCGCCACGGGGAAGTCGACGACGAAGGCGGGCCGCCCGAGGGCGGCGAGCGACGGCTCGATGGCTTCGACGAAGACACGAAAATAGGCCGTCTCGTCTTCGGCCGCGAGGCGCAGCATCTCGGCCTCGCCCACCCCGGCGTAGCGCGCGAAGGCCTCGGCGACGGTGACGCGCGCGAAGGGCCCCTCGAGCGAGGCGACGAGGCCCCCCGACTCGAGCCGGTCGGGCCGCCCGAGCGCGGCCGCCGCGGCCCGCACGATCGCCTCGGTGTCGGCCATGACGTCGTCGACCCCGGCGAAGGACCGGTACCACTCGAGCATCGTGAACTCGGGCTCGTGCAGGCGCCCGCTCTCGTCGCCGCGGAAGCAGCGCGCGAGCTGGTAGCAGCGCGGCACGCCCCCGGCGAGCAGCCGCTTCATCTGGTACTCGGGCGAGGTGATGAGGTAGCGGCCGGGGCCCGCCGGCACGCCGACGAGGTGCGGATCGAGCCCGGGGCAGGGCACGCGCAGCGGCGTCTCGACCTCGACGAAGCCGCGCGCGTCGAAGAACGAGCGCACCGCCCCCAGCGCCAGCGCCCGGGCCGCGAGCGCGCGCCCGACGCCGCCGTGGAGCAGGCGCCGCACGTCGCCCCCGGGCGCGTCGTGCGGGCCCGCGGGGCGCTGCCGGAAGGCGACGCGGGCGCCCTCGAGCCGGCCGCCCGCGGCGAGCCGGCCCTCGACGACGACGAGATCGCCGGGCCCGGCCGCCTCGGCACCGGTCGCGTCGTCGGGCCCGGCCGCCCTCTCGGCCTTGGCCCCGGCCGGCGCCCCTGTGGCATCGCCGGGCCCGGCCGCGCTCGCCCCGGCCGGCTCGAGGGCGACGCGCAGCGCGCCGAGGGCGTCGGCGACGACGAGCGCGCCGGGCGCCGACGCGAGCACGCGCCCGCCCACCCGCACGCGCTCGCCGAGGGCGCGGCCCGCGAGGTCGGCGGGCGAGAGCGTCTCGTCGGCCATGCGGGGGGGCGCGTCAGCCGCCGGCGAGCATGCGGGCGGCGAAGGCGGCGAGCTGGCGGCCCATCCAGGGGCCGAGCAGCGCGAGCGCCCCGACCACGGCGACGAGGCGAGGCAGGTGCGCGATGGTCTGGTCTTGCACCTGCGTCGCCGCCTGCACGATGGCGACGAGGAGGCCGACGAGGGCCGCGACCGCGAGCGCCGGCAGGCTGATGACGACCGAGAGCAGCAGGGCCTCTTGGGCCGAGGCGAGCGCGTGCTGCAGGCTCGGCGTCATGTGCCCCCGGCCCCGGCGCCGCCGCCCGCGCCGGCGTCGCCGCCCGAGCCCGCGCCGCCGGCGCGACCGCCGTTGCCGTTGTTGTTGTTGGTGTTTGTTTTGCCGCCCGTGCCCCCGGCGCCGCCGGTGCCCGCCTCGCCGCCCGTGCCCCCGGCGCCGCCCGCGCCCCCATCGCCGCCCGCGCCCTGCTCGCCCGAGCCGCCCGTGCCCGCCTCGCCGCCCCCGCTGCCGGCGCCGCCGCCCGAGCCGGCCGACCCCCCCGAGCCGCCGAGGTTGACCGCGCCGGTGCACTCGTTGCTCGCCTGCGTGCCCTCGGGCGGGCAGCAGAGCGCGTCGGTGGCGCCCGGCACGGCGCGGCAGACGAGGCCCGTTTCGCAGTCGTTGTCGCCGTTGAGCGGCTCGCAGGGGCGCCCCTCCGCCTGCTTTCCGCAGGCGACGAAGGGCCCGAAGACGGAGGCGGCCGCGAGCAGGGCGGGCAAAAGGAGGTGCCGGCGGGGGGAGGGAGGCATGGCTGGCCGCGGTCTAGCACGGGCGGGCGCGTCCATGAAACCCGGCCGCGCGGGGCGGGGCGAGGCGCGGGCTTCGGACGTGCTAGAGAGGACGCGGCCATGGCCCACGAGCCCGACCCCCCACGCAGGCGCCCCCGGCGCGCGCCCAAGCGGCGGCGGCCGCTCAGCGAAGACGCGCTGAACCTGCCGAACCTGCTGACGCTCGGGCGCATCCTGCTCATCCCGCTCGTGCTCGTCCTGCTCGACCGGGGCGGCCCGCGCGACTGCTTCTGGGCCGCCCTCGTCTACGCCGGCGCCGCCATCACCGACTTCTTCGACGGCTACATCGCCCGCCGGCGAGGCCTGGTCAGCGTGCTCGGCAAGTTCCTCGACCCGCTCGCCGACAAGCTCATCGTCATGGCGACGCTCGTCTGGCTCGTCAACATGGGACGCATCGAGCCCTGGGTCGTCGTGCTCTCGCTCGGCCGCGAGTTCGGCATCACGGGCCTGCGCAGCATCGCCTCGTCCGAGGGCGTCGTCATCGCCGCGGGCGACTCGGGCAAGTCGAAGACGGCGCTGCAGATGATCGGCATCCTGTGCCTCATCATCGGCTACCCGTACCGCCTCTCGCTCGGCCTCGTCAGCTTCGGCGTCGTCGACCTCGTGCACGTCGGCCGCGGCCTCGTCTACGTCTCGCTCGTCTTCTCGCTCGCGAGCGCCGCCGAGTACGTGCGCCTCTTCGCCGCCGCCGTCGAGGCGAAAGAGAAGCGCCGCTCGCGCCCTCCCGCCTGAGCCCCCGCCGTCAGCACGGCCCGCCTTCAGCCGCCCCCGGCCGTCAGCACGAAGCCCTCGCCCGAGAACGCCACGAAGGCGTGCGCGGCCTGGCCGCCGCCGCGCGCGAGCCCCGAGGTCTCGGCGAGCAGCGGGCCCCACCAGCCGCAGATCGCCCCGCGCCGCACCACCACCGACTCGCCCGGCGGGACGCGGAACGCCAGGTGCCGCGCCGGCAGCCCCAGCACGACCAGCCCCCGCCCCTCGATTCGTGCCCAGGGGCCCGCCGCCCCCCCGCCGTCGAAGGGCGCGCGCAGCTGCTCGAGCGCGAGCGCTGCGTCGAAGCCGACCAGCGAGCGCCACTCGACCCAGAAGGGCCCGCCGTGCAGCGAGAGCCCCGCCAGCGAGCGGCCCGCGGCCGCCGAGAGCGCGAGGTGGCCGCGGCCGCGCACGCGCGCGAAGCCCTCGCCCGCCTCGCCCGGGGCCCAGCCCGCGCCCTCGCCGCCCCAGGGCTCGAAGCGCCAGGGCACCTCGGGCGCGGGCGAGAGCGCGCTGAGCGCCTCGGGGCGGCAGACGAAGACGTCGCCGACGCGCACGTACAGGTGGCCCGAGGGCTCGTGCGGCACGAAGGGCGCCGCGCCGCGGGGCCAGTGGCCCTGGCGCTGGCGCAAAAAGCGCTCGGCCGCCGGGTCGCCCCCGATCGCCGGCGGCGGCGGCGAGGGCGCTCGCGGCGCCGGCGGGCCCTCGTACTCGGACGGCGCCGGGGGCGGCGACGAGAGCGGGCGCGGCGGCGGCTGGTGCTTGACGGCCTCGCTCGCGTCCGGCGGCGGCGGGCCGAGCCCCGGCGGCGGCGGGCCGAGCCCCGGCGGCGGCGGCGGGCCGGGCCCCGGCGGCGGCGGGCCGATCGCCGGCGTCGGCGACGAGGGCTCGAAGCCGCCGAAGGCGTGGTAGTAGCGCTCGACCGTCGGCGTCTCGAGCTCGCCGCCCGACTCGCCCGCCGTGCCCATGCGCTCTTCCATGCGCCGGGCCATGCCGGCCTGGCCCGCGCGCAAGAACGCCTCGCGCGCCCGCCACAGGTCGCCGAGCCCCTCGTAGGCGAGCCCCAGGTAGGACCAGCCCCGCTCGTACTCGGGGTGCAGCACCACGGTCTCTTCGAGCAGGTCGCGCGCCCGCTGGCACTGGCCCGTCTTCAGGTAACAGAGCGCCAGGTTGATGCGCGGCGTTCGCTCCCGCGGGAAGGTTTTGACCAATTCGGCGAAAATGTCGATCGCCCGCGGGTAGAGCCCCAGCCGAAAGTACACGACCGCCAGCAGGTCCTGGCCCTTCGGCTCGAGCGGCTGCAGGCGCAGGGCCGACTCGAGCTCCTCCTTGGCCTCGTGCACGCGGCCGTCCTGCAGGAGCTCGCTGCCGCGGTAGAGGTGGAAGAGAAACTCCTCGCGCGCCGCCTCCGCGTCCGCGTCCGCGTTCGACGGGGCTCGCGCGCCTGCGCGCGACGGGTCCGAGGGCAGGCTCATCGATTGCCGAGGCTAACCCGCGCCGGGCGTCCGGGCCTACAAGGTTCTTCCGAGGCGCGAAGGCCGTCCGCCCGCGCGGCCCGACGTCACGAACCTCACGGACGCGGGCGGGCGAGGGCGCGGCCGTGGGGGCCTCAATGCACGCCGCCCGTCAGGTACGCGAAGCCCGGCACGAGCACCTCTTCGGGCGACGCGCCGCCCTGCCAAGCGCCGTCCGGCCGCTCGCCCCGCCCCTCGCCCTCGTCGAGCAGAAAGCCGTGGTCGCCGAAGACGAAGAGCAGCGTGCGGGCCGGTAGCGAGAGCGCGCACTTCGCCACCGCCTGGGCCACCTCCTCGGCCACCTCGTCGAGCCGGCCCGAGGGCGCGGCCGAGTCGCGCAGGCGCGCCTCGACCAGATCGAGCTTGAGCACGTCGCGCGCCCCCACCTTGACGCGTCGCGGGACGTCGACGCCGCGCCCGCGGTTGATGATGGGCTCCTCGTCGGCCTCGGGCGGCGGCAGTGCGAGCCCCTCGGGGCCGCGCGCGAGCAGCGCGAGCTGGGTCGGCGTCGTGCTCGGCAGCGCCGACCAGAGCACTGCGCGCTCGGCACACACCGCGTGCCCGCGCAAGAGCTCGCCCAGGCGCTTGTGCACCCGCAGCCCGAGGTCGAAGCGCAGCGCATCGACGAGCACGAGTTGCGTCGTGCGGGCGCCGTGCAGGCGCGCTGCACGCCCCGCGATGGCGGGCGCGTCGAGCACCATCGTGGGCCGCTTGCCCGCGGGGCGGAAGGTGGCAAAGCTCTCGGTGTACGTCCGGCTGAAGGCGGCGGCCCACTGCGCGCGCGACCGCCGCGCCTGGGCGTCGGCGATGCCGAAGGCCTCGGCCTCGGCGAGCGGCAGGTAACGGCGCACGAAGAGCTGCTCGATCTGCGCGAGCGAGTGCGGCCCGCGCGCGGCCTCGAGCTCGGCCGCACACGCCCGGCACCCCGCTTCGTCAAGACCCGGAAAGAGCCGGGTCGGCGCCGCCCGGACCGCGACCGGGCGCGGCGCGGGCGCCGCCGCGGGCCCTGGGCCGCCCGGCCGCGAGGCCTGCCGCGGCGCCGCGGCGCGCCCGGGCGTTGCCGCGGGCGCAGCGGCGGATGCGGCGGGCGCAACGGCGGACGCAGCGGCGGGCGCAACGGCGGGGGGGGCAGCAGCGGTCGCCGGCTCGTCGGCGGGCGACGCCGCCGGCGGGGGCGCGTCGGGGGGCGACGCGGCCGCAGAGGGCACCTCCCGGGGCGACGCGAGCGGCGGGGGCGCGGCGGCCGGCGGCGGGGGCGCGGCGGCGCGCGACGCAGCGTGGGGCGACGGGGCGGCGGGCGGAGGCGCCGAGGGGCGGGGCGAGCGGGGGCCGGGGGCGGCGTCGGGCGCCTCGGGGCCGAGCAGCTCGGCGAGCGGGCGCGGCGCGTCGTAAGCCAGGATCGACGCGTCGGCCGCGCTGAGCTCGAGCGAGAGCGGGCGCTCGAGCGAGGCGGCCGCCCAGCGCCGCAGCGACGCGCTGTCGGCGACGCCGAGCAGCCCATCGGCGGTGGCCACCGCGCGCAGCGACCCGAGCCGGACGACGAGGCTGGTGGCGCCGAGCGAGAGGGCGCGGCCGACCAGCGTGTGCGGGTCGGCCTCCGGCTCGAACGAGACGCGGGCGGGCGGCGCGTTCGGCGCCGCGAGGGCGCGCGCCACCTCGTGCTCGATCCAGCGGCCGAGCCGACCCCGCCACTCGGGGCCCGGGCTCGTCAGTTCGACGACGAGGGGCCCGGGCTCGGCCTTGGACGGGGGGCAAGCGGGGTCGCCGAAGCGTGCCTCTTGCTCCCTCATGTCGCCTTCGTCAAGCCCCGTGCGTGCAGCGCTCATGGCCCGCGCAGCCTGGCTCAGGCGCGGGGGGTTGGCCCAATTTTCGCCAAAGGCCGGCGGTGCGAAGGCGTCTTGCAACGTGCGACCTGGGTGATACCCTCGTCCCGTTCCCTCTGCTGGTTTCGTCAGGTCGGCCTAAGTGAATCCCGAACGTCAACGAACCAGGGGCCCACGCTCGGGCGTGGTGTGCAGACCCGAATTACTTCATCGGGGAGCCTAAAGCGTCCCACTCGGGCCCCACCTAGCAGTTGCTAGGGGTTCATGTTGTCGATCAACGGACTCGGCGGTACGGAACTTTTTCGACGGCCCGGGGCCAGCCCCCGGGCCGTCGGTCTTTGGTGCGCACGACAACGTGGTTTACACGGCGGCGCGCGCTCGGGTAGCGTCCGGCAAAGGTTCATGCCGGTACGTTCCGCTCAAGGCAGTGGGTACGCATTGGTGCGCCCCCCGGGCGCCGGGCGAGGGGCGCCCGCCGGAAAGGGCCCCCGTCCCGCCATCGGCGCGGCCCTCGTCGGGGCGCTAATTTTCGCGCCGCAGGCCGAGGCGGCCCCGGTCCGGGGCAAGGTCGGCGGTCTCGACGCCCTGCTCAACCCCGTGTGGAACGAGGCGCGCGACGTCGCCTCGCGCCGCTACACCTGGCGCGAGCAGTCGCCGACGGTGCTCGACAAGTTCCGGCACCTGACGGCCTCGCCCTCGAAAGAGGTGTGCATCGTCGCCTTCGGCGAGGGCGCCCCCGTGCGCGAGACCGTGCAGGTGCGCCTCGGCGGCGGCCGCACGACCCCCGTGACCCTGGTCGTCACGCCGGGCGCGACCATCGACCTGCTCAACCGCGACGCCTTCCGCCACCGCCCCTACATCGTCAACCAGCCCTCGTTCCAGGCGGCCGACATGGCCGCGGGCACCAACCGCCAATGGAAGGTGCCCGGCCCCGGCACCTACGAGCTGCGAGACGAGCTCTTCCCGAGCGTCCGCTCTTGGATCGTGGTCGAGCCGAACGCGGTCGCCCGGACGCACCCGGCCGCCGACGGCTCGTTCGCCTTCGCCAACCTGCCGCCCGGCGAGTACACCCTGCGCGCCTACTTCAGCGGGGCGCCGGCGGGCGCGCCGCGCCCGATCAAGGTCACCGAGAAGGCGCTCGAGATCAAAGAAGCGCTCGCGCTCGACGTCAAGGACAAGGCCCAATGAACGCGTCGATGCTCGCGTCGCGCCTCTGGTACGTGCTGCTCGGCCTCGCCGTCGGCACGCTCGCGTTCGGGCTCTACGTCGCCGCCTCGATGTTCGACCGCGCCGCCCGCCGCGCCACGAGCGAGGGGCTGGCCGCCGACGCGCAGGTCGTCTCCTGGTACCTGAACGACGACGGGCGCCGCCGCTCGACCGAGCTCATCAAGTTCGCCCTCGACAACAAGCTCGCGACGGCGCTCGCCAAGAGCGACGCGGCCGCCGACCGGGTGCCGCCCGAGGCGCGCGACGCGGCGCGCAAGCTCTTGACCACGGTCGAGGCGACGCTGCCGCCCGACGCGAAGTTCACCTACCTCTTCGCCGTCGACCAGCACGGCCGCGTCGTCTCGCACGTCGGCTTCGACCAGATCAAGGGCCAGAACGAAGACTTCGACCTCGGCGGCTTCTCGTTGGTCGCCGACGCCCTGCACGGCTGGATCCGCGACGACACCTGGGTGCTCGACGGGCGGCTCTACCGCGCCGTCGCCCGCCCCGTCGAGGGCGACACGACCCAGGCGCCCCCCGGCGCCATCGTGGGCCTGCGCGCCGTCGACGACACCTTCGCCCGCGAGCTGTCGCGCCGCACCGGCGCCGCCGTCGCCTTTTACGCCTCGGGCACGCGCGTCGCGTCGGCCGCCCCCGAGGGCTTCGACCCGGCCCGGCTCGACCTCATCACGAGCGACCTCGGCAACCTCGCCGGCGACGAAGACTACCAGAAGAAGGGCAAGAGCAACGTCCGGCTCATCGGCGACGGCCTCGGCGTCGTCTACGCCCGCGTGCCCGGCGAGGCCTACGACCTCGGCGCCGGCTACGCCGTCGGCCGCTCGGCCTCGCTCGTCGGCTCGCCCTCGGGCTTCTTCCGCCTCGGCGACGACGCCGACAAGCGCGCCGTGCCCACGGGCCTGCTCGCCTTCCTCGTCTTCGCCGCCGCCCTCGTCGGCATCGGCCTCACCGTCGTCGAGCACGATCTGCCCCTCGGCACCTTCCGCGCCGAGGCCAAGCGCCTCGCCTCGGGCTCGGCCGACCTCTTGACCGCGAGCCGCTTCCGGGGCGCCTTCCGACGCGTCGTCGTCGATCTGAACGAGGGCATCGAGAAGGTGACGCAGAAGGGCGGCGTCGCCCGCGTCGCCAACCTCGAGCAGGTGATCGGGCCCCTGCCGAACCAGCCCGCCATGAGCGCGTTCGCCGCGCCCTCGGCCGGCAATGGTGCGTCCGCCCCCCTGATGTCGCCCGGCGCCGGCCCCTTCGGCCCCGCCGCGCCGCCCAGCCGGCCGCAGCCGCCCGCCCCCCTCGAGGTCGGGCCGCGCCCGCCCGGGCCCCCGCCGCCCGTCGCGGCCAAGGCCGAGGCCGCCACGACCGTGAACATCGGCCCCCCCGCGCGACCCGCCGCCCCGCCGCCGCCCAAGCCCCCGGGGCCGCCGCCCGGCGCCAAGGCCCCCCCCCCGGGGCCGCCTTCCGCCGAGGCCAAGCCCGTCGCCCCCCCGCCCTTCGCCGTCGGCGGCGCCTCGGCGAAGAACATGGCCGACGCCGACGCGACCCTGCCCGGCAGCGTGCCCCCCGGCATGATCGGCGGCCCGCCCCCGGGCCCGCCCCCGAGCGGCGCGGGGCTCTCGCCGAACGAGCGGCCGACCAACAAGCCGCCCCCGGGCGAGGGGCCGATCTCGGGGCTGCCCGACGGCAACCCCCGGCCGACGCTGGTGAGCGGCTACGAAGACGACACGACGGCCGTCACGCGCGTGCCCGAAGAGCTCATTCAGGCCTCGGCCTCGCGCGAGCTCGCCGCGATGAGCGACGAGGCGGCCGAGTGGTTTCTCGTTTACGAAGAATTCATCCGGGTCAAGAAGCGGAACGGCGAGCCGGTCGAGGGCATCACCTTCGACAAGTTCCAGGTCACGCTGCGCAAGAACCGCGACGCCATCGTGCAGCAGCACGCCTGCAAGAAGGTCAAGTTCACGGTGTACGTCAAAGACGGCCGCGCCGCGCTCAAGGCGAGCCCCATCAAAGAGTGAGGCGGGCGGGCCCCGGGGCCCGTGTCGAGCTCGGGCGGGCCGGCGCCCGCCGCGGCCCGGGCCCCGCGGGCCCGCCCAGAAGGCCTGCGGCGGCCGCCGTTCGGCCGGAAGGTTTCCGTCCGGGCGACGTGGTGCTAATCCCAGGCCATGAACGGCGACGTCCGTAACGTCATCATCATTGGCTCGGGGCCGGCGGGCCTGACCGCGGCGATCTACGCGGCGCGGGCGAACCTGCGCCCGCTCTGCGTCGAGGGCTTCATGGCCGGCGGGCTCGTGCCGGGCGGCCAGCTCATGTTCACGACCGACGTCGAGAACTACCCGGGCTTCCCCGAGAAGGTCACGGGCCCCGAGCTGATGAAGCGCTTCCGCGACCAGGCCGAGCGGCAGGGCTGCGAGTTCGTCACCGCCGACGTCGAGCGCGTCGACCTGTCCGAGCGCCCCTTCCGCGTCTGGGTCGAGGGCGAGAGCGGGCCGCGCCTCGGGCGCACCATCATCCTGTCGACCGGCGCGCGCGCCAACTACCTCGGCCTGCCCTCCGAGCAGGCGCTCATCAACCGGGGCGTGTCGGCCTGCGCGGTGTGCGACGGCGCGCTCTTCCGCAACCAGCCGGTCGCGGTCGTCGGCGGCGGCGACACCGCGATGGAGGAGGCGAGCTACCTCGCGGGCCTCTGCTCGTCGGTCACGCTCATCCACCGCCGCGACACGTTCCGCGCGTCGAAGGCGATGCAGCAGCGCGTCTTCGCCAACCCGAAGATCCGCGTGATCAAGAACGCGGTGGTCGAAGAGGTGCTCGGCGCCGACCAAGAGAAGGTGACGGGGCTGCGCCTGCGCGACGTGGCGAGCGGCGAGGCGAGCTCGATCGAGGTCGAGGCCATGTTCGTCGCCATCGGCCACACGCCCCTCAGCGACATCGTCAAGGGCCAGGTCGAGCTGCACCCGAACGGCTACGTCAAGACCTCGCCCGGCACGACGCGCACGAGCGTGCCCGGCGTCTTCGCGGCGGGCGATCTGCAAGACTTCGTCTACCGCCAGGCCGTCACGGCCGCGGGCACCGGCTGCATGGCGGCGCTCGACGCCGAGCGCTGGCTCCAAGAGCAGGAGCACTGAGCGCCGTGGGCGAGGGCGGCGAGGCCGAAGTCTCGGCGCGCGAGGCGCTGCGCTCGCTCGTCGGCGCCGCGCGCGCCTGGCTCGAGCTGCACCGCGACGCCGGCACCTTCGGCCTGCCGAGCGCCGGCGAGGCGGGCGCGCCCGACGAGGGCGACGCCCCCCGCGCGCTCGCGTCCGTCGTCGCGCTCGCGCCCTTTGGCGTCCCGCCCGCCGAGGCGCCCGCCCCGCAGGCGTTCGGGCCGGGCCACGAGGCCGCCGCCGCCGCCCCCTTCGCCCGAGACCAGGCCGGCCGCGAGGCCCACGAGGCCGGCCCCGCGCCGGCCTTCGGCGCGCCCCCGGGCGCCGGCGCGGCGTTCGAGCCCGGCCCCCGACCGTCCGGCCCCGGCGCTCGACAAGCCGCCCCGGCGCCCGGCCCGCGCCCCCCGGGCCCGCCCCCCGTCGCCCCCCCGGCCGTCTCGCAGGGCGCCCTCTTCTCGGTCGGCGTCGACGCCGCCCCGCTCCGGGCCGGCGCGCCGCTCGGCGTCGAGGTGCCCGAGGGCGCCGAGGCGAGGCTGGTGCGGCTGCAGGTGCTCGCCGGCGAGGCCGCGGGCTGCACGCGCTGCCGCCTGCACGCCGGGCGCACCAAGAGCGTCTTCGCGCGCGGCAACCCGCGGGCCCGCATCATGTTCGTCGGCGAGGGCCCCGGCGCCGACGAAGACGTCCGGGGCCTGCCCTTCGTCGGCAAGGCCGGCCAGCTGCTCGACCGCATGGTGGCGGCGATGGGCCTCCAGCAAGACGAGATCTACATCGGCAACGTCGTCAAGTGCCGGCCGCCGCAGAACCGCAAGCCCGAGCCCGACGAGATGAGCGCCTGCGTGCCCTTTTTGGCCGAGCAGATCGCGCTCGTCGAGCCCGAGGTGATCATCGCCCTGGGCGGCACCGCCGCCGAGGGCCTGCTGGGCGGCCGAATCGCCATCACCCGGGCGCGGGGGCAATGGCGCCTCTACCGCGCTACCATCCCCGTCATGCCGACGTATCACCCGGCCTACCTGCTGCGAAACCCGCCGGCCAAGCGCGAGGTGTGGGACGACTTGCGGGCCGTCTTGCAGCGGCTCGGGCGCCCCATCCCCGGCAAGGGCGCATGAGCGCGCTCGCCCGCAGCTCGCCGCCCTGGGGCGCCCTCGCCGCGCGCGCCGCCGGCGCCCTCCTGGTCGCCGCGCCCTTCCTGCCCCCGCTCTTGCTCGCCGCCGGCGTCGGCGAGCTCGCCGTCGCGCTCGACGCGCTCTTCACCCCCTTCTGCCACCGCCTGCCCGAGCGCTCGCTCTTCCTGCTCGGCGCGCCGATGCCGCTCTGCTCGCGCTGCCTCGGGCTCGCCGTCGGCCTCGGCGCGGGCCTCGCGGCGGCCTGGCCCTACGCGGGGCTGCGCGCGCTGCGCCTCTCGGTCTCGTTCGGGCTCGCCTTTCTTTTCGTCGAATTGACGACCCAAGACCTCGGCTGGCACCCCGTCTTCCACCCGACGCGGCTGCTCTCGGGCCTGCTCGTGGCCTACCCGATCGGCGCCGCCGCCGGCTACGCCGCCGTCACCGGCATCGCCCTCGCGCCGCCCGGCCCCTCGACCTCGCCGGAGGTCTGAGCCGAACGCCGCGCCGGCCGCGGGGCCCGCCGCGGCGCCGCCGGCCCCCGCGCCCGCCGCGGCGCCGGGCCCGCCCCCCGAGCCGCTCAGGGGCTGCCCAGCGTCGCGCGCAGAACCTGAAAAAGCGCCCCGGCGAAGAGGGCGACGGCGGCGCCGGCGCAGGCGCAGACGCAGGCGTAGGGGGCGAGCACGGCGAAGGCGGCGCGCCCGCCGTCGGTCTGGTGCCCGCGCGCGAGCCCGACGATGTGCAGGACGAGCGCCCACGAGGGCGCGAGCAGCAGCGCGCCGACGAAGGGCACGAAGGTGAAGAGCAGGGCGCTCGAGGCGTAGGCGAACACGCGCACCGTGACGTAGTAACTGCGGCGCGCGCCGCCGACGGCCATCAGCAGGCCGTGCGCGAGCGCGGCCCAGAGAAAGAGCGAGGCGACGTAGAAGGGCGGGCCGAGAAAGAGGCGCACGAAGTAAAAGAAGGGGTTGTGCGGCTCGGGCGCCGAGGCCTTCGCGCCGAACGAGGTGCCGACCGCGTGCTCGATCAGCTGGTAGAACGAGGCCCGGAAGAGCACGTGCCCGAGCGCGTCGGCGAGCGTCTGGGCGATCTGGCCGGCGACGGCGCAAGCGAAGGCGAAGAGCAGGGCGTCGGCGAGCTCGTCGCTCGCGCCCACGTGCCCGAAGAAACGCGCCGGCTCGAAGAGCGCCCCGCGCAGCGTGCGGCCGAAGGCGGGGCCGACGCCGAGCCGGGCGCGCGCCTCCCAGGGGATGGCCGCCCCGGGCGCACCGCCCGCGTCGGCCGGCGCGTCTGGGTGGCGGAAGCCGGGGGGCAGCCCGGTCGGCAGGGGGGCGTCGGCCCAGCCGACCCCGGGGGGGCCCTGAGAGGTCATTGCCCTCGTACGTAGCTCAAAGCGGGCGGCTCAACAAACCGGCCCCCGGGCGGCGTGCGAAGCCCGCGGGCGGCGGCGAGGCGCGCTCTTCGGCGTCCGAAGCCCCCGGGCGACGGCAAGGAGGGCCCTGCGGCGCGCGAAGCCCGCGGGCGGCGGCCGCGTGGGCCTCGCGGCGTCAGAAGCCCTGGGTGACGCCGAGCGAGGGCGCGACGGCGAAGCCCACGGTCGGAAAGAAGGCCGAGACCTTCACGTCGGCGTACACGCCGGTGCTCGGCGCGAAGAGCCAGAGCGCGCCGAAGCCGGCCCCGCCGAAGAAGCGCCCGAGGCGGCGGTGGGCCGAGACCGTGATGATGGCGCGCTGCTGCCCCTCGGGGCAGGCGGGCCGCCCGCCGTAGCCGCAGTCGTCTTCGACCTGGACGTTCGGCACCTCGGCGCCCGCCGGGCCGAGCCCCCCGGCGACGTAGCCGTAGGGGTGAATGCCCCGCCGCGCGAGCGGCTGATCGCCGAAGATGTACGTGCCCCGCAGCTCGGCGTGCGCCGGCAGGAACGTCTCGCCATAAAACGCCTTCGGCCAGCCCCGGATCGCGTAGCCGGCCCGCCCGCCGAGCGCGACATTGGGCGAGAGCATGCGGTCGTAGCCGACCAGAAAGCGTAGCGTGCCGGGCCGGACATAGCCGCTGAGCGTGCCGCCCTCGCCGGGCTGGGGCTGCCCCCGGTAGGGGTCGTCGCCGTCGCGGAAGCAGGCGTACGAGCCCCGATCTTTCTGGCTGGCGAGCGAGCAGACGTCGTCGTTGCCCGCGACGACGGCGATGTCGATCGAGGCGCTCAGGCTGAGCCAGTTCTTCTTGGATTCGACCCCGGCCGCCTTGCCCGCGCGGCAGACGCCCTCGTCGCACGCGAGCCCCTCGCCGCAGGGGCTCGCGTCCGAGCAGCTCGCCCCCGCCTGCCCCTTGCTCGCCTTCTCGCAGCCCGCCTCGTCGACGCCCGGCGGGCACACGGCGCCGCTCGGGCAGGCCGCGAGCGGCCCCTCGCCGGGAAAGTGCGGCGGCTCGCCCTCGACCCGCGCCTTGATGGCCACCTGGTAGGGCACCCGGCGCGTGCCCGCCCCGCCGACCGGCTCGCCCTTCGCGTCGAGCGCGATGATGTAATAGCTGACCGAGCCCGCCGCGGCCGTCTCGCGGCAGGGCACCACGGCGCGAAACCCCTTGCCCGCGCGGCGCATCTCGAGCTTCGTAAAGTCGCCGCCCGTCGCGCCCCGGTAATAGAGCACCATGCGCGCCGCCTCGCCCTCGGCGTAGATCGGCACGGGCGTGCTCAGCGCCTGCTCGGTCACCGCCGTGTGCACCAGATCGCTCGGCGGCGCCGGCTCGGTCTCGGCCGGCGGCGGCGGGGGCGCCGGCGGGGGCGGCGTCGCGGACGCGCCGCTCAACTTGCGCTTGATCTCGTCGAAGGTCTTGACGACGTCGGGGTTGGCGAAGTCGGGCTCGGGCGTCGCGCTCGGGTTCAGCCGCAGCGCCTCGGTGAAGGCCGCCCCGGCCTCGGGCACCTTGCCCGCGTTCACCAAGATGATGCCGAGGTGCAGCTGCACCTGCGCCCGCACCTTGGTCGAGCAGCTCCGGGCGCCGCAGTCGCGCAACGCCCGCCGGAGCTTCGTCTCGGCCCCCGACCAGTTGTTGGCCAGGTAGTCCGAGTCCATCGCCTCGCGGTCGTGCCGCAGCGCCGCGTTGTCTCGGGGGGCGGCCCCTGACTCGGACGCCAACGCCAGGATGGCCAACGCCCCCAGCGTCGAGCGCACCCAGCGAAAAGGGCGGGACAGCCCCGCGGTCGGCCTTGAACGATGCGCCACGGTCGTCTGTTTACTCTGAACCCTAGGGCAAGGGGAGGGGTCAACGCCCCCGAACCCCGCCGCCTCGGGCTACCCCCCCTTCGGGCCGCCCTCCGAACGCGAGGGCACCGGCGGCGCCGGGGCCGCGGGGGGCGCCTGAGTTGCCGGGGCCGTCGGGCCCCCCGAGGCCGCCGGAACCATCGGGGCCGCCGGGGGCATCGGGCTCGACCCCGCGCTCGGCCCGCTCGCCGCCGGTCGCGCCCCCCCACAGCGCCGCCCACTCACCCGCGCGAGGGCCGCCTGGGCATGCAACGACGCCACCCGCAGGTGCGTACGAGCCCGGCCGAGCGACCCCTGGTCGAGCTCGATCAAGGCAAAGCGGTGGTTGGCTTCGGCCAGGGCGAGCTCGCGGGGCGCGCAACGCAGCGCGCCTTGTCGCCGCGCCGCCTGCATATCACCCCCGACCTCACGGATCTCGGCGCGCAGGGCCGAGGTCGGCGTGCACGCCGCGAGCGAGGGCACCGCCGCGAGGGCGAGCGCGAGGGCGAGGTGCGGGCAGCGCAGCCGCCGGGGGGCAGGGCGGGGGAGGGGCGAAGGCACCGAGCCCGTTCATACACCAGCGCGCCCCGAGCGCCGCCCCCGCGGGGCCGGCGGGCGCTACGAACCGCTCGGGCGCGGGGGGTAAGGGCGCGCCGGACGCCTTGTGCAAGACCTGATCGGCGAGGCGTTCGGCGTCGCGCGCCAGGTCGGAGGCGTGCTCGTACTCGGCTTCGGCGGCCTCTTCGGCGGCCTTGCGCAGGTACGCTTCGGCGAGCGTTGTCTCGTAGGGGGCCGACTCGGCGGCGCCGGAGCGCCGGGCGATCGCGAGCTTTTCGGAGGCGCGGGCGGCGTGCCGGGCGTAGCCGAGGTTGCCGCAGCCGGCGAGCGGCGAGGCGAGGGCGGCGAGGCCCAGGCAGGCCGCGAGGGCGCCCCTAGATCTTGCGGAAGATGCCGACGACGGTGCCGAGCAGCATGGTCGGCCGGAAGTCGGAGGCGCGGACCAGGATGGGGGCCATCGACGCATTGGCGGGCTGGAAGCGAATATAATCTTTCTCGGGGAAGTAGTACTTGACCGTCGCCTCTTCGCCGATGAGGGCCACGACGATGTCGCCCCGCTTGGCCGTGAGCGTCTTGCGGACGAAGATGTAATCGCCGTTCAAGATGCCCGCCTCGATCATCGAGTCGCCGCTGACCCGCAGGCCGAACACCTCGCGGCCGCCGCCGACCATCTCGCGCGAGATGCGCACGCTGTCGATAACGTTCTCGTCGGCCAAGATCGGGATGCCGGCGGCGACGCGGCCGAGGATCTGCACGTCGAGCACGTCGCTCTCGCCCGACGAGCGCGCCCCGTTCGCCACGGCCAGGTCGGTCGGCCGCAGCGAGCGCGACTTCATGTCTTCGCGCGTCAGGTAGCCCTTGTGCTCGAGCGCCCGCAGGTGGTCGTTGACCCCATTGGTCGATCGGATACCCATATGCTGCCCGATCTCGCGCAACGTGGGCGGGTAGCCTCGCTCGCGGATCGACGAGCGGATGAACTCGAGCACCTGCTGCTGCCTCGGGGTCAGGCCACGCATGGCGCAACTCTACTGAACGGGTGTCCCCTTGTCAAGGCGGGGCCCTGAACGGGCGGCGGGCGCTTGGCCGGGCGGCCCTGAACGGGTGAGCGGCTGTGCCGCCTTTTCGCACAAGCCCGCAAACGCGCTCGGGGCGGGCCCCGGCCCGGCACGAAGATAGCGATAGACTCGCGGCGCGCCGGCAGATTGTGTACTCTCGAGGTCGTGCGACTACGCCGTTCCATCGGCCCGTACGAGCTCTTGCGCGTGCTCGACACGGGGGGCATGGGCCGGGTCTACCTCGCGCGCGAGCGGCGGCGGGGGCAGCCGGCGCGGCTCGTGGTCGTCAAGACCATCCGCAGCGAGCTCGAGCGCGCGCCCGAGCACGTCGCCGCCTTCGAGCGCGAGACGCGCATCCTCGCGCGGCTGCAGCACCCGAACATCGTGCGCCTCTACGACGCGGGGCGCGCCGGCACGCGCCTCTTCATGGTGATGGAGTACCTCGAGGGGCTCGACGTCGCCAAGATGCTGCGCCTCGCCGCGGGCGCGGGCAAGAAGCTGCCGCTCGGGCTCGTCGCCCGCGTCGGCGTCGAGGCGGCGCGGGCGCTGCACGCCGCGCACGCCTACACGGCCGACAGCGGCAAGCTCGCCGGGCTCGTGCACCGCGACCTGAGCCCGCACAACGTCTTCGTGCTCTACGACGGGCGGGTCAAGCTGCTCGACTTCGGCCTCGCCCGCGCCTACGGCGAGAGCGCCTCGACCGACCACGGCATGGTCAAGGGCAAGTTCCGCTACCTCGCGCCCGAGCAGGCGCGGGGCGAAGATCTCGACGGGCGCGTCGACATCTTCACCCTCGGCCTCGTGCTGCACGAGATGATCACCGGCCGCCGCGCCTACGACCAGACCGGCGACGTCGAGGTGCTGCGGGCGGCGATGGCGGGGCAGTTCCAGCGGCTCAGCGCCCTCGCGCCGAAGACGCCCGGGCCCCTGCTGCGCGTCATCGAGCGCGCGGTGCAGAGCGCCCGCGACGAGCGCTACCCGTCCGCCGCCGCCATGGCCGACGACCTCGCCCAGGCCGCCGCCGAGCTCCGCCTGCCGACCGGGCCGGCCGACCAGCGCGAGTTCCTCCAAGAGCTGCGCGCGCTCGCCGAGGCCTCGCCGCTCTCCGCCCCCGTCGAGCCCTCGGGCCGCCTCTCGGCCGACGTGCGCTCGTCGCTCGCGTCGGTCGCCGACGTCGACGCCGACCTCGGCGCTCACCCGCCGGCCGGCCCGGCCGGCCCCCGGCTCGGGCTCTGGGCCGGCGGCCTCGGTGCCGTCTTCGGGGCGCTCGCCGCCATCGTCAACCTCGTCGGCTCCGGCCCCGCCAAGGGCGCGCCCGCCGACGAGCCCGCGAGCGCGCTCTCGCCGCCCGCCGGCCCCGCGCTGCCGGGCGCGACCGCCGAGCGCGCCGCCGCGCCGGCTGCGCCGCCGGCCGACCGGGCGCTCGGCGAGCGCGCCGAGCCCGAACCCCCCCGGGCCCGTGACGACGCCCCGCCCGAGCCCGCGGCGGCCCCGCCCGAGCCCGCGCCGTCGGCCCCCGCCACTCCCGCCGTCCTTGCCGCCCCTGCTGCCCCTGCTGCCCCTGCTGCCCCCAAGGTGGCCCCGCCGCGGCGCGCCGCGCCCAAGCGCCCGCCCGCCGCCCCCGCACCCAGCCGCCGGTAGGGCGCCCGCCACCCACAGCCCAGCCCCAGTGGGGCGCGCCCGCCCGCCTGCGGGTAGGGCCGTAGATCGACTGCATCGCCGCCCCGCCGGGCGCGCCCGCCCGCCTGCGGGTAGGGCGCCCAGCCGCCGCTCGCGCGCCCGGCCGCCGGTCGGGCGCCCACCCCGCGGATGCCTGAGCGGCCGCCCCCGACGCCGTCGGATCACGCGCCCGTTGCCCACGCGCCCGGGCTCTGCCATGCCCGCACGGCTCCCCATGCGCACCCGTGCCGACGCGCCGCTCGGCGTCTTCGATTCGGGCCTCGGCGGCCTCACCGTCGTCGGGGCCCTGCGCCGGCGCCTGCCCGGCGAGGCCATCGTTTACCTCGGCGACACCGCGCGCGTGCCCTACGGCACCCGCTCGGCCGAGACCGTCGTGCGCTACGCCCGGGGCTGCGCCCGCGTGCTGGTCGAGCGCGGGGTCAAGGCGCTCGTCGTCGCGTGCGGCACCGTCAGCTCGGTCGCCCTCGACGCGCTGCGGGTCGAGTTCGACCTGCCCGTGCTCGGCGTCATCGAGCCGAGCGCCCGGCTCGCCGTCGAGCGCGCCCGGGGCGGCGTCATCGGCGTGCTCGGCACCCCCGGCACCGTCGCCTCGGGCGCCTACCCGCGCTCGGTCGCCGCCTTCAGCACCCGCTCGGAGGTCGTCGCCCGCCCCGCCCCGCTCTTCGTCCCGCTCGCCGAAGAGGGCTGGGTCGAGGGCGAGGTGCCGCGCCTGGCCGCGCGCCGCTACCTCGAGCCGCTCGTGCGCGCCGGCGCCCGCGTCGTCGTGCTCGGCTGCACGCACTACCCCCTGCTCAAGCCGGTCATCGCCGCCGAGGCCGAGGCGCTCGCCGGCGCGCCCGTCGAGGTCATCGACACGGCGAGCGCCGTCGCCGACGAGGTCGCGCGCTTTCTGGGCGAGCGGGGCCTCGCCGCCGCCGCCCCCGCCGGGGCGCCGCTCGAGGTGCTCGTGACCGACTTGCCGGGCGGCTTCGCCGAGGTCGCCGGGCGCTTCCTCGGCGAGGCGCTGCCCGAGGTGCGCCAGATCGATCTCGCCTCGGCCTCGCGCGCCGCGGGGGCGCCCGGCTGAGCGCCCCCGCGGCCCCGGGGCCCCTCAGGCCGCGCGGGCGCCCTCTTCGCCGTGGCCCTGGCCGGCCACGTCCGAGTCGCGCAAGAAGGTCTCGATCGCCCCGAAGGTCGCCTCGGGGCGCTCGAACTGCGGCATGCCCTGGCTCGGCCCGACGCGCTGGGCGCGCCAGCTGCCGTGCGCGCGCACGAAGGCGTCGATCTCCTCCGCGACGCCGTACGGGTCGCGGTCGTGCAGCACGAGCACCGGCTCGCGCAGCCTCGCGTACGCCTCACGGATGTCGGGCGTGAAGAGCGAGCCGCGCAGGAACGCCCGCGGCGCGTGCCAGGCGCCGGGGCGGTGCGCGGTCTCGAAGGCGTAGCGCGCGAGCCCCTGGTCGACCTCGCCGACGAACACCTTGCGGAGGAAGTAGTCGATGACCGGGCGCCGCACCACGCCCTCGAAGAGCGCCCGGCCGAGCCCCGGCAGCGCCGCCGCCTTGGCCACCGCGAGCCGCAGGCGCTCGGCCAGCGGGCGGCTGCCCGGCCGCTCGAAGCCCGTCGGCGCGATCAGCGTCAGCGAGCGCACGAGCTCGGGCGCCTCGAGCGCCGCGAGCGCGGCGAACTCGCTGCTGAGCGAGAGCGCCAGCAGGTGCCCGCCCTTGGCCGCCACCTGCCGCAAGACGTGCAAGATGGCGCTCGCGTAGAGCCGCGGCGTGTAGGCCCGGTCGGCCCGCTCGGACAGGCCGAAGCCCGGCAGGTCGAGCGCGTAGACCGGGCGGGTGCCCCGGAAGTGCTCGAAGATGGGCTTCACCTCGTACGACGAGGCCGCCGCGTTGACGCTGTGGACGAGGACGAGCGCCGGGCCCGAGCCGCTCGGGTCGGCATAATACGCGATGGAGCCCGCGTCGGCGCTCTCGATGACGTGCGTGTCGGCATCGATCGCCTTGCGCAACTCGCCCCGGCGGCGATCGGCCGCGCCGAAGGCGCCGAGGACGTGGGGCAAGCGAAGGGTTCGCATGGGCTTTTTCTCCTTTTGGACAGATCGGTACGGCGGGCGCTGCGTTGGGCGCGTCGCCCCAGGGGGCCGCCCCGCGTCGCCCGCGAGGGCGCCCCTCCAGGGGGCCGGCGCCGTCTGGGACTTGTTTCCCGTCCGGAGGAGCAACGCCCGTGCCCGAGCGCGTCAATTGCCGCCGGAGCCCGGGTAGGCCCCCCCGACGCAGGCTCGACCCTCACGCCGGGCGTCGCCCCGCCCCACGTGCCTCGAGCTCGATGGCAAAATGCCTCAATCTGCGGGCAAGATGCCTCCACCCCGGCCGGGCGCCGGGCGGGCGGCCGAGCTCGACAAAGCGCCCCGCGCCCACCTCGCGCCACCCCGACGCCCCTCGAACGGCGCCCGCCGCTAGCTCTTGGCTAGCCGTACGAAACTCGGGTCGCGGGCGCGACCGCGAGCGGGCGGCGCGGCGAGCCGGCAGGGCCGCCCCCGGGCGCGACGCCGCCTTCAGTAGAAGCGGCCCGTCAGCACGATGCCGTAGCCGCGGCCCAGTTTGGCGAAGCCGAGGCGGGCGCTGACGTCGTTGCGGGCGACGCGGCCGGACGAGCCAGCAGCGCCGGAATGGCTCGAGGAGGCCATCACGGCCGGGATGAGCACGCTCGCCAGCATGCCGACGGGGCCGAGGCGGCTCAGCATGCTCTCGGTCTGCCGGGCCTGGGCGTTGGGGTCGGGGGCGCCGGGCGCGGCGGCGGGGTTACGCTCGCCGTTACGCTCGAAGGGCGTAACGAAGGCCCGGGCCGGGACGTGGGGCGGGACGGGCGCGAGCGGCGAATAGGCCCAGGGCCCGGCGTAGGTCTCGTCGGCGACGGGATACGAAAGGCCCCAGTTGCGCGACGAGCCCGGCGCGAGCGCCTCGCGCGCGGCGGTCAGTTGCAGGAGCGAAGAGCCGCGAAAGGCCCGCGGCCGCTCGGCGCGGCCGGCCGAGCTGGCGCCGAGCAGGGCCACGAAGGCGCCGAACGACAGAAGGAAACGGGCTCTCGACCCCGACATGGTGAACCCTTGCAGTTGGAGCGTCTGCGCTCGCGCCAGACGTCGTTCTGCGTCTCCATGATCACGAAGAGTGCCAACGCCCCGCGCCCGCGCTCGAAAAGCTGAAGGCCGGGCGCGGGCGTGGCGCCGGCGCATGGCGGCGGTGTGGCGAACCCGCACGCCGCGCCGGCGTGCCTCAGGGCGTGACGTCCGGCGGGGGCGGGTCGGGGGGCTGGCGCCGGCCCAGGGTAAGGCGCTCGGCGCCGAAGAAGGGCGCGAACGCGATGCCGCTAAGCGGGTAGGCGAACAGGATACCCATGAAGGCGAGCACCCCCGCGTGGAAGAGCCACGCGCACCAGCACCAGATCTTGGCCGGGCGCCCCCCGAGCAGCGCGAGCGGGGCGCCGAACTCGACGAGCAGCGTGTAGGCGGCGAACGGCGGGAAGACCCAGGGGTGGCGTAGCAGGGCGAAGCCGAGCGGCGAGTAGAGGTCGCCGAGCTCCATCTTGCGCAGGTTGTCGATGCCGATCCAGATGCGGAGCGTCTCGCCCGCCGCCCAGCCGAGCCCGGCGTTTCGGACCTTGGCGACGCCGGCGAGCACGTACGTGATGACCGTGATGAGGCACAGCAGCCGGAGGGGGAAGCCGTAGCGGTGGCCGTCGGGCGGCGGGGGCCCGCCGCGCCGGCCCGCGTCGCGCGAGAGCGCGTCGGCGGCGGGCGCGAGGCCGAGCACCAGGACGTGGGCGACGGCGAGGTTGTCGGTGTGGAAGATCATGCCCCACGAGTTGCGGTAGCTCGTCACCCAGAGCAAAAGCGCGGCGAAGAGGGGGCCGGTCACGCGGTAGCGAAAGCCGGTCGCGAAGGCGACGGCGGCGAGGGCGGCGGCGGCGACGGACGCGTACACGAGCGGGGCGGGCAGGGGCGCGGGCGCGAGCGCGGCGAGCCCGACGGGGCGGAACTGCCCCTCGGGCAGGCGCGCGACGGCGGCGAGGTGCCGGGCGCGCAGCGCGAAGTAGCCGAGCACGTAGACGCCGACGAGCACGCGGACGGAGGCGAGGCGGGCGGCGGGCGCGGGCGGCGTCCACCACGCGAGGAAGCGTTCGAGGGCTGGCCTCGCGGGGGCCGGGGCGGCCATCAGATGGGGCAGCGGGCGTGCACGACGCCGGGGCGGGCCGGGGTCCGCGTTTCGTAATAAGAAAGGACGTCGTAGGTGTCCGTGCGCACCTCGACCTCGCGCGCGGCCTGGAAGGCCGGCCGCGGCCCCTCGGCCCGCAGGCGCTCGGCCACGCGGGCGCAGAGCGCGGGCGCCTCGCCCGCCTCGACGCTGCGGCGCAAGAGCGAGCGCGCCTGCAGCACCTCTTCGGTGCCGAGCAGCCGGGGCGGCAGCGGCTTTCTCTCGCCGCCCTCGAAGGCGGCCACGGCGTGCACGAGCGTCAGCTCTCGCTCGCGGTGCTCGGAGAACATCGGGTACGTCGAGAGCGGGAAGCCGTCGCGCGGCTCGCGGCGGAGGACGGGCGAGACGAGGGCGGCCGAGGCGGCGAGGCCGATGAGCGCGTTGCGCAGGCCTGCGCGCCGCCGCTCGCGGGGCCCGCCGGCCTCGCCGGGTCGCTTGGGCCTGCCTTCGTCGTGCCCGCTCGGCTCGCCTTCGTCGTGCCCGCTCGGCCCGCCTTCATCGTGCCCGTTCGTCGCCACCTGACGCCCTCGCTCTCGCCGCCCTCGGCGCCTTCTGTGCACGGTTTTCCGGCCCGTTGCAACCGCGCCGCCCGGATCGGGCCCCCGGCCCGCGCCGCGGCCCCGCGCCCGCGCGCCACGGACTTGGCCCCCCGCCGGCGGTCGCGCCACGCTTCGGCGTCATGAAGGTCGTCAAGCTCGTCAAGGCCGTCACCCGGGGGCTCTTCGCGACCCTGCTCGCGGCGTGCGGGGCGTCGGGGGGCGAGCGGGCGGGCGCCGAGAGCGCGCCGCCCGCGCCCGCGACGGCGGAGGCGAAGCACCCCGCCACCGGCCCCCTCAGCGAAGACGCCTTCAAGGCCCTGCACCAGCTCGACCCGGCGCCCCGGCCCCCGCCCAAGGGCGAGGCGGTCGAGGTGGGCGGCGCCCGCGCGTACTTGAGCCTGCCGCCCGGCGCGAGCGCGCCGCTGCCGGCCGTGCTCGTCCTTCACGAGTGGTGGGGCCTCAACGACAACATCAAGCATTGGTCCGACCGCCTCGCCGCCGCCGGCTACGCCGCCCTCGCGCTCGACCTTTACGGCGGCGTCGTCGCCACCGACCCCGACACGGCCCTGCGCACCATGAAGGCCGTCGACGAGGCGAAGGCCAAGGCCATCGTCGAGGCCGGGCACCGCTTTCTGGCGGGCGACGCCCGGGTCCGGGCGCCGAAGACGGGCTCGATCGGCTGGTGCTTCGGCGGCGGCTGGTCGCTGCGCGCCGCGCTCGCCCTGCCCGAGCTCGACGCGTCCGTCGTCTACTACGGCTTCGTGCCGACCGAGGCCGACCAGCTGCGGCCCATCAAGGCGAAGGTGCTCGCCATCTTCGGCACGCGCGACGAGAGCATACCCCCCGCGAAGGTCGACGCCTTCGAGGCCGGGCTCAAGCAGGCGGGCGTCAGCGCGCGCGTCTTGCGCTACGACGCCGACCATGCCTTCGCCAACCCCTCGTCCAAGGCCTACGATCAGGGCGACGCCGCCGCCGCCTGGCAAGAGGTGCAGGCCTTCTTCACGGCGAACCTCAAGGGCGGCTAGCGCGCCGACCGAACCGTCCGACCGGCGATCGAGAGAGTGCTGCGCCCGGGTCGGACGGCCGGTTTACCGCCGCCCGGTCGACCCGTAGCCGCCCGCGCCCCGCGCCGTCGGCTCGAGCGCGTCGACCGGGCGGAGCTCGGCCCGGAACGCGCGGGCGACGACCATTTGCGCGATGCGGTCGCCCCGCCGCACCCGGAAGGGCTCGCGGCCGTGGTTGACGAGCACGACCGCGATCTCGCCCCGGAAGTCGGCGTCGACGGTGCCCGGCGCGTTGAGCACGGTGACGCCGTGGTGCAGGGCGAGGCCGCTCCGCGGGCGCACCTGGCCCTCGTAGCCCTCGGGCAGCGCGAGGGCGTAGCCCGTCGGCACGAGCGCCCGGTCGCCCGGGGCGATCACGAGCTCGTCGCGCAGCGCGGCCCGCAGGTCGAAGCCCGCGGCCCCCTCGCTCTGGTAGGCGGGCGCGGGCAGGGCGTCGGGCTCGCCGCCGCTCGGCAGGCGCAGGAGGCGCACGAGGGGCCGCTCGTCGGACACGCGCGCGCCCCTCAGAGGTCGGCGAAGCGGCCCGTGCGGAAGGACGCCTCGAGCAGGTCTTGCACGCGCCGCTCGAGCTCGCGCGCCCGGTTGTCTTGCAAGGACGCGAGCGCCGTCTTGATCTCGCCGAGCGCCTTGAGCTGCGTGAAGAGCTGCACGTCGCCGAGCGGCGTGCCGCCCGTCAACACGTGGCGGATGCGCTCGATCTCGGCGGCGAGCGCCTCGACCCCGACGCCGACGCTGCCGACGCGGCGCCGGTCGGGGTGCTCGCGGTGGAACGCGTCGAGCTCGGGCTGCACCAAGGCCTCGAGGATGGGCGCCTGATCTTCGTTGTTCCAGATGTGTTTGAGCAAGAAGAAGTCGCTCGCGTCGGGCTTCGGCCGCCCGTCGAGGAAGGCCGAGGCGGCGAAGAGCTTGAGCATCTTGACCACGCGCCGGTCGCTCAGCGTGATGCCCTCGGCCCGGATCTGGAAGACGAGGCCCTTGTACGACGCGAGGAACCCCTCGTCGAAGGCCATGTGGCGGCTCAAATTGCCGCGGAACTCTTCGAGATCGTCGACCGAGACGAGCGGGGCGTCTTCGGCGCCCGAGGCCTGCTTGACCTCGAGGTCGACGCCGCGGCGCAAGAGGTCGGAGAAGTGGTACGCGTCGAGGTTGTCGTTGCGCACCCGCAGCAAGAAGCGGTCGAAGATGGCGACGAGCGTGTCGTCGGAGGGCACCTCGTTGCTCGCCCCGAACACGCTGACGAGCGGGCAGCGCACCACCTCGCCGCCCACCGCGTAGACGCGCTCGTTCAGCAGCGTCAGCAGCGAGTTCAAGATCGCGCTGTTCGACTTGAACACCTCGTCGAGGAAGACGATCTGCGCCGACGGCAGCATGCCCTCGGTGCGCCGCCGGTACTGCCCCGCTCGGAAGGCCTGGATGTCGACCGGCCCGAAGATCTCGTTCGGCTCGGTGAAGCGCGTCAGCAGGTACTCGAAGTAGGCCGCCCGCATCGAGCGCGCCAGCGCGCGCACGAGCGCGCTCTTCGCCGTGCCCGGCGGGCCCACCAGGAGCGCGTGCTCGCCCGCGACGGCCGAGACCAGCAGAAGGCGGATGACCTCGTCCTTGCCGATGAACTGTTGCTCGAGCCGCCCGGCGAGGCGGGCAAGCCGGGACGCGATCGAGGGCGCGCTGACGACCATGTGGCGCCCTTGTAGAGCGGTTTCGGCCCGGGTGGAATGGCCCCGCGCCCCCGCGCTCAGCCCGGGGGGCCTTTCGCGCCCCGCGGCGCCCCGCCGGCCGGCGGTAGCAGCGGGTGGGTGTGCACCGGCACCCGCTCGAGCGCGCAGCCCGGCACCCCCGCCGAGCAGCGCCCCCGCCAGCCCGAGGCGCCGTCGGGCAGCCGGAAGGTGGCGAAGGCGTCCCAGGCCGCGCCCGGCCCGAACGCGAGCGCCTGCACCCGCAGGCAGTCGGGCTCGCGCGGCAAGAGCGACAGGCACCGGGCCGACGCCGATCGCGCCTCGCCCTCGCGCCCCGCGGCCGCCGCGGCGACGGCGAAGCGCGACCAGGCGGCGGGGTCGTCGGGCGAGGCCTCGGCCGCCCGCCCGTACCACGCGCTCGCCTCGCCCCAGCGCCAGACCTGCGCGTAGGCCTCGCCCCGCACCCGGGCGATCGCCGGGTGCCCGGGCGCGCCGGCCTCGGCCCGCTCGGCCCACGCGAGCGCCTCGGCGAGCCTGCCCCGGCGGGCCGAGGCCTCGGCGAGCGCCGACGCGAGCATGGCGCGCGGCTCGCCCTCGGGCGCCCCGAGCTCGCCCCACGCCGCCTCGAGGCTCGCTTCGGCCTCGCCGAGGTACTCCTGCGGCGCCCGCAGCATCGCCAGCCCGAGCTCGTACGCGCGCGACCAGGCCGCCCGCCCGGCCGAGGCCGACGCCCCGGCCCCGAGCTCGACCGACGCCCGCCCGATCTCGACGATCGGCTGCGGCGCGCAAGGGTCGGCCGGCGCCGGGCCCGGCGCCGCGGCCTGGAAGCGCCGCCCGCGCTCGTCCGCGAGGTCGGCGCACGCGACCCGCTGCAGCTCGAGGTTGCGGCTGCGGTGCAAGAGCCGCACGCTCACGACGAGCGGTAGCGACCCGGGCGGCAGCGTGTCTGGTACCTCGAAGGCGTACGACACCGCCGCGGCCTCGCGGGCGCCGAGGGTGTGGTTCCACGCGACCGCCCGGAAGCGCTCGGTCTGGTGCTCCCAGAGCGGCTGCCCGCGCTCGTCGATGGTGAAGGCGAGCAGCCGGTGCGCGCTCGGGTCGGCCCCGCCCTCGGCCTGCCGTGCGCCCGCCTCCGCCAGGCGGCGCCCCGCGGCGTCGTCGACCGTGACCTCGAGCCAGGTGTCTTGCACGTCCATCACGCCGCCCGGAAACCGGTGCCCCGTCCCGAGGTTGCGCAACACCACGTCGAGCCGCACCCGCTCGCCCGGCGCGATCGGCGCGCCGTCGGGCGGCACCACGCGCGCGCCGTCTTCGCGCACCAGCGCCGCGACGTCGACCGACGCCGTGCCGCGCAAGAACTCGCGCGTGCGCTCGACCTGCGGCGCGTCGCCGCGCAGCGACGCGAGGAAGGTGTGCCCGCCCAGAAATCGGTGCGAGGCCAGCCGCCCGTCCCGCCGCTCGGCCACCACGTCGCGCGTCGCCGGCTCGCGCGCCTGGTGGCAGTCCTGGCAGCGCTTCGGCTCGACGCCCGGGTCGACGCGCGCCGACAGGCTGCCCGCGTACGCCGACCCGCGAAAGGCCGTCGCGTCGTCCTGCCCCGGGAAGTGAAAGGGGTTGCCCGTGTCCTCGTGCAAAAAGGCCCGGTGGCAGGCCCCGCAGAGCGAGGCGTCGCGCAGCGCCGGCGTCGCCACGCGGGCCCGGTGCGCCGCGATCGCCGCCGGCTCGTCGGTGGTCGGGATGGCCGGGTCGAAGGCGCGCAGCCGGTAGCTGCCGTTGCCGTCGGCGCGCACCGCGTCGATGCCGTGGCAGACGAGGCAGGTGACGCCGGCGTGCGCGCGGGGGTCTTCGGGCGCGATCTCGCCCGCCATCGCCCCGTCGACGAGCAGGGCGACGTCGTGGCAGCCCGCGCAGAAGTTGCTCTTCTCGTTGCCCGCCTCGCGCCGGAAGCGCTCGACGCTCGCTCGGTAAATGGGGTTGCTGAACGACGCGTTCGCGTGCGCGCTCGCGCGCCACGCCTCGACCGTCTCGGCGTGGCAGCCCTCGCAGCGCTCGACGTCGGCGATCTCTTTGCCCGACGGCGCCCCCGCCAGCTCGACCCGCGAGGGCGCGAGCGCCCCGGCCGCCGCCTCCGGCAGCCTCGGCCCGGGCCCCGCCGCCGGCCCGCCCGGCCCCGACCCCTCGGGCCCCTCGACCGCGCCCGCACAGGCCGCGCACACCACCGCCGCCCCGAGCACGATCGTACCACCCCCGCCGCGGCCTCGCCTCATCGGCCCTCTCTTTCGGCTCACGCCTTCCGGCCGGTGACGAACCAGCGCCGGCGCCGTCTCACACGCCCGGCTCCGAAAGCCCCTCGGGACCCTGGCCCACCCTGTTCTCGAAGCTCTCGGGCCATCCGATCTGGTTCTCAGGTAGTGCCATGAAAACTATTCGGCCCCACTTGACTACCTCAGTCTGCCTGCGCTACACCCGGACTGCGCACACCAAGGGGGGGCTTATTTTTTCCGGGGGTCATGCCCCAAGGCCGCGCCGACTGGCGCCCGGCGAACCTTGACCCGCCCCCCGAAACACGCCAGCGTGCCTTCGCCTCGCGGGCAGGTAGCTCAGCGGTAGAGCGCTGGCCTTACAAGCCGGATGTCGCAGGTTCAAGCCCTGTCCTGCCCACCACGTCGCGCCCTTCGGCCCCTCGCCCGCGCGAGCAAGGCCGCGCCGCCCGCGGCGAGCGTCGCCCAGAAGGGCGCCTCATCAACCTTCGCCGCGTGACAGCCCGCGCACCCGCGTGACGAGGGGCTCGGGCTGCTGCCCGTCGCCGTCGAGGTGGCGGCGGCCGTCGGCAGGGGGCCGATCTCGGGCACGGGCTGCTTGACGAGCGAGGCGAGGTCGACCGGCTGGCGCTTGACGTAGCCGAGGTCGGCGGCCGCGAGCGGACCTTTGCTTCGCGGCTCGGCGGCGACCGAGGGCGGGGGGCCGCCCCAGCGGCCGCGCCGGGGCTCTTTGCACTCGACGGGCCCCGTCCAGGGGTGCCGAATCGCGTACCGCGCCTGGAAGTTGTTGACGCCGTCGGGCTTCGACCCCTGCTCGAGCGCGCCCTCGGGCCCCGAGCGCACCTCGCGCCCGCCCGAGATGGGCGCCGCCGCGCGAAAGACCAGATCTTCGCCGAGCGCCTGCTTGCCGTAGCGGGCGTGCAGGCGCGTCAGCACGAAGCCCGAGGTGCGCCCCGCGAACCAGGGCCGCCCGGCGCCGCCCGGCGGGCCGTTCGCCCCGGACGAGGGCGAGCTCGGCAGGACGTCGGCGCCGAGCGAGGCGAGCTCGCCCGGATCGAGCGGCGGCAGCGGGCAGGGGTCGCAGGTGCCCGCGTCCCAGGCGTACTCGGTCACGACGGCGCCCGGCTTCTTCTCGAGCAGCGCGTCGAAGAGGCGCGCATAGAGCTGGCCGAACTGCTCGCGCGCCTTCGGGTCGACGTCGAGGTTGGTCGGCACCGTGACGTTCGGGTAGTTCGCCACCTCGTAGCGCTGCCCCCGCGCCAAGACGTGCACGATGAGGTCTTGGGTGCCGGGCGAGTTGATGAGCCCGAGCCGCACCGGCAGCCGGAACTCGTCGCTATCGTAATGAAAGCGCAGCGGCGACAGCCGCGCCTGCCCCCGCTCGAAGCGCACCTTCTTCGGGTCGACCTTGGCGACGAAGAACTTGCTGCCCGAGGCGACGTAGGGCTTGAGGTAGGGCGCCGCCCCCGCGGGGATGTTGTAGCGGCTGCGCTTGAGCCACGTCTCGAGCCCGGCGGCCTCGTTGGCGCTCAAGATGACGATCTCGTACTCGCCGACGGTGAACTGCGCCTCGATCTTGACCCCGAGATCGTCGGCCCGGGCGCCCGGGGCCGCCGCGGGCCGGGGCGGGCCGCCGCCCTTGGCGGCCGCGGCCTCGTACATCACGGGCGCCTCGCAGGGGTCTTGCTCCCAGTACTCGACCAGGCGCGGCGCCGAGAGCTGGTCGATCTTGCGGAAGACCTGGGGCACGAGCGTCTTGACGTTCTCTTTCTGCAAGACGACCGGCACCGGCACCACGAGGGCGAACTCTTCGGGCGGGCCCTGGTAGTTGTTCTCCATCGAGAGCACGGTGCGCAGGCCCTCGCGCATCAAGACGACCGAGGTCGCGTGGTTGGCGAGCTCGGCGTCGGCGCCGCTCACGTAAAACCCGCAGAACGCGTCCGCGGGCGGCGCGTAGGCGAGCGCGCTCGAACTCAACGCCAACGCCCACGCCCACGCTAGCTTGCGGCGCATCACGGCATTGCCTCCCGGAGCATCGGGCGTAGCCTACCCCGGTTCGGTACGGCCGAGCGAGCCCGGGCCCGACGGGGTCGTTTCAGAGGCGAGAGCCGCGTCAGCACCGCCGCCCCGGGCTCGATGGCCCCGGGCGTGGTCTGACAGCGAATCGACTCACCGATTCGGATCGCCCGGCGCTCGCGAGAGCCAAAAACGGGCGAAAAACGTGGCGGGGTGGACGGGACTCGAACCCGCGGCCTCCGGCGTGACAGGCCGGCGTTATAACCGACTTAACTACCACCCCAAGACCCCTGAGGGCCTTGAACGACGCGCACTCTGCCCGCCGTGAGTCAGCTTGTCAACGCCAAAAACGCAGACCTGTTTCTCGTGGCGCTCGCGAGCGCGGGCGCCGCCGCTCGCCGAGCGCGGGCGGACAGGGCTCGGGCCGCCGCTCGCCGAGCGCGGGCGGACAGGGCTCGGGAGTCGGGACGACCGTCGGCGTCGCCTCCGGGGGATGGGGCACCGGCACGGCGACGGCGCGGGCGCCGCGGGCCTTCGGAAGCCAGCGCGGCCCGGAGCCGGGCGGCGGCGACCGGGGCCCCGGGAGCCGGCGGGCGGAGGGCTCAGAGGCCGATCGGCGGGTCGACCGGCAGGCCGAGCAGGTGCGCGCGCGCCTGGCCGACCAGGAAGATGGAGCCGGCGACGACGACGAGGCCGCCGCGGCCGACCTTCTGGCGGGCGAGGGCGAGGGCCTCGGCGACGCCGAGGGCGACGTCGCCGTCGAGGTAGGCGACGAGCTCTTCGGCGCTCGCGGGGGCGCGGCCCTGGGGCTCGACGTAGACGCGCGGGCCGGTGACGGGGGTGAGCCGGTCGAGCATGGCGCGCCAGTTCTTGTCGGCCATGGCGCCGAACACGAGCGCCACCTGCCGGCGCGAGAAGGCGGCGCCGACGCCGATGAGGCTGTTCTTGAGGGCGAGGGCGCCGTCGGGGTTGTGCGCGCAGTCGAGCACGACGTAGCCCTCGGGCGTCTCGAGGATCTCGAAGCGGCCGGGCCACTGGGTGTCGAGCAGGCCCTCGGCGATGGCGCGGTCGGGCAGCTCGAGGGCGCGGGCGATGGCGACGGCGACCATGGCGTTCGAGCGCTGGAAGACGCCGGGCAGCGAGGGCGGGTAGAGGTCGACGACGTGCGCCTCGTCTTCGCCGCTGGCCTCGTGCACGCGGGCGCCGATCTCGGCGGCCACCTCTTCGACGACGGCGAGCGCGTCGGGGTGCAGCCGGCCGACGACGCAGGGCGCGCCCGGGCGCAGGATGCCCGCCTTCTCGCGGGCGATGGCCATCAGCGTCGGGCCGAGCCGGTCGGTGTGGTCGTAGGCGACGCGGGTGATGGCCGTGGTGGCCTTGCCCTCGACGATGTTGGTGGCGTCGAGGCGGCCGCCGAGGCCGACCTCGAGCACCCAGAGGTCGACCTTGCGCTCGCGGAAGGCGGCGAGGGCGGCGAGGGTGGCGACCTCGAAGAAGGTGAGCTCGGCGTCGGCCGCGAGGGCGCGCTCGAGGCAGTCGGCGAGCAGGTCGTCGTCGACCGGGTCGCCGTCGACGCGCACGCGCTCGGAGAAGCGGCAGAGGTGGGGCGAGGTGTAGAGGCCCACCGTGGCGCCGGCCTCGCGCGCCATGCGCTCGACGAAGGCGGCGGTCGAGCCCTTGCCGTTGGTGCCGCCGATGTGGACGTAGGGCCCGACGCGGTGCAGGTCGCCGAGCGCCTGCGCGGCGCGGCGCACGCGCTCGAGGTCGAAGCGCATGCCGCGCGGGCCCAGCGCGTAGAGGCGCTGGAGCGTCGAAGGGAGGCGGGCGCTCAACCGGAGGGCCTTCGCAGGTGGTGAAGGAGGCGCACGAGGGTTTCTTTCATGCGGGGCCGGGGCGCGATGAGGTCGACCATGCCGTGCTCGAGCAGGAACTCGGCCCGCTGGAAGCCCGGCGGCAGGGTCTGCCGGATGGTGGTCTCGATGACGCGGGGCCCGGCGAAGCCGATGAGCGCGCCGGGCTCGGCGAGGTTGACGTCGCCGAGCAGGGCGAAGCTCGCGGCGACGCCGCCCGTCGTCGGGTCGAGCAGCACGCTGAGGAAGGGCAGGCCCGCGTCGCGCAGCCGCTCGCGCGCGGCGACGGCCTTGGCCATCTGCATCAGCGAGTAGATGCCCTCCTGCATGCGGGCGCCGCCCGAGGACTGCAGGAGCACGACGGGCAGGCCGGCCGCGGCCGCGCGCTCGAAGAGCCGCGTCACCTTCTCGCCGACGACCGAGTTCATGCTGCCGCCCATGAAGCGGAAGACGAAGAGGCCGAAGGCGACGGGCAGGCCCTCGACGGCGCCGCGGCCGGTCAGGACGGCCTCGGGCTCGCCGGTCGAGCGCCGCGCCGCCTCGACCCGCGCCGGGTAGGGCTGCCCGTCGTGGAAGCCCAGCGGGTCGACCGGCGCGAGGCTCTCGTCCCACGGGTCGAGCTCGCCGTGGTCGAGGATGAGCGCGCGCCAGGCGTCGGGGCCGATGCGGTGGTGGCGGCCGCAGGCGGGGCAGACGCCGAAGGCGCGCGCGAGCTCGGCGCTGTCGAGCAGCTGCGCGCAGCCGTCGCACTTGACGAACACGCCCTTGCCAACGGAGCGCTTGGCGGAGGCGTCGGTCTGGGGTCGGTTCTTTTCGGGCAGCGGCATGGGCGGGGCGGGGGCCCGGGGGCTTATGTACCTCAGGGCCGGGCGGGGGGGAGAACGAAAGGGCGCCCGGGGCCTTCTAGGGCAGGGCGACCGGGCGCAGGTCGCCCTCGACGCGCAGGGGGGGCTCGGTCTTCTTCCGGACCTCGTCGAGCGTGGCGCCGGGGGCGAGCTCGCGCAGGGCGAGACCCTCGGGCGTCACGTCGATGACGGCGAGCTCGGTGATGATGCGGTGCACGACGCCGCGGCCGGTGAGCGGCAGGTCGCACGCGCGCAGGATCTTCGGGGCGCCGCCCTTGGCCGTGTGCTCCATCAGCACGACGACGCGGCGGGCGCGGGCGACCAGGTCCATCGCGCCGCCCATGCCCTTGACCATCTTGCCGGGGATCATCCAGTTCGCGAGGTCGCCCCGCTCGGAGACCTGCATCGCGCCGAGGATGGCGAGGTCGATGTGCCCGCCGCGGATCATGGCGAAGCTCTCGGCGCTCGAGAAGGTCGCGGCGCCGCGGGCCATGGTCACCGTCTCTTTGCCGGCGTTGATGACGTCGGCGTCTTCGTGCCCGGCGAGCGGGTAGGGGCCGATGCCGAGCAGGCCGTTCTCGCTCTGCAACACCACGTTGACGCCGGGGGGGATGTAGTTGGCCACCAGCGTCGGCATGCCGATGCCGAGGTTGACGTAGTAGCCGTCGCGCAGCTCGCCGGCCGCGCGGCGGGCCATCTCTTCGCGGTTCAGGGGCATGTCGCTCTCGCCTCTCGTCGTCAGTGGGCGCGGGTGGTGCGGCGCTCGATGCGCTTTTCGTACGCCGCGCCCGCGAAGATGCGCTGCACGTAGATGCCCGGGGTGTGAATGTGGTCGGGGTCGAGCGAGCCGACGGGCACGAGCTCTTCGACCTCGGCGATGGTGACGCGGCCGGCGGTGGCCATCATGGGGTTGAAGTTGGCCGCGGTGTGGCGGTAGACGAGGTTGCCGAACGCGTCGCCCTTCCAGGCCTTGACGAGGGCGTAGTCGCCGACGATGCCGCGCTCGAGCACGTACTCGCGCCCGTCGAACGAGCGCAGCTCTTTCTTCTCGGAGTACGCGACGACCTCGCCGCCCGGCCCGTAGCGCACCGGCAGGCCGCCGTCGCTGACGGCGGTGCCGGCGCCGGTGGGCGTATAAAACGCGGGGATGCCGGCGCCGCCCGCGCGCAGCCGCTCGGCCAGCGTGCCCTGGGGCGTCAGCTCGACCTCGAGCTCGCCCGCGAGGTACTGCCGCTCGAACTCTTTGTTCTCGCCGACGTAGGACGAGATCATCTTCTTGATGCGCCGCGCGCGCAGCAGGAGGCCGAGGCCGAAGTCGTCGACGCCGCAGTTGTTCGACACGACGGTGAAGTCGCGCGCGTCCTCGCGCTCGAGCAGCGCCCGGATGGCATTCTCGGGGATGCCGCAAAGCCCGAAACCGCCGGCGAGCAGCGTGGCGCCGGCGGGGATGTCGGCGACGGCTTCGCGGGCCGAGGGGTAGACTTTGTTCATGCCCGGGTCGTTACTGCGGCGCCCCCGCGCCGGCAAGCGGGCCCGCCCCCGGGGCGCGCGGCCGGCCCGCCCGGCGCGGGCGGGCGCGGGGCTCGAGGGGGCGCCCCGCGGGCCCGTGCAACCGCCCGTCGCGGGGGGGACGGGACTCGAACCCGCGGGCGGGCGGGGCGCGCCCGTTTCGCGCCGCGTTGCGGCCGGCGCGCGGGGCGATCGCGGCGCGGCGGCGGCCGGCCCTTTGCTTGGCCCGGCCGGGGCGGCCTTGGTACGAGTCGGCTCGTGCGCTTGCTCAGGCTTTCGCCCCGGGCGCTCGCCCTGGTCGCCGCGGGCGCCCTCGGGGCCCCGCTCGTCGCCCTCGGCGCCCCGCCCGCCGGCCGCTCGGCCGCCGCGGTGCGCCCGCCCAAGCCCGCGCCCGAGCCCCCGAGCTCGAGCCTCGGTGCGCCCAACCAGGGGCGGCTCGTCGGCGGCGCCCGGCTCGACGACGCGCCGGCGCTGCGGGTGTACGCCGCGCGGGCCGGGCGCGACCGGCGCTGGGCGCTGCCCGAGCTGGTGGGGCTGCTCGAGCGGTCGGCCGAGCGGGTCGCCCGGCGGCACCCGGGCTCGGTGCTCGGCGTCGGCGACCTGTCGCAGCGCGGCGGCGGCGACATCAGCCTGCACCACTCGCACGAGAGCGGCCGCGACGCCGACGTGGGCTTCTACGCGCTCGGCGGCGCGGGCCGGCCCTTTCTGGGCGACGACTTCGTCGCCTTCGGGCCCGACGGCCGGTCGCGCGACGGGCGGGGGCTGCGCTTCGACGAGGCGCGCAACTGGGAGCTGGTCGAGGCCTGGCTCACCGACCCGCGGGCGCGCGTCACCAACGTCTTCATCGCCGAGCACCTGCGCGCGCGCCTGCTCGCGCACGCCCGCCGCGCGGGCGCGCCGGGGGGCCTCGTCGCGCGCGCGGCCGCCGCCCTCGTGCAGCCCCGCCACGCGCTGCCGCACGACGACCACTTTCACGTGCGCATCGCCTGCCCGCCGCGCGCCCAGCCGGGCTGCCTCGAGTGGCCCGTCGCCCGGCGCCCCTCGCGCGTCGCCGCGCGGGGCGGCAAGCGCGGGCGGCCGCACGCGGCGCGCGCGCCGGCCCCGGCCCGCCCGCCGCCGCCCCGGGCCGCGCCCCGGCCCCGCCCGCCGCCGGCGCTGCACGCGGCCCCCGCGCCCGACGAGTTCCGGCCCGACGAGGCCGACGTGCGCGAGGTGATCGACCTGTTCGACGAGGGGGGCGAGCTCAAGATCGTGGACTAGGCGCGCCGGGGGGCGCGGGCCATAGTAGGGTGGGCCCGGGTACAGGGCAGGACGCGGGCATGGTCGAACAGCAGACGGGGCTAGGGTGGGGGCAACCGGCGGAGTTTGCCGCCCCCTTCGTCGGTCGCGCGGGCGAGCTCGCGGAGCTCGGCGAGGCCTTCGCCGCGGTCGAGCGCGACAAGGGCGCGCGCGTCGTGACGGTGCTGGGGGCGCCGGGGGTCGGCAAGACGCGGCTGGTGCACGAGTTCCTCGCGCGGCTGCACGCTTCGCGCGGCTGGCCCTTCCCGCACCGCACCTACCGCGGCTCGGCCCGCGGCTCGCAGGCGGCGTACGGCATCTTCCAGCGGCTCTTGCGCGACCGCTTCGGCCTCGCCGAGGGCGTCGAGCCCGAGATGGCGCGGGCGCACCTGCGCGAGCAGGTCGCCTCCGTGCTGAGCGACCGCAAGGTGGGCGACGTCCTCTACTTCCTCGGCCCGCTCGTCGGCCTGTCCTTCGCCGAGAGCCCCGTCACGCGCGCGCTCGCCGACGACGCCGACCAGGCGCGGCTCGTGCGCCGCGCGGTCGTGCGCAGCTTCTTCGAGGCCGACGCCGCGGCCGCGCCGCTCGTGCTCGTCTTCGAGGACGCGCACGACGCCTCGCCCGACTCGCTCGACCTGCTCTCGTACCTGGTGGCGAACCTGCGCGGCCCGGCGCTGCTCGTCTGCGTGGCGCGCGGCGAGCTGCTCGCGCGGGCCGAGGGCTTCGCCGACCTGGCGCCCGGGCGCCACGCCCTGCTCGGCCTCGGCCCGCTGCCCGAGCCCGAGGCGGTGCTGGTGGCGCGCGCGCTGCTCGCGCCGACGGGCGAGCCGCCCGAGCCGCTCGTCGAGGCCGCCTGCTCGGTCGCCTCCGGCAACCCGCTCTTGCTCGAGCGCATGGTGCGCGTCTTCCACGACACCGGCGTGCTCGCCGCCGCCGGGGGGCCCGGGCCCGCCTGGCGCGTCGACCTCGAGCGGCTGTCGCAGGTGCGCCTGCCGCTCACGGTCGAAGACGCGGTAGAGGCGCGCATCGCCGCGCTCGCGCCCGACGAGCGGCGGGTGCTCGAGCAGGCCTCGGCCATGGGCAGCGTCTTCTGGCTGGGGGGCCTCGTCGTCATCGGGCGCGAGGGGGCCGAGCCGCCCGAGCTCTGGACGGGCGAGGTCGGCGACGACGTCGCGCGGCTGCGCCGCGCGCTCGACGAGCTGGTCGAGCGCGACTACGTGCTGCAGCTGCCCGACGCCACCTTCGCGGGCGACACCGAGTACGTCTTCAAGCACAACAAAGAGCGCGAGAAGATCGCCCGCCTGCCCGCCCCGGCCGAGTCGCGGCGCTGGCACGGGGCGCTCGCCGACTGGCTCGAGCACCACCCGCAGGTCAGAAGCCACGAAGAGCACGTCGGCATGCTCGCGCGCCACTGCGAGCTCGCCGGCCGCGCGGGCCGCGCCGCCTACGCCTACCTCGAGGCGGGCGACGTGGCGCGCGCGCAGTACGCCTACCAGAAGGCCGCCGACTACTACGCCAAGGGCCTCGCGCTGCTCGGCGCCGAGAACGCCGTCCGGCGCGTGCGCGCCCTGCACAACGCCGGCGACGTGCTCGCGCACCTCGGCCGGTCCGACGAGGCGGTCGAGCGCTTCGTCGAGATGCGCGCGGTCGCCTACCGGCTCGACCTCCTGCCCGAGGGCGGGCGCGCCCACCACCGGCTCGGGCGCGCGCGGCGCGAGGCGGGCGAGCTCGAGCAGGCCGAGCGGCACCTCGCCGCCGCGCTCTCGCTCTTCGAGCGCGCCGGCGACGAGGCCGGCATCGCCGCCGCGCTCGACGAGGTCGGCACCCTTCACTGGGTGCGCGGCGAGCACCGGCGGGCCCTGCGCGAGATCGGGCGCGCGATGCACATGCGCAAGCAGCAGCACGACCGGCTCGGCCTCGCCCTCTCGCTCACCCACCTCGGCCTCGTGCTGCACGACGCCGGCCGCGCCGCCGAGGCCCTCGACGCCTTCGGGCGCGCGCTCGCCGCCCGGCGCGAGGCGGGCGACCCGCTCGGCATCGCCACCTCGCTCGGCCACCTCGGCGGCGTGGCCTACGAGCAGGGCGACCACGCCCGCGCCCTCGCGCTCTTTCAAGAGGCGCTCTCGGTCGCGCGCGAGGTCGGCGACAAGAACCGCCTCGCCACCGCCATGACCCGGGTCGGCGAGTCGCACTTCCGGCTCGGCGAGCGCGAGCGCGCCCTGCGCCTGCTCGAGCAGGCCGAAGACCTCTGCGACGAGCTCGGCGACAAGCGCGGCATGGCCGAGGCGGTGCGCGGGCTCGGCCGCGCCTACCTCTTGCTCGGCGACCTCGGCAAGGCCCGCTGGTGCGCCTCGCGCGCGGTCGACCTCTTCACCGCCCTGCAGAGCCGCGCCCACCTCGGCGTCTCGCTGCGCGCGCTCGGCGAGGTGCTCGCCGGCGGCGGCGGCGACGACGACGAGAACCTGCGCCGCGCCCGCGACGCCTTCGCCCGCTCGGCCGCCATCTTCGAAGAGCTCGGCCACGGCGTCGAGCTCGCGCGCACCCTGCTCGCCCACGCCGCCGCCATCGAGGCGAGCCCCGCCCTCGCGGCCGACGAGGGGCAGGCCCGCGAGGCGGCGCAGATGCGCGAGCGCGCCGAAGAGACCTTCCGGCTGCTGCGCCAGGCGGTGCGCGAGACGCTGCCTTCGTAGCTCAGCGCGCGGGCGGGTCGAAGGGGCGGCTCGCCACCACGGCCTCGCCCTTGCCCGCGCCGAGGCGGACTTCGACCGAGAGCGCGCGCGGCCGCTCGCCGGCGCAGACGCGCGCCGCCGTCGCGTAGGGCCCGCGCCCGCGCGCGAGCTCGGCCCCCCCGGCCCCGTCGAGCAGCCGCAGCTCGACGCCCGTGGCGCCCCCGCCGACCGCCGCGCCGACCTCGAGGCAGCGGCGCTCGGGCACCCGCGCGTCGAAGGCGCGGCGCTGCGCGGCGTCGAGCGAGAGCGGGCGCAGGTCGCCGAGCTGCGCGGCCGAGACCGCGTCGGCGCCGGCGTTGAAGCGGCCGAGCAGCCTCCCCGCCGCCAGCCCCCCCTGCGCGAGCGCCGGGGGGGCCTGCGCCTCGCGCCGCACCTCGATCGCGAAGGGCCCCGGCCGCGCCGTCGCCTCGACCTCGACCCGCACCTTGCCCGCCGGCGCGCACACGAAGAGCGCCGCGCCGCCGCCGCCCTCGCCCGACGCGAGCAGCGCGCCCGCCTCCGACCACGCCTCGGCCACCACGCCCGCGAGCGGCGCGCCGCCGACGACGTCGACCCGCGAGCAGCCCGCCCCGAGCGCCACCGGCGTCGAGACGCGGCGCCCCACCTCCGCCTGCCCGAGCGTCGCCGAGCCCGGCGCGCCGTAGCCCGCCGCCCGCAGCCGCGCCGCGAGCGCCGCGCGGGCCGCGGCGACGTCGCCCGAGGGGTAGAGGTCGATGCGGTCGGGGCGCGCGACGAGGTCGGCCCCCCGCTCGCCCGAGTAGAGGAACACGAAGGCCCCGACGCCCGCGCCCCCGTGCGGCCGCGCCTCGAAGGTCACCGAGGTCGCCACCGACGAGCAGACGAGCACCGAGCGGTCGCGCACCCGCTCGGTCGCGCGCCCCGCCACGCGCCCCTCGCCGTCGAGCGCGAGCAGCTCGACCGGCCCCACGCCCTCGCCCGGCAGCGAGAGCGCCGCCACGCACTCGCCCGCCTCGAGCGGCGTGCTCAGCCGCGTCGGCGAGCGCGCGTCGAGCAGCGCCGCCGACCGGCGCCGCTCCTCCCAGCGCCCGCCGAGCTGGCGCCGCAGCGCCTGCACCTTGACGTCGAGCCCCGGCCACGCCTCGGCCGCCGGGTTGCCCTCGCGCCGGCTGCGCACGTTGAAGGCGCGCGCGACGCGCGTCGCCGCCTCGACCGGCACGAGGTGCGCGCCGAGCGCGACGAAGCCGCGCCCCGAGGCGACGCGCGCGAACGCGTAGGCCCGCCCCGGCAGCGGCGGGCAGAGCAGGAGCGAGGGGCGCGGGTCGGGCGCCTCGTCGGCCCCGACGAGCGCGCCGTCCTCGCCGTAGGCGAAGAGGTCGAGATCTTCGATGCCCTCGGACCCGCGCGCGTACAGCAGCAGGCACTCGCGCTTGGGCAGCGCGACGAAGCCGCCCACCCGGTCGCCGTCGGACGCGGCCTCGGCCGCCACGACCGAGAGCGGGCCCGCGCCCTCGGCCGCCGCCTTCGCCACCTCGCCGCCGACCCAGCGCCGCCCCTCGGACCCGAGCGCCTCGCCCTTCGCGCCCCGCTCGACCCGCGGCGCCTCGAGCGCGCGGGGCGCCTCGGCCGGCCGCGGCGCACCGCAGCCGAGCGCGCCCACGCCGGCGAGCAGCCAGAGCGCCCTCACGGCGAGACGCCCTTCGGCGGCGCCGACGCCACCTGCCAGAGCGCCAGCATCCAGGCGAAGCCCGAGCCGCGCGCCTCGACCGTCACCTGCGCCCGCCCCGGGTGCCGCGCGCAGAAGGCCGCGCTCGCGCCGTCGGCCCCGTGCAGCGCGTCGTCGCCCGCGACGAACCCCGGCCCCCGCACCGCCAGCCCCAGCGAGCGCGCCTCGCCCTGCGCCACCGCGACGGCCGCGACGTAGCAGCCGCCCGGCTCGAGCTCGAGGTGCGCGTGCGTCGCGCCGCTCGCGCCGAGCAGCGTCGCGAGCGGCGGCCCGCCCGGGTCGGGCACTCGCCGCGCCGCGAGCGCGCGCGCCATGCCGGCCCGCGCCCGCGCCGGCGCCGCCTCGGGCAGGCCCTTCGGCAGCGGCCAGCGCGCGTCGAGCAGCGTCAGCGGGGCCCGGCCGGGCGCGCCGCTGAAGCGCACGAGCGCCGTCGTCGCCTCGCCGACGCAGGCCTCGAGGTGCGCGTCGGGCGTGTCGCTGCGGTCGCGCGCGAGCATGCGGTTGGTCGCCGCGTCGCGCACGTCGGCGTCGACGTCGGCCACCGACTCGTTCGGGCCCTGCGCGGCGAAGAGCTCGAGGCGGTGGCAGCCGGCCGAGAGCGGCACGAGCGCGCGCCCCGCCCCGTCGTCGCTCGGATCGATCTCGCGCCGCTCGCTCGCCGCCGCCCCGTCGCGCCGGGCCCGCTCTTCGGCCCAGCGCAGCCGCGCGTCGAGCCCCTCGCTCGTGCGCGCCCGCCCGGGGTCGACGAGCGCGCGGGGCAGGGGCACCGACCGCTCGAGCAGCGTGTCGCGCGCGGGCGGCGGCGGCCCCGCCCCCTCGGCGACGAGCACCTCGACCGCGCCCCGCGGCGACCGCATCTCGACCGCCGCGTGCGCGAGCTCTTGGCGCTCGGCCCCGCAGCGCGTGAGCGTCACGAGCCCCGCCAGCGCCCGCTCGGCGCGGCGCCCCGCGGGCCGGCCGCTCGGCAAAAGGTCGGTCGGCAGCGTCACCGAAAAGTCGGCGCCCCGCACCGCCAGCGCCGCCACCGTCGCGCACGCCCCCGCGCCCTCCTCGCGCCCGGGCCCCGCCGCGCGCCAGAGCCCCGCCGGCAAGAGGCGCGTCGCCCCCTGCTCGAGAAACAGGGGCGCCCCCCGCTTGACCTCGAAGCCCGCCGCCCGCCACGCCCGCTCGAGCCGCAGCGCCTCGTCGTCGAGCTCGGCCGCCGCCGGCGAAGGCCCGACCGCGAGCGCGGCCGCCGCCACCGCGGCGCCCCCCGCGCGCCCCCACCCCCCGCGACGCGGCGCCCTCAACGCGCCCCCCCCTCGGCCCCGCCCAGCACCGCCCCCGCGAACGCCGCGAGCGCCGCGAGCGACCCCGAAACGATCTCGGCCGCCGCCGGGCTTGCCACCCAGTCGGGCGCGCGCGGCGCCTCGCCTGGCGCGTCGACGACCGCGCCGAAGCCCGCCCGGCGCGCGTAGAGCGCCGCCACCTCGCCCGCGAGCCCTTCGACCGGCACCCGCGCCACCGACGCGGCGATTCGTGCCTGGCCCTCGTAGCCGACCTCGCGCAGCACGATCTGCCGCTGGTAGCGCACGTCGTCGACACCCGCGCCGCCCGACGACCTCTCGCCTCCGCCCATGGTGGCCTTCTTAGCGCATCCGCCGCCATCCCGCAGCGAGCGCCTCGACCGCGCCCCCGCCGCCTTCGCCTTCGCCGCGTGCCGCCGCGGGCAGGGCCTTGCTTCGCCCTAACGCCCCGCACGCGGGCGCCGTGTAGCGCCCCCGCTCGATCGATTGGATGCTCGCCCCCTCGCCGCAGAGCGGGCACGAAGCGCGCGCCGAGGCCTTGATGCGCCTGAGCTCGCCCCGCCGCCCGTCGAGGCTGACCACCGTGCCGTCGAGCCCCGCCTCGCCCGCGCCGAGCCCGAGCGCGAGGTCGGCCGCGACGCCGCCGATGACCCCGCACACCGCGCCGACCACGCCCGCGCTCGCGCAGTCGGGCGCCGGCCCCTCGGGCAGATCTTCGAAGAGGCAGCGGTAGCAAGGGCGCCCCCGCGGGCCCGACACGAAGCAGGTGCCCTCCCAGCGCACCGCGGCCGCGTGCACGATGGGCACCTCGCCGAGGCGCGCCGCGTCGGCGAGCAGAAAGCGGCTCGCGAAATTGTCGGTGCCGTCGACGACGACGTCGACCCCGCGCACGAGCTCGAGCGCCGTCTCAGGCAGCGCGCGCGCCAGCACGGGCTCGACCCGCACGGACGGGAAGCGCGCCCCGAGCGCCTCGGCCAGCGCCACCGCCTTCGGACGCCCGACGTCGCGCTCGCCGAAGAGCACCTGCCGGTGCAGGTTCGGCCCCTCGACGAGATCGTCGTCGAGCACCCGCAAGACGCCGACCCCCGAGGCCGCGAGCGCGAGCGCGGCCGGGTTGCCGATGCCGCCGGCCCCCACCACGAGCACCCGCAGCCCCTCGGCCGCCGGCGCCGCGCGTTCGGGGGCCGGCCGCCCGCTCATGCGTCCGACGGACCGTACCCGCCCGCGATCACCCGCAGCGGCTCGGTGCCCGTCGCCTCGACCAGCGGCCGCGGCGCCACGGTGCCATACGTGTGCTCGGGCCCGGGGAAGCGCGCCGCGCGCACCTCGTCGGCGTACGAGCGCACCGCGTCGACGATGCCGTCGCCGAACTCGCCGTAGCGCTTGACGAACTTCATCGACCGCTCGCGGAACATGCCCAGCATGTCGTAGCAGACCAGCACCTGCCCGTCGCACTCGGCGCCCGCCCCGATGCCGATCGTGGGCACGCCGACCGCGTCGGTGATGCGCGCCGCAAGATCGGACGGGATGCCCTCGAGCACGATCGCGTACGCGCCCGCCTGCTCGAGCGCGCGCGCGTCTTCGAGCACCCGCTCGGCCGCCTCGACGCTCTTGCCCTGCACCCGGAAGCCCCCCATCGCGTGCACGCTCTGCGGCGTCAGCCCCACGTGCCCCATCACCGGGATGCCCGCCCCCACGATGCGCCGCACCGCCTCGGCCGACTCGACGCCGCCCTCGAGCTTGACCGCCTCGAAGCACCCCTCTTTGACGAGGCGCCCCGCGTTGCGCAGCGCCTCTTCGGGCGACACCTGAAAGCTCATGAAGGGCATGTCGCCCACCAGGTGGGCCCGCTGGGCCCCCCGCGCCACCGCCCGCCCGTGGTAGCAGATGTCTTCGATGCTCACGCCCAGCGTGTTGGGCTGGCCTTGCACCACCATGCCCAGCGAGTCACCGACGAGCAGCGCGTCGACGCCCGCCTCGTCGAAGAGGCGGGCCATGGTCGCATCGTAGGCCGTTAGCACCACGATCTTGGGGCCCTTGCCCTTGCGTGCGCGCAAGGCAGGCACCGTCACTTTGGAAGGTTTCATGGGACCACGTCACGCGGGCGAGACCCAGTACAGGTAAACGCCGCGGCCCGTCTCGCGGTCGCTTCCCGGGCGCCGCCGCTCGGCGACGCGCCCCCCAACCATAGCGCCGCCACCGCCCCGCCGACCATACCCAAAAGGTCAGACGCCCCTCCGATGCCCTGCTCGAGCCTGCGTTCGGCGCCCCCGCCAGCGTCGCACCAACCAGCGGTAGGCACCGCCGGCGCCGCACGAACCAACGGTAGGCACAGCCGGCGTCACACGAACCAACGGTAGGCACCGCCGGCGCCGCCCCCTCGGGAAACACCCGCCGGCGCCGCACCAATGGCAGGCACTCGCCGGCCTCGCACCAGCAGGAAACGCTCGCCGGCCTCGCCCAGCTGGAAACGCTTGTCGGCCCCGCACCAGCGGTAAGCCCCCGAGGGCGCCTCACTTGATCGCCGCGACGCCCTCTTTGTGGCCGACCCCCGGCCCCGAGCCCGCCGCCGGCGCCCCGCCGACCGCCGGCGCCCCCGCCGCTGCGGCCGCCGCCCCCGCCCCGACGGCGTCGGCCCCGGCGGCCGTCGTCGCCGCCGCGCCCGCCGGCACTTCGGGCGCCTCGCGCCAGCCGAGCGCGTCGACCGAGAACGATCGCAGCACGTTGCGCCCGCACACCGCGCAGAGCCAGCCCACGTCGAAGCGCGGGTTCTGCGCCCCCATCGTGTGCGCCGGCGCGTCTTCGCGCGCGCCGTCGCGGTCGACGACGTACGCGCTCATCACGTGGCGGTTCTCGTTGAGCACGGCGACGAGCGAGGCCTGGCACTCGCAACGGCTTCGAACGGTGGCAACGCGCATGGGCCCGCTAGTACCCCAAAGCCGGCCCCGCCGGCAACCAGCCCCGCCCCACGCCGCCGCCGCCCGGCCGCTCGCGCCGCCGGCACCCCAAAGCCGCCCCCGCCGGCAAGCGGGCCCGCCCCAAGCCCCCTGTCCGCCCGGCCCGGCCCCGCCCACGCCACCAGGGCAGGGGCCCGAACGCGGTTGACGGGCAAGGGCTCTGCCGCTACATGAAGGTCTCGCGACCGCGGGAGTAGCTCAGTTGGTAGAGCACGAGCTTCCCAAGCTCGGGGTCGCGGGTTCGAGACCCGTCTCCCGCTCTGTTTTCTCCGAAGAAACAGCCCCCTCCGAAGCGCTGGGGACAACTGTTGGGGACAGAAGCACAAGCGCGTTCGGCAGGGCGGGGAAGGGTGTCTCACCCCCGCCGCCTGCCGCCTCGGCCTCCCTGAGGTAGAGCTGCGTCGTGGCGAAGTCGGCGTGACCCGCCCGCTGCCGGATGGCCAGCGGCTCGTCGCCGCGCAGCGCCCACCACGTCACGGCCGTCGCCCGCAGGTCATGAAAGCCGAGGGGCTTGCGAGCCTCGTCGTCGGCGAACAGGTCGGCCCGCCGCACCCCGGCGGCCCGCAGGTGCTCACGCAGCCGCTCGGCCAGCTTCGAGACCGGCACGTGCACGACGCACCCCCGGCCGTCGGCCTCCTCTTTCATGGCCGCCACCAAGGGCGGGCCGCGCTCGACCGCACGCCCGACCCAGCCCCGCTCGCGCGCTGGAGTGGCGACGGCGCCGAGGCGCGGCCGGTGAGCGAGCGCAAGCCCGCGGCGCACCGCCCGTGCGCTAGAGTAGGGCCCATGGCCCCGAGGGACGACGACAAGGCGCCCGAGCCCGCGACCGACGGCGAGCCGATCGACCCCGAGGACGCCGCCGCGGTCTCTGCCGCGCTCGATTACGTGGAGTCGGGGGGCGAGCTCGAGGACGGCGAGGCGTGGCTTGCGCGCTGGCGCGAACGGCTCGACGCGAAATGGCGCGCGCGTACCGGCTAGCGCCGGCCGCCCAGGCCGAGCTCGACGCGCATCTGGCCTGGCTCGACGAGCACACCGCGGGCGCGGCGACGCGCTTCGTCGGCGCCGTCGAGAACACTCTCGAGACCCTTGCGTCGGGCGTGGCCGACGGGCGTCCGGTGACGCTCGCCGAACAGGAGGCGAAACGCCACGTACCAACAGGTAAGGGCGAAGACGAGACCCCAGGCGACGACGGCTGGCTCGCCCGCCCTCGATGACACAAGCAGAGCGTGTACAACAAAGGGCAGGAAGAGGAACGCCACGACGAGGACGCACCTCACGGGCCACTCTCCGATGCTCAAGGGCAGCGTCCGCCGCCCGACCTCTCGATCGCCCGCCATGTCCCGCAGATCTTGACCGCGGGGTCATGAAGCGCCGCAGCGCCGCCTCGGCCGTCGCGCCGTCGAGCCAGCTGCCCCAGCCGTAGATCGCCGCCCCCGAGCGCTCGACGGGCTCGCGCCGCTCGTGCACGCTCAGATCGTCCCAGGTTATGCCGTGGCGCCGCGAGCGCTCGTCACGAAACGACACGTCGGACATGTCAAAGGGTAGGGCGAGGCGGTGTTCTTCGCGCGCGCGGGCGAGCTCTCGGCCGCCCGGGTCGCCGTCGACCGGGCGCACCGGCCCGCCGAGATCGAGCTCGCGCACCATCGCGCCCCAGGCGCCGAGCAGCCACTCGAGGCGCAGGCCGCCCGGGTGGCCGATGTCGGCCTAGAGGTCGGTCGCCATGAACTTGGGCGAGACGGCCCGCACGGCCGGCCGGCCGGTGGCCGCGAGCAAGTGGGCGATCGTGCCCAGGTACGAGACGCCGGTCGCGCCGACGCGTCCGTTCGACCAGGGCTGGGCGACCGCCCAGTCGACGAGCTCGCCGGCGTCGGCGATCGACTGCGCGCTGAAGGGGTGGGCCCACGCGCCGAACGAGGCGCCGGTGCCGCGCTCATCGACGCGAAGTACCGCGTAGCCGTGTCGGGCGAAGCACGCGGCGCCCGGCGGCACGGGCGCGCCGGCCGATGGCCGGTGGTAACGGCTGAGCATGAACAGCGCGGGCACCCGCCCGCCGCCGCCCGTCGCGGTGTGGCAGGGGCGCGCCGACCGGGCCCGGCGGTCGGGTCGGGCGGCGAGCGGCAGGGGGGGCAGAACGCGACGCCGGGGGCTAGGACTCATGCCTACCGGCGAGTAAGCTAGCCCCGTCGCCATGCCGATGAGACGCGCGCGCGAGACGACCGGGCTGTACGACGTGAGTCGGCGCCGCGCCCCGCGCCAGGGGGGGCTCGGCGCGGGCGGGAGGGCGCCATGACGACGCGAACGACGCTCATCGTCTTGAACGACGAGAGCGCGTTGCTCCAGTACCATATTCGAACGAAGATTGTGCACCACGAGTTTCGCCGGTTCGTCTACGGCGACGAGCTGCGCACGGTGCTGCTGAAGGGGCTCGAGACGCTCGACAAGCACGGCGCCTGCAAGTGGCTCTCCGACGACCGCCGCAACGGCCCCATCCGGCCGGCCGACGGCGAGTGGGCGTACACCCATTGGTTCCCCAGGGCGAGGGCGGCAGGTTGGAAGTACTGGGCCGTGGTCATGCCCGAGAAGTTCTGGGGCCAGGTCAACATGAAGCGCTGGATGGCAGAATTTTCGCAGCACGACATTCAGGCGCAGGCGTTCTCCGACCCCGCCGAGGGCATGGCGTGGCTCGAGTCGCTTTAGCGCGTGCGCATGTCGTAGAGCCCCTCGGCGCGCGCCGCGCGCGCCGCCGGCGCCCACGAGCGGCAGCGCGCGAGCACGTCGGGCAGGTGCTTGGCGCCGTCCCACAGGGCATGGTGGGCCGAGTCGCGCGCGTGGTGCTCGACGATCTTGAGCACGTAGTCGCGCTTCGTGCAGCCCTCGCGGGCCTCGTCGAGCAGGGGCGCGACGTTGGCGTCGCTCATGATGAGCAAGTCTTCGTCTTGCGACGACCCGACCCAGCCGGGCACCCAGCACCAGCGCCTCAGATCGGTCTCGCCGGTGAGATCGCGCTCGAGCTCGTACGCTTCGGTGAGCTCGGTCGGGAGGCGAGCGAAGACGCGCCCGAGCCGGCGGTCGGCCTCGAGCACCGACGAGGCGGCCGGTCGTAGGCGGCGCGGCAGTCGTCGACGACCGGCACGGGCGAGGGCATCGCGCCCTTGGCCACGATCGCGCGCACCGCCTGCGCCGTCGCCTCGTCGAGCACCGGCGGCCCCGGCTTGAACAGGCCAAGCTGCGATCGTGAGGTCGGGCCGGTGCGCGGCGCTGAGAAAGCAGGCGGGCACGCGGCCGAGCTCGCGCGCCGCGGCCCGCTCGCGCGCCCTGGCCGCGCCCGGGCTCTCGCCGGTGACGATAGAGCCACCTACCGGCGATCTCGACGCCTTCGTCAAGAGCCTCGCGACAGCATGGCAGCAAGGGGAAGTCCGACCGACGCATCGCCGGCCTGCGCCTCCCCCGCGTCATTGGCGGACGCGACAAGACCCCTTCGAGAACGCATGGCCGACCTTGCAGGCTTGGCTCGTGAGCAAGCCCGACAGCACGGCCAAGGAGCTGCTCGAGCGCCCGCAACGGGAGCATCCGGGCGTATTCTCCGACGGGCAGTTGCGCACGCTTCAACGACGCGTGCGCCCTTGGCGCGCCACGGAAGCGCGGCGCCTGCTGCTCGCCAATCTCGACGGCGTCGGCGCCGTGCATCGCGAACGGACCGCCATCGAGCTCGCGCCGTAGGCTTCGAGGCGTGCGCCCGAGCGAGCCGCGGAGCTGGCGCGGCTCACCGGCGAGCGCACGCGCGTCACGGTCGCCAGGTACCTGCGGTGGCTCATGATGCGCGACGCCGAGGCCCGGGGCATGTCGCTGGACGACGAGGCGCCCCAAGACGCACCGCCGAAGGAAGGCGCCATTCCCGCCGGGGCGGGGCCAGCCGCCCGAAAGAAGCCCTCAAAAGCAATCAAGGCCGGGCCGAAGCGAGGCTGAGGGCACGCCTCGGCAGAACGCGACCGAGACCAATCCCAGCGCTCGCGCGCAGTCCGCACGCCTTAGCTCGCTAGCTTCGCTCGCTGTGCGGCGTTGCCAGAACGGGCGCGACGGCGTGGCGCAGGCCTCGCGCGCGTCCCCCTCCGCGCCCAGGGGGGCGCCGACGCGCCCGAGGCCGCCCGACGGCGCGGGCCCTTCGAGGGCCGCGCCGAGGCGGTGCGCGAGCTCCTGGCAGCGGGCCTTGCTCATGGGGGCGGGGGAGGGTGCGCGCTGGGAGGCAGCCCAGTCAGGCGCCCCGGAGGTGAGGTAAGCTCGGCCGCCATGGCGAATCGGGCCGCGAAGGCGGTGCTGTGCGACGTCGACGGGGTCCTGCGGCTCTGGGGCGACGGCATGGAGCGGCTCGACCGGGCGTACGGCCTGCCCGAGGGGACGTTGGCCTCGGCGGCGTTCGCGCCGGGACGCCTGCTACCCGCGATTCGGGGCCGGGTCAGCGACGAGGCTTGGCGGGCGGCGGTCGCCGCCGACCTCGCGCCGGCCTGCGGCTCGGCCGAGCGCGCGGCGGCGTTGGTCGCCGCGTGGTCGACGCCGCGCGGCGAGGTGGACAGGGTCGTCCTCGGGTTGCTCACGCGGGCCCGCGGGCGCGCCCGGGTCGTCCTCGTCTCGAACGCCACGACGCGCCTCGAAGACGACCTCGCCGTGCTCGGCGTGCTCGGGGCCGTCGACGCCGTCGTCAACTCGGCCCGCGTCGGCCTCGTTAAGCCCGAGCCGGAACTCTATCGGCTCGCGGCCGCGATCGCCGGCGTCTGCCCCGAGGAATGCCTCTTTGTCGACGACGCCCTCGAGAACGTCGAAGCGGCCCACGGCGTCGGCATGGTCGGCGTGCACTACCGCGGCCACGCGGACCTGCGGGACGCCCTCCTCGGGGGCTGACACGTTGGCGGGCGCTGGCCTCGGCCGACCGGGCGAGGCGCTCGGGGCCGGGGGTGTCGCCGGGGGCGTCGGTCACGCCGGGGCTTCGGGGTCGGCCCCTCGGGGCACAGCCGAGCGCCCCGCCCGGTCGAAGGGGAGTGCGGGGGCGCGGCGCGCTCGGGTCTACCGGGGGCGGGTCAGGTCAGGCGGCGACCGGCGAGTCGCCCGAGCCCGAGAGCCCAGCCACGGCCCCGGGGGAAGGGCGACGCGCGCGACGCACCAGACCTGGTGCGCCACGCACCATGCGCGTCGGTGCGTCGCGCACCACCATGCCCGTGCTTCACGCAGAACGAGGCAGGCGCCTGGCCGTGGCACGGTGATGGCTAGAGACGCCCGGCCGAACGCTGACAAGCCCCCTTCGGCGGCGAAGGACGATTGACCGCATGGCGTCTACGACCTGCTGGCGACTGATGTTTCGGGTGTCAAACCGAGCCAAGTTCGACCGATGCCTGGCCCATGTCCTACCCTTTTTCGGAGACGGGTGCGAGGCGAGCGAGGGTCAGCCCTACTGGAAGGACCCCGAGCTCTGGGAGTGCAGCGTCAAGAGCCCCGTCTCCGCCGGGCCGGTCGCAGAGCAGGTGCTTGGCTGCCTCTTGGCTGCACGCCGTATAGCGCTCGGGTGGCTGACCTTTGGCACGCTGACGGCCGAGAGTGCTGAAGGTTTCATGGGGGTGTTCGCCGCCGGCTCCAGCGGCGCGACGACCTGGGTGCCCGGGCTAGCGTGGGCGTCGTTTCAGATGGTGGCCGTGGGTCCGCAGTCCTCGCTCGAGCCCCGAGACGACGAGGGGTGAGAGGGCGACGAGGCGAAGGGCGAGGCTGGGCGTGCGTGCGGAGGCCGGGGGCGCTCGCGGCGTCCCGGCCTCCCGAGCCCGGCGTGGTGGGGGTCTCAGGTCACGCGGCGTCGGCCCGGGCCTCGGCGCGCAGGCGCTCGGCCCGCACTTCCTTCGCCGAGAGCACGAGCTCGGGCCACTTCGCCATCAGCTCGGCGTGGCTGATGCGCCACTTCGTCTTCGGCCCGCCCGGCCGCTCGAAGCCGTGCCGTTCGAGCATCTTGCCCCAGCGCCGGCCCCACTCGCCGAACCAGGCACCCTGGTAGGGGTGGCCACGGTCCGGTAGTCTCGGCGCGTGATCGCTCAACCGGCCCCGATAAGACCCGAGCCGTGTGTCGAACGCCCCGCGCGGGTCGGCTTCGGTGAGCTCTTGCTCATCGCGGTGCCGTTCATGGTCCTTTTCGTGCTCGGCTACTTTGTTGGCAAGGGCGCGGGCTTCAAGCAGGGGTTGCGGGAGGCCGAGAGGCTCCGCCGCCAGCCGCGCTGACCCCGCATGGCGGCCGAGCGGGCCGGGCTCGGCCCGCTCGAGGCGATACGGGCGGCGGTGCGGGCGGCGCTCGTCGAGGCGAGTCGGGCGGCCTTCCTACGCCGGCCTCAGGCGTCTCGGGCGGGCTCGAGGGGGACGAGCCACGCGTCGAGCACGACGCCGAGGAGCGTCAAGGCCGCGAGCGTGACGAGCGACCGCCAGGAAGGCGCGTCGAGCGCCCGCCCGACCGCGAAGATGAGGGCGAAGGCCGCGGCCCAGTCAGCGAGCTTGGCGAGCCCCCGACGCCGGCCCCGGACGAGCCGGACGCCGCAGTGGGTGCAGGCCAGGGGGCAGGCGTGCGTCGCGCCGGCAAGGGGCCGGAGGCCGAGGCGGTGGCGGCAAAGGGGGCAGCGCATCGTGCCCTCCGCTCAGCGCCCCGCGCCCGACGCGCCGCCGGCGCCGCCTTCGGGCGGCGTCGACCACCCGGCCCTGCCCGCCATCCCGCCCGCGGGCGGGGCGCCGGGCGAGCCGTGCTCGCCGCCGGCGTCCTTCGGCCCGGGCTCGCGGCAAACGGCCCAGGCGGCGATGCCCCCTGCCGTCTTCGACTTGGTGCCCCAGGCGACGAGGCCGCCGACGACCGTCTTGCAAATGGTCTCGTCCGCCTTCTTCCACGCCTCCTCGCCGGCCTTGATCGCTTCCTGTTCGAGCCTGCTCAGGGTGCGCGCGGGCATCGGCCCGTCGCGGCCGGCGCTGCCCTCGGCGCCGGCGTTTGCGTCCCAGGTGACGGGCATGGTCTTGGCGGCTTGAGCGCCGACGGAGGTGGCCTCGCGCGAGACTTGCTCGGGCATTTCGCTGACGGGGGCGTGCGCCGGGGTCCGGTTCGGCGCGGCGGGCGCCTCGGCGCCGGCCGCCTCGCCGGCCTGGGCCGTCGGGCCCGCGCCGGGGGTCGGCTGCGGCCCTCGGGGTTGAGCGGGGGTGCCTCGATACGCGTTCACGGGGGTCATGGTGGAGGTCTCCTTCCTGACGTCCCCTCGGCCGGGCTCGCCGGGCAGTTGCTGAAATTCAACCGGTCGTCCGTCCGGCCTGCCCCGCCTCGACGAACCGCCAGCGGCGGCCCCGGTCGTCGAACGAGGCGGCCCGACAGGAGGTGCCCGGGGCGGGGCGCACGAGGTGCAACTCGGGGGCGATGCCCGCGGCAGGCGGCAGCTCGAGAACGCCGAGGTCGCCCGCTTGCCCTGCACCCACGCCGGGTCGGGCCGCCCCTCGCCCATCAGGGCGATATCGGCCGGCTGCCGCAGCGTCGTCTCCGTCGGCTCGCGCCAGGCGTCGTCGTCGCGCGGCAGGCACGGCAGGTCGAGCACGTGGTGCGTGGCGCTGGTGAAGAGCGCGTAGCCCCTCGCCGTTAGGGCGCAGGACGACGTGCCCGAGCGCAGGTAGGCGTGGGTGCGGGCAACGCCGAGAGCCTGGGCAGACGTTCATGGTTGGCCGGCTTCGAGACCTATCTCTCGCTCTGAAATCCCCGAAGAAACAGGCCCCTCCGAAGCGCTGGGGGCACCTGATGGGGGCAGCAGCGCAAGCGCGTTGGGCAAAGCGGGGCAGGGCGTCTGACCACCGACTCGACGGCGTCGACGCTCACGCCCGCAAAGCCGTCGCCCGGCTCGAGCGAGTCGACGCTCGCGCCCGCATGGCCGTCGCCCGACTCGCTCGAGTCGACGCCGACGCTCGCAAGGCTGTCGTCCGACTCGATCGGGTCGACGCCGACGCTCGCAAGGCCCGCGCTCGACTCTGATGAGTCGGCGGCTGTGCCCAGGGGCACCGAAATCGACTCAGACCAGTCGAACGGCGAGCGCCAACCACCTGCCAGCGACTCATTTGAGTCGACTTTCAGTACCAGCGGATGGAAATCGACTCAAATGAGTCGACTTCCAGTACCAGCGGACGGAAAATCGACTCAAATGAGTCGACTTTCAGCACCAGCGGACGAAAATCGACTCAAATGAGTCGACTTTCAGTGACTGTGAACGAAAATCGACTGAAATGAGTCGACTTCCAGTGGGGGTAGAATGAGGGCGATCAGCATCGAGTTCGCGCCCGAGCAGCTCGACGAGGTCGGCTTGGGTACCCATCACCTCGTCGTCCCCCCGCTGCGCACGTCCGCGCTGAACGACGACAAGGGTGGCTTCGTCGTTGCCGGCACCGGGCCCCGGGTCGGCCGCTGTGGTCCGATCGCGACTGACGGCAACGTCCTCTTCGCGCCTGACGTCAGCGGCGGCGGGGCTTCATCTTTCGGCACGACCCCGGCGGCACGCAGGCGCAGCCCGGCGGCGCCCCGGGCTCGCCCATGCCCCCCGCGACCCTGGCCGCGCGGCGGGCGACCGCTTGGCACCACGACCGCCGAGCTCCAGAGCTCGACGGGCCGGCTGGGCAAACCCTCGGTACCTGGTGGGGCGACGCGTCGGGCATTCTCGAGCACCTGGGCGAGCAGGGCCCACGCCTCGGCCTCGGTCTTCGCCTCGACCGTCAGCTCGCGCCCCGCGCCTTCGGCGCCGATCGTCGCCCCCACGCGGACCTTGCCGCCGGCCGGGGTGGGACCGTCGAGGGTCGCGCCGAGCTCGCTAGCGATTGCTTCGCAGCGGGCCTTGCTCATGGCTGGGTCAGGGGTCGGGCTCGCGCTGGGTGCGGCACAGGAGGCAGAGGCAAGGCGCCTCGGCGAGGGCCGAGCGGGCGGCCTCGGCCAACTTCGCCCGCGTTTCGGGTGAGAGGCCGAGCCAGGGCGGTAGGCGGTGGCCGTCGTGGGGCAAGGGCCCGGTGACAGCACACGCCACGGCGTAAGCTTGCTGGGCGAGGCGCTCGGGGCTCGGGGGGGGTCGCGGGGGGCGTCGTTCACGCCGGGTCGGGGTCGGGCGCCGGGCCGGGTCGGGCGTCGCGTTCGGCGACCGGGCAACTGAGGGCCCTTAAGGCCCCACCTCAAGCAGCCGTCACTCGAGGTGGAGGGCCGCACAAGGCACCACCAAGCCCTCCGACACGGAGGCCCGACCATGGGCGACTACAGCGACTATATCAATCGCGAGCGCAACACCCGGGAAAAGGCGAGGGGAATTTTCGAGGCCATTGTCGAGAAGGCCAGCAGCGACGCTGCCGCTGGGCGGGTACTGCTGGCCGAAGCCATCGCCGAAGTGCTGCACGAGGCGCAGTGGGAAGAGCAGGGCTCGACAGCGTCCCTCGAGCTGTCGAGCGCGAAGCGGGACGGCGAAGCTCGCCGCTCCCACCAGGCGCAACTCATCGTGCGCATCCACGGCCGAGAGTGGAGTCGATGCACGGTCGAAGGGGCTACCGCCAAAGAGGCGACCCGCAAGGTCTTGGACGCGGCGGTCGTCTCGTTCGCGTGGGGCATCGCGGCCGACGTGGAGACCGGCGCCGAGGACGCTCGGCGGGCGCTCGACGCCGCGCGCGCGCTCGTGGAAGAGCGGCTGAAGGCGAAGGCCTAGCCCGGGCGGGGCCCGAGCCGACCTCGAATCGGTCCGAAGGCCTGTCGTCCCCGGCGCCCCCGCGACGTCCAAGGGCCGATGTTCATCGTGACCTACGACCTGACGGCGGGCGACGACTGCGAAAAGGCAGACGAGGTGCTTGCGGGCCTCGGGTTCTCGTTCCTCACCCCGGCCAACCGCGTGGTGCTCCCGAACACGACGGTGTTCGGGCGGGGGCCGGCGAGGCCGATGACCACCGAAGGCCTGCGAGATCTGGTCTGGGGCCGGTTCGAGGCGGCGCGCCTGCGCCCCACGTGCGTGTTTGTGGGCAGGTTCGACGTGGAGGAAGGTGACGGCTGGGCGGTCACGAGGTTGCGGCGGGTGAGCGAGGGATATAGTGAGGCCGGCCCGAGCGGAGCACCCCTTTGGAGCACGGCCCTTGGGGTGGGGGCCGGCTCGCCGCGCTCGGCCCGAAAACCTCGAAAAGCGCCACGGAAACGCGCCTTGTCCGAGACACGATGGGCCAGGTGCGTGAGGCCGCCGTAGACGCCGATCAAGCAAGCGCCTTCGGCTCGGAAGCTGACCCGCCCGCCGCCGAAGCAGCCGCTGAACTTCGATGAACTCGTCCGCGAATAGGCCGTCTTCCGCGAGACTTTCGGGATCATACGAGGGGACGGCTCAGTCCTAATCCCCCAAGGTCTACGCCGCTCCGGCGGGCCTTGAGGGCGGCCACTCCGGAGCGCTATACGAGAGAAGCCTTGGTTCACGAGCCTCCCTTCGACGTGCCGTACAGCACCGGCCGCTACCGGCGCGTTTTCATCGGCCAGGTGCTCATCGTGCGGTGGTACGGGACGGCCGAGCCCGGCGACTTTACCAACCTCATGAACGAGTGCAGGCGCTACGTGGCGCAGACGGGGTCGAAAGTCGTGCACCTGGCGATCCAGTCGCCAACGCACCCGCCGCTCAGCGCCGAGGTGCAGATAGAGGCCGCCCGGGTTTTGCGGGCGGCCTTCAAGTATTGCGAGTCGATCCACAACGTGGTCGAGAGTCAGGGGTTCGCGGCGAGCATCATCCGCAGCGTGGTGCTCGCCGTTTGGATGGCGGCGGGCCTGCGGGGCAAGTTGTTCTTCTACACCTCGCTTGATAGGGCCTTCGACGACGTGGCGCTGCGCGTCCCGTCGACCAAGACCGAGCTCGTGGCCCGGGCGCGCGAGGTCGGCCTGGCCTGAATGTCCTTTTCGCGCCCACCCCTCGACAGGGCGTCGCGGAGGCTGGCGGAGGCGTCGGTCAGGCAGGATTTAAGGCAGACCTCGGAGCCGTCGGCGAAGCCATCTTTCACTGCCGCTCGCCGCCTCGGTGCACGCCGACGCGTCCCCCAGCGGCTGGCAAGGCAGCGGGGAGCGGACCGCGGTCGGGAGCGTCGGGGCTCACGCCGCGCTCGCCCCCGAGAACCCGCGCCTTGTCACCTCCGTCGACACCTGCACACCTGCCGGGATCATCGCGCCCCTCCGAGCGCGCGCAGCACGTCGGCGAGCAAGGCGGGGTCGAAGTCCGGGGCGACGCGCACGCGCACGGCGCTGACCTCGAGCACCAGGTCCGGGGCGCTGGCCGCCGACGACGGCTTGGCCGGCACGACGCGCAAGAAGCGCAAGGGCTCGGCCGACTCGAGCCGCTACGCGACGCCGACCTCGACGTCCGGGACGCCCTGCTCGCGCGCCTCGTCGGCCGCTTCCCAAGCCAGCCGCACGAGCGCCTCGAAGGCGCCCGCCGTCAGCCGGACGTGCCCTCGGGACTCCGCTCGCCCGACCGCCTGCCCGATCTTGTCGACGATTTTCCTGATCTCGCTCGCCATCGCCTCGGCCCTCCCGCGCCAGCGTCCAGCCTGCCATGATTCGGCCCCGGCTCGGGAGTTCCGCCGGCCGCTCGCCAAGCAGCAGCGGATGTCCGAGATAGCGAAGCGCGGGCCCGCCGAGGCGTCCGCGCGCACGAAAAACCTACTACAGTGGTGCTAGGGTGGTACGCACCGAGGTAAGATTCTCAAAGTGTTGAAGCAAACGGCCGAGTACGATCTGCCGTCCCCCATCCATGACGTCGTGCTGGACGGGGGGCGGGCGATCGTCGCGCTCGAGGCGGGCGTCGGCGTGCTCGAGCGGGGCGCCCTCGCGCGCACGCTCGACGTCGCCACGCATGCGCTCGTCGCGAGCGACGACGGGCAGAGCGTGCTGGGCCTCTCGGCGCCCATCGACCCGCCCGCGCGCCGCATCAGCCCCCCCAAAGAGCGCCCGTGCACGCGCCGAGTCTACCGGCTTAGACGTCCTTGGGCTTCGTATGAAGACCTTGGCGTCGTGTCCGTCGAAGGCTGGAGCGCGACGTATGACGGGCGGCATTGGCCCACGTACGAGGGCGACTTCGTCACCATGTTCGAGTGCGTCGGGGCGAGCTTCGGCGTGCGGGCGCGCTTCGAGACGCTCTGGCCCTACCACATCGAGCGCATAGCCCGGGGCATCTGGCTCGAGACCTCGTCCCTGGGGGCAGAGCACTTCGTGGTCCTCTCGTCGCCCGACCTGCGCGAGCTCGAGAGAGGCAATCTCGACCGGTGCAAGATTGACTTCCCCAACGAGCATTTTTCGCATACGGCGAACGCGCCGACGCTCGCACAGCCGATCTTTTGCGTCGCCGGCGACGGGGCGTTCCGGCGGACAACGGCCGCCGTGGACGACCCGGTCGTGCACCACCCCGTCAAGAACGTTCACCGCGTCGTGACCCTCGACGGTAGCGTCATCGCCAGGCTGCCCGCCCCTGCGGCCGGGCTCGCCGCCGAGAGCGATCGGGCGCTCGTCTGGTACCCCGAGAAGGGCGGGCTGACGTTCTTGTTCGTCAGCCTCCGGGAAGCCTGGGTGAAGCGGCGCTTCTCGATCGCGGGCGCGACGAAGGCGGGCGCCAGGCTCTTCGGCCGCAAGGTCGCGGTGTGGGTGGGCGCGACCTTGCGGGTCTTCCGTGATGTCGGCGACGCGTGAACCTCTTCGCCTTTTGGTCTCATACTAATCGGCCGTCAAAGTGGCCTCTTTGAGTCAGTCTTTCGGCCGTGTCTGCCGGCTCGTCTCGTACCGTCAAAGCGGCCAGTTTGACGGCTAGTATCACCCGTCCTCCTGCTTACCGTTTGCGTTCACCGCGCGTGCACGGCCCTGCCGGCGGCGAAATGCGGCTGCGAAAGCCGCGCTCTTCTTCGCGTCGAACTTCAACCTAGCCAGCGCAGGCCGTCCGCAGCAATTTTCGCAGCCAGCGGCCGGCTGGGTCGTCGTGGGTGCGCGGGTGCCAGGCCATGAGCAGCGCGAAGCCCTCCGACTCGAACGGTAGCTCGAAGGCGTCGAGCGTGTGGGCGAAGCGGGCGATGAGCCGGCTCGGCAGGGTGCTCACGTAGTCGGTCGTCCGCAGAATCTCCGGCACGAGGGTGAACTGCTGCACCGACAGCGCCACCGTGCACCGGCGGCCGAGCCGCTCAAGCTGCTCGTCCATCAGCCCGTGAAAGCTGCCGCCCGAGGTGGAGACCAGCACGTGGCGCAGCCGGCAATACTCGTCGAGATCGGGCGGCGTCGCGCCGCGGGGGTGGCCCTTGCGCTGCGCCAACAAGAAGCGCTCTTTGACCAGCTCGCGCGCCTTCATGGCCGGCGGCACCATCCGCTGCGAGCCGAGCAGCAGGTCGATCGCCCCGGCCTCCATCTGCTGGGCGATCAGGCCGGCGTCGACCGCGTGAAAGGCGATGCGCACGCCCGCGCCCGCCTCCCGGGCGACCCGCTGCACCAGCGGCAGGCCCAGCGTGACGAGCGCGTTGTCGGTGGCAGCAATGCGGAACGATCGCCCGTCGGCCCGCGGATCAAAGTGCGGCCGGTCGCGCACCGCCTTCTCGAGGCCCTTGAGCGCCGCGCGCAAGCCGGGGCCGAGCGCCAGCGCGCGCGCGGTGGCCACCATGCCGCGGCCGCGGTCGGCCGGCACCAGCAGCGGGTCGCCGAACAGGGCGCGCAGGCGCGCGAGCTGGGCCGACATCGCCGGCTGCGAGATGCCGAGCCGCTCGGCCGCGTGGGTGACGTTGCGGGTCTCGAGCAGCACGTCGAGCGAGGCCAAAAGGTTCAGATCGACGCCGCGCAAATCCACCATCGCTATACCTCGTATAACCCCGGGCTGTTTCACCGGCATCGGGGCGCTGGCTAGGGTTGTGATCGGTCGCGGTCGGCGCCGCCCGACGACGACCAAGGAGCCCCCATGACCGTGCAAGCCCAGGCCAACAAAGCCCTCGTCGCCAACTACTACGCCAAGGTGTGGAACGCCAAGCGCGCCGGCGCGCTGGCCGAGTTCGTCGCCGCCGACTACGTCCAGCACAACCCCCAGGTGCCCAACGGCCGCGCGCCGCTCGAGCAGTTTCTCGTCGGCTTCTTCGAGCAAATGCCGCAGTCGAGCTTCACCGTCGCCCGCCTGGTGGCCGACGGCGATCTGGTCGTCGCGCACTGCCTGTTCAAGGCCCACGAGGCCGACCGCGGCACCGCCGTGGTCGACATCTATCGCGTGCAAGACGGCAAGCTCGTCGAACACTGGGACGTGAAAGAGGCCGTGCCCGAGGCGACCGCCAATGGCAACCCGATGGTGTGACGCCCGCCCGCCGACGCCCCCCCCCCGCCCCGAAGGAGTCGACCCATGAACAGGTTCGCCAACAAAGTCGCCATCGTCACCGGCGCCGCCACCGGGCTGGGCGCCGCCACCGCGCTGCGGCTGGGCAGCGAGGGCGCCGCCGTCGTCGTCAACTATTACCGCGACGCCCAGGCCGCCGCGGCCGGGCTCGTGGTCGACGGCGTCGTCAAGGCCGGCGGCCGGGCGGTGGCGGTCGAGGCCGACGTCGGCCGGCCCGAGCAGATCGCGCGCCTGTTCGACGCCGCGCACGAGCACTTCGGCGGCCTCGACGTGCTGATCAACAACGCGGTGTACCCGGTGCTCAAGCCGCTCGTCGAGGTGAGCGAAGAAGAGTTCGACGCCTCGTTCGCCACCAACGCCAAGGGCCCGCTGCTCGCCATGCAGCTGGCCGCCGGGCGCGTGCGCGACGGCGGGCGCATCGTCAACCTGTCGTCGCACACGACCGCGCTGTTCTTCGCGCGCTACGGCCTCTACGACGGCACCAAGGGCGCGCTCGAGCAGATCTCGCGCGTGTTCTCGAAGGAGATCGGCTACCGGGGCATCACCGTCAACGTGGTGTCGCCGGGGCCGACCGACACGCCCGAGTTCCGCACCCGCCCGGCCGACTTCGTCGAGGGCCTGAAGAAGATGACGGCGCTGGGGCGCATCGGCCGCGTCGACGAGATCGTCAACGTCATCGCCTTCTTGGCGAGCGACGAGGCGAGCTGGGTCACCGGGCAGAACATTCGCGTCAACGGCGGCGTGGTGTGAGACCTCGAGCCCGTCGGTGCGCATCTCGAGCCCGTCGGTGCGCATCTTCTGAGACCTCGAGCCCGTCGGCGCGCACCTTCGCCGACACCCCCGGACCGCACCGAAGGGCGCGGTGAAACCTTCGCGCGAGCCTGGCGTAACGCCTCCCACACCAAGGGAGGACAGTACGCCATGACCGAACGAATGACGCAGAATGACGCCCCCTCGACGGCCGCGCGGCCCGTGCTCGCGCTGGCCGAGCGCGAAGGCGAGGCGATCTGGTTCTTGGACACGCTCATCACCGTCAAGGTGCGCGACGCGAACGGCGCCGACTTCGGCCTGGTCGAGTACCAGATGCCGCGCGGCAGCCGCACTCCGTTTCACCGCCACGAGGCCGAAGATGAAGCCATGTACGTGCTCGAGGGCGAGCTGCGCGTCGTGCTCGGCGACCGCGCGATCGTGGCCGGCCCCGGCGCGTACGTTCACCTGCCGCGCGGGGTCGCGCACGGGCTCGAGGCGCTGACGGAGGCCCGACTGCTCGTTCTGTCGCGCCCCGACGGCTTCGTCGAGTTCGCGCGCGAGTTCGGCACGCCCGCCCCGCAGCACGAGCTGCCGCCGCCCGCCGCGCCTGACTTCGAGCGCCTCGAGGCGTTGGCGCGCAAGTACCGCATCGAGCTGCTCGGCCCGCTGCCCGACGTCGCCCCGCCCCACGCCTCGTAGCGCGGCGGCCGGGGCGGGGCGGGGGTGGCGGGTACCGGCCCGCCATCGAGGCGGTGCTCGGGCGCGCCCCCCCGAAACGGGCGGTGCCGGCGGCCCCTACGCCCCGGCGGGCGGGCCCTGCCAACCATCGTCTCTGTCGATGATGAACGTCAGGCGAATGCCGATTCCCTTGATGGGTCGAAGCCTTATGCTGGGGTCATCCGACGGGCTTTGAGGCCCCCCGAGAGCGGGGCGGCCTCCGAGGGCCCGAAAGGGAGCACGCCATGATGACGATCCGACCGGCCGCCGCGCGCGGCCACGCCAACCACGGCTGGCTCGACAGCCACCACACCTTCTCGTTCGCCAACTACTTCGACCCCGCCCACATGGGCTTCCGGTCGCTGCGCGTCATCAACGAAGACCGCGTCTCGCCGGGCGGCGGCTTCGGCACCCACCCGCACCGCGACATGGAAATCATCTCGTACGTGCTCGAGGGCGGCCTCGAGCACAAAGACTCGATGGGCACCGGCTCGGTCATCCGGCCCGGCGACGTGCAGCGCATGAGCGCGGGCAC
>DASTPP010000336.1:0-116363 GCA_035762175.1 Polyangiaceae bacterium | reverse complement strand
CCCCGGGCGAGCGCGCGAGCGGCTCGCGGCGAGGGAGCCCGGCCCCAGCGAGGGCCGGGCTTGGCTCTCCGTTCGAGCGGGTGACTCCGTGCCCCGGACTTCGAGTCCGGGGCCGCGCAAGCTCACCCGCCGCGTGGATCAGCGCTCGCCCCAGCCGGCCGCGCGCGAATCGCATCGACTCGGAGAGCCCGGCCAGAGCGCCGGGCTTTGCGCGCCGTACGAGCGGGGCTGGCCGTAGCACAGGCTTCAGCCTGTGCGCCGTGCGCCTGTGCGCCGTGCGCCGTCCTCAGCGACCCGCGCCGGCGTGGTAGCCCTTCGAGCCGATGGCCCGGGCGAGCGGGCTGCGGGGGTCTTCGCCCCGGCGCAGGCGCTCGATCACGGCGGCGAAGTCGTAACGGGGCCGCCAGCCCAGCTCGGCCCGGGCGCGCTCGTTGACGTACACCCGCTCGATGTCCGATGGCATCGTCCAGCCGCGTCGCTCGTACTCTTCGGCGTAGGCGGGCACGTAGCGCGCGACCACGGCCGGGGCGTTCGAGCGCAGCTCGCGCCGATCGTCGCGCGTGAAGGGCGTGGTCGCGCTGATGATGTAGCGGCCGAAGCCGAGCGAAGGCGCTTTCTCGAGGGCGAGCAGGTGGGCGTCGACCACGTCTTCGACGTCGACGCGCCGGTGGAGAAACTCGTTCGCCTTCAGGTTAGCGTCTTGGTAGGCCAGCCGCGCCGCCTCCGAATCGTCTCCTTCGGGGAAGAAGCGCGAGGTGCGCAAGACGACGCAGGGCAGCCCCTGGTTGCGCCAGAAGAGCTCGCACAGGCCTTCGGCCGCCGTCTTGGTCACCCCGTAAATGTTCTTGGGCACGGGCGTGATCTCTTCGGTCACCCAGGCGGCGGGCTCGCCCTCGGGGGGCGTGAGGGCGTGGCCGAAGGCGCTGGTGGTGCTCGTGAAGACGAACGCGGCGACGCCGGCCGACGCCGCCTCTTCGAGGAGGTTGAGCGTGCCGGTGACGTTGGTATCGACGAAGGCCTGCCGCGAGTGCGTGGCGACGTGGGGCTTGTGCAGCGTCGCCGCGTGGAGCACGGCGCCCACGCCGGCCATGCACTCTCTCACGAAGTCGCGGTCGACGATCGACCCGACCCGATCGGTGAAGGGCGAGCGCAGCACGTCGACGCCGATCGCCTCGCGCCCGGCCCCCCGCAGCGCGCGCATCAACGCCTCACCCAGGTGCCCCGCGCTGCCCGTGACCAAGGTCTTCATGCCCGCCGCCTTTAGCCCCCATCGCCCGGCTGCACAAGCCGCCGCGGCGGCCGGGGCACGCCGCTCACCGCGCCCCGTGCCGCCCCTCGTCGAGCCGGTTGGCGACGAGGGACGTGCGGCCGGTCTGGTGCGCGGTGCCGAGGTGGGCACCGGTGCCGCAGCACGACAAGACCCCCTCGTAGGCCAACAAAAGCCCAGAACCCAACGCTTTTCTCGGGGACAAGTTCGCACCCTGGGCCTATCCTGGTGACAAGGTGCTTCGGGAGGGACAGCTCGTCGCGAGCCGGTACCGCATCGAGCGGCGCATCGCCCAGGGGGGTATGAGCGCCGTTTTCGCCGCCGAGCACGTGGCGACCGAAGAGCGGGTGGCGCTCAAGGTGCTCTTCCCGCATGTGCTCGGGTCGAAGTCGGCGGTCGAGAGCTTTCAGCTCGAGGCGCGCGTCACCGCCCGCATCGACAGCGAGCACATCGTGCGCATTCTCGACGCCGGCTTCGACGAACACCTCGGCCTGCCCTTTCTGGCGATGGAGCTCCTTCGCGGGATGACGCTGCGCGCGCTCGTCCGCGAGACCGGCGCGCTCTCGCCCGCCGAAGCGCTCGCCGTCTTGCGCCAGGTGGCCAAGGCGCTCGACAAGGCGCACGGCTACGTCGATCGGGCCGGGCGCCCGGCGCCGATCGTGCACCGCGATCTGAAGCCCGAGAACCTCTTCGTGCGCGCCGGCGAAGGGGGGGCCGCCTTCGTCAAGGTGCTCGACTTCGGCATCGCGAAGGTGCTCTCCGAGAGCCAGCTTCACAGCCACGAGGTGAAGGGTACGCCGCTCTTCATGGCCCGCGAGCAATTCTCGCACGGGGCGGTCACGCCCCAGCTCGACGTCTGGGCCCTCGGGCTCATCGCCTTTTACGCGCTGGCAGGGCGCATTTACTGGCTCTCGGGCGCCCAGGGCGTCGGCGGGGTCGGCGCCCTGCTCAACGAGATTCTCGTGCAGCCGCTGGCCCCGCCGAGCGAGCGCGCCCTGGCCCTGGGGCTGACGCCTGCGTGGCCGGTCGAGTTCGACGCCTGGTTCCTTCGCTGCCTCGAACCCGACCCCCGAAACCGCTTTGCTTCGGCCGGGGTGGCGGTCGAGGCGCTCGTCGAGGTCTTCGCTGCCGGCGCGGGCCTCAACGAGGCAGACATCGGGGCGGCGGCATTCGCGCTCCCCCGCCGTGTCGCGCTCGGCCTCGAGTCGTTGGAGGCGGCGGCGGCGGTAGGGACGACGCTGCCGCCGGCGTCCGACACCCGCGTCGTCAAGACCGCCGAGCTCATCGCCGAGGCGCCGTCCGGCTCGGTGACGAGGCCCGCGACGGGCTCGTCTGCCTCGATGACGGCGCCCCCCTCCAGCGTGGCGACGGACGAACCCTTGACCCCTCCCGCGGGGGCCCGGGCGCTCGGCGCGTCCGCCAGAGCCCGCGTGTTCGGGGCGATGGTCGCCCTCGGCGGCGCGATGGCGCTGGCGGTCGGTCTTGCCACGCGCAGCGCGACGAGGGGCGAAGGAGGCGGGACGTCCGCGAGCGCGTTGGCCTCGCGAAGCGAGCCCGACGCGCCCGCCTCGAACGTGCCGCCGCCTTCATCCGCGGCGCTCGCGCCCGTCGCGGCCTCGAACGCGGCCCCCGCTCCGGCCCCCGCCGAGGCGCTGACGAGCGCGCGGCCGTCCGCGGTTCGAGCCCCCTCGCCGGCGCGCCCGCCTCGCGCCCCCGGGAGGTCGACCAAGGGCGCCGAGGCAGCGAAGCCGAAGGTCGGTGCCGGGGCCGTCGGCGGCGCCCCCCCGCCGGCCGAAGCGAAGCCGCCCCCCAAGCCGTCTCCCAGCGAAACGCTGTATAACCAGCCATGAGCGCCGCCCGCCCGAGCGAACGAAGCGCCGCCCGGCGCGCGCGCGGCGCCGCCCTGCGATGGGCGCTCTTGCCCCTCGTCAGCGCCACCTTCGGCGCCCTACCCCGGCCGTCGCGCGCCGACTCGGGCACGGCCGATGCCCTGGCCCTATTTAACGAAGGGGTCCGGCTGCGCCAAGAGGGCAAGCTCGACGAGGCGTGCGCCATGTTCGCCGAGAGCCATCGCCGGGAGCCGACGGCGGGCAAGTTGCTCAACGTCGCCAGTTGCCACGAGCGAGGGGGCAAGCTCGCCACGGCCTGGGCCGAATTTCTCTCGGCCGCGCTCCTTTTCAAGGCCCGAGGTGACGAGGTGGGCGTGGCCGAATGTCATCGCCGGGCGTCGTTGCTGGAGCCCTTTCTTCCGCGCCTGACCGTGCGCGTCGAGCGGCACGTGCCCGGTCTGGCGATCAAGCTCGACGGCCGCGCCGTGGCAGCGGCTCAGCTCGGCTCGCCCCTGCCCGTCGACCCGGGCGAACACACCCTTGTGGCCGAAGCGCCTGGGCACGTGTCGTTTCGCGTCTCGCCCCGCGTCGGCCCTGGGGGTGGGCCCACCGTGATCGACCTACCTGCTCTCGCCGAACGCCGCCCCGCCGTCGCGGCGGCAGGTCGGCCGATGCTCGGTTATGTCGTCGGCGGCCTCGGCCTCGTCGCCCTGGGCACGGGCGCCGTGTTTGGTGCGATGGCGTTCTCGAGCAACCAGAAGGCCGAGAATGCGTGCCCTTCGGCCGACGAATGCGCGCCCGACGTTGCGTCCGACCACCGCGACCGGGCGAGCACGCGGGCTTGGGTGGCCAACGTCGGCGTCGGCGTCGGCCTTCTCGGCCTCGCCGCCGGGGGGTACTTGTTCTTGACCACGCCGAGTCAGGGGGCCGGCGCCGGCGCGAAGGCCCACCAGGGCGTGACGATTGCGGTCCGACCGGCGGGGCTCCAGGCCATCGTACGATTTTGACCGGAGGCGACGAATGAACCCTCGCGGGCAAGGCTGGCTGCACATTCTACGCCGCGGGCGTGGCTTCGTTGCCGGCGCGGTGAACCTCGGTGGTTTGATGGGGTTGGCGAGCTGCCAGCTGCTCAGCGATTTCGACGATCTGCCCCTCACCTGCCCCAACGGCATGCCCGCCGCGACGCTGGGCGGCGAGACGACGTGCGAGTCGCTCGCGGGCGGGGGCGCCGGCGGGGCCGGGGGTGCGGGGGGCTCGGGGGACTCGGGCGGTTGGCCTTCCCCGCGCGAACGCACCCCCATGAGCCTCGACGCCTACGTTCGGCGCTTGCGCGACGACGCCGCCACGGTACCCATCGAGGAGAGGGCCGAGGTCGTCTACGTCGACTTTCACGCGCCCTACAACAACGCAGTTTTCAACAACCCAGAGCTCCTCGCGCTCGGCGACGCCGTGCTCAAGTTGCTCAACTCGCTCGACGTCGCCTCGCCCTCGGCGCATCGCGAGGGCGCCGCGATCATCGCCGACGGCGGCGGCGTGCCCCTCGCCGTCCGTTTTGACGCGAGGCGTTTCAACCTCGACAAGCAGCAAGACGTCGTCGGCGTCGTCGCCCGCCTGGCCGGCCGCCGAGACGTCAACGACCCCAGCGGCTGTGACCTCCCGGCGATCCCCGCGCTTGACTTCCTCCACATCGTTTCTTCCGACAAGGTGTTCAACGTCTTCGGCGGCAACCAGGGCACCTACGAGTCGGGCTACTCGAACATCGTGGTGCGCCGCCTGCTCGAGAATGCCGGCCGGCTGGCGCCTGGCCAGCCCGTTTTCGAGCCCGTCGGCCAGTTGCAGTTGGTCGGCAACCGGCTCGTCAACGTGAGCCCGACCGTCGGCGTCTTCGACCTGCTCGAAGCGCTCGACCCCGTCGGCCTCAACCGCCAAGCCCTCGGCGCCCTTTACAACGAGGAGAGCACGGGCGGGCGCCTGTGGCGCGGTTGCCCGCTCCAGTCGAGCGTACATGGGGGCATTCGCTGCATCGACCGCCTCGAGCCGATCGGCCCCGCGGGCGGCGCGATCTACCTGTCGTTCGACGCTCTGATCAGCGGGGGTGTCGCGAAAGACCCTTTTGCGGCCTTTTTCGTCGGCCCCGACAACCCGGCGGGCGACCCCCTCATGCCCCCCCAAGGCGGCATTCAGCCTTTCGAGATTGACGGCGGCGAGGGCTTCTTTCGTCTCAAAAATTCGATGTTCGGGTTCTTCTCCTTCAACGCCGATTTTCAGCTCGTGAGCGACGCGCCGGTCTACAAAGACTCGCTCGAAGGCGAAGTGCCCTACGACGGCTCTTTTTCGGGGGCCTCCTGCACTTTTTGCCACGACCGCTCCGGCATCCATTTTAAAGATGCGGTATGGCCGACCGTGTCTAACGCCGCCGTCGGTGGCGGCGGCGGCGGCGGCGGCGGCGGCGGTGGCGGGGGCGGGGGCGGCAACTACGGCTTTGCCTCGAAGGTCGCGCAAGAAGAAGCCGTTTGGAACGCCGCCTTCGACCTCGATTGGGCGTCCTACGTCAAGGCTTTGCGTACCATCTACGCTCGGCCAGGGGCGCACGAGATGCCCGCGAGCGATGGCGCCTTCATGCAACTATATCGGAGAGACCTGTCGCGCGCCGACCTCGTGGCCGAGCTCGGCCTGGCGAGGGATGCCGAGCTCGACGAGCGCCTCAGCGATCTGCCCGCTTTGCAAGGGATGCTCGCCGAGGCAGACTCGCTGCCGCGAGAACAATTCACGCGCTATTATCAGGCGCTCGTCGACCGGGCCCCGCCCGGCGACCAAGATTTTCTGCGCGGCTGCGTCGCCCGACGGCTGTCCGACGTCGACCGGTGACGGTGGCGGTGGCGGCGTCACGAGCGAGGCGACGCCCGCGGCCACGGGCCTGCCCGCCGAGGCGGCGAGCGCCGGGGCCCGGATCGCGCTCGCGCGCGGGCAGCGGGGCGTCGAGAGTCGGCCGCACTCCGTGCTGACGAGCGACGCGAGGGGCCGCACCGCTCGATCGATCGGGGGCCCGGCGACGTGCGGGCGAGGCGCAGGGTCGGCGCCCGCGAGGCGCTCGCGAGGTCGCGGGCGACGAGGGCGCCGCGGTGAAGGTCGAGCTCTCGGCCGAGGCGCTGGCGCAGGCTCTTACGAAGGCTCGGGCTTCGCGGGGGTGGTTTCGTTCGGCGCCGCCAGCCCCTTCTCATGGCGCAGGTGGTTGGCTAGATCATGGAAGCTGCCGAAGAGACTGCACTGACGTGAAGCGAGCCGAGAGCGAACGGGCTGGGTGTCGAAGCCCTTGTTGTCTCGAGTGACGAACGCCGCCGTCGACGGGTTTCGTTGCAAATCGCCCAACACCGACGCAAGAACCAAGGCGTCGGGGCTTTTGAGTTTGCATTCGTCGGCCAGCAGCCGGGCTTCGGCGACGTCGTCGGCGTCGAGACGAACGAGGCTTTGGGCGGCGCCCTTCAGCCGGCCGAGGCAGGCGTTCAGCCGTTGCTCGAGGCTCTGCGTGCTGCGGCGCAACAGGCTCTCGACGCCGTCGGCCGACGGGTCGTTTGCGAAAGGGCCTTGGCGCTTGATCTGGCGAAGGTGGTCACGAAAGTCGCGCTGAAATTCTTGCCGCTTCTTGACCCTCAGCCGGACGGCTTCGCTGGCCTCGAAGAGCGAGTATGCGGGGGCCCGCAGGTCGAGCGAGCCTCGCTCTGCCCACGCGAGAACGAGCTCACAGTCACCCAGTTGCTCTTGCTCGAACACGAGCTCGAGAAGAAAGTTCGTCTCGACGTAAACCCTCACGCGGCGTCGCCCCAGTCGACCTGGCCCTCGCGCCATAGGTCGCGGTCGAGGCGGGTCAGCGCTTGGCCGACCGGGCTTTGCGAGAGCTTGCCCTCAGCCAGATCGCTGAGCCACGAAAAGACCAGCATTTCGAACGCGCCGGGTTCGATCTCGTGCGGGGCGGCGCCGAGGCCCGCGAAGTAGGGCGCAAGCTCTTCGCGCGCGTCGAAGGCGAACTCGGGCTCGGCATCGGCGGGTGCGGACGCTGGCCAGAGAGAAATGGCCGCGAGCGTAACCAGCAAGAAGGGGGCCCGCACGCCCACCCTGTCGAGGTAAAAAGCGCGGAGGCTCGCGGCCTCGGCGGGCGACACCGTACCGCGCCGCTTGACCTCGACGAGAAGCCGCGGGCGCTGCGCAGCGTCGTGCACGACCAAGTCGGTTTGCGCGGTCTGGGTTCTCATCGTACGAAAGCATAGCACGCCCTGGGGGCTCGCTTGCGCGCCAGGCGGCCCTCTGCTCTTGTTCGAGCGCCGACCTCGGGGCAGAGCTGGTCTCGCCGTCGAGGCCGCCTTTCGCGCGGTGGCGCAGCCCCCTGGCCCGGCGGCGCGCCGACCGTCGCGCGGCCCCGGCGGCCATCACCCGCCGCCGCCCTCTACCCTCTTCAGGCTGTTACGCCCCGCGCCGGCACTCGTCGAGCAGGTTCGCCACCAGGGCCGTCCAGCCCGTTTGGTGCGCGGCGCCGAGGCCCTGGCCGCTCTCGCCGTGGAAGTATTCGTAAAAGAGGATGTGGTCGCGAAAGTGGGGGTCGTGCTGAAAGAGCGCGACGTCGCCGAGGGCGGGGCGGCGGCCGTCGCGGTCGCGCAGGAAGAGGGCGACGAGGCGGCGGCCGAGCTCGTCGGCGGCCTGCGCGAGGTTCATCAGGCGGCCGGAGCCCGAGGGCACCTCGAGCCGGAGCGAGTCGCCGAAGTAGCGGCCGAAGGTGCGCAGCGAGGCGAGCAGCAGGTAATTGACGGGGAACCACACGGGCCCGCGCCAGTTCGAGTTGCCGCCGAAGAGGCCGGTCTGGCTCTCGCCGGGCTCGTAGTCGACGCGGTGCTCGCGGCCGCCGAGCCAGAGCACGTAGGGGGCGCCGGCGTGGCGGCGCGAGAGGCCGCGCACGCCGTACGGCGAGAGGAACTCGGTCTCGTCGAAGAGGCGGCCGAGCAGGCGGGGCAGGCGGCGCCGGTCGACCAGCGAGAGCAGGCGGCGCTCGCGCTGGCCGGGCTGCTCGAGGCCCTTGGCGTAGGCGGCGAGCTCGGGGCGGTTGGTGAGGAACCAGCGCATGCGGCGGAAGAAGCCGCCCGCGCGCTCGGCCGCCTCGCCCTCGAGCACGAAGGCGGCAAACAGCGGGATCAGCCCCACCATGCTGCGAATTTTGACCGGCAGGCGCTCGCGGCCGAAGCTCAAGACGTCGTAGTAGAAGCCGTCGTGCTCGTCCCAGAGCGACTCGCCGCGGCCCGAGCCGCCGTGCATGGCGTGGGCGATGTGCAGAAAGTGCTCGAAGAACTTGCTCGCGACGTCCTCGTAGGCGCGGTTGTAGCGGGCGAGCTCGAGGGCCATCTCGAGCAGGTTCAGGCAGTACATGCCCATCCAGCTCGTGGCGTCGGCCTGCTCGATGCGGCCGCCGCCGGGCAGCTCGGCCGAGCGGTCGAAGACGCCGATGTTGTCGAGCCCGAGGAAGCCCCCCTCGAAGACGTTCTTGCCGGCGGAGTCTTTGCGGTTGACCCACCAGGTGAAGTTCAACATCAGCTTGTGAAAGACGCTCTCGAGAAAGGCCCGGTCGGCGGCGCCGGTCTTCTTCTTCTCGAGCTCGTAGACGCGCAGGGCGGCCCAGGCGTGCACCGGCGGGTTGACGTCGCCGAACGCCCACTCATACGCGGGAATCTGCCCGTTGGGGTGCATGAACCACTCGCGCAGGAGCAGGCTGAGCTGCTCTTTGGCGAGGTCGGGGTCGGCGAGGGCGAGCGAGACGGCGTGAAAGGCGGTGTCCCAAGCGGCGTACCAGGGGTACTCCCACTTGTCGGGCATCACGATGATTTCGGAGTTGTACACGTGGCCCCACGAGGCGTTGCGGCCCTCGAGCCGCTCGGGCGGGGGCGGGGGCTGGCCGGGGTCGCCGCGCAGCCAGCGCGTGACGTCGAAGTGGTAGTACTGTTTGGTCCAGAGCAGGCCGCCGAGGGCCTGGCGGTAGACGCGCGCCTCGTCTTCGCCGAGGCCGGGGGGCATGATCGAGGCGTAGAACTCGTCGGCCTCGGCGCGGCGCTGGCGCACGACGCCGGTGAAGTCGCCGAAGGGGTCGTCGAGGGGCCGGTCGGAGAGGCGGGCGCGCACGACGGCGTGGGCGCCGGGGCCGAGGCGCAGGCGCTTGAGGGCCGCGGCCTTGCTGCCGACCCGCTCGGGGTTGACGGCGCCGCGCTCGCCCCCGACGACGTAGCGGTGAAAGGCGTCCTTGACGTGGGGCGTCAGGTTGGGCCGGCCGTAGAGCGCCTCGTAGTTGGTATCGTTGTCGGTGAAGAGGAGCTCGTCGGGCGCCTCGAAATACACGTAAAGGCGGCCGAAGTGCGGGTGCTCGAGGGCGAGGGCGCGCGCGCCCGCGGGCGCCGCGTCGGCCTCGCGAAAGCGGTGGCGGGCCTCGCCCTCGCCCCAGGACCAGGTGTTGCGCAGCCAGAAGGTGGGCAAGACCCAGAGCTCGGCCGGGTCGGGGCCGCGGTTGGAGATGTGCAGATCGACGAGCAGGTCGCTCCAGTCGGCCTTGGCGTAGGTGATCTCGACGTCGAAGTAGCGACCGTGGTCGAAGACGCCCGAGTCGTGCAGGTCGAACTCGGGCCGGGCGCGGCCGCGGCGGGCGGACTCGCGGCGCAAGAGCTCGTAGGGGAACTCGGCCTGCGGGTACTTGTAGAGGGCGCGGGCGTAGGCGTGCGAGGGGGTGTTGTCGAGGTAGTAGTAGGCCTCTTTGACGTCCTCGCCGTGGTTGCCCTCGGGGTTCGAGAGGCCGAAAAGGCGCTCTTTGAGGATGGGGTCGCGGCCGTTCCACAGGGCGGGGGCGAAGCAGAGCAGGCCGCGGTTGTCGGTGAGGCCGAGCAGGCCGTCTTCGCCCCAGCGGTAGGCCCGCAGGCGCGCGTGCTCGAAGGGGAAGTAGGCCCAGGCGTCGCCCGAGGCGCTGTAATCTTCGCGGACGGTGCCCCACTGCCGCTCGCTCAGGTAGGTGCCAAACCTGCGCCACTTTTTGCCCCCGCGCGCCGCCTCTTCGAGCCGCGCGCGCTCGGCCCCTGTCGCCTCGCCCATCGGCTCAGCCCCCCGCGACCGCGGGCCCCTGAAAGTCGTAGATGGGCCCGAGGTGCAAGATGCTGGTCAGCTCGTCGAGCGCGGCCATCGACTCGCGGGCGAGGGCGGGGTCGGCGAGGTCGGCGGCGCGCAGCTCTTCGCGGTAGTGGCGCTTGACCCAGGCCTCGAGCTCGTCGAGCAGGGCGTCGTTGACGAGGGTGCGGCCGGCGAGGGCGCCGAGCTCTTCGGGGGTGAGCGGCACGCGCAGGCGCAGGCAGGCGGGGCCGCCGCCGTTCTGCATCGACTGCCGGACGTCGACGTAGACGACGCGCTCGACCGGGCCGTCTTCGCCGACGAGCGCGTCGAAGAGCTGCTTGCAGGCGGGCTCGGCCTGGCACTCGGCCGGGGCGACGATGCCGAGCTTGCCCGAGGGCAAGGTCAAGAGCTGGCTGTTGAAGGGGTAGGTGCGGACGGCGACCTCGACGGGCAGCTCGCCTTCGTTGACGAGGCGGGCCCGGAAGGCGGGGCCGAGGCGGGCGGCGAGGCGCTCGAAGAGGCCGGGGGCGTCTTCGAAGGCGTACTCGTGCGCGAGCAGAAAGCCGCCTTGGCCGACGGCGAGCACGTCGGTGTGGAAGCTGCCGGCGTCGATGCCGGCGGGGTGCTGGCGGGCGAAGACGACGCGCTCGTCGGGCAGGCGCAAGAGGCGGGCGACCGCGTACGAGCCCTCGCGCGACTGGCGCGCGGGGTAGCGGGCGGGCCGCTGCGAGGGCTTGTCGTCTTCGGACCGGCCCCAGCCGAGCACGTGCACGGCGCCCCGGTCGGTCTCGAGGCGGGTGTGGTTGGCGGCGCCCTCGTCGCCGAGCGAGGGGCCGCCGGGCAGGGCGGCGTGCACGAGGAAGTGCGAGGTATCGGCGAAGAGGCAGCGCAGGATGCGCTCGGTGAGCGGGGCCTCGAGGCTGCGGTGGGCGGCGGCGGCGAGGTTGGCGACGACGAAGTGGGTGCGGCCGTCGAGCGTGTCGGTCGAGGGGGCGACGGTGGCGGCGTTGGCGACCCACATCGACGAGGCGCTCGCGGCGAGCCGCAAGAGCCAGCCGCCGTCGACCGACGCGGCGCGCGAGAGCACCTCTTCGTCGCGCCCGGCGAAGCCCCAGGCGCGCAGGGTGGCGAGCGAGGGCCGGTCGTGCGGGGGCATGACCCCCTGCGGCACGCCGAGCCGGTGCACGAGGCGCATCTTCGCGAGCCCCTCGAGGGCGGCGTCGCGGGGCCGCGAGGCCTGGCCCCGGTGCCGGTCGCTCGCGGTGTTGCCGGGGGCGATGCCGGCATAATTGTGGGTCGGCCCGACGAGACCGTCGAGTTGCAACTCTCGGAGGGTGGTTCGGCTCACCCCCCTTCGATACCCGTTCCGAACGCCCGAGCGAAGCCCCCAACGCCCGGGGCCCGGCGCCGTCGGACGGAGCAGACGCCGCCCGTCATGACGCGCCGCCCCGCGGGCGGGCGAGCGCGGGCGGGCGCCGCCGTGCTAAAGCATGGGCCGATGAGCGCCTCCACCCCGCACCTGGTCCGGGCCTACGGCGACCGCGCCGGCGACGGCATGGTGCAGCTGTCGTTCGTCTTGCCCCTGCCCCCCTCGGCCCGCGCGCGCGAGGCGGCCAAGCGCTTCGCCGAGCAGCACGGCCTGCGCGAGCCCCTGGTCACCACGATGGAAGAGGCGGCCGAGGGCTACGCCTACTTCGTCGTCTACGGGCACTCGGCGCACGAGGTCGACGTGGCCGCGCTCGAGGTCACCGAGGTCGGCTCGGCGACCTTGACGCGCGAAGACGTCGAGGCGCGCATCAAAGAGAAGCTCGGCCGGCCCATCGTGGTGGTCGGGGCCTGCACCGGCAGCGACGCGCACACCGTCGGCATCGACGCCATTCTCAATTACAAGGGCTACGCGGGCGACAAGGGCCTCGAGAGCTACAAGGGCTTCGCCGCCCACAATCTTGGCGCCCAGGTCGAGAACGAAGAGCTCTCGGCTCGCGCGCGCGCCCTCGGCGCCGACGCCATCTTGGTCTCGCAGGTCATCACCCAGCGCAACTGCCACAAAGAGAACGCCGCCGCGCTCGTCGAGCTCTTGAAGCGCCAGGGCCTGCGCGAGCGCTTCGTGCTCCTTCTGGGCGGCCCCCGCATCGATCACAAGCTCGCCCTCGAGCTCGGCTTCGACGCCGGCTTCGGCCCGGGCACCAAGCCGTCCGATGTGGCGTCGTTTCTGGTGCACAAGTTCTGCGACTGAGGGCCGCGCGCGCCCCCCGGGCGTACCCCGGGACGCCCGGGGCCCCCAGCCCTTACCCCGGGACGCCCGGGGCCCTCTCGCCCGGGAAAACCACCCTAGAAGCCCACCCCCGGCGCGAGTAGGTTAGAGGGTCTACGGGCTGGGCGGGCCCTCCCGCGCGGCGTCGAGGTTTTCAGCTTTTTTGTGCGGAACGATCACCTACGTCGTTCGGGAGAGACGGGCCATGCGCACCACCATCTGGGTCTGCCTTCTCGGCTTCGCTTCGGTCGGGGCCTTCGTCGCTTGCGGGGGCGACGACGATGACGCCCAGAACGCCCCCGCGGGCGGCGCGGCCGGCGCGGCCGGCGCGGCCGGCGGCATGGCGGGGGCCGGGGTGGGGGGCTCGGCCGGGGGCGCCGGGGGCCGGGCGGGCAGCGACGGGTCGCTGCGCCTGACCCTCGCCGACCTGTGCCGCGACCGCTGTTCGAGCTTCGACGCGCTCGACTGCCGCCGCGAAGAGCCCATCGCCGAGTGCGACCGGCGCTGCGCCGATCTGCCGGTCGGCCTGTCGATCGACTGCATGAACGCGCTCGTCGCCGAGTACCAGTGCGTCAAGAGCCTGCCCCCCCGCGAAGCCTACGAGTGCAACGCGCAGGGCCAGGCGCAGGTGGCGACCACGACGCGGGCTTGCCAGGCGGCGTCCGAGGCGGTCATCACCCAGTGCGGCCGGCAGCAGGCGGGCAACGGGGGCGCGGGCGGCCGCCGGTAGGTGGTTCGCCCGACCCGCGCCCGGGCTCGGGTCGGGCCCGGGCCGACGCGCTCGGCTCAGCTGTAGCGCTCTTCGAGCCAGGGGTCGGCGTGGTTGTGGTAGCCGCGAATCTCCCAGTAGCCGGGCCGGTCGACGGGGCTGAAGCGCACGCCGGTCAGCCACTTGGCGCTCTTCCAGAAGTAGAGGTCGGGCACGAGCGCGCGCACCGGCGGCCCGTGCGGCCGAAGCAAGGGCGCGCCCTCGTAGGCGTGGGCGACGAGCACGTTCGACGCGAGCGCCTCGTCGAGGCGCAGGTTGGCCGTGTAGCCGTAGGCGGCCTCGAAGATGACGTGGCGGGCCGAGCCGTCGACCCCGGCCCGCTCGGCGAGCGCGCGCAGCGGCACGCCCACCCAGCGGCTGCCGAGCACCGACCAGCCGGTCACGCAGTGCACGTCGCAGGCCTGCTCGACCTGGGGCATCGCCAGCAGCTCGTCGTAGCGTAGCTCGAAGGGGCGCGCGACCTCGCCGTAGACGCGCAGCCGGAAGGCGGCGGGGTTGGGGTCGCCGGGCGTGCCGCCCATGGGCTTGATGGTGCGCAAGAGCCTCTGCCCCGGCGGCCGGCGCGGGCGCCCGTCGGGCCTCAGCTCGTTGGCCCGGGGGTCGTCGTCGACGATGACGGCCCGCGAGCCGAGCACCACGACGGCGGTGCCGGCCGCGGCGCCGAGCAAGAGGCGCCGGCGCTGGCGCGACGCCTCGACGGCAGGATCGTTGGGGTCGAAGAGCATGGGGCCGGGCCTCGCCGCTTGCGCAGGTATACTACGCGGCCCAGCGGGCGTGGGTTTCACGGCCCGCCCGCGCGAGGGCGCCCCGGCGGGCTCGGGCCCCTCGGGGGTCGTCGGCCGCCTCAGGGCTTACGGAGGTGGCGCCCGGCGTGCTCGGCGCCGAGCACGAGGGCGCTCGAGGCGAACGAGGCGAGGGCGCGGGGCGAGGGGCCCGCCAGGAGGGCGGGCAGCGCCGACATCGCGCGCGGGGCGCGGCGGTCGAGCCAGGGCAGCGCCTGGGCGCGGCGGGCGGCGGCGGGGTCGGGCGAGAGGCCGAGGGCGCTCAGCGCGACGTCGACGAAGGCGCGCAGGCCGAGCTCGTCGGCGCGCCGGGCGAGCGGGCCCTCGCCGCCGAGCATGGTCGCGCGCTCGACGTCGGCGAGGAGCGACTTCGCCTCGGGGCGCAGGCGCTCGCGCACGGCGTAGAGGGCCGAGACGCACCCGGCGTCGAGCGCGTCGAGCGCCGGAAAGCGCCCCCCGCCCCGGGCCTTGATGATCGTGGCGCGCGCGCAGAGGGCGGCGACGCCCCCGCGGGGCAAGAGGGCGTAGCCGAGCCAGCCCTGCACGTCGATGTCGGGCCCGCCGGGCGCCCGGGGGCGGAAGACCGAGGTGTGCAGCGAGCGCAGCCCGGCCGATTCGCCGAGCCCGGCGGCCTCGAGCGCGCGGCGGGCGCGGGGCAGCGAGCCCCAGCCGACGAAGAGATCGACGTCGCGGAAGGGCCGCTCGAGCGGATCGTCGTAGAGGGTGTGCGAGGCGGCGAGGCCCTTGATGACGACGTGCGCGACGCCGCCGGCGCGGAGCGCGGCCGAAGCCTCGGCCGCGGCGCGCTCGGCCAGGGCGTGCACGGCCGCCGCCCGCCACCACGAAGTCTGGGCCCGGTCACCGGACACGACGCCCGCTTTACCACGACCGCGCCGCCGCGCCGACGCGGCGCAGGCGGCCGGGGGACCGGGCGGCCGCGGCGGCGGCGTGCCCCGCGCGACGGCGGGGCGCGCCGGCGGATAAGCCTGACGCGCCCCCCGGCGCCCCCGCCCCGACGCGCCGCGCGTGCCCCGGGGCGCCGCGCGGCCCCCGCCTTCAGCGCGCCTCGGGGTGCTCGGCGAGGTACGCCTCGAGCGACTCGCGCGAGATGTCGACCTCGACCGTGCCCTCGCGCTCGATCTTCGCCTGGCAGCCGAGGCGCGAGTTGTGCCGAACGTCGAAGGCCTTATCGAGGATGTCATTCTCCTCGTCTTCCATCTCGGAGAGCAGCTCGGCGCCCTTCAGCACGTACACGTGGCAGGTCGAGCAGGCGCACACGCCCCCGCAGGCGCTGCCCTCGGGCGCGCCCGAGCTCTGGGCCGCGTGCAAGATGCTGGTGCCCACCGCCACCTCGGCCTCTTTGTTTTGCTTGACGAATCGTACCCGGGCCATGACCGTCACCGCCTCCGTTCGCCCGCCGCGTGCGCGGCCTCGATGCCCTTGGCGTGGGCGACCCCGGCCTCGACCTCGCCGAGCGCCTTGCCGCCGATGGCCCGGGCGACCGCGCGGTCCATGCGCCGGCCGGCCCAGTCATGCGTCGCCCCCTCGAGCGCCTCGGCCCGGGCGTGCACCAGCGGCGCCGACGAGCCCCCGATCGCGCGCTCGAGCTCGGCCATGGCCGCCTCGATCGCCTCGCGCTCGCCCGGGCCCAAGAGGTCGGCGTCGGCGGCGAGGGCCTTGCGCGTCGCGAGCAACAGCCGCTCGGCCTCGACCTTCTCTTCGGCCAGGCGCCTGGCCTCGAGATCGTGCTCGCCCCGGTCGAGCGCGTCGATCAGCATGGCCTCGACCTGCTCGTCGTCGAGCCCGTAGCTCGGCTTGACCTCGACCTCTTGCTCGACGCCCGTGGTGGTCTCGCGCGCCTTGACGTGCAAGAGCCCGTTCTCGTCGACCTCGAAGCTCACCTCGAGCCTCGCCATGCCGGCGGGCATCGGGGGTATGCCCTTGAGGGTGAAGCGGGCGAGCGAGCGGCAGTCGGCCGCGAACTCGCGCTCGCCCTGCACGACGTGCACGACGAAGCCGGTCTGGTTGTCGGCGTAGGTGGTGAACGTCGCCCGCGCGCTCGTCGGAATGGTGGTGTTGCGCGGCAAGATCTTGTCGACGACGCCGCCCATCGTCTCGATGCCGAGCGAGAGGGGCAGCACGTCGAGCAGCAAGATGTCGTCGCGACCCTCGCCCGCGAGCGCGTCGGCCTGCAGCGCCGCCCCGAGGGCGACCACCTCGTCGGGGTTCAGATCGCTGAGCGGCTCGCGCCCGAAGACCTCGCGCACGTAGTCGCGCACGACGGGCGAGCGGGTCGAGCCGCCGACGAGAATGACCCCGTCGAGCTCGGACGCCTTGCGCCCCGCGTCGAGCAGCGCCCGGCGGCAGGCGACGCCCGTGCGCTCGAGCAGCGGCCGCGCGAGCCGCGCGAGATCGCTCCGCGTCACGACGAGCTCGCCCTCGCCGCCCCCGCGCGTCGGCAGGGTGAGCCTCGCCTCGTTCGCCTCGGAGAGCAGGTGCTTCGCCCGCCGCGCCTCGTCGAGCGCGAGGCGGACCACGGCCGGCGGCCGCGCGCCCGGCTCGCCCGCGCCCATGAAGGGCAAGACGAGCGCCTCGGCGATGGCGCGGTCGAGGTCGTCGCCGCCGAGGGCGCTGTCGCCGCCGGTCGAGCGCACCTGAAAGACGCCGTCTTCGAGCGACAGGATGGTGATGTCGAACGTGCCGCCGTCCAGATCGTAGACCGCGAAGGTGCCGTTCTGCTGCTTGTCGAGCCCGTAGGCGATGGCCGCGGCCGTCGGCTCGTTCAAGAGGCGCAGCACGTTCAGCCCGGCGAGGCGCCCGGCGTCTTTCGTCGCCTGCCGCTGGGCGTCGTCGAAGTAGGCGGGCACGGTGATGACGGCGCCGCCCACCGAGCCGAGCTCGTCTTCGGCGAGCCCCTTGAGCGACCGCAAGATCTCGGCCGAGACCTCGACCGGGGTCAGCTCTCGCCCCCGCACCCGGAAGCGCACGCTCGAGCCGCCGCCGCCCTCGGGCGCCGGGGCGAACTCGTAGGGCCCGAGCCGCCGGGTCTCGGGGTCGTCGGCCCCCCGGCCCATGAAGCGCTTGACGCTGACGATGGTCTCGCGCGGGTGCTCGGTCGACAGCCGCGCCGCCGCCGACCCCACCTCGACGCGGCCGCCGGCGCCGTAGTGCACGACCGAGGGCAAGAGGGTCGCGCCGTCGCAGTCGGCGATGCACTCGGGCCGCCCCTCGCGCACGTACGCGACGAGCGAGTTGGTCGTGCCCAGGTCAATGCCCACCGGCCGGGGGGGCGCCTTCGGGTCGAAGATGTCGAGCAGTGCCATGGTCGTTCTCAGCCCTTCGACGCGTCGGGCGCCCCCGGCTCGAGGCGCGTCGCGAGGTCTTCTCGAATCGCCCTCACCTCGTCGAGAAAGCGCCGCAGGTAGCGCAGCTCGCCGAGCCGCCCGACGAGCCCCGCCGCCCCGCCCGTCGCCCCCTCCCCGGCCTCCGCGAGCGCCCGCGCGAAGCCCGCCGAGAGCGCCGCGAGCACCTCGGCCTCGCGCCCCTCGGCCCAGGCCTCGAGCCGCCCGAGCTCGGCCGCGTCGCGGGCCGCGTGGGCGGAGGCGAGCGCCTCGCGCCGCTCCATCATTTCCATCAAGAGGTGGGGCGGGGCCTTCGGCTCGGCGAGCTCGCCGACGGCGACGCCGAGCCGCCGCAAGAGCGCCTCGGCGCGGCGGATGGGGTCGCGCAGGGCGCGGTGCGCCTCGTTGACGTCGACCGCCCGCGAGAGCGCCCGGCGCCGCTCGGCCGCGCCCGCGCCGGCGAAGCGGTCGGGGTGCACGACGCGCGCGAGCTCGCGCTGGCGGCGCTCGAGCGCGCCGGGGTCGAGGTCGAAGCCGGGGGCGATGCCGAAGACGTCGAAGGGGTCCATGGGGTGGTCGATGGCGGGGGGGCGGGCCCTGACCCCTGGCCCGCTCTCGGGCGAGAGGGGGTAGAGGGGGGCCGCGGCGGGCGGGGCGCGCGCCCGCGGGGGGCGAAAACGACGCGCGGGGCGCCGGGGGGAGCGGCCCCGGGCCCCGCGGCGCGCGGGCGGCGGGCGGGCGCGCCCTCTACTTGACGGTGAACGAGTGGCCGCAGCCGCAGGAGCTGGCCTCGTGCGGGTTGAGGAACTTGAACCCCTGCCGCATCAGCGTCTGCTCCCACTCGAGCACCGAGCCGCCGAGGTACAAGATGCTCTTCTTGTCGACGAGCACGCGCAGCCCGTCGAAGTCGAAGACGAGGTCGCGCTCGCGCGGCTCGCCGTCGTAAAACTCGATGACGTAGTTGAAGCCCGAGCAGCCGCCGCCCCGCACCCCGAGCCGGAGCGACGCGTTCGGCGTGCCGCGCTTGGCCATGCGCTGCTTGGCCATCTCGACCGCCTTGGGCGTCACCGTGATCGAGGCCTTGCCCGCGGCGGCCGGGGCGGCGCCCGCGGCCGGCCCGGCGGGCGCCGCGCCGGCGCCCTGCGCGGGCTCGGCCGGGGCCTTGTCGGCCGCGGCCGGGGTCGTGGTCGGGTGGGTCTGCATCGGCCTCAGCCCCCCGCGAGCGCCTTCTTGGCCGCCTGCTTCTTGCGGTAGTCGTCGATCGCGCTCTTGATCGCGTCCTCGGCCAGCACCGAGCAGTGGATCTTCACCGGCGGCAGGTTGAGCTCTTCGGCGATCATGCTGTTCTTGATCGACTCGGCCTCGTCGACGGTCTTGCCCTTGAGCCACTCGGTCGCCAGCGACGACGAGGCGATGGCCGAGCCGCAGCCGAAGGTCTTGAACTTGGCGTCCTCGATGACGCCCTCGTTCGAGACGCGGATCTGCAGCCGCATCACGTCGCCGCAGGCCGGCGCCCCGACCAGGCCGGTGCCCACGCTCTCGTCGCCCTGGTCGAGCGTGCCGACGTTGCGCGGGTTCTCGTAGTGCTCGATCACCTTGTTGCTGTACGCCATGGCGTTGCTCCTCTTCGTCTCGTCGTCGCCCGCGGGGGCGGCCTCAGTGCGCCGCCCACTGGATGGTCTTCAGGTCGATGCCCGCCTTGGCCATCTCGTAGAGCGGGCTCATGTCGCGCAGCTTCTTGACCTTCGAGACGACGAGGTCGGCGACGTAGTCGACCTCCTCGTCGGTGGTGAAACGCCCGAGCCCGAACCGGATGCTCGAGTGCGCGTTCTCTTCGTCGACGCCCATCGAGCGCAAGACGTACGAGGGCTCGAGGCTGGCGCTCGTGCAGGCCGAGCCCGACGAGACGGCGACGTCTTTGATCGCCATCATCATGGCCTCGCCCTCGACGTAATGAAAGGCCACGTTCAGGTTGCCCGGCAGCCGCCGCTCGGGGTGGCCGTTCAGGTGCACGTCGTCGATCGCCGAGAAGAGCCGCTCGCGCAGCCGCTCGCGCTGCCGCAAAATGCGCTCGGACTCGGCCCGCCCCTCGGCCCGCAGGATCTGCGCCGCCCGCCCGAAGCCCACGATGCCCGGCACGTTCAGCGTGCCCGAGCGCATGCCGCGCTCGTGGCCGCCGCCGTCGAGCTGGGCGACCAGGCGCACGCGCGGCTTCGACCGCCGCACGTAGAGCGCGCCGACGCCCTTCGGCCCGTAGACCTTGTGCGCCGTCAGCGAGGCGAGGTCGACGTGCATCTTGACGACGTCGAAGTCGACCTTGCCGACGCCCTGCACCGCGTCCGAGTGAAAGAGCACCCCGCGCTCGCGCGTCAGCCGGCCGATCTCGGCGAGCGGCTGCACCGTGCCGACCTCGTTGTTCGCCAGCATCACCGAGACGAGAATCGTGCGCTCGTTCAGCGCCTTCTTCACGTCGTCGGGGTCGACCAGGCCGAACTTGTCGACCGGCAGGTACGTGACCTCGAAGCCCTGCTTCTCGAGCCGCTTGCAGGTGTCGAGCACCGCCTTGTGCTCGACCACCGTCGTGACGATGTGGTTGCCCTTCTCGCGGTAGAACTCGGCCACGCCCTTGATGGCGAGGTTGTCGCTCTCGGTCGCGCCCGAGGTGAACACGATCTCTTTCGCGCTCTCGGCCCCGATGAGCCCCGCGATCTGCTCGCGCGCGGCCTCGGCGGCCTCCTCGGCCTTCCAGCCGAAGACGTGGCTGCGGCTCGCCGCGTTGCCGAACGTCTCGTTAAAGTAGGGCAGCATCGCCTCGACCACGCGCGGGTCGACCGGCGTGGTGGCGTGGTAATCCATGTAGATGGGTAGCTTGACGGCCATTGGCTTAACCTCGACGAATCGTCGCGCCCCTCGGGCGCCAGGGGCGCTTCGGCCTCGCCCGCGGCCGCCGCCCCGGCGCCCGCGACCGGCCCCGACGCCGCCGGCGCCGGCACGTAGCCCGCATGAAACCCCGCGACCAGCTCGGGCGCCCCGCGCACCGTCGTCGGCTGCACCCGGCACGAGGGGCACGCGTCGTGCGCCTGCGCCGGCTCGCACCCGCTGTCGCAGGTCTCGAGGTAGCGCAGGCTCGCCAAGAGCTCGGACTCGAGCCCCCGCAGCCGCGCGATCTGCTCGCGCGTCTCGCGCAGCTTCGCCTGGTAGACCTCGCGCACCCCGCGCATCGCCCCGGGCGCCGACGCCGCGCTCTCCCAAGACTTGACCACGCCTTGAATCTCGCCCAACGACAGCCCCAGCTCTTGCAGCTTCGCGATCAGCCGCACCCGCACCAGCGCGTCGTGCCCGAAGAGCCGGAAGCGCCCCTTCGACCGCGCGTGCGGCCGCAAGAGCCCGAGCTCTTCGTACAGGTGAATCGCCCGCACCGTCTTGCCGGCCGCCTTGGCCAGCTCGCCCACCTGCCAGAGCGACCCCTCGCCCTCGTCGCCCCCCGCCTCGGCCGACGCCTGAAGCGCCGCCCTGGCCAACACCTCGGCCGAGCTCGGCCCCGAATGGGCCAGCGGCAAATGGAGGCGGACGGCAGGCGAGGAGGTCATGACCCGAACCCTTACGTATGGGGGAGAGTTACGTTGCGGAAGTTTTAGTACCGCTACCTCTCTCCTGTCAACCGCGAACCGAAGCTCGGGTTCCGCCTACCCGCCTGGGCCGGAAACCTCGTCTAATACCAGCCCTCCTTGCTGGGGCCAGGGAGCGGCGGGGGGCGGCTTTTTGCCCCCGACTGAAGTCGGGGGCAGCGAACGCCCGCGGAAACGGCTCGCAAAGCCCTGCCGGAGGCAGGGCTCCCGCGGAGCGAGCCGCTTCGCGCGCTCGCCCGCAAGACGGAGCCCTTGGGAGCCCGGCCCCCGGCGAGGGGGCGGGCTTTGCTCTCCGAATCGGCCCGACGCCGCGCGGCACGAGCGGGCGTCCGCTGCCCCCGACTTCAGTCGGGGGCAAAAAGCCGCCCCCCGCCGCTCCCTGGCCCCAGCAAGCAGGGTTGGTATAAGGGCCCCCGTCTCTTCAACGCGTCGCGTCGAAACTCGAGGCACTGCCACGACCCGGCCTGAAACTCGCGGCACACGCTCCCCCGATCTTCATAAATTGAACAAAGGCTTCGCCCCTCGGGCCGGCTGAGGTAGATGCAGGCGCCTTCTTCGTCGGTGGGGAAGGCCCGTAGGCCGAAGTGGCCTTCGGCGGTGCGCTCGGCGAGGTCATGGCGGCCCTGTCGGCGCCAGCGGACCAGGTCAGCGTCTTCGATGAGCATGGCGCCGGGGCCCGAGGTGCAACACGCGCCGCAGCGGGTGCAGTCGAGCGGCTCGCCGGTGTCGGGGTCGACGGGCGCGTCGCGCGCGCGCACGAGCTCGGGATCGAAGGGCACGGGGGGCATCGCGTCGGCTCGGGGGCGCTTGTGGACCGGGGGGTGGCCGCGGTCAAACTCTGCTAGTGCTCGCCCCATCGGAGCGGCTAGCTTGCCCCGCCCGGAGACGTGCGCATGGACCAGTTTTCCGCCCATCTAGACCGTGGTTGGGAACTCATCGCCCGCAACGACACCCGCGGCGCCGAGGCCTCGGCGCGCCGCGCCCTCGAGCTCGACCCCCAGTCGCCGGAGGCCTACAACCTGCTCGGCTACTGCGCCGCGCTCGAGGGCAACGTCGAGGAGGCGGTCGAGGCGTACCGGCAAGCGATCGCGCTCGATGATACGTACTTCGAGGCGATGCTGAACGCGGCGGAGGTCTACATTCACCCCATGCGCGACTTTGCGGAGGCGATCAAGATGTGTGACCAGGCGCTCGAGCTGGCCGAGACCGATGAAGAGGTCGTCGACGCCCTCTTGCTCAAGTTCGACGCGCTGCTCGGCGAGACGAACGGCGACCCCGAAGAGGCCCGGGCGCTGCTCGAGAAGATGCCCGCGCCGCCCTACGAGAACCCGGCGCACACCTTCCTGGTCGGGCGGGCGTACTACGAGGTCGGCGACGTCGAGCGGGCCGCGCCGCTCATCGAAGAGGCGGCGGCGAAAGACCCGAAGCACCCCGAGGCCTGGTACTACCTCGGCCTCTTGCGCGACGAGCGGGGCGACACGGCGAACGCGACGTCGGCCTTCTTGAAGGCGCGCGAGCTCGATCTGGCGGCGCCCGAGCCGCCCTGGTCGCCGCCGCGCGACGAGTTCCTCGAGCTGGCGCGGGCGGCCATCGGGCAGCTCGACTCGGTGCTCGGCGCTTACGTGCGCGACGCCGACGTGTTCGTCAGCGACGTGCCCGGCGTCGAGCTGGTGGCCGACGGGGTCGACCCGCGCGCGCTCGTGCTCTTCGACGGCGTCAACTCGTCCGAAGACCCGAACGTGCCCTGCCAGCGCATCTTCTTCTACCAGCGCAACATCGAGCGCCTCGCCGGCAGCCTCGACCTGCTCGAAGAAGAAATTCGTAGCGCGCTCGAGCGCGAGATCACCGTCACCTTCCTCGAAGCGGACGCGGGCGCGCGCCCGAAGCACGAGCTGAACTGAGCCCGGCGACGGCCGGGGTCGCGCCCGGACTCGACGAGGGTGTTTCGAAACGCGCTCGCGGGCTGCCCCCGACTCACGTCGGGGGCAGCGGACGCCCCTTCGTGCCGCGCGGAATCGGCGCCGATTCGGCGAGCAAAGCCCGCCCCCTCGCCGGGGGCCGGGCTCCCAAGGGCACTGCCTGCCGGGCGAGCGCGCGACGCGGCGCGCGGCGCGAGAGCCCTGCCTCCGGGAAGGGCTTGGATGGTCGTTTCCGCGGGCGTTCGCTGCCCCCGCGTTCCCTCGGGGGCGGCGCCTTGAAACACACTCTTCCAGTCCGGGGCGCCCGTCGGGGGTAGCGGCGCCCGCCATCAGGCGCCGCGCGGTCCGCACGAGCTTCCGCCGGACGAACGCACGCCCGGCCGGCCAGGCGATGTAGGTGCATCTGGTCTGTCCAGATGGGCCCTGGGCTGTCCAGATGGGCCCCTGCCCTGTCCAGATAGAGGCGCGCCGGTGTCCCGGCGGCCCCCGCCCTGTCCAGAGCGAGCTTACCCCCTCGGCCAGGAGGGCATCGGCCCCCGATCAGGGACCAACCCCGCCCTGTCCAGATGGGGTGGCGGGCCCGAGCGCCAAAGCCGCCTGGCCCGCCGGCGCGCCGGGCCGCCCGCGCATTTTTTTCGGCGGACGTCGAAAGTCCGCAACCGGCGCCCGCGGGTGGCCGAGCGAGAGAGAGAACGAGCCGAGGCAGCGCGCCCGGCGTCGCTTCGCGGAGACCGACGACCCCATGACCGCCCCCGATCTCGACGCCTGGCTCGAAATGTCGGCGTCCTTCTCTTCGGAGAACCCGCTCAACGTGCCTTACTCAGTCGCCCTGGCCGAAGCCGCCGAGGTGGCCAGGTTCGTCGACGAGCACTGGGAGGGCGAGGGCGACCTGCCCGGCCTCTCGCGCTACGAGGCGCGCTTGCCCCGGGCCACCGCCGACGAGATCCGCGCGCTCATTGTGGCGGTGCAGTGGCAGCAGACCAGGGTCTTCCTGCAGACGGCCCCGACGAGGGTCGGGCTCGGCGCCGAGGCGATCGCGCTCGTCGACGAGCTCGCGTCGACCCTCGAGTTCGTCCTCGACGGCGAGGCCGAGGGGCCGGCCGCCTTGCAGCTCGCGCGGCTCAAGCAGCGCCACGCCCGCGGCGGCCGGGGCGCGAGCGCGCTGGCCCAGGCGCTGCGCGACCACTCGGCGCTCGCCGAGGCGCTCCGCGATCGGATTCTCGAGGCCGACAAGGGCTTCGACGTCGCGCTCATCGCGCGGGCGCGCGAGCTGGCCGACCGGCTGGCGCTCGCGCCCTCCGCCGCCGCGCGACCGGCCGACCAAGAGCGCGAGCGCGCGGCGCGCAACCGCCTGCTCGGCCTGCTGATGCAGAAGGTCTCGCTCGTGCGCGCGACGGCCGCCCACGCGTTCCGCAAGCACCCCGACCTGGTGCGCCAGGTCACGAGCGCCTACGAAAGGCGGCGACGGACGGCCGCGCGCAAGGCGGCCGCGGCGAAGGGCGCGCCGGGACGGCCCCCGGCGCTCGAGGGAGCGAGGCGATCGCGACCTTCGGCGCTCGAGGACGCAAGGCCGTCCCGACCTTCGGCGCTCGAGGACGCAAGGCCGTCCCGACCTTCGGCGCTCGAGGGAGGCCGTCCCGACCTTCGGCGCTCGTAGGGAGGCCGTCCCGACCTTCGGCGCTCGTAGGGAGGCCATCTCGACCTTCGGCGCTCGTAGGGAGGCCATCTCGACCTTCGGCGCTCGAGGGAGGCCGTCCCGACCGCGAACCTACGACCCGAAAAAGACAACTCGCCCCCGCGGTCGACGAAGGGCAACCCCAGGGGCGCCGACCGGCAATGCCGTCCGAAACGCCAAAAAGGCGCGAGGTAGCGCAGCTGTCGCCTGGGGACGACACCTCGTCTCCAAAGCTCCTAGAGCGTCCTTCGCCCCTTGACGCCGCACGGCCGCCTACGTCTCCTTCGCCGCCGTGAAGACTCTATTCCGCACTCTCTCCTGCCTGGCCCTCACCTCTGTTCTCGCCCTCACGGCCTGTGACGACGACGAAGATCCCGGCGGCGGCGGCAGCGGCACCGGCGGCCGCGGCGGCAGCACCGGCGCGGGCGGCAGCGGCACGGGCGGCTCGGGCACGGGCGGCAGCGGCACGGGCGGCTCGGGCACGGGCGGCAGCGGCACCGGCGGCTCGGGCACCGGGGGGAGCGGCACCGGCGGCTCGGGGACGGGCGGCTCGGCCGGCTCGGGCACGGGCGGCTCGGCTGGCGACGGCACGGGCGGCTCGGCTGGCGACGGCACCGGCGGCTCGGCTGGTGACGGCACCGGGGGCACGGGCGGCGGTACCGGCGGCACGGGCGGCACCGGTGGTACCGGCGGCTCGGGTGGGACGGGCGGTGATGGCACGGGTGGCACGGGTGGGACCGGCGGCACGGGTGGCACCGGCGGCTCGGGTGGCACCGGCGGCTCGGGTGGCACCGGGGGCACGGGCGGTACCGGTGGCACCGGCGGCTCGGGTGGTACGGGCGGTGATGGCACGGGCGGCACGGGCGGCACCGGTGGTACGGGTGGCACCGGTGGTACGGGCGGCACCGGTGGCACCGGTGGTACGGGCGGCACCGGTGGTACGGGCGGTGATGGCACCGGCGGCACGGGCGGAACGGGTGGGACGGGCGGAACGGGTGGCACCGGCGGCACGGGCGGTACCGGCGGTACCGGCGGTACCGGCGGAACGGGCGGCTCGGGCGGGGGCGGGGGCGGGGTTGCCCCCGTGATCAACGAGCTGTTCTTCAACTCGAAGGCCGCCGACGTGGGCACCTTCATCGAGCTCAAGGGTGAGGCGGGCGCCTCGCTCGACGGCTTCACGCTGCGCTCGATCAACGGCAACGGCGGCGCGACCCTCGGCGAGCTCAAGTTCAACTCGGCCCACAAGTTCGACGCGAACGGCTACTTCGTCGTCGCGCAAGACGCCACCGTCGTGCTGCCCGCGGGCGCCGCGGTCCTCATCAACGCCTTCGCCGACCTGCAGAACGGGCCCGACAACCTGCTGCTGCTCGCCCCGGGCGGCGCGACCGTCGACGCGATCGGCTACTCGGACCCGGACGGCAAGTTCGACGCGTCCAACGTCTTCGCCGGCGAGGGCGCCTTCGCCGTGTCCCCGAGCTTGGTGCAGGCGAACCTCAATTTGTCGTTGGCGCGCCTGGCCGACGGCAACGATACCGACAACAACGCGGCCGACTTCGGCGTCGGCTTCCAGACGCCGGGCGCCGCGAACGCGGCCGCCGTCTTCAGCTACGCCGCGCAGATTCAGCCGCTGATGAACGCCTCGTGCGCGGGGTGCCACGGCGCCGCCGGCGGGCTCGCCATCAACTTCGCCAACCTGACGGCCGGCGGCGAGCCGAACTGCGCCGCCTTCCCGAAGTATGTGGTGCCGGGCAACCCGCAGGCCAGCATGCTCTGGGCCAAGGTCAACCCAGCGACCCCCGCGCTGCCGGCCGGCTGCGGCACCAAGATGCCGAGGCCAGCGGCCGTCGGCGACCAGGCGATCGCCGACGCGCTCTTCCAGTGGATTTTGAGCGGCGCGAACCCCTGAGCGTTCGCCCGGCCGAGCGCGGTTTTGCCCCCGACTGAAGTCGGGGGCAGCGAACGCCCGCGGAAACGGCCATCCAAGCCCTGCCCGGAGGCAGGACTCCCGCGTCGCGAGCCGCTTCGCTCGCTCGCCCGGTCGGCCAATGCATCGCATTCGTGCGCTCGCCACGAAGCCCGGTGCCCGCCGGTGCCCGATAGAGCCCGGCCCCCGGCGAGGGGGCGGGCTTTGCTCTCCGAACCGGTTCGGAGGCCGCGTGGAACGCGAGGGCGTCCGCTGCCCCCGACTTCAGTCGGGGGTGCGTCAACGGTTCGTAGTAACCGATACCCGTTCGCCGCCTCGTCGCGCCGGAGCGCGAGGGCGCCCTCGCCGCCGGCCGCCTGCCGCGCGAGGGCGAGGCGGTGGGCGCGGCGCTTGCGCAGGCGACTGGGCAGCAGGCTCGCGTAGAGCGCGGCGAGGGCGGCGAGCGCGCACGAGGGCCCGAAGACCCCGCCGGGGTAGGGCCCGCGGAGCGACGCCTGGCGCGCGAAGATCAAGATACAGGCGAAGGCGGGCAAGAACGCGAGGAAGGCGCCGAGGGCGGCGCGCAGGGCGCCGGCGATGACGTGCTCGGGCGGGGGGCGCAGGTCGCGGGCGCGGTGGCGCGCGAGGAAGGCGGCGAGGGGGACGAGCTCGGCCGACGTGATCTCGGCGACGCGGCAGTAGCCGTCTTGATCGAGCAGCGGGTAGCCGGCGCCGGGCGCGCGGGCCGCGAAGGGCGAAAGCACGCGCACGTCGAGGGCGAGCACGAGCGGCGCGTTGCAGCGCGGGTAGGGGCAGGCGGTCGCGCAGCCGAAGGCGCCGCGATCGCCCGAAGCGTCTTCGGTTGTCCAGATGCCCGGCGAGCGCCACCACCCGTAGTGGGCGGCGTCGGCGCGCGCGCCCTCGTCGGGCTCGGGCTCCCAGCGGGAGCGGCCGCCACAGCAAGGGCAGCGCAAGGGGGGCGGGGCCGCCAGCGAGGGCGGCAGAAGCGACGGCGGCGGGGGCGCCGGCGAGAGCGGCGAGAGCGAGGGCGGCGGCCCAGAGGGCGGCGAGAGCGAGGGCGGCGGCAGCGAGGGCGCGGCCGTCATCGGGGCGTCGGCGTCGTCGGCGAAGGCGGCGGCTTGCACAGGGGAAGAGACTTCGGGGCGGGCGGGGTTATTCCGGCGCTTTCGGGGGGCAGGCGGGGGTAGTGCGGCGCCTTCGGGGGTGGGCTCCGGCCGCGCTCTTCTGCCCGAGCTGGAGCCCGAGCTGGACCGAACTAGTGCCCGAGCTGGACCGAGCTGGACGACATAGGCGCTAGGGTGCGCCCGGCAAGACGAGCGGGGGCAGGGCGGGTAAGCTTGGCTCGTGACGGCGCGCGGCGGGCGGGCTCGGCGGTGGCGAATGCTTCTTCTGGCGTTGACGGTGCTCGTCGTGGTGGCGGGCGCGGCGTGCGCGTTGCCGCGCGCGGTGGTCTTTCCGGTGCCGCCGGTGGTGCGCGAGCCCGGCCTCTCGCCCGGGTCGCGGCGGCACGTGGTGCGGCTCGCCGACGGGGCCGAGGTGCCGGCGCTCTCGTGGCCGGCGCCCGAGGGGGCGCCGACGCTCGTGTACTACCACGGCAACGGCGAGCAGCTCGCCGACCTGGTGCCGCTCGGCGAGCTCTTTCACGGGGCGGGGGTGGGCTTCTTCACGGCCGAATACCCGGGCTACGCGCTCGCCCGCGGCGCCGGCGGCCCGAGCGAGGCGCGGCTCTACGAGGGGGCCGAGGCGGCGCTCGGGTTCTTGCGCGAGCGGCTCGGGGTGCCCGAGGCGCGCACGGTGCTGGTGGGCCACTCGCTCGGCTCGGGCGTGGCGACCGAGATGGCCGCGCGGGGCCGCGGCGGGCGGCTCGTCTTGCTCTCGCCCTTCACGTCGATCGGCGACATGGCCGAGCACCTCGTGCCGTGGCTGCCGGGGCGCCACCTGATTCGCGACCGCTTCGAGAGCCTGAGCAAGGCGGGCCGGGTGCGCGTGCCGGTGCTGGTCGTGCACGGCGAGGGCGACGCGATCGTGCCGGTCGAGATGGGCCGGCGGCTCGGCGCCGCGTTCGCGCGGGGGCGCTTCGTCGGGGTGCGGGCGGCGGGCCACAACGATCTCTTCTCCGAGCACCGCGCCGCGGTCGTGCCGCTCGTCGCCGCCTTCGCGCGCGGCGAGGGCTGAGGGCGCCGCCCCGTCGCCCGTGCCACCCCGGCGGAGGGCTCGGCCCCGGCGCCCGCCCCGCCCCGGCGCCCGCGCCGCCCCGGCGGAGGGCGCGGCTCGGCGCCCGCCCCGCCCCGGCGGAGGGCGCGGCCACCCGGCGCCCGCCCCGCCCCGGCGGCGCGCCGGTAGCGGCCGGCGCGGGGCCGCGATAGGGCCGGGGGCCATGCCCGAGTCGACGTTGATGGCGCAGATCCCCGAGCCGGTGCGGGCCATTTGCCGGCGCCTGCGCGAGACCGGCAAGCGCGCCTGGATCGTGGGCGGCTGCGTGCGCGACCTCTTGCGCGGCGCCTTCGTCGCCGACTACGACATCTGCACGGACGCGCTGCCCGAGCAGACCATGCGGGCCTTCCCGAAGGTCGTCCCGACGGGCATCGAGCATGGCACCGTCAGCGTGCTCTGGAAGGGCGTCGCCTACGAGGTGACGACGCTGCGGGGCGAGACGACGTACTCGGACGGGCGGCGGCCGGACGCGGTCGTCTTCCACGACGACATCACGGCCGACCTCGCGCGGCGCGACTTCACCGTCAACGCCATCGCGCTCGACCCGCTCGACGGCGCCATCATCGACCCCTTCGAGGGGCGGCGCGATCTCGAGGCGCGGGTCATCCGGGCGGTGGGCGACGCGCGGGCGCGCTTCGCGGAGGACGGGCTGAGGGTCCTGCGGGCGGCGCGCTTCGTCGCGACGCTCGGCGCCGCGCTCGACCCGGCGACCGAGGCGGCCATCGGGCCCTCGCTCGACACCTACCGCAAGGTGAGCCCCGAGCGGGTGCGCGACGAGTGGCTGAAGACGATGAAGGCGAAGGCGCCGAGCCGGGCCTTCGACGTGATGCTCCGCACCGGCGTGCTCGGGGTGAGCTGCCCCGAGCTCGCCGAGGGCGCGGGCTGCGCGCAGGGCCCCGGGCACGCCTACGACGTGTGGGGGCACTCGACGGCGACGATGGACGCGTGCGAGGGCGACGCCGTGCTGCGCCTCGCGGCGCTGCTGCTCGACGTCGGCAAGCCGCGCGCGCGCGCGCCGGGGCCGGGGCCGGGCGAGTACGACTTCGCCGGGCACGATCGGGTGGGGGCCGAGCTCTGCGACGAGATCTTGCGGCGCCTGCGCTTCTCGAACGAAGAGCGCGAGCGCGCCGTCGCGATCGTGCGCCACCACCTGCCCGGCTACGACGAAACCTGGTCGGACGCGGACGTGCGGCGCTGGGTGCGCCGGGTCGGGCGCGAGCGGCTCGACGACCTCTGCCGCGTCGCGCGCGCCGACGCCCTCGCCACCGGGCGCCCCTGCGAGCGCGAGCTGTCGCTCGTCGCCCGGCTCGAGGCGCGGTCGCGCGCGGCGCTCGCCGCCGGCGACCCGCTCTCGACGAAAGAGCTCGCCGTCAACGGCCGCGATCTGATGGCCGCGCTCGCGATGCCGCCCGGCCGCCAGGTGGGCGAGCTGCTCGAGCGGCTGCTCGAGGCGGCGATCGACGACCCCGCGCTGAACGAGCGCGGGCGGCTGCTCGAGCGCGCCCGCGCCCTCTACGAGACCGGCGCGCCGCCCGCGGGGGCGTGACGCGAGGGCAGCGCGCCGCCCGCGGGGGCGTGACGCGGGAGCAGCGCGCCGCCCGCGGGGGCGTGGCGCGGGGGCGTCGCGCCGCGGCGGGCGGGCCGCGGCGAGGCGCGCGGCGGGCGCGGCACCCGCGGGGCGTGGTAGCAAGGGGTGATGCGGGTCCATCACCTGAACTGCGCCACGCTCTGCCCCCCCCTCGGCCGCCTGCTCGGCGGCCCGGGCGGGGCGGCTCCGGGCCGCGGCACGCTCATCTGCCACTGCCTGCTCATCGAGACCGGGCGCGACGGGCTGGTGCTGGTCGACACCGGCATCGGGCTCGACGACTGCCGCGACCCTTCGCGCCTGGGCCGCATGTTCGGCGCGATGTGCGGGCCGCGCTTCGACCCGTCCGAGACGGCGCGGCGCCAGATCGAGGCGATGGGCTATTCGGCGGCGGACGTGCAGCACGTCATCGTCACGCACCTCGATCTCGATCACGCGGGGGGGCTGCCCGACTTCCCGCACGCGTCGGTGCACGTGATGGCCGCCGAGCAGCGCGCGGCGAGCGCGCCGCCCACCCTGCCCGAGCGCCAACGCTACCGGGCCGCGCACTTCGCGCACGATCCGCGCTGGGTGCTGCACGAGGCCGCGGGCGAGCCCTGGCGGGGCTTCCCCTGCGTGCGGTCGCTGCCGGGGCTGCCGCCCGAGATCTTGCTCGTGCCGCTCGTCGGGCACACGCGCGGCCACGCCGCCGTCGCCGTCGAGCTCGCCTCCGGCTGGGTGGTGCACGCGGGCGACGCGTACTTTCATCGCAGCACGCCCCGGCCCTCCGAGGGGTCGATGCCGCCGGCGCTCGCCCTCTTCGAGCGGGCGGTCGCCCTCGACTGGCGGGGCGTGCTCGAGAACCAGCGGCGCCTGCGGGCGCTCGCGGCCGAGGCCGAGGCGGGGCTCACGCTCTTTTGCGCGCACGATCCGGTCGAGTTCGAACGCGCGCGGGCGGCCGGGGCGAGCCGCCCAGGCGAATGACCGTTGCGAACCTGTTCGGGTGGTGGCCGGCCCGTCCGCCCAGGCCTTGCCCCGGGGGGACCACCCGAACAGGTTCGCAACGGTCATCCGCCTGGGCGGCCGGGCGGCCGGGGCGGCCGGGCCGCTGGGCTCGAAGGCGGCGCTCACCTTTCTTTGTCAGATCGGCCCGGCTCGGCGCGCACCCTCCCCTGCTTCCGGGCCCGATCTGTCGCCCGGGGCCCCAGAACTGGAGAGGCCCGTTGCCATACCCGCGCGCGATGATCGATGCCTACATGCTCTCCCCCTACGGCGTGTTCCGGCCCGAAGAGCGGCGCCCGGCGCCCGAGTCGAGGCGAGGGCGCGAGGGCGCGGCCGGGGTCGCCGACTCGAAGCGCGAGGGCGCGGCCGGGGTCGCCGACTCGAAGCGCGAGGGCGTCGGCCGGGGGCCCGACTCGAAGCGCGGGGGCGTCGGCCGGGGGCCCGACTCGAAGCGCGGGGCCGAGGCCCGGGGCGCCGATTCGAAGCGGGGCTGGGCCACGGTTACGGCACCCCGAGCAGCGTGGTACCCAAGAGCCGTGGACCCAGCAGAGCAGCTCGTACAGCGGGCCCTCGAGGGTCAGCGCGACGCGGTACGCGCGCTGATCGATCGGGTGGGGCCGGTGATTCAGGCGCGCGTGGCGCGCGTCGCGTCGCGCGGCCGGTCGCGCCAGGGCGAGCAGCTGCGCCAGATCGTGGCCGACCTGACGCAAGAGGTCTTCGTCTCGCTCTTTCAAGAGCAGGGCCGCATCTTGCGCGGCTGGACGCCGGCGCGCGGCCTGTCGCTCGAGGCGTACGTGGGCATGGTGGCCGAGCACCAGGCCATCTCGTTCTTGCGCAGCGGCCGGCGCAGCGGCTGGCGCGAGGACGCGACGGGCGACCAAGAGCTCGAGCTCAACGCCGGGGGCCACTCGGGGGTGCACGAGCGCGTGCACGCCCGCCAGACGCTCGAGCGCCTGCTCGACCGGATGCGCGAGGCGCTGACGCCCAAGGGCCTCGCCATCTTCGAGCTGCTCGTCGTCGAAGAGCGGAGCGTGACCGAGGTCTGCGAGGCCATGTCGATGAGCGCCGACGCGGTCTACGCCTGGCGCAGCCGGCTGGGCAAGATGGCCTCGGCCCTCTTGGCCGACATCGAGCGCGAAGGCGAGGCGTCGAAGGCGGCGCCGGCGGAACGAGGCTTACCATGGACGATCTTCTCAAGGCCCTCGGCAAGGCGGCCCGCGACGACCGGTCGCGCGCCCTCGACGACGACGAGGCCGTGGCCGCGAAGCCGCTCGACGAGGCGGCGCGCGAGGCCATGGTCGACGCGGCGCTCTCGGCGCTCGCCTTGCCGCTCGAGGCGCCCTCGGCCGGGCCCTCCGCCGCCACGCCGGCGCTCCGCCCCGACGTCGCGCCTCGCCCCGACGCCGCGGCCGCGCCCAGCCGGTCGCCCGCGGCCGCCTCGCCCCTGCGCGTCGTGCCCGCCGCCCGCGACGAGGCCCCCGCCGGCGCGGGCGGCGCGCCGGCGCCTTCGGCGGCGCCGCTCGGCGTGGTGGCGCGCCTGACCCGATGGCACTTCGGCACCACGGCGGCGCTCGCGGTCGCCGCGTCGATCGCGTTCTTTCTGGTCTTCGGCCCCGAAGGCTCGTCGGGCGAAGGCCTGCCGGCCTATAGCCTCTCGCTCTCGGGCTCGGTGAGCGAGCTGCGCGGCGAGCCCGCGGCGCCGAGCGCCACGGCGAAGGTGCGCGCCGACTCGACGCTGACGCTCGTCTTGCGGCCCGAAGCGCCCGTCGCCCGCCCGCTCGAGGCGCGCGCGTTCGTCGAGCGCGGCGGCGCGTTGCGCCGGCTCGAAGCGCCCGTCGAGGTGTCGCCCGAGGGGGCGGTGCGCCTCGTCGCCCGCGCCGACCGCCTCTTCCGCCCGCCCCTCGGCACCCACCGCTTGATCGTCGCCGTCGGGCCCCGCGGCGCGCTGCCGGACGCCACCTCGCTCGACGCGCTGCGCCGGGCGCCCGGCGTCCGCGTCTCCGAAGCCCTCGTCAGCGTCGAAGGGCCCTGAGCGGCCCCGTCCGAGGGGCGCGCGGGGGCCGCCCCCTCGCCTCGCCCCCGGGCGGGCGGGGCGCGCCCGCCGCCCGGATCAGCGCCGCAGCGCGCGGAAGGCGGCCCAGTCGGAGCCGGGGTCTTGCCGGCGGAGCGCGAGCTGCGCGCGGCGCAGCCCGGCGGCGACGTCGCCGCCTTCGCCGGCCAGGCCCTCGTAGAAGGCGCGCATCAGCCGCTCGGCGAGGGCGTCGGGCACCGGGCGGCTCGCGGCGACGACGTGGGCGGCGCCGGCGGCGAGGAAGGCCTGGGCGAGGCCGAGGCCCTCGACGCCGCCGGCGGTCGCGCTGCGCCCGGTCTCGCAGCCGGCGAGCACGACGGTCGCGGGCACGCGCGCGAGGGCGAGCACGTCGGCCGCGGTGAGCACGCCGTCGGCGAGGGGCAGGCCGCTCTCGAGGCCGTCGCGTCCGCCGAAGGTGCCGTGCCCGGCGTAGTGCACGAGGTCGACGCGCTCGAGGCGCGAGCGCACCGCCGGCGGCTTCGCGGCCTCGCCCTCGAGCTGGTCGATCTGCCACGCGCCCGGGGCGCGCAGCGCCTCGATCACGGCGGCGGCCTCGCGCCGGCTCGAGGGCAGATCGCCGCGGGGGTCGTCGATGACGAGCGCCTCGCGCCGCGGGGCGGGGTCGGGCGCGGGGCGCGAGGCGCCGGCGGGGTAGTCGACGACGAAGCGGTCGAGCAGGACGCCGCCCTCCCAGGGCAGGGCGTGGAAGTCGATCGCGCGGAGCGCCCCGGCCGGCACGATCGCGAGGCGGCGCGCGGCGGCGAGCTCGCGGGCGAAGGGCGCGACGAGGCGCTCGGCGAGCTCGCCCGGCGCGGCGGCGGGGTCGAGCCGGTCGAGCCGCAGGGCGCGCGCGCCGCCCTCGCCCTCGGCGAAGGCGAACCAGCCGCGCGCGCCGGCGTAGTACCCGAGCCGGACTTCGCCCGCCCCCGGCGGCGCGTCGTCGCCCGCGTCGCCGGGGCCGAGCAGCTCGGTCGAGACCGCCTCGAGCGCGGCGCGCGCCCGGGCGACGGCCTCGCGGCGCGAGGCCCGGAGCTGCTCTTGGCTCTGGGCCGAGAGGCGCCAGTCGCTCGCCGAGGCGTCGAGCGCGTCGCGCTCGCGGAAGTAGGCGCCGACCGCGTCCTCCCAGCGCGCGCGGGCGGCGCCCTCGAGCGAGCCGAGGCGGGCGGCGCGCTCGGCGAGGGCGAAGACGCGCCGGCGCGCCCGGCGCATCGCGGCGAACGCCTCGGCGCCGCGGTTCAGGCGCGCGAGCCAGTCGACCAGATCTTCGGTGCTCGCCTCGTACGCGGCGAAGAAGGTGGCGGCGCCCTCGCCGAGCGGCACCGCGCGGCCGAGCTCGTCGAGCGCGCGCTCGGCCTCGCCCGCGGCCTCGACGGCGGCGGCGAGGCGGCCCCGCAGCGCGAGCACCCGCGCCCGCACGCGCGCCGCCTGCCAGCGCGCGCGCGCGTCGCCCGCGGCCCTCGCCTCGGCCCCGAGCCGCGCCGCGAGCGCCAGCGCCGCCGACGTCTCGCCCGCGAGCAGCGCGGCGCGCGCCTCGGCCTCGAGCCACGCGAGCTCGAGCGCCGTGCCCGGGTCGGGCAGCGCGCGCCGCGCGCCCTCGAGCGCCTGGCGCGCCCCGGCGGCGTCGCCCGCGAGCAGCGCGGCCTGGGCGCCGGCGCTGAGCGCGTACGCGAGGCGCCGCGGCTCGGGGCAGTGCCGCGCGACCGCCTCGCGCGCCCGCGCGGCCAGGGGCGCCGGGTCGAATTTCGGGGCCCGCCCGAGCTCGGACGCCGCCCGCGAGAGCGCCGCCGCCTCGCCCGCGATGTTGATGGCGAGGTCGGCCCGGTCGCACGGCAGCTCGCCCTCGCCCGGCCGGCGCTCGAGCCCCTCGAGCAGCTCGAGCGCCTCGTCGCCGCGGCCGAGCGCGCTCAGGAACTCGGCCCGCGCCTGCGTCACGATGCGGGCCTGGCGCGCGAGCCCGACGCGCTCGAAGCGCTCTTGCGCGTCGGCCACCTCGCGCAGGGCCGCGCGCGCGTCGCCCGCCTCCGACGCGAGCAGCGCGCGGTGGAACGCCGCCTCGGCCAGCCCCTCGGGGTACCCCCCCGAGAGGGCGACGACGCGCGCGAGCGCGGCGCGCGCGGCCGCGAAGTGGTGGCGCGTGCGCAGCGAGAAGGCGCGCACCACCTCGTCATCGGCCGCCGCCGACCCCCTCCCCGCCGCCTCGTGCCCCGCCGCCGCCTCGGCGAGCGTGCGCTCGGCCCCCTCCCACTCGCCCCGCGCGAGCTCGACCCGCCCGAGCCCGCTCAGCAGCGCGGCGCGCTCGCCGCCCTCGGTGCGCCCGAGCGCCTCGCGCAGCGTCGCGAGCGCCCCCGCGAGATCGCCCTCGCCGCGCTGGGCCCGCGCCCGGGCCAGCGCCGGCGGCGGCGGCGCGGGCGCGAGCGCGACGCGCGCGAAGCGCACGCCCCCGGCGGGCCCGCCCGCCCAGAGGCGCAGCTCGCGCGCGCCCGCCGGCGGCGCCACCCGGTAGAGCACGCCCTCGCCGACCCGCTCGCCCTCGGGCGCGGCGAGCGGCGCCTCGGCCCCCGCGACGAGCGCCGCCCAGCGCGCGATCGGCCGCGGCGACCAGACGCGCAGCGGGGCCCCCTCGCCGAACTCGCAAAGCTCGCCGCGCACGACGGCGTCGCACCCCGAAAGCAGCACCCCCTCGAGCGGCTTCGGCTCCGACTCGGGGGGGGCGGACGACCTGGGCCCGCAGCCGAGCGCCGCCCCGAGCGCGAGGCCGCAAAGTTCGAGGCCGCAAAGCCCGAGGCGAAAAAGGCGACGCAAGGGAGGCACCTCGACGTTACCACCGTTAACCGCGACCAGGGGAGGCGGACCGAAAAGCGACCGATCGATGTCAGATTCTCGACCGTAGGCGCCTATCTAGAAAGGCGAAAGGCCCAATCGGGCAAAGGGGAGCGGAGGAAAAACATGACGTTCGGGCGACGGTCGGTGGGTCTCGTGCTGTCGGGGTGGCTCATCGCGGGGGCGGTGGGGGCGGGCTGCGCCGGCCCGGCCGCCGACGGCGACGGCGCGGCCGACGCGGCCGACGCGGCCGCCGAGCCCTCGCTGAAGACGGCGGCGGCGATCACCACCGTCAGCCCCACCCCGACGATGACGACGACCGCCCCGCCCTTCCCGTTTACGCTCGACCCGCGCATCGACAACCCCGCCGCGGCCTGCGACGCGGTGCTCGACGGCAGCACCTTCGACGGCTACCTCATCGAGCCGACCGGCGACGGGCTCTGCCCGGCCATCGGCACGAGCACCGGCACTTGGCAGGGCGACGCGAACTGGCGCCCGGTCGGCGACGAAGAGCAGATGGAGATGCCGCGCAACGCGTACTTCGTCGCCGCGAAGGCCGACGACTTCTGCGTCTACCGCAAGACGACGACCATCTTCATCTACCCGCCGCCCTCGCCCGCGCAGAATTACGGCGCGCTGCAGACGGCGCTCGGCTACCCGTACAACGTCTCGCGCGACCTCTTGGGCGTGCTGTGCAAGCCGGCAGACGCCCCGCTCACGTCGAACGCGGCGGCCTACATCCCCGGCTGCCGCAAGTGCGCGCTCGCCACCGACAGCGCGGTCCGGCTCTGAGGCGGGCGGCGGGCGCGCGGCGGGGGGCCCGGGCGGCGGCGGGCCCGGGCGGGGGCGCCCGCGCGCTCAGGCCGGGGCGATGGGGCGCGAGGTGAGGGCGAGAAAGCGCCGCACGAGCGCGGCGGCGACGGCGACGAGCCCGGCGAGCAGGCCCCACCAGAGGCCGGGGGCGCCCCAGCCGGCGAAGAAGGCGAGCGCGTAGGCGACCGGCAGCCCGAAGCCCCAGTGGCAGACGAGGTTGGCGACGGAGGCGAAGCGCGAGTCGGCGGCGCCGCGCAGGGCGCCGCTCATCACGCCCTGGGCGCCGTCGGCGATCTGGAAGAGCGCGGCGATGAGCAAGAGGGGCGTCGCGGCCGCGACGACGTCGGGGTCGGGGCTGAAGAGCGAGGCGACGAGGCGGCCGCCCGCGACGAGGACGAGGGCGCAGCCGAGCATGTAGCTCGTGGTCAGGGCGAGCCCGACCAGGCCCGCGCGCCGGGGGCCGCCGGGCTCGCCGGCGCCCACGGCCCGGCCGACGCGCACGGCGGTGGCGTTGGCCAGGCCGAGCACGCCCATGTACGAGAAGCTGGCGACGCCGAGCGCGATCTGGTGGGCGGCCGCGGTGGTGGCGCCGAGGCGGCCGGCGAGCACGGTGGCGCACGAGAAGATGCCCACCTCGGTGAACACCTGGAAGCCGATGGGGGCGCCGAGGCCGAGGGCCTTGCGGGCCGCGGGCGCGAGCGCCCGGGCGCCGCCCAAGAGGCGCGCCCCCGGCGGGCGGGCGCGGAAGACGGCGGCCCAGACGATGGCCGCGAGCACGACGTTCGACGCGCTCGTGGCGAGCCCCGCGCCGACGCTGCCGAGCGCGGGCAGGCCGACCGGCGGCAGGCCCACGCGCGCGAGGGCCCGGTCGCCGAAGACGAGCAGCGACGACCAGACGAAGTTCAAGACGTTCGCGACCCAGCCGCCGACCCAGAGCGGGCGCACGACGCCGCGCGCCTCGAGGAACGACTTGCCCGCCATGAAGAGCATGAAGGCGGGCAGGCCCAGCAGGCGCGCGAGCACGTAGCGCTCGACCCCCGGCACGAGCGCCGCCTCGACGCCGAGGGGCCCGAGCGCGCGGGCGGACGCCCAGGTGGCGAGCGCGGTCGGGGCCGCGAGCAGCAGGCAGGCGAGGGTGCCGGCGCGCACGGTGTCCCAGGCGCGCGCCGCGTCGCCGGCGCCCACGGCCTGCGCGGTGAGCGGCTCGATCGCCATGGACACGCCGAGCGCCGGGCAGACGACCGCGAACGAGAGCGAGTTGCCGAGCGAGACGACGGCGAGCTCGGCCTGCGAGACGTGCCCGACGAGGGCGGCGTCGACCAGGCCCATCGCCATCAGCGCGACCTGCCCGAACGCGATGGGCAGCGCGAGGCGCATCGTCTCGCGCGCCTCCTGGCGCAGGCGCACGCGGGCCCCGCCTTTCACCGGCCGCGGGGCGGCGGCACGCGCCCCGGGCCCCCGAGCTCGTCGTCGACGCGCAGGCCCCCCACCACGCGCTCGGCCACGTCGCCCAGCCGCGCGCCGAGCACCGCGCCGGCCCGCGGCCCGCGCGCGCGCGTCGCGTAGTGGGCGACCAGGCACTTGCGGACGTTCGCGGCGACCAGGAGGTAGTGCCCCTCGACGGCGCCGCCGGGCGCGGGCTTGGTCACGGCCCAGGCGCGCGCGTCCCAGCCCGCGAGCAGGCCCTCGGCGCGCTCTTCGACCACGCGCTCGAGCGGCGGCAGCGAGGGGTCGAGCTCGCGCGCGCGCGCCTCGCACTTCTGCCAGTTGCGCGGCTCGTCGTCGCGGAAGGCCCGCAGCCGCAGCCGCGACTCGGTCGCCGCGTGCTCGGCCACCAGCCAGGGCGTGCGCCGGTCGTCGATGCGCCAGGCCGCCCCGTCGGGCAAGGTCAGCGACAGGTCGAAGCGCAGCGAGCGGAAGCGCCCCCACTCGCCGGCCTCCCAGCCCGCGGGCGCGGGGGGCCCGGGCGCCGGGGGCGAGGGCGGCCGGGGCGCGGCCGGGGCGCCGCCGCCGCACGCGGCGAGCGCGAGCGCCAGGCCCGCGGGTCGAAGGCGGTCGTTCATGCGCGGGCGTGGTCGGCGCGGGCCCCCGGGCGCGGGCGGGGCGGCGGGCTCAGACGCCCTCGACCGGCGTGTGCCACTCGGGGTGCCGCGCGCCCGGGCCCCGCACGGCGTCGAAGTAGAGCTGCTGCAGCCGGAGCGTCACCGGCCCCGGCTTGCCCGCGCCGATGGCCCGGTTGTCGACCTCGCGCACCGGCGTCACCTCGGCCGCCGTGCCGGTGAAGAAGACCTCGTCGGCGAGGTAGAGCTCGTCGCGCGTGATGCGCTCTTCGCGCGCCTCGAGCCCGTCTTCGCGCGCGAGCGTCAAGATGGTGTCGCGCGTGATGCCCGCCAGGATGGACGCCGAGAGCGGCGGCGTGATCAGCACGCCCTTGCGCACCATGAAGATGTTCTCGCCCGAGCCCTCGCTCACGAAGCCCTGCGTGTCGAGCATGACGGCCTCGTCGTAGCCCGCGAGCTTCGCCTCGCGCTTGGCCAGCACGCTGTTGGTGTACTGGCCGTTGATCTTGCCCTTGGGCAGGCTGACGTTGATGTGGTGCCGCTGCCACGAGCTGATCTTCGCGCGAATACCGTCGGTCAGCGCCTGCTGGCCCAGGTAGGCGCCCCACTTCCAGGCGGCGACGAAGCAGCGCACGGGGTTGTTCGGCGCGTAGATGCCGAGCGCGCCGTCGCCGAGGTAGATGACCGGCCGCAGGTAGGCCTCCTGCATGCGGTTTCGGCGCAAGAGCTCTTGGTGCACGGCGACGAGCTGCGCGCGGTTGATGCGCGGCTCGAGCAGGCAGAGCTTGCACGTGTCGTAGAGCCGGTCGAGGTGCGCGTCGAGCCGGAAGATGGTCGTCTTGCCGTCCGAGCGCCGGTACGCGCGAATGCCCTCGAAGGCGGCGAGGCCGTAGTGAAGCGAGTGCGTCAAGACGTGCACGCGCGCCTCGTCCCAGGCGACGAACTCGCCGTCCACCCAGATCGTTTCTAGCTTCTCGATCATCGCTCGCTACCTTCCTCCGAGGGCAGGCGTGCCCCCCGCCGCCGGGGCCCGTCGTTGCCCGTCGCATGGCGGCCGTCAAGGCCGCCGTCGCCCGCCGCCGACCTGAGGGCCCCTTCAGGCGCGGCGCAGCAGCACATAGAGCGCCCCCTCCCCCCCGTCTTCGTTCGCCGCCGTGGCGAAGGCCGCGACCGAGCGGCTCGCCTCGCCCTGGCTCAGCCACGCCGCGATCTCGCCCCGCAGCACCCCGCGCCCCCCGGGCGAGTGCTCGCCCTTGCCGTGCACCAGCAAAAGCACGCGGTCGCCGCGCCCCCGCGCCCGCCGCACGAACTCTTCGACCGCCTCGCGCGCGGCCCCCGCGGCGAGCCCGTGCAGGTCGAAGCGCCCGTCGATGGGCAGCTCGCCCCGGCGCAGGCGCCGCAGCGTCGTCCGGTCGACCTCGGGGCGGTGGCCCTCGATCGACCGCCCGTCGTCGCTCACCTCGAAGCGCTCGCCCGCGGCCCCCTCGACCAGCCCGCGCAGGTGCGCCCGCACCGCCTCGTCGGCCGGGTCGAGAGCCGCCTCGCCCGGCTCGGGCGCCGCGGGCGCCGCCTTGACGACGCGCTGCGCGCCCCGATCTTTCTCTGCCAGCGGCCGCACGCCGTAAAGAAGGTCGGCGAACGAGGGCTCGGGCCCCGCGGGCGCCGCCTCGGCCTCGGCCCGCGGCGGCGCCTTCGCCGGCACACCCTTCGCCGGCGCCGCCCCTTGCGCGCCCTTCACCGGCGCCCCGCCCGCCCCTTGCGCGCCCTTCGCCGGCGCCCCGCCCGCCCCCGCCCCTGGCGCGCCCTTCGCCGCGCCCGCCTTCTTCTCGGCCTTCTGCTCGAGCGCCGCGAAGGGGCGGTAAAACGGCTTCTCTTTCGCCGGGGGCCCGGCCGCGGGCCCCCCCTCTTTACGACGTGCCATCGCGCCCTCCGCCCGGAGCCTGCGCCCGCGGCGCGGGCAAAAGCCTGTCAACGTCGCCCACGTCGGCCTCGACCCAGAGCTCGCCCTTCGGGTAGCACGCGACCGCCGCGCCCTGCTTCGGGCAGAGCCCCAGGCATTGCGAGCGCGTCACCCACACCCGCGACAGCCAGCCCCGGCCCGCCACCGCCGCACGCAGCGCCCCCCAGAGGGCTTGCCCCGACGCCCCGCAACCCGGGCCGAGCGGATCGCCCGCCTCGCGCCGGTTGACGCAGACGAAGTAGTGAATTGCCGGCCGATACGCCGCGGTACGCACCCGCACACTCTGCCACGGAATCGCCGCCGCGCCCCGTCCGATCGCGCCCCGACCCCCGCGCATTACCCCTCAACCCGGCCGCCGCGCCCGACGTTGCGACCGAGGCCGCACCCCTCAACCCGGCCGCCGCGCCCGACGTTGCGACCAAGGCCGCCATCGCCGACCTCGGCGAGGTCGGCACCTAACTGAGACGCCCTACGCGCCGTCGACCAGGAGGGCCTGCCGGGCGCCTGGGGCGAGGCCGTGCGCGTGCGCGTCGTCGGCGTCGAGACGCCGAAGGGCGCGCTCGTCACCCCCGCCGGCGCCATCGCCCTGCCCCCCGGCGCGCAGCGCAAGCTGCACAACGCCGAGGGGCTGCGCGTCGGCACCGAAGGCGTGCGCGACGAGTTCGACGCCCCCCGCTGCTCGGCATCGGGCGCGGCCCGGCCCTTCCCTTGCGCCTGCGCGAGCCCGGCGGCGACGAGGGCGTGCCCTTGCGCCTCGAGCCGCGCACGCTGCGCGTCGCGGTCGACATCGGCCCGAAGACCGCGCGCCGGCCCGAAGACCGCGCGCTGCCCCGCTACCGCCGCGTCCGCGGCAGCAGCACGTTGTCGTCGGCCCCGCGCCGCGGCGGCGGCGGCCTCGACGAGCGCGCCGGCGCCGGATCGATCGGCACGAGGCGCACGTCGTCGACGGTCACGTCGTCGCTGAACACGAGCGGGAGCTTCTTCGGCAAGTACCCGTTCGCCTCGACCCACACCGTCTGCGGCCGCTCGTCGTAGGGCACGAGCCCGACGTGGGGGCTCGCCACCTCGCGCCCGTCTTCGAAGCGGAAGCGCGCCCCGGGCGCCGTCGCCCGCAGCGCCACCGACACGAAGGGCCGCTGCAACGGCGGCATCGCGGGCGCCGTCGCGGTCGCCGTCGCCGTCGCCGGCCCCGACGCCGCCTTGCGGGGCAAGCCCCCGCGCGCGCCTAGCACCCCGAGCAACGACGCCGACGCCGCCACCGACACCCCGACCACGGGCCACCAGGAGCGCCAGCTCGCCGTGGCCCGCGGCAGGGCCCCCGGGTGCGACGGGCGCAGCGGAAGCGTGGTCGCGCGGATCGAGACCGAGGCCTCGGACTGGATCGGGAACGCACCCCTCGCCAGCAGCCGCCCCGCCGCCGCGGGCGCGACGGGCGCCCCGGTCTGCCTGCTTCTCTGCCCACCGGCCTGCGAATACGGGTCGGGTGCCATGGTAACTCCTGCTGTCAGTGTCCCTTGACAGCGCCCCTAGGAAAGTTTCGCCCCACGACAGGCATTCTAAGCCCCCAACCGCTCACATGTCGGGTTACGTACCAGAAGCCACCGAGAGGTAACGACTTTCATGAGTATGTGCAAGTGTATCTTTCTTTGACACCACAATAGAAACACCCCCTTAAAACCACAAAACTAACATGGCCTTCGAGGGGCTCGAGGTGGGCTCCTCGAAGGCCATGTTCGTCTCAGGCTAGGCCCCCTGCGCCCCGGGCCATGGCCCCATCAAAGGCGCTTCGAGGCACGGGTGGGCCTTGAGCGCGCTGGCGAGCCCAGAGCAGCTTGCTTTGCGTTTCGCCTGCCGGGGCCCGAGACGACGCCAAGGGCCCCGGGGGGGCTCAAGGCGGGCAGGCGCTCGGGCAGGCGGCGTCGTCGTCGAGGGGGGCGCCGGAGGCGAGCCAGGCTTGCAGCAGGCGGACTCGCTCCGAGCCCAGGGCGGGCCCGTCGGGGGGCATGGGCGAGCCCGTGACGAAGCGGCCACCCAAGAACTCGAGGGCCGCCGCGCTCGGCGGGCCCTCGCCCGGGAGCGGTAGCGGCCCGAGCGAAGCGGGCAGGGCGAAGTCGCCGACGGGCACGTAGGCGTCCTCGCGCAAGAGCACCTTGTAGAGCAGGAAGCTCCAGCCCGGGTTGTCGGGGTCGATGCGGGCCATGTTGACGCCGAAGGCGGGGCCGTTGCGTTGGACGGCGTTGACGCTCGGGCCGCGCAGGGTCTCGCGGGCGGGCAGGTCGAAGGCGCTCTGGGCGATCGAGGCGCTCGAGCCGAGCCTCAGGCCGAGGGGCGGCGTGGGGTTGTCGTCGCCGTGGCAGCCGGCGCTGGCGCAGCGCTGGAGCACGTCGCGGGCGCCCGGCACGAAGGCGCCGCCCTCGCAGCGGCCGCAGTACGAGACGACGGGGGGCCGGGGCGGCTCGGCGGGGTCGTCGGCGTCACCCGTGAGGAAGCCGAAGTTCAGGGTCGCCGCGAGCTCGGCCCCGTCGATGCTGCGAAAACCGAAGCCGTTGTTGTCCGTGGCGCGCCAGACCGTGACGGTGTAGCGGGTGCGCGGCACCCAGCGCTCGCCCTCGGGCAGCCGAAAGACGACGGCGCGCTCGGCGACGTCGTAAAACGGCTCGAGGAACTCGTTGCCCACGACGGGCGCGCCGGTCATCGGGTCGAAGGTGCCGCCGGTGACGCGAAAGCTCTGGCGGGCGACCGAGTCGGGGCGCAGAAAGCGGTCGAAGCGCAGGCGCAGGGGCCGGTTGAGGGGCACGAGCGTCTCTTCGGCCTCGGGCCGCTGCGCGACGATCGCGAGCGGGGGGGGCGGCTCGGGCGCGGGCGTGCCGCGGTCGCAGGCGGCGAGCGGGGCGAGCAGCGCGGCGAGGCGGAGGGCGGGGGCGAGCAGGGCGGCGAGGCGGAGGGCCGGCGCGAGCGGGGCGGCGACGCGGAGGGCGAGCAGCGCAGCGGCGCGGGGCACGGGGGCGAGCGGGGCGGCGGCGCGGGGGGCCCGGCCGAGCGCCGACGCCGCCCGGGGGGCCGGGCTGGGCGGCGGGGCGCGCGGGGGGGCCGGGGCGGCCGCGGGCGCGCTCAGCTCTCGGAGTAGGTGCCGAGCTGCTCGCGGATGTCGTCCTCGCTCACGCCGGTGCGGATGCTCTCGCGCAGACAGTCGGCCAGCGTGATGAGCATCTCCTCGACGCCCTTGTCTTCGATGAGCTTGTTGAGCAGCGCCCGGGCCTCGCGCGAGTCGTCTTCGCGCAAGAAGTTGCGGACGGTCTCCATCGTCACATCGCCCTGAAAGTCCAGGTACATGTGCTCCATCAGGTAGCGGACAAGCTCCTTCACGAACGGCCTCCTTGCCGGTGGCGAGGGGCGCCACCGGAGCCCAGGGGCTATAGCTTTCCGCCCGCGGGCGAAGCAAGCCTGTTCGCGCCCAAAACGCTCGCCCCGGCCAAATGCCGCGGCCGCGCCCGAGCCCCGGGCCGCGCGGGCTCATCGGCAGCGCCCCCAGGCCCCGTCGCTCGGGTCGTGGCAGACCAGGCAGGGCCGCGGGTTGCGGGCGGCGAGCCCGGCGCACGAAGCGGCGAAGCCGGGCGGGTGGGGGCTGAAGCCCTGGCCGCCGACGCCGCGCGTGGCGTGGCACGTCGCGCAGTCGCGCTCGCCGTGGCAGCTGACGCAAGCGTTCAGGTTGCGCTGCGCCTCCCAGGCGTGGTGTTGACGCGTGCGCGGCAGCTCGACCCAGACCGAAGGCGGGGGGTGAAAGCGCCCCTGGCCGAGGCGGTTGCCGGGCGAGCCCGACCACGTCACCCCCGAGCGCTGGTGACAGGATACGCAGAATTGTTGCTGCTGGTGGCAACTCGAGCAACGGGGGTTGTCGAGCCGGGCCTCGACCGGGTGTAGCGAAAGGTAATCGTTGGGGTGAACATTGCGCGGCCGCACGCGCCCGTCGTGGCAGTCGGCGCAGTACGACTCGCTGTGGCAGGCGGCGCAGGCCTGGGCGTTGTCGAGCGCGACCATCTTGTGGCGGGTCACGAAGTCGGCCGTATGCTCGAGGTTGCCGAGCCAGCGGGGCGGCACGAGCTTGCCCTCGCGAAACGAGGTCTGCAGAAGGCCGCCCTGGCCGCGCACGTGACAGGTCGAGCACTCGCCCTTGGCGTCGCCGCGGGCCGGGCCCTCGAGGCCGTGGCAGCCGAGGCAGCCGCGCATGCGCCCGAGCTGCGCGCGCGTCGCGAGCCCGAGCTCTTGCACGGGGCCGTGGCAGCTCTCGCAGCCGATGCGCCGGTCGGCGTGGGCCTTGTGGTCAGAGTGGAGGCGCGCGGTCGGCACCACGGTGCGCGCGACGGCGTTGCCGTGCTCGGGCCGGTAGCCCTCGTGGCAGGCGGCGCAGGCGCCGCGGGGGCCCTCGCCGGGGGTGACGGCGAGCAAGTCGCGGTGGTCGGAGCCGTGGCAGCGGTCGCAGACGGCGGGCGCGGGCAGGAGGCGGTCGGCGCTGCGGCGGCTCGTCGCGGCGCCCTCGTGGCAGCTCAGGCAGGTCAGGCCCTGCCCGAGGGCCATGTGCTTCTGGTGATGGAAGCGCAGGTTGATGCTCTCGGGCGGGTAGACGACGCGGCTCGGCCCCGCGTCGTGGTCGGCGGCGCCCGGCGGCAAGAGGGCGCGCGCGGCCCGCGCCGAGCTCGCCTCGACCGAGCTCGGCCCGCCCGCCTCGGCGGGCCCGGCGCCGAGGCCGACGAGCGCGGCGACGAGGCAGGCGAGCCCGAGCACGAGCGCGGCCGGCACGGAGCGAGGCGTCGTCGGGGCGCGAGTCATTTGCTCACCCACAGGTTCAGGAGGGCCACGATGCGGTAGCGCTGGCCGACGAGGCGGTTGGCGTTGTGCTCCCACTCGATGCGGGCGTCGGCGTGGGCGGCCGGGCGCCAGCCGCCGCCGAGCACGTAGCCGATGCTGCCGGCGCTGCGCTCGGGGCGCAGATCGTCGCGCCAAGCGTAGAACGAGGTGCGGGCGAGCACGAAGTACTTTCCGCCGTCGAGGTCGCGCTGGCCGAACAGGTCGAGCCCCTGGCGCCGCCCCCGCTCGCCCCACTCGCCGACGGCGCGGGCGCCGAGCGCGGAGCCGTTGAGGCGCGCGCGCAGGTCGACGCTGCTGACGGCGTCGACGAGCGGGCCCGCCGAGCCCTCGCCCCCCTCGCTCGCCCAGCGGCGCGCGCCGAGCGTGGCGGCGAGATCGAGCGCCGAGAGCGGGGACCAGGCGGCGCGGGCGTCGACGGTGGTGATGGGCGAGTGGGTGAACCAGTTCCAGATCGAGTCGCCGTCGAAGGTGGGCCGGTAGTAGTCGTACTCGAGCGTCGCGGTCAGCCGGTCGCCCAGGTAGGCGTCGAGCGAGGCGAAGTGCGAGGCGAGCAGGGCGTTGTAGAGGTCGTAGACGGCGCCGGCGCGCACCGCGCCGCGCTCGGCCCAGGTCGCGTCGAGCGCGGCGCCGGCGCGCTCGCTCGAGGTGCGCGCCTCGTCGACGGTGGCGAAGGTGCCGTCGGGCAGGGCGAAGGGGCGGGTGACGACCTCGCCGCGGTTCCACACCTTGCGGTAGCTCGCGCGCGCGTGCAGCCAGGTGCCCTGGCCCCCCTCGAGCGCGGCGCCCCAGGCGGGCGCCGACGCGGCCTCGAGGAACGACGGGAAGACGTCGGGCTGGCCCGCGAGCGCCGTCGACCGGTCGCCGCGCCACACCCCGTCGCGCTCGTAGCGCCCGAGCGAGAGCGGCAGCCCGCCGCGCTGCTCGTAGCCGCCGTAGAGCTCGGCGAAGAGCCAGGGCGCGCCCGCGCGCACGAGCCCCCCGTCGAACGACCACCAGCCGAGCGGGTCGACGACGTACTGGCGCCCGGCGCGGAAGCCGAGCCAGCCGCCGGCGAGGCGGCGGCCCTCGACGTAGCCGTACATCAGGTCGAGCGGCGCGTCGCCGAGGCCCGGCACGTAGCGCGAGAGCGCGTCGGCGCGGTTGAACGTGGTCTCCGAGCCGCGCAGCCCGAAGTCGTGATCGAGGCGCAGCCGCAGCTTGACGAAGAGCTCGGGCCCGCCCGGCTTCTCGTCGGGCAGGAGGCGAAAGAGCTCGAGCCCGAGCGTCTGCGTCAGCCGCTGGCGGAAGAGCAGCGGCTCGCCGAAGGGGCTGCGCAGCGCGTAGGCCTGGGCGGCGCTGGTGGCCGTCACCTCGGCGTCGAAGGCGCGCGCGGGCGACGCGACGCCGAGCGCGGCCGCGAGCGCGAGCGCCGGGCGCGCGGGCGAGGGGGGCGGCCGAGGGCGGAGGGGTGGGCGCACCGTGCGAGCGCCCAAGGCTCTACCATGCCGCCCGCAGCGCGGGCGCAGCTTTTACGCGCCCGCGGCGCGCCGGCCGCCCCGCCGGCCGGGCGTCGCCGCGAGCCCGCGAGCTTTTACGCGCCCGCCGCCAGCCACCCCTCGAGGGCCAGCAGGTCGTCGTGGAGCAGGAAGGGGGCCACCTCGCCGAGCGAGCCGACGCGCGTCGGCTCGGCCCCCAGGCGCAGCGCGGCCGCCTTGGCCGCCGCGGCCACCAGCGGGTGCGACGCGGTGACGAGGCGCGAGAGCTCGGGCAAGAGGCCCTGGGCCCGCGCCTCGGCCGCGACGAACGCCGCGAGCGCCCGCAGGTCGGCCCCCCGCGCGCTCGTCTCGGCCCGCAGGGCCTCGCGCAAGACCGCCACCGTGCCCTCGCCCGCGCGCCGCGACGAGAGCGCGCGGTAGCCCGGGGCCCGCAGCCCGAGCGCCTCGGCCCCCCGCGCCGAGCCGACCAGCTCTCTCGCCCGCGCCAGCAGCAGCGAGGCCGAGGGCTCGGTCGACGCCTGCGCCGGCGGATCGTCGCCGAACAGGTCGAGCGCGAGCGGGCGCGACGACTCGTCGGCGTACGCCTCGAGGTGCGCCATGAGCCGCTCGAGCCCGACCGAGCCCGAGGCCCGCCCGACGAGGCGCTCGCGCGCCGTCGTGACCGTCACCACGCTCCAGGTGGTGACGGTGATGCCCTCGGGGTCGCGCGCGTAGACGAGCTTGACCGACACGCCCCGCACCCCCGGCCAGCGCAGCACCCGCTCGTCGTCGTCGTCGGGGCGCACCAGCACCCCCCAGGGCACGATGGCCATCGAGGTCGACACGCCCCCGCGCACCATCGCGCTCGCGCGCAGCCCCCCGAGACAGGAGGCCACGAGCCCGACGCCGCCGAGGGCCGCCGCCGCCGTCGCGAGCGCCCCGTGCTCGAGCCCGGCGCCCGCCAGCACGACGCCGACCGCCCCGACCGACGCGCCCGCGCTGCGCAACCAGATCGCCCGCCGCGACGGGCCGGGAGACAGGCTCACGTAGCGAAAATCGAGCGGCTGTGCCGGCACACCCACGGCCCGACTAACGTACCACTTCGCCCCCCGGCCGCGCCACCGTCACACGACGCCCCGCCCCGCCTCGGGCGCCCCGAGCCCCCTTTCGCCCCCCGGCCCCGGGCGCCCGTCGGCCTGCAGGGGCCTCGAGCCGGGGTTAGCCCCCGCCCCCCGGCTCAGGGGTGCACGAACACGACCGTCCCGCGCAGGGGCTCGCGCGCCTCGTGCCAGCCGGGCGGCACGTCGGGCGAGGTGAAGGCGAAGAGCCACTTGGCGTCGGACGGCGTCAGGTTGATGCAGCCGTGGCTCTTCGGCGTGCCGAAGCGGTCGTGCCAGTAGGCCGCGTGCAGCGCGTAGCCCTGGTGAAAGTACTGCACGTAGGGCACGTCGCGCAGCTCGAACTCTTCGCCCGTCTCGTCCGAGTCCATCGTGGTCGTGCGGTACTTGGCGTAGACGCGAAAGATGCCGCGCTTGGTCGAGCGCGTCGTCTCCGGGTCGCCGAGCCCCGCCTCGCCCGTCGACACCAGCGTCGCGTAGACCGGGCGCGTGCCCTCATAGGCGACGAGCGTCTGCTTGGTCACGTTCACGTCGAGCCACCGCTCGCCCTTCTCGGCCCAGCCCGGCATCTTCTTGGCGGGGTCGAGCCGCGAGGCCTGCCGGTCCGAGAGCCAGTAGCCCTCGTCGGCCTCGTAGTAGAGCTTGCCCCCCACCATCGACTGCTTGCCGCTCAGCTTGACCTTCGTCCAGCGCGCGAGCGGCCGCACCACCGCCATCGACCCGCCCTCGCGCCGGTAGGCGAAGGCGTCGTCCGAGCGCACGATGGCGAAGGGCATTTCGACCTCGCGCGGCAGCTCGACCCCGCGCGAGGTCGAGCCCACGACGGGCCGCAGACGGTCGACCGGCACGAGCATCAGGTCGGGCGTCAGCGCGTAGCGCCGCCCCTCGAAGACCACGGTGTCGGTCAGCGCGAAGCCGTTGTGCTTGCGCATCTGCAGCGCGACGAGGCCCTCGCGCGGCGGCAGCCCGGCGATGGCGGGCGGCGCCCGGCCCCCGGCGAGAAACGAGGGCAGCTCGCCGCTCAGCCCCCGCTCCCAGAGCGCCAGCGCGGGGGCGCCGTCGGCCCCCTTCGCCCCCGGCTTGAGCCAGAGCTCGGCCCGGAAGCTCGCCCCCTCCTCGCCCTCGGCCCGCGCCCACGCCGCCATGCGGTCGGCGAGGCCGGGCTCGCTCGCCTCGGCCTGCTCGCGCGTCGGCAGCCGCCCATAGACCGGCCCCGGACGCCGCACGAGGCCGTAGCGGTAGGGCAAGACCGCACCCGGCTCGGGCTCGTAGGCGAGCGCCCGCAAGAGCTCGTGCCCCCGCTCGTTGGTCGCCGACGCCGGCCCCAGGCAGACGAAGCCGCGCGGAGCGATCGGCTGAAAGCCCCCCGCGCACCCCTCGCCCGGCGTGGGCTCGCCCGCCGCCGCGACGAGCGCGCCCGCGCGCAGGTGCCCGATCGGCCGCGACCCCGCCCCGGGCCGCTCGTAAACGAGCGTCTTCCAGTGGAGCGCGCCGACCAGCCTCTCGGGCCCCTTCGCGCCCGTCGCTCGCCCGGACGCCTCGGCGACCGCCGCGCCCCCCGCCGGCGCCTCGCGGGACGCCGCCCCCGGCCCGCCCGCAGGCGCCTCCGCGCCGCCCCCGCAGGCCGCGAGCGCCGCCGCGCCGCCCGCCGCGAGCGCCGCCGGGACGCCGCCGGCCGCGAGCGCCGCCGGGGCGCCACCGCCGGCCGCAAGCGCCGTCGCGAGCAGAGAAGCCTTGGCCCCGAGAGAAGCGCGCCCTGTCATGCCCGAACCCCACCCGCGCGCCCCGGCGAGCGCCCGGGCGCGGGGCCCCCTCCCTAGCGCGGGCGGTGCGGCGCGGTCAACGTTCCGCCGGAAGCCCCGGTCGGCCCCGCAAAGCGCCGGCCCACCCCCGCCTCCGTGCGGCAAAAAGGCTGGGGGCCGCGCCGTGCGGGCCCTCGCGCGGGGCAAAACCCGGGCAAGCCCGACGCTGACATTTCGGGTCAGCCCCGCCCCGGGGCCGCCGCCGCGGCAAAAAGCCGGGGTCCCGGCGCTGGACATTGTTTGTCCGGAAGGCAGGGTGCGCGGGGCGCCGGCGTGCGTATCTTCACGCCCAGCACTGAACGCTCGTATAGTTACTGGCGACGATCTCACACTTCGCAGCTCCGCCCCTGAGGACCACCATGCAACTCGCCCCCAAAGGACACTCCCCCGTTGCCGTCAAGCGCGTGCCCACGCCCGGCCGCATGACCTTGGGCAATGTCACGCGGGGCCGCCAGGCCAAGCCCTTCCGCGTGCTCGTTTATGGCGTCGAGGGCGTCGGCAAGACGACCTTCGCGGCGGGCGCGCCCGACCCGGTGTTTCTCTGCGCCGAGGACGGCACGTCGCACATCGACGTGGCGCGCTTCCCCGCGCCGCAGACCTGGGCCGACGCGCTCGAGGCCATTCGCGTTCTCACCCACGACGAGCACGAGTTCAAGACGCTCGTCATCGACACGCTCGACTGGTTCGAGCCGCTCTGCTGGGGCCACGTCTGCGCGATGGGCGGCAAGACGAACATCGAAGACTTCGGCTACGGCAAGGGCTACGTGATGGCGCTCGAGCACTGGCGGCAGCTGCTCGCCCGGCTCGACGTGCTCGCGCGGGTGCGGGGCATGAACATCGTGCTCGTCGCGCACGCGGCCATCAAGCGCGTCGACGACCCGTACACCGGGCCCTTCGACCGCTACCGCATGAAGCTGCACGAGCGCGCGAGCGACCTGATGCGCGAGTGGGTCGACGCCGTGCTCTTCGCGCGGCACGAGGTCTTCACCGTCGAGAAGAAGGGCAAGATGCGCGGCGTCTCGTCGGGCGCGCGCGTCCTGCACACGCGCTGGACGGCCGCCTACGACGCGAAGAACCGCTTCGACCTGCCCGAGACCCTGCCGCTCGACTGGGAAGAGTTCGCGGCCGCCGCGCGCGCGGGCGAGCCCGGCGACGCCGAGCTCCTGCGCCGCGAGATCCTCGAGCTCTTGCCCCGCCTGCCCGACCGGGCGAAGGCCGAGAAGGCGCTCGACGAGTGGGCCGGCGACAGCCCCGCCCGGCTCGCGCAGCTGCTCGACAAGGTCCGCAGCAAGATCGCCCTGCTCGACGCGACCCCGGCCGCCGACGCCGAGGGCGACGCCGAGGGCGACGACGCCAAGAGCGCCGAGGGCGGCTGACGCCCCGCGGCCCCGCCCGACGCGAAGAGCGCCGAGCGCGGCTCATGCCCCGCGGCCCCGCCCGACTCGAAACGCTCGCGCCCGCGCGAAGTGCCCCCCTCGGCGCTCGCGCGGGCGCGGCCGCTTTGGGCGGCGACGGCGAGCGCCCCCGAGCCCGGCACCCAAGCAAAACGTTCGGGCCCGGGCGGACGCTGTGGGCTTTTGCCAACAGGGTTGGTGACCTTTGCCAACACCTGCCAGCACCTTATGAACAGACGCAAGGCCGGCGCGCGCCCCGGCAAAGTCTGCACGGCCGTTGCGAAGCTTCGCGCCCGGTTAAGGGCGGTACGGCTCTTGCTCGGGTTTGCGAGCGCATCGCTGCTGCCCCCTTACCTTCCGACCATCAACCCCACTTACCATGCCCATCTTGATGAAGCTTTCAGCCTCCCAAGGCTCTGCGCGTCGTCTCGAGCACGAACGCCCTTCGAAAAAGCCTTTGGTCGGCCTCATCCCACAGAAACGGCCTCGCACGATGACGTGGCCAAATGACCATCACGTTGTCGTTCCGCTGGGTGGTCTGGCTACCACCCACCCGAGGCGAGACGTCTGGGTCGAAAGGCACTGTCGGGCGCAACAGCGAGGCGCCAGGCTGGTTGAAACGAACCTACGTTTTTCGGGTCGTGCGCCGGTCTTCGCGCCCGAAGCGCCCCACGCTCGAGGGGTCTAGTACGATGTCCTACCGTACGTTGCCCCCCGCCCCGAACGTGCGCCGCCGCCGCGGTCGCCTGGCAACCACCTTGGCCCTGGGCGCCTTGACGCTCGCCCCCCGCCCGGCCGCCGCGCGGCCCATCTTCACCGACTGGCTCCGCGGTTACATCGATTCGCGCGACGACTCGCAGACGCGGGTGCCGCAGTCGATCGTCGACCGGCCCCTCTGTCATGAGGGCAGCGACACGACGGCGGGCTTTCTCGATCGGCCGTTCACCAACGCCCTCCGCCAAGAGAGCAATTACGTCACGCTGACGGCCCAGTCGAAAACGATCTTCCTAGCGGCCATCGCCGCGATCGATGAAAAGGGCCTCGATTCGGACTGCGACGGCTTCCCCGATCTCGACGAGATCATCGCGAACTTCAGCCCGAACATCGCCTCCAGCCACCCCAGCGGCGAGCCGCCGCAAGCGCCTTGCGGCGAGCAACCCCCCGCGCCCGCGCCCACGCCCGCGCCCGAACCAGACGACGGCGACGACGATGACGACAACGGGGCGAGGCCGCCGCCGGCGCCCCCCGCCGCCTCGTCGTGCGCGGTCTCTTCGACGGGCCGGCCGCTCGATGCGAGCGCGCTCTTTCTCACGGCGCTCGTCGCGCTCCCGCTGACCCGACGCGCCCTTCGCCCGCGCAAGCGCCGCCCCAACGCGGGCGAGCCCTAACATCGCCCCGCCGGCCGGAGCGCGCCAGCCTTCGACCGACGGGCCCGAGCGGGGTGCACATCGACCGGGCGGCCGCGGGCCCGCGCTCCCCAGCGGGCGGGCCCTGGTGCGTCGTTCGGTTGCGTGCGACGGGGCGCTCGGCGGGGCTATCGCCGAGCGGGACACGCGTGGTCGGTGGGTCGACGAACGGGGTGCACAGCCGTCAAGAAGGCCCCCGACTTCTCGGGGCTTTCTCGACGGTCGTGCGCGCGCAGAGCGCGCCCGGCTCTCGCGCCGTACCGCAAGCGGCGCGCAGCGGGGCGGGCCTCGTGGGCTCTAGGAGCGCCGAGCCCGCCCCTCCTTCTTAGCTCGCCGGGCCGGGGCACCGGCCGCGGCGCGCGCGTCGAAGCCGACGCCGCGGCGGCGCCGCGTCAGTGCCGCTTGCGTCGTCTCGCCATGGCCACTGCGATACCCGCGGCGCCCAAGAGTGAGGCCACGGTGCCTGTGTTTGTTGACGAGTCGAGCACGCCGTACGAGCACCCGGCGCTGGTCGCTTGACCGGTGCCCGGGTTGCCGCCGCTGCCGCTATCGTCGTCTTCGTCGCCGCCGCCGCCGCCGCTGCCGTTGTTGCCGCCGCCGCCGGTGCCGCCGCCGCCGCTGCCGCTGGCGCCGCCGCCGCTGCCGCCGCCGCCGCCGCTCTCGTCGTCAGAATCGTCACTCGGGTTCTGCCCGACTTTGAGCTCCTCGATGTCCGGCTGCCCCCCGTCGTCGCTGTCGGCGGCTTCGCCGAGGGCGTTGAGCAACTTGAGCATGTCGTCTTCGGCCTTGAAGGCGCTACCACCCGTCAGCCCTTCGTTCTTCATCGCCAGGCCGAACTTCCCGGTGATCGTATCGCCCCCGCCCGGCGAGTTGTGGCAGATGTTGCAAGGGGGCGCGGCGCTCGCGTCCAAAGCCGCTTTGATCGTTCCCGGGTATTCACCTGAAGCCGCAGCCGTGGCCGACAAGAGGCCCAAAGCCGTCGAAACCCCGAGGACCAAGGGAATCCTCTTCATAAAAGGTGCCAAGATAATAGGGGAGGTAACAAGTCGTTTCATGATTAGCCCTTTATTGTCTGTTACGACCCCGACTCAGGTGTGCCCCGGGGAGCGAAGGGGGACAGTGGGGTCTTCGCGGTGCTTCTATGGGACTACGTAGCGAGGTCTACGTCAAGGCCGGAGAAGCGTTTCTTGAGCGAAAACGTGCCTTTTCGAGGCCCCAATGCGGCGCGTTACAGTCTCGTCGTACGAAGGTCACCTCACTTTATGGCCCACAGGTGCGCTGAGGGTACGACTCGCGCTCGAGGCTGGTTCCAAGACGATGTCAGCAGATTTTACCGCTCCTACGGAAAAAAAACCGAGGGACCTTGTCCGCGCCCCTTCGCCCGCGACGCCAGGCTGCCCTCGGGGTTGCTCCCCGAAGGCCCTCGCCCCGCCAGCCCCCCTTTCGGCGGGGCCCGCGCCTTGAAGGCCAGACGTCAGAGCGCCGAAACGCGAGGGTTACCAGACAACCCCGATACGAGCGGCGGGTGCCCTTTGGCGTACGCGGAGGGCGGGCGCCCCGCGGGTCGAGCCGGGGGCGAGGTCAGGGCGCCCGGAGAGCACGCAAGGCGCACGCGCCGCTCGTACACGAACCGTGGCCCAAGGCCTTCGAGGGGCCCAGAGGCCGCGGCCCCCGCCGGCAATGCGCCGTCGCCGGCTCGCTCATCTCGGGCGGGGTCGGCACGGCGTGACGGGGCTCTTTTCTAGGGCCGCCCCTCCGGTTCGGGCGCCGAGGGGCGGCGATTCACGTCACGTCACTTCCAAACGACGGGCGTCGGCGTCGCGCTCGAGCCACCGAGCAGTCCGTTGCCAAGTTGGCCCTTATCGTTGTTGCCCCAGCAGACGACGCTCTGGTCGGCCTGGAGCGCGCAGAAGGTCTCGCCACTGCCGTCGATCTGCTCGACCTGCGTGAGTTGCGAGACCTGCACCGGCGAACGGACGAAAGCGCCCTCGCCGGAGCCGACGCAAGAGATTTGCGCGCAGCTATTGCCGAGCTGGTTTCTGCGATTCGCCCCCCAGCACCAAACGCTACCATCGCCCTTGAGCATGCAGGCCGTATGAAACCCGGCCGAGGCCTCCTTTACGCCTGCCCCCCCCTCGACCTTGCCCGGTGAGGACGTTCTGGGCAGAGTGACGTTGGCGCCCCGTCCGAGCTGCCCGTACTCGTTAGCGCCCCAGCAGGAGACGGCGTCATCGGTGCCGATGGCGCAGCTAAACGACAACCCCGCGAAGGTGCTCCGGTAGCCCGAGGTCGCGTACTGCCGCGGCGAGGAGACGCCCGTCGCGGCGTCGGCGAACCCGAGCGGGATGTTCCACCCCCAGCAGTAGACGGCGCCGCTCTGCAGGACGCCGCAGGTGTGAAGGCCGCCCCGCGACAACTGCACCGGGGCGTTGGGTAGCCCCTGAACGGCCACGAAGCTAGCAGAGTTCGCGTCAGAGCCGCTGCCCAACTGACCGTAAGCATTGAAACCTCTGCACTGAGCGGTCGTCGAGGTACCGGAAGTCCGAAGGAGGCACACGTGATCACCCGCATCGACGTCCTGCACGCCTTGAACGCCCATTTCGGTGGGCACTCGGACGGCGTTCAGCGTGCCGTTTGCGTTGGGGGCGATTTGCTCGTGGGAGTTATTCCCCCAGCAGAGGAGGGACTTGTCCTTGCGCAGAGCGCAGGTGGTCAAGTTGCCCGCGTCGATCGCTTCGACCTCGGTCAGCCCCGGTACGGTCACTGGTTTGCTTGAATTCGACTGCACGCCCTGACCGAGCTGCCCCAGCTCGTCGTCGCCCCAGCATCGCACCGTACCGTCCGAAAGCAGGGCGCAGGCGTGGAGGATGCCCACGCTCACCTGCACCGGCACGACGCACGCCGTGCCCGCCCCGTCGCACGCGATCTCGCAAGCGGCTGGGGCGCCCCACGTGCCGTCCGCACCGCAGGTCTGCTGGGCATCGCCCTCGCATTTGGTGGTGCTGGGCGCGCAGTCGGCCCCGGGCGGAATCGGCACCATGCCGCCCCCGCCGCCGCTGCCCGCCGCGGGTGCCCCGCCGCCCGCGCCGGCCGCCGGGCCGCCGCCGCCGCTGCCGGCGGCCGGCGCGCCGCCCTGGCCGCCAGCGCCTGCGACGGGCGAGCACGCTTCGTCGACGTCGCCGCCGCCGGTCTGCTTCCTACCGTCGGGGCACTCAACCTCAAACTCGCCCGAGCAGGCGCCGAGGCCACCACCAACGGTCAGCAGGGTGAGGGGGGAGAGAAGGAGGGCCCAACGCGTCGAAAGAATGGTTTTGGTCTTCATGTCTTCCCCTCGGCCAGGGGGGCGGGCCAGTTGCCAAAAAAAAATCGCCCCCGAAAATCGCCCCGACCGAGGTGACCCTAACGAGCCCCTTCGGCCGGCTCAAGCGCGGACGAAACGGGAGCCCTGCACCCCCTGGGAGGCAGCAGGGCCGGCGCCGTAAGGGTTCGGGACGCTCCAGAGAAGATGAGTCGGGCAAGGGCGTCCCGGCCGAGGGCACTCACCAGGCACAGCGAACGCAGTCGAAGCCCTTAACACAGCGCACAATGTACGCCGAGGTGCGCCAGCTCGACCGCGGGCGCGCGCCGGGCGAAGATGGGGGCATGATCGCGGAAGAGATTTCGAAGCGAATCAAGCGGGCGATGAAAGAGGGCGACGCCGTCGCGCGTGAGGTGTTGCGCGTGGCGCTCGGCGAGATCCAGACGGCCGAGGCGCGCGCGGGCTCGCTCTCGGACGCCGACGCGGCGGCCATCGTGCGCAAGCTCATCAAGTCGAACGACGAGACCATGGCGGCGACAAGCGACGAGGGCGCGCGCGCGACGCTGCGGCGCGAGAACGAGGTGCTGCGCGAGCTCCTGCCGGCGACGCTCGGGGTCGCGCAGATCGTCGAGGCGCTCTCCGGCGTCGCCGACGCGGTGCGCGCGGCCCCGAACGACGGCGCCGCGACGGGCGTGGCGATGAAGGCGCTCAAGGCGGCGAAGGCCGAGGTGACGGGCAAGGACGTCGCCGAGGCCGTGCGGGCGCTGCGCTCGGGCTGAGCGCGGGCCGGCCGCCGAGGCCGCGCGGGCCGCTCGGGCGGCGCGCGGGCCGCCCTCAGCCCCGGCAGAAGGTGACCTGGGCGCGCCCGGCGCGCACGATGCCGAGCGCCTCGGCGGCGGCCCGCGAGAGGTCGATCACGGCGCCGTGCGCGTAGGGGCCGCGATCGTTGACGCGCACGCGCACGCTGCGGCCCTGGCGCGAGACGACGAGGCTCGTGCCGAAGGGCAAGGTCTTGTGCGCGGCGGTGAAGCGCCGCGGGTTGTAGCGCTCGCCGCTCGCGGTGCGCCGCCCGGTGAAGAAGTCGGCGTAGTAGGTCGCCGGCCCCGACTGGCAGCCCTCGAGCGCGAGGGGCGGGGGGCGGGGCGGCGGGGGCGGCGGGGCGGGCGGCGGCGGCGGGGGCGCGGGGGGGGCCTGGTAGGCGTGGTGAACGCGGGGGCCGGCGCAGCCCGGGGCCGAGCCCAGGGCCACGACGGCGCCGAGGAGCAAGCACGAGCGTCGCACGAGGGCGATCGTGCCCAGGCGGGCGGGCGCCGGCAATTTTCGTGGCGGGGCCCCGGGCGACGCGGCGCGGCGCCGGGCTCGCCCGAGGCGCGCCGACGCGGCGCGGGGCCGGGCTCGCCCGAGGCGCGCGGGCGCCCGCGCCCCGGGCGCCGCCGTCAGGGCGCGAGCTTCGTGCGTAGCAGCTCGCCGACGAGCTTCGGGTTCGCGCGCCCGCCGCTCTCGCGCATCACCATGCCGACGAGGGCGCCGAGCACGTTGGCGTTGCCCGCGCGGTAGCGCCCGGCGGCGTCGGCGTTGGCCGCGAGCACGCGTTCGACGATGGCCGAGAGCGCGCCCACGTCGGACTCTTGCCGGAGCCCCCTCGCCTCGACGATGGCGCGCGGCGCGCCCTCGCCGGCGAGCATGGCCTCGAGCACCTCTTTGCCTTGCTTGCTCGAGAGGGCGCCCGAGGCGATGAGGCCGAGCAGCTCGGCGAGCGCGGCGCCGCCGAAGGGCGGGCGTTCGAGGCCGCGCGCGCGCAGCGAGCCGCGCAGCTCGTTGCAGAGCAGGGCCGCGGCGGGCTTGGCGCCGGCGCCGGCGCCGAGCGCCTCGTCGAAGAGGGCCCGGAGGGCGGGCTCGGCCTCGAGCGTGCGCGCCTCGTCGTCGGAGAGGCCGTGCCGATCGCGCAGCGCGATCGCCTCGTCGCCGAGCGTCGGGGCGGCCACGGCGGCCGGGGCGGACGCGGCGGGCTTGGGCCGGGGCGGGCGGGGGGCGGCGGCCGGGGCGGCCTCGGGCTTGAGGCCGGCCTTCGACGCGACCTTCGCCCAGGTGTCGCGCAGCGTGACGGTGCGGTTGAACACGAGGCCGCCGCCCTCGGCGTCGGGGTCGACGGCGAAAAAGCCGAGGCGCTCGAACTGGAAGCGGTCGCCGGGGCGGGCCGCGGCGAGGCTCGGCTCGACGAGCGCGTGGACGATCTCGAGCGAGCGCGGGTTGAGCTCGTGCTCGAAGTCGGCGTCGCCCGCGCCGGGGGCCTCGACGGCGAAGAGCCGGTCGTAGAGGCGCACCTCGGCCGGGCGGGCGTGGGCGGCGCTGACCCAATGGATGGTGCCCGCGACGCGCTTGCCGTCGGGCGCGGCCCCCCCGCGCGTCGCCGGATCGTACGAGCAACGCACCTCGACGATCTCGCCCGCGTCATTCTTCACGACGCCGGTGCAGCGCACGATGTACGCGTGCCGCAGGCGCACCTCGCGGCCCGGCGCGAGGCGGAAGAACTCTTTCGGCGGGTCTTCGAGGAAATCGTCGCGCTCGATGTAGAGCTCGCGCGAGAAGGGCAGCGCGCGCGAGCCCTCGCGCGGCACGTCGTGCGGCCAATAGGGCGCGTCGAACTCTTCGCCCTGGCCCTCGGGGTAGTTCTCGACGACGAGCTTGAGCGGCCGGAGCACGGCGAGCACCCGGGGCGCCCGGGCGTTCAGATCGTCGCGCAGGACGTGCTCGAAGAGCGCGAGGTCGACCACGCTCACGTTCTTGGCGACGCCCACCTTGGCGCAAAGCGTGCGGATCGCCTCGGGCGTGACGCCGCGCCGCCGGAGCCCCGCCAGCGTCGGCAGGCGCGGGTCGTCCCAGCCGCGCACGTGCCCCTTCTTCACCAGCGCGAGTAGCTTGCGCTTGCTCATCACGGTGTACGAGAGGTTGAGCCGCGCGAACTCGGTCTGCTTCGGCACCCAGGGCACCTCGGCGGCGCGCACGATCCAGTCGTAGAGCTCGCGCGCGCTCTCGAACTCGAGCGTGCAGAGCGAGTGCGTGATGCGCTCGGTCGAGTCGGACAGGCAGTGGGCGTAGTCGTAGAGCGGGTAGATGCGCCAGGCGTCGCCCGTGCGGTAGTGGCGCGCGTGCTTGATGCGGTAAAGCGGCGGGTCGCGCAGCTTCATGTTGGGCGAGGCCATGTCGATCTTCGCCCGCAGCGTGCACTTGCCCTCGGGGAACTCGCCCGCGCGCATCTTGCGGAAGAGGTCGAGGTTCTCGTCGACCGACCGGTTTCGGTAGGGGCTGTCGCGCCCGGGCTCGCTCAGCGTGCCCCGGTAGGCCGCCATCTCGTCTTCGCTCAGGTCGCAGACGTACGCCCGCCCGAGCCGGATCATGCGCTCGGCGAGCTCGTAGAGGCGCTCGAAGTAGTCGGAGGCGTAGAACATGTTCTCGCCCCAGTCGAACCCGAGCCACCGCACGTCGCGCTTAATGGCCTCGACGTACTCGGGGTCTTCGGTCGTCGGGTTCGTGTCGTCCATGCGAAGGTGGCAGACGCCGCCGAACTCTTCGGCGATGCCGAAGTTCAGGCAGATCGCCTTGGCGTGCCCGATGTGCAGGTAGCCGTTCGGCTCGGGCGGAAAGCGCGTCGCCACCCGGCCGCCGTGCTTGCCCTCGCGCCGCTCGGCCTCGACCATTTCGCGGATGAAGTCGGAGGGGGTCTCGTGGTTCGACTCGGACACGGTTCTTCACCTCTCGGCCGGCGCCGCGGAGCGGGGCGCCCCGGCCTGGTTCGGCCAGCAGCTTTAGCCCGAGCGCCGCCCGGGCGCGAGGGGGCTCGCGCCCGCGGGCGAGGCGGAGCGCCGCCGCGAGGGCCCACCTTGCCTTCGTCGGGCTCGCGCCCGCGCGGGGATAGAGAAAGGCCCGGGGCGCCGGCCCGGCGGGGGGCCGGCGGGGGCCGCTACCTTGAGCGTGACCAGCACGCCGGCGAGTGCCCCGGCCCGCGGCACCGGCCGGCGGGGGCCTCGGGGGCCGCTAACTTGAGCGTGACGGGGTAGGTCGAGGCGTCGACGACCGAGGCGGGTACGCGCAGCACGACCACGCCGCCCTCGTAGCGGGCGGGCACGCGGGTCGAGCGGCCGCGGGCGTCGGCCCAGGTCGCGTCCTCGATGAGGGCGCGCATGCCCGTCTCGTTGTTCCGAAAGTGGATGCCGTCGGCCGCGAGCGAGGCGGCGTCGACACCCTCGGTCCGGATGCGCACGACGAGGTCGCCCTCGCCCTCGGGCGCCGCCGAGAAGACCCAGCCCTGCTCGACCCCGCGCCGCGTGTTGCGCACGACCTCGACGACGGCGCCGCGGTCGAAGCGCACGGCGCCCCGGTCGAGCTGGCCGCCCGAGCGCAGCTTCGTGTCGAGCGCCTCGTCGCGTTGCATCGAGTGCAGCTGCGTGCCCAAGGCGGCGATGACCCCCGGGCGGTCTTCGCCCTGGGGCAGGTAGAGGTAGAGCGTGCCGTCGGAGGTCACGCGCGTGCGGTGCCGGTGCGAGGCCGCGACGAAGTCGCCGCCGCCGGCGGGCTGGAAGGGGGTCGAGAACTCTTCGGCGTCGGGCGGCGGGGGCGGCGGGAGCGGGGGCGATTCGCTCTCGACGTAACAGCCGCCGGCGAGGGCGACCAGCGCGGCCAGGCTGCCGGCGCGCAGCAGGGTGGGCAGACGTTCGCTCATGGCTCGTGCGGGGGGCTGGGAAGTTGGGGGTACGGCAGCCGCGACGACTGCGTACTGACGAGTGTACAAGAGAGCGCCTTCGGCGCCAGCGGGCTCGCAGCGTCCGCGCGAGGGGTTCGGGCCGCGCCTACAACGCCCCACGCGCCTCACGCGCCCCGGCCGCCCCGCCGGGGTTCAGCCCCCGCACGCCGGCCCGACCTCCCCCCTGAAGAGAACCCCGACCCGACCGGCGGGGCCTTGCCCGCGACGCGGGGCGCCGTCGCGCGTCGCTCGCCCGTCGCCGCGCCCCGACGTCGGACGGCGCCCCCGGCCAAGGGGCGGGCCCGGCGGACGGCGCCCCCGGCGCGGGAAGGCGGAGCCGCAGCCGGGCTCGTCCGGCGGGCAAACCGGCGGACGGCGCCCCCGCGCGAGCAGGCGAAGCCCCGGCCGCCCGAGCCCGCGGGCCTCGCGGGCGGCGAAGCCGAGGCGCGGCGGGGGGGCAGCCGCTGTGGTAGGTTGCCGCCACGTCATGCGCGATCGGGCCGAGGTCGTCGTCGTCGGGGGGGGCATCATGGGGCTGTCGATCGCCTACCACCTGGCGCGCCACCACGGCGTGCGCGAGGTGACCGTGGTCGAGCAGTCGTATTTGTGCGGCGGCGCGAGCGGGCGCAACGGCGGCGGGGTGCGGGCGCAGTGGTCGAGCGAGGCGAACATTCGGCTGATGCGCGAGAGCATTCGCCTGTGCGCCGAGTTCGCCCGCGAGATGAAGATCAACGTGTGGTTCCGGCAGGGGGGGTACCTCTTCCTCGTCCGGAGCGAAGAGAAGCGCCGGGCGCTCGAGAAGAGCGTGGCGCTGCAGAACGAGCTCGGCCTCGGCACCCGCATGCTGAGCCCGAAAGAGGCCAAGCGCGTCGTGCCCGAGCTGTCGACCGAGGGGCTGGTCGCCGCCAGCTACAACCCGAACGACGGGGTCGTCTTCCCCTGGCCCTTCGTCTGGGGCTACGCCGAGGGGGCCAAGGCGGCGGGGGTCGAGATCGCGACGCACACGAAGGTGACGGGCTTCCGCACCCGGGGGCGCGCCATCACGGCCGTCGTGACCGATCGGGGCGAGGTGGCGACCAGCACCGTCATCAACGCGGCCGGGGCCTGGTCGCCCGAGGTCGCCCGGCTGCTCGGCGTCGAGCTGCCGAACCGGCCGCACCGCCACGAGATCTGCTCGACCGAGCCGCTCAAGCCCTTCCTGACGCCGCTGGTGGCCGACCTCGAGAACGGCCTCTACTTCAGCCAGTCGACCCGGGGCGAGATCGTCGGCGGCGTCAGCAACGAAGGCGTGCCCGAGGGGCTCGACATGAACTCGAGCGACGCCTTCTTGCGGCTCTACGCCCGGGCGCTCGTGCGCGCCTGCCCGGTGCTCGGCGCGGTCAAGGTCTTGCGGCAGTGGGCCGGCTGCTACGATCTGACGCCCGACGCGAACCCCGTCGTCGGCGAGGTCGACGAGGTCGAGCGCTTCTTTCAGGTCTCGGGCTTCATGGGCCACGGCTTCATGATGGCGCCGGTCATCGGCAAGCTGATGGCCCAGCACGTGGCCGAGGGCACGCCCCTGCCCATGTTCGAGCGCTGGGCCCTGCGCCGCTTCCGCGAGGGGCGCCTGCTTTCCGAGGCGATGATCATCGGCTGAGCGCCGGCCTCGCCCCGCCCGGCGCCCGGCGGTAGGCGACGAGCGAGGAGAGCGCGAGCGCGGCCCAGATGCACCCGAAGCCCCACGCGTGCCGCGCGGTGAAGGTCTCGCCGAAGGCGAGGACGGCCAGCAAAAACTGCAGGCTCGGCGAGATGTACTGGAAGAAGCCGAGCTGCGAGAGCGGCAGGAGCCGCGCGGCCGAGGCGAACCAGTAGAGCGGCACCGCCGTCAGCGCGCCCGAGGCCAGCAAGAGCGCCCAGAGCGGCACGCCGTGCGAGGGCGGCGGGGCGGCCCCCGCCCCCACGAGCAGGGCATAAGCGAGCCCGAAGGGCGCGAGCAAGAGCGCCTCGAGGGTCGAGGCCGTGAGCGTGTCGAGCTCGAGGCGCTTTCGGACGAGCCCGTAGAGCCCGAAGCTCAGGGCGAGCCCGAGCGAAAGCCAGGGTACGCCCCCCGTCCGGCCGACCGAGAGCACCAACACCCCCGCCGCCGCGAGCCCGATGGCCAGCCAGCTTCGGCGCTCGAGCCGCTCGCCGAGCACCGCCACCCCGAGCGCGACGTTGAGCAGGGGGTTGATGAAGTAGCCGAGGCTCGCCTCGAGCACCCGCCCGGACGAGACCGCGTACACGTAGAGCAGCCAGTTTACCGCGATGAGCACGGCCGAGAGGGCGAGCGCGGCGAGCGTGCGCGGGCGCCCGACCGCCGCGCGCAGCCCGCCGAGCCGGCCGGTCAGGGCGCAGAGGGCGGCGAAGAGCAGCGACGCCCAGATCACGCGGTGTGCGACCACGTAGGCGGGCGGCAACGGCCTCAAGAGCCGGAAAAAAAGCGGCAGAAAGCCCCACGAGACGTAGGTCGCGAGGGCGTAGGCGACCCCCCGCCCCCGCCCTTCGCCCGCCGCGTCGGGCGCCGCCAGCGCCGCCGCGCGGGGGCCGGGCACCGCTTCGTCGGTCGATCGGTCGTCGGGCACGTGGGTGAGCCTCTCTAGCCGGCCGGCGCCGCGCGAACAACCGTCGCCCTCGGACCGGGCGCCGTCGAAGGGCGGCGCGCGCCGCGCGGCGGCCTCGGAGGGCCCCTCGCTCGTCGGTGCGAGGCCGCCCCTTCAACGAGGGCGCGGCCGCGCCGAGGAGCGAGGGGGGGCGGCGCGTTCAGGCGGCCGCGGACGACGAAGCGCGCGGCGCGGCCTGGGCCTCGGCCGGGCGGCGCAGGGGCTCGAGGCGCTTCGAGGCGAGCGCGACGCCGAGGGCGAAGCCCGACAAGGTGAGCCGCAACCGGAGCGCGTCGACGTGCCCTTCGCGGTGCAGGGCCGACACCGCGGCGCGCACGTCGCCCTTGCGCACGCCGAGCTCGCGCGAAAGATCGCGCAGCGTGACCGGGCGGCCCTTTGTTTGGGCGAGGGCGAGGAGGCGTAGTACGTAGGGGGCGAGAGTGCGGGGCGTCATGGTGAGAGGCACCCTACGTGAAGCGCTGAACGCCCGTACAGTTTCCGGCGACGATTTTTTCTTCGTAGCCATTTTACGCCTCCCGGTGGGCCTTTCGGCCTCGCCAAGGGGGGTGGCGCCGGGGGGCCCGAAGGCGCCTCCTGGGGGCGCGCCGGCCCCGTTTTGAGCCCGGCGGGTCGGTGCCGGCCCTACCTGTAGGCCCTGCGGCGCGGGCGGCGACGTCGGACGGGGCGGCCCGCCGACCGGCGCGAGCGGGCGGAGGGCTCTGCACGCAAAAGGCTGCGGCCGGCGTAGAGCTTTGCTAGCTCTCGACCTGCTACATGGCCGAATGGACGCGAGGCGCGCGCGTGGGGGCGTTCACCCTGGTGCTGGTGATCGTCGGCGTCGGCATGTGGACGTTCGTGTCGAAGTCGCGCGTGTTCTCGGGCCGGGGCACGGGGGTCTACACGCTGTTCCGCGACGCGACGGGGCTCGCGCCGCTCAGCCGGGTGACGATGGCGGGCATCCCCGTCGGCAGCCTCAAGTCGATCCAACTGACGCCGGACGGGCGGGCGCGGCTCGACATCGAGCTGAACCCGGGGGTCGAGCTGCACAAAGACGCGAGCGTCGCCAAGGCGACCGCGACCCTGCTGGCCGAGCCCTACCTGGCGGTGACGCCGGGCTCGCAGAACCAGCCCGTCATTGAAGAGGGGGGCGAGATCACGAACGTGATCGAGCCCGTCGGCACCGACCAGATCTTGCAAGACGTTGGCGCCATCGCCGACCGCGTCAAGCGCGTGGCCGACAGCCTGGCGAACGCGGTGGGCACGCAGGAGGGCGAGCAGGAGCTCAAGAACATCTTGCGCAACGTCGAGCAGGCGACCGACGCGCTCAACCAGGCGGTCCGCGAGAACCGGCAGGGCCTGCGCACCATCGTCACGAACGTCGAGGCCATCACGACCGACGCGCGGCCGAGGGCGCGCGAGATTCTCGACAACGTGCGCTCGGCGAGCGTGACGATCGACAACATCACGCGCGAGAACCGCGAGGACGTGCGCGAGATCACGCGCGGCGTGCGCGAGACGGTCGACAAGGCCGACCGCGCGGGCGACAGCCTCGAGAGCGCGCTCAAGCACGTCGACAGCATCGCCGCGCGGGCCGACCGGGGCGAGGGCACCGTCGGGCGCCTCTTGCGCGACGAGGCGCTCATCGACGAGGTGCAAGGGGCGGCCGAGTCGGTCAACGACCTGGTCTCGGGCGCGGCGCGGCTGCAGACGGTGGTGGGGCTGCGCACCGACTTCAACTTCCTGTCGAACTCGATCAAGAACTACGTCGAAATCAGGCTGCAGCCGCGCGAAGACAAGTACTACTCGTTCGAGTTCGTCAACGACCCGCGCGGCCGCACGCTGATCGAGCAGATCGACGTGAACACGACGAACCCGAACGACCCGCCGGCCTACCGCGAGGTGCGCACGACGACGTCGAACTCGCTGCGCTTCTCGCTGCAGTTCGCCCGCCGGCTCGGCCCGCTGACGGGCCGCTTCGGCATCAAAGAGTCGACGGGCGGCATCGGGCTCGACCTGCACCTCTTCGAGAACCGCTTCGAGCTGCAGCAAGACCTCTTCGGCTTCGGCGAGCAGCTGACGCCGCGGTGGCGCGTCTCGTTGCTCTACGAGTTCGTCAAGCGGCTCTGGCTCATCGGCGGCGCCGACAACATCATCTTCGCCGACCGCCGCGACTACTTCGCGGGCGGCCTTCTGCGCTTCACCGACGAAGACCTCAAGTCGATCTTGCTCTTCGCCCCGCCCACCAGCTTCTGAGGCCATGGGCGGCCCCTCGCCCCGACCGCCCCCGGCCGCGGGGGCCCCCGGCGGGCCGGCGGCCGGCCCCGACGAGGGCGAGGGCGGCGGGGCGAGCGCGGCCCGCGCCGGCCCCGACGAGGGCGAGGGCGAAGGCGGCGGGGCGAGCGCGGCCCGCGCCGGCCGCGGCGAGGGCGAAGGCGAGGGCGGCGGGGCGAGCGCGGCCCGCGCCGGCCCCGACGAGGGCGAGGGCGAAGGCGGCGGCGAGGGCTCGGTCTGGGCGCTGCCGGTGGGCGAGGCGCCCTGGGCCTTCGTCGACCTCGAGATGACGGGGCTCGACCCGGCGAGCGACCGCGTCTGCGAGGTGTGCGTGGTGCGGACGCGGGGCGGGCGGGTCGAGGGCGCGCTCGAGTCGCTCGTCTCGCCGGGCGGGGCGCGGCCGGACGCGCGCGCGGGCCGGGTGCACGGGCTGTCGGAGGGCGACTGGGGGGGCTCGCCGGGGTTCGCGGGGGTGGCCGAGCGGCTGGCGGAGCTCTTGGACGGGGCGATCGTGGTGGCGCACGGGGTCGAGCTCGATTTGGCGTTCTTGCGGGCCGAGTTCGGGCGCCTGGGCCGGGAGCCGCCGCGGCTCGAGGGCACGATCGACACGCTCTTGCTGGCCCGGCGCTGCTTCGCGCTGCCGAGCTACCGGCTCGAGCGGCTGAGCGCGGCGCTCGGGCTCGAGCACCCGCGGCCGCACCGCGCGGGCGACGACGCGCGGGCGACGATGCAGCTCTTTTGGCGCGCCGTCGGGCTGCTCGAGCCGTCGAGCGCGGGCGATTTGCGGCAGGTGCGGGTGGGCGAGCGGCGGGCGCGGCCGGAGCTGGTCGAGCGGGCGGCGCAGGCGCGCGCGCGGGGCGAGCCGGTGGCGGTGCGCTACCGGCCGAGCCGGCGCGGCCCCGAGGGGCTGACGATGGTCATCACCGAGGTGCGCACGGACCTCGACCCGCCGCGGGTGTTGGGGTATCTCGTGCCCGGCCGAGGGCGCCGCGAGCTGCGCGCCGACCGCATCCTGGCCATTGGCCCCCTGAACCCGAACCCCGATAGGTCTCCGTGATTCGCCCCCTACGCCCCCTCCTCGCCCTGTCGCTCGGGCTCTCGGCCGCGGCGCTCGTCGGCCTGCCCGGCTGCGCGGGCTCGAGCGTCGACGTGCGCGCCGTGCCGCCCGCGGCGGCCAAGTGGTACGAGCGCGCCAAAGCGAGCTACCGCGCCGCCGACATGGACGACGCGCGCGACTCGGCCAAGAGCGCGCTCGCGGCCGCGCCGTCGAACCCGGTGGTCAAGGAGATGGCCGCGCGCGTGCACCTCGCGCGGCTCGAGTACGGCGAGGCGCTCCGGCTCTTGCAGGGCGCCGACTCGTCGGACGCGCGGGGGCTGAAGGGCCGGGCGCTCTGGTACTCGGGCGACGTCGACGCGGCGGCCGACGAGCTCGAGGCGCTGCTCGCCGACCCGGCCGTCAAGGACGAGTGGGCCAAGCAGATCGCGGTGCTCGCCCGGCGGGGCGTGGGCCGAAAGCCGTTTCAGATCGAAGGCGGGCTGGTCGCCAACACGCAGATGGCGCCGGTGCGCGGGCCGAACTTCGTCGTGCCGCTCGAGATCGACGGCGAGCAGGCGCTCGCGCTCGTGGCGACCGACAAGGGCGAGGTGGTGCTCGACAGCGCGACGCGCCGCGAGCCCTCGTGGGTGCAGCTGCGCTTCGCCGAGCGCGTCACCGTCAGCAACGTGCCGGCGCTGACCGAAGACCTCTCGGGCGTCTCGAAAGAGGTCGGCGCCCCGATCAAGGCGCTGCTCGGGGTCAACCTCCTGCGCCGGCTGAACGTCACCTTCGACCTGGTGGGCCAGCAGTTCATCGTGCGCACGCGCGAGCCGCCGCCGCCCCCGCGCGCCACGCGCGTCGGCGTCTCGTACGCGCTCGGCGGCGCCATGCTGACGCGCGCCGGCTTCACCGCCCAGGGCGACGCGGTCTCGCCGGTGCTCGTCAACACGCGCCAGGTCTACCCGCTGCAGCTCGACGACAAGGGCTGGCAGGCGGCGGGCGTGCCACCGGGCGAGCTCAAGCCGCTCGCCGGCGCCGTCAACGACAAGGGGGCGAAGCTGTCGGCGCTGCGGCTCGGGGCCTATACCATCCCCGGCGTGCCCGGCTACGCGGGCCCCTCGCTCGCGCCCGTGCGCGGCGCCGTGGGCGTCGACGTGGTCGGCAGCGTCGGCTCGGGCCTGCTCGCCTTCTTCCGCTGCACCATGATGGACAGCGGCCGCGCCCTGTGGATCGAAGAGCTGCCCGACCTCGCGCCGCCCACGCCGATGCCCGCCCCCGAGACGGGCTCGGCGCCCGCGCCCGCGCCCGGCGGCGGCCAGCGCCCGGCCGCCCCCGCCCCCGGCCCCGCCCCGGCCCGCCCCGCCCCCCGCTCGCCCTGACCCCCGCCCGAGCCACGCCATGACGATCTCGGCCACGTCCGCCCCGACGGCCCCGGCCACGGCCATCTACGCCGGCAGCTTCGACCCGCCGACCAAGGGCCACCTCGACGTCATCGAGCGCGCCTCGTCGCTCTTCCCGCGGCTCATCGTCGCCATCGGCGTGCACCCGACGCGCTCGGCGCTCTTCACGCTCGACGAGCGGCTCGCGCTCCTGCGCGAGATCACGCGGCCCCTGCCCAACGTCGAGGTGAGCTCGTTCCAGGGCCTGCTCATCGGCTACTGCCGCGCCGTCGGCGCGCGCGTCATCGTCCGCGGCCTGCGCGCCGTCACCGACTTCGAGTACGAGCTGCAGATCGCCCACGGCAACGCCGACATGGCGCCCGAGGTCGAGACCGTCTTTCTGCCGACGCGCACCAACTACGGCTTCGTCAGCGGCTCGCTCGTGCGCGAGATCGCCAGCCACGGCGGCGACGTGTCGCGCTACGCCGAGGCGGTGGTGTGCGACGCGCTGCGCGCCAAGTTCGCCGCGCAGGCCGCCAAGGGCTGAGCGGCCGGGCGCCCCCGAGCCGCGCAGGCCGCCAAGGGCTGAGCCGCCCCGCGGCCGGGCGCCGCCGGCGGGCTGCCCGGAGGCGGGCGGCGGCGTGGGTCCGGCCCGGGGGCCGGCGTCCGCCGGGCTCGGCGCGGCCCCTACGGCGCCCCACCCCGCGCCGGGCGGGCGCCCTGTCGCCGTCGGCGCGCGCCGTGCAAGACTGACGCTCGACCCGGTGACGACCCTGCCCCCGACCGACCTGCTCGCCTCGCCCGCCCGGCGCCGCTCCTTCGCCCGCCGCTACCGCCGGCGCCTCCTCGCGCTCGCGTTGCCCGCCTCGCTCGCCGGGTTCTGGGTCGCGCTCCACCGGTTCCCGTCCTTCGCGAGCTTCGTCGTCGACGGCGTCCGCTCGCTCGTGGGCCCGGGGCCCATCGCCTGGCTCGAAGACCGGGCCTACGGCCTGCAAGATCGGCTCGACCGCTGGCGCCACCAGGGCGCCCCCCCCGTGCAATACTGGGAGCCGCCCCCGGCCGCCGCCTCCGGGCACGCCGCGCCCGCCGCCGCGCCGGCCCCGGGCGAGCCCGACGCCCCCTCCCCCGCCCCCTTCGAGCCGCCCTACCGCAACGTGGCCGCGCCGGGCGACGGGCGCTGGGTCGCGGTCGCCGACCCGCAGCAGCCCGGCCGCCCCTCCGGGCTCTTCAAGGCGCTCGTGCACCCCGACCCGAGGCGGGGCTACGCGGTGCTGGCCCTCGTCGCGATCGATCTGGCCCGCGTTCGCCTGCACGTCGTGCCCGGCACGAAGGAGCCCGAGTCGGGCGAGCTCCCGCGATCGCGCCGGCCCGGCCTCGTCGACCCGGCGCACCACGCGACGTTGCTCGCCGGCTTCAACGGGGGCTTCCAGGCGATTCACGGCCACTGGGGCATGATGGTCGAGGGCACGACGCTCCTGCCGCCGCGCCCGCAGGCCTGCACCGTCGCCGCCTACCGCGACGGGCGCGTGCGCGTCGGCGTCTGGAAGCGCCTCGCCGAGACCGAGCCCGAGATGGCCTTCTACCGCCAGACGCCGCCCTGCCTCGTCGAAGACGGCGTCGTCAACCCCTCGGCCAGCGAGTCGAACCCCAACTGGGGCGCCACGGTCGACGGCGAGACCATCATCCGCCGCTCGGCGCTCGGGGCCGAGGCGACCGGGCGCTTCGCGATCTACGGCATGGGCGACGGCCTGAGCACGCTCACGCTCGCCCGCGGCATGCTGGCCGCCGGCGCGCGCGACGTCGCCCAGCTCGACGTCAACCACTCGTACCCGCGCTTCTTCTTCTACGAGGTCGCCCCCGCCGAAGCCCCGAAGGTGCGGCAGACGCTCGTGCCGATCAACGACTGGCGGCCCGACGAGTACGTCGGGCGCAGGTCCTGGCGTGACTTCTTTTATTTGACGAAGCGCCTCGAGGGCCCCCCGCCCGCCTTCTCGGCCGCGCCGCCCCCCCCGGCCCCTTCCGCCTCGCCCCCGCCCGCGGCGCCGTAGCGCGACGCGCGCGGGCGCGCCGCCTCCGTCACGCGCCCGGCGCGGCCCTCCGCTCAGGGCGGGCCGGCGCTCAGGTGTTCGAGCAAGGTCTTCAGTCCGATGCCACAGAGCACGACGCCGCCGAGCGCCCCGAGGCGGGGGCCGAGGTGGCGGCCGAGGCGCCGGCCGGCGTAGGCGCCGGCCGCCGTGAGCAGGGCGGTGGTGGCGCCGACGCAGCCGATCGAGGCGGCGAGGCCGAGGCCGAGCAGGGGCAGGGTCAGCCCGGCGGCGAGCGCGTCGAGGCTGGTGGCGAGCGCGAGCGGCGCGAGCGTCGACCAGGCGAAGGGGGCGGGCTGCGGCCCGGGGTCGGCGCGCGCGTGGCGCGATTCGACGAGCATCTTCAGGCCGAGCGCGGCGAGCAGGGCGAAGGCGACCCAGTGGTCCCAAGCGGAGATGAGCGCGACGAGGCGCGCGCCGGCGAGCCAGCCGAGCGCGGGCATCAGGGCGTGGGCGGCGCCGAAGACGAGCGAGGCGCGCAGCACGTCGCGGCCCGTGAGGCGCGGCGCGGCGGCGCTCTGCGCGGCGGCGACGGCCGTGCCGTCCATCGCGAGGCCGATCGAGAGGCCGACGAGCTCGGGCAGCGCCACCCGGGCCAGGGTACTACGTCGCGCCCCCGCGGGGGCGGCCTTCGCCGCGCCCGCCCGCCTCGGGCGCCGCCGCGGGAGGCCGAGGCGCGATCAGAAGCGCGCGTCGCGGCGGCGCGCGGCGGCCGACGCCTCGTCGTCGGCCTCGTCGTACGCCTCGGCCCAGGGGTCGCGCGCGTCGACACGAGCCCGGGTCGTCTCGGGGGCGACGCGCGCCCGGCCCGCGGGCGGCGGCGCCTTCGGGGCCGAGCCCTCGAGCCGGTCGGCCAGATCGGCCACGGCCTCCGAGAGGCGCTCTTCGACGGCGCGCTTGATGCGCTGCGCGTTCTGCTCGAGCGCCTGGCGGCGCGCCTCGCGCTCGGCGCGCTCGCGCTCTTTCTGCTCGCGCCTGGCCGCCTTCTCGCGCCGCTTCTCTTCGTCGCGCCGCCGCCGCTCGAGCGAGACGCGCGCCCGCTCGCGCATCTTGTCGCGGTCGGGCATCGCCACCGCGAGCAGGTGGAACGCGAGGCCGAAGCCCCAGCCGAAGAGCGGCCAGAACGACCACATCGGGCCGCCCGTCACCAGGTTCAACCCCACCAAGAAGGCGTTGACGAGCAGGAACGTCGCGGCGTGGCTGACGAAGCCCTGCCGCTCCTTGCGGAGGCGGCGCGCGAGCTCGGCGTCGACCTCGCCCTCGCGCTCGTGCTCGCGGGCGGCCGCCTCGATCGCCGCCTCGCTCAGCCCGACGTCGCGGCCGATCGCCACGAGCTCTTCGTACGAGAGCTCGGCCTCGCCGCGCACCCGCTGGCGCTCGAGGGCGCGGCCCAGGATGGCCTGCACGTCCTCGGACGAATAGCGCTGCTTGTCGACCACCCTTCAAGGGGTAGCGTGCGGGGCCCCCCCGCTCAAGCCGGCCCCCGGCCCCCGCTGGTGCGCGGCGCCGCGGGGCTGGTGCGCCGCGGACCAGCCGGCGCTGATGCGTGCCTCATCAGGCAGGCCCCGCGGCAGCCTAATTCGGCCTCGAGCGCGGAGGCCTGCCCCTTGCGAAGCGTGCGGGCCGCATGACCCCCGCCCCCGAACCGGCGCGCCCCGGACGTCTCGCCGCCAGCAAGCTCCACCTCCGACTCGTCGACGTCAACCGGCGCACCTACCGCGTGGCCTCGCTGCGCCCCGGCTGCGGCGTCGCCTTCAGCACCAACTACTACCACCAGACCTGGCACGTCCTCAGCGACCCGGCCGGCGCCGCCGTGCTCGCCCGCCTGCTCTGGGGCCTCGCCTTTCAGCGGCAGCCCGGCACGCTCGTGTGCATCCACGGCCCGCACCTGCGCCCGACGCCCTTCGACGCCGACCCCTCCGACCCCGTCGTGCTCGTGCCGACGGCGCTCACCCCCGTCGTGAACGACGACCTGCGCGCGCTGCGCGAGCGCCTGCGCCGCCCCTCGCGCGAGGGCACGCGCATCAACTGGCCCTCGTTCGGGCTCGACCGCGCGCTCGACGATAACCGCCCCGCCTACCAGCTCTCGCCCGCCGAACACTGGAAGCGCTTTCGCGGCGACGACCAGCTCGAGGTCCGACACGCCGGCGGCTGCGTCGTCATCGCCGGCCCGCCGGACGCCCTGCGCTCGGCCGCGCGCTCTGTCCACCACATGTCTAGAGGGGGGGGCGACGACGGGCAAGGTTACCTCTACCTGGGCCGCCACCAAGCCCGCTACCCGGACGGCGAGGTGCAGATCTTCGACCGCTACCACGCCATGCTCTCGGAGGCCGCCGAAGCGCGCCGCCGCACCCTCGAGAGCGGCGACGCGCCCCGCGAGAAAGAGGCCCTGCTCTGGGCCATCGGCTTGCGGCGCGAAACGATCTGCAAAGAGCGACGGGCCTCGCGCCCCCTCGCCGACACGACGAAGCCGTGAAGCGCCCGGGCCGGCCTCGGCCCCCGGGCGGCGCGAGCCTTTACGCGGGCCGGCGCCTCGGCGCGCTCCCGGGCGCCTCGGGCGCGCGGGCCGGCGCCTCAGCACGCGCCCGAGGCGGCCGGGGGCGCGCCGGCGGCCGGCGTCGTGTCGAAGGGCGTAAGCTTGATCGGAAAGGCCAGCACGCGCCCCCGGGCGGCGCCACGCGCGACGCCGACGACCTGACACGCCGCGAAGGGGTACCCCCCCTTGCGACAGCCGTCGACGAAGGCCCAACCGTCGTCGTCGAACGAAGCGCTGTCGAGCGCCTCGTCGAGGAAGAAGAGCACGAACGAGGTCGGCCTCCCGTCGAAGGACGCGCGGACCAGAAATCGGTTGGGGGAGCCCTCGAGGGGCTTGAGGTAGGTAATTGAGAGCCGAGCGGCCGCCATGGTACAAGAACTCCTCAAAGCCTACATCGGCCGCTAAAGAGATCGGTTTCATTAAAACAGTACAGCAACAAGGTGCTGAAGTACGAGTTCCTACTTGGCGCCCTGTTCAGGGGCCTCTCTCCCCTCTCGATGTGAGCCCCTACGTTGGGCGCAGGCGCCTTTACCGGGCTTCGTGGGCCAATCGCCACGGGGTGCCGGGGGGTGGCCCCCCGTGGCGCCCCGGCTGGCCGAGGGGTAGCACCCCGTGGCGCCCCGGCTGGCCGGCGCCGAGGGGGGGCCCCCCGACGAGACCCAGCTGGCCGGCGCCTAGGGGGGGCCCCAGACGAGACCCAGCTGGACGGCACCGAGGGGGGACCCTCCGACGAGACCCAGCTGACCGGTAGCGAGGGGGGGGGCCCCCGACGAGACCCAGCTGGCCGGTGTCGAGAGGTGGCCCCCCGACGAGACCCAGCTAGCCGGTGCCGAGGGGCCGGGAGGCTGGGGGTTGACGTGTGTAAGTTACGCGGCAACATTTCGAGGCGTGGCCTCGAGCAGCCGCTTCGCGCTCGGCACGCACGTCTTGGTGTCGCTGGCGCTGCGCGCGGACGAGGTCGTGCCGTCCGAGACGCTCGCCGCGAGCGTGAACACCAACCCGGCCTTCCTGCGCCAGATCATCGGGCAGCTGCGCGAGGCGGGGCTCGTCCGGTCGAAGCTCGGCACGGGCGGCGGCTCGCTGCTGGCGCGGCCGGCGGCGTCGATCACGCTCGACGAGGTCTACCGTGCCACCGAGACCCGGCCCGTCGTCGCACTCCATCACAGCGAGCCGCACCGCACCTGCCTGGTGGGCCGCAATATCGTCCCGGTGCTCGAGGGCGTGCTGGCGAGGGCGGAGGGGGCGCTCTTGGAAGAGCTGCGGCGGGTGAGCATCGCCGAGCTCGCGCGGCAGGTGTGCAAGCGAGGCTGAGCTCGAGGCTCCGCCGCGCGGGCGCCTCCTCGCGCTACCCGAGGTGCATCGAAGGGCTGGTTTCGCCGATGCGGGCGGAACAAAATATAACATTCGATGAGCTCCTCCGACCTCCCCAATCACGGCGACGGCTCGGGCTCGAGCGTGCCTGCAGGGTCGCAGGTGGCGGGCGAGGTCGCGGCGAGCGCCGAAGGCGGCGCGCTGGCGACGGTCGTCGGGGCCGAGACGGGCGCGTCGGCCCGCGAGCGGCGGGCGGCCGACGATCTCGCGCGGGCGCTCGCGCGGGCGGAGGCGGCCGAGCGCCGTTCGGCCTTCTTGGCGCAGATCACGGGGCTCTTCAGCGAGTCGCTCGACCTGGCGACGACGCTCGGGCGGGCGGCGCGGCTGACCACGCCGGACTTCGCCGACCTCTGCCTCGTGTACCTGCACGACGGCCGCGGCGGCTTGCAGATCGTGGCGACGGCGTCGTCGTCGCCGGGGCAAGAGGGCGCGCTGCGGGCGCTGGCGTTGCGGCCCTTGCGCGTCGACGACGACGTGGCGCCGGCGCGCGTCGCCCGCACGGGGGTGGCCGAGTGGTCGACGGGCGACGATGGGCCCGACGGCGCCGCGCCGGGCGACGATGGGCCCGACGGCGCCGCGCCGGGCGGGGGTTCGGCGGGGGCGGGCGGCGCTCCGGCGGAGGGGGGCGGCGCGGCGGGGGGCGACCGGGGCGAGCTCTGGCCGCTCGAGGCGCGCTCGTTCATCGTGGCGCCGCTCTCGGCGTCGGGGCGGGTGCTCGGGGCGATGACCTTCGCCCGCGGGAGCGAGGCGCGCGGCTACGAGCCGGCGGACGTGCCGCTCGCGGAGGAGCTCGCGCGGCGCGCCGCCTTCGCCATCGCCAACGCCGAGCTCTACCGCGAGTCGCAGAAGGCGCTACGCTCGAAGCAGGAGTCGATCGCGCTGCTCGACACGCTGCTGGCGACCGCGCCGATCGGGCTCGCCTTCGTCGACCCGGGGCTGCGGCTCGCGCGGGCGAACGGCGCCTTCGCCGAGCTGTCGGGGGTGCCGCTCGATCGGGCGCTCGGCCGCGAGGTGGGGGCGGGCCTGCCCGCGCTCGGCCCGGCGCTCGAGCCGCTCTACCGCGAGGTGCTCGCCTCGGGCGAGGCGCGGCTCGAGCGGTCGCTGCGCCACGAGGGGCCGGGCGGCGTGCGCCACTGGCGCGCGAGCGTCTACCCGGTGCGCTCGGCGGCGGGCGACCTCTTGCTGCTCGGCACCATCGTGGTCGACGTGACGTCGCAGATCGAGGCGGCCGAGGAGCGCGACCGGCTGCTCGGGCGCGCCGAGGAGGCGCGGCGCCAGGCCGAGGCGGCCAACCGGCTCAAAGACGAGTTCCTCGCGACGGTGTCGCACGAGCTCAGGACGCCGCTCTCGGCCATCTTGGGGTGGGCGACCATCTTGCAGCGCGACCGCGCGGCCGACCCCGAGACCTTGCAGAAGGGGCTCGCGGTCATCGAGCGCAACGCCCGCTCGCAGGAGCACATCGTCGAGGACATCTTGGACGTCGGGCGCATCGTGCGCGGCCAGCTGCGCATCGAGCCCGAGCCCATCGACCTCGCGTCCGTCGCCGCCGAGGTGCTCGACGCGGTGCGGCCGACGGCCGCCGCGCGCGGGGTCGAGCTCTGCTGGGACGACGGCGGCGGCCCCTGCCGCCTGCTCGGCGACCCCGAGCGGCTGCGGCAAATCTTGTGGAACCTGCTCTCGAACGCCGTGAAGTTCACGCCGCCGGGCGGCCGGGTCGCGCTCGAGATGGGCCTCTCCGAGGGCAAGATGGTGGTGCGCGTGCGCGACACCGGCCGGGGCATCGAGCCCGACTTTCTGCCCTACGTCTTCGAGCGCTTCCGGCAGGCCGACGGCTCGACGACGCGGACGCACGGGGGGCTCGGCCTGGGCCTGGCGATCGTGCGGCACCTGGTCGAGATGCACGGCGGCGTCGTCAGCGCCGAGAGCGAGGGCCCGGGCCGGGGCGCGACCTTCACGGTGACGCTGCCGGTGCGGCCCTTCACGCGCCCCGTCTCGATGGCGCCGCCCGAGCCGCCGCGCCCGGGCGAGCGCGCCCCGGCGCCGGGCGGCCTCAGGCACCGGCTGCGGGGGCTGCGGGTGCTCGTCGCCGAAGACCAGGACGACGCGCGCGAGCTCATCGAGCTGGTGCTCTCGAACGAGGGGGCGCAGGTGCGGGGCGCGAGCTCGGCCGACGAGGCCCTCGAGCTGCTGCCCTCGTTCGCGCCCGGCGTGCTCGTCAGCGACGTCGGGATGCCCGGGCACGACGGCTACTGGCTGGCCGAGCGGGTGCGGGCGCGCTTTCCGGCGCTGCCGGCGGTGGCACTGACGGCCTTCGTCGGCAAGGCCGACGTCGAGCGCGCCCACGCCGCGGGCTTCTCGAGCCACCTCGGCAAGCCCGTCGACGCCGAGCGGCTCATCGAGCTCATCGTCGAGCTCGCCGCGCGCGACGGCGCCGAGGCGCCTTAGAGCGGGTTTCGGGTCGTCGGAGCCTGCCCTCCGGCACCCCAACCTCGCCTCCGGCTCAGACCGTGGGGCCCCCGCCTCCAGGCAGGCTCCGACGACCCGAAACCCGCTCTAAGGCCCGGGCCCCCAGGGCCGGCGCGTTTTGCCGCGCTGTGGCGCCCCGCCTCAGTCGCCGCCGTGGTCGACGATGGCCTCGCGCAGAAAGCGGCGGAGAAAGACGAAATCGAAGGGCTTGACGAAAATGCCCATGGCACGAAGGCCCATCGCGCGCGACCGCGTCTCGTGGTCGCCGAGGGCGCTCACGAAGAGAAAGGGCAGCTCGACCCCCTCTTGGCGCAGGGTCTCGAGCGCGTCGAGGCCCGTCAGGGCGGGCATCATGATGTCGCTGATGACGAGCGCGACCTGCCGCAGGTCGCCCGATTCGCGCTGCTCACGGACGATGTCAATGAGCTGGCGGCCGTCGGCCGCCTGCAAGACCTCGAAGCCCTCGCGCTCGCAGGCCAGGGCGCAGAGGTAGCGATGGTCGTCGTGGTCTTCAGCGATGATAATCTTGCGGCGCTGCCCCATGGCATTCGGGCCCTCGAACGACCCTTATATATTGCACAGGGCGAGCCAGATCTAAGCCCCCCCCTCACGTAGCGGCCGTGACCGAGGCCGGCAGATCGAAGAAATCGACGGCGCCGGTGCGAAGGTCGTATTCGGCGCCGACGACGAAGAGCTTTCCTTGCGCGATGCGTTGCTCGAGCACGCGGCTGCCGTGGCGCATGTGGTCAGCAGCGTTGCGGATGTTGGCGCGCGTGGCGGCCCGGACGAGCTCGGCCTCGGGCAGGCCCGCGGCGACCAGCTCGACCACCGAGGGCGTGATGCGGTCGACGATGTCGCGCACGTTGTCCGAGAGCGTCTCGCCGCGCTTGAGCAGCGCGTCGAGCGCGGCGGCGATGGCGCCGCAGCCGGTGTGGCCCATGACGACGACGAGCTCGGTGCCGAACTTGGCGGCGGCGAACTCGACCGAGCCGACGAGCGAGGGGGCGACGACGTTGCCGGCGACGCGCACGACGAAGAGGTCGCCGAGGCCGCAGTCGAAGACGATCTCGGCGGGCACGCGCGAGTCGGAGCACGACAGGACGATGGCGAAGGGCGACTGGCCCGCCGCCAGATCGTCGCGGCGGGCCTGGCTGAGCAGCGAGTCGATGCTGCGCACGTTCTGGGCGAAGCGCGTGTTGCCCGCGCGCAGGGCGGCGAGGGCTTCGGCGGCGGCTTTGGGCGGCGGGGCTTGGTCGTGCTTGGGCATGGGCTTTGGGTGGGGGTCGTGGGCGCGCCTCGGGGCCCCGGCGGGGGCCGCGGCGCGAGGGGGGAGACCTCGCGTGGGCGCGAGGGGGGAGATCCTAGCGCGCCCCGGAGCACGAGGAGAGAGGGGCGTCGACGCGGGCGGCGCGGGAGCCCCCGGGCGGGCCGTTCGGGGGGCTTCGCGCTGGCCCCGGCGCCCGGGGGCCGGCTACTTTCATCGGCGACGACGCGGCGCGGGCCGAGGCCGCGTACCACCTCGAGCGGCGGCGGGCGGGCGGGCGTGGCCGCCGCGGTCGCGCGCGCTCGTCGAGGGCGGCGTCTGCTCGGCCCGCGCCGTCGTCCTCGCCGCCGTCTCGCGGCCGCCAGCCGACGGAGCGCACGGGCCGCCGCGCCCCCCGACGGCCGACGGAGCGCGGCGGGCCCGCAGGCCGCACGCCACCGCCCGGCTCAGGGCGCCTTGCCCTCGCCCGGCGACTGCGTCCACGGGCGCCGCGACCGCGGCAAGGCCCGCTGCGCGGCCCAATGCAGCCCGTACGCGAGGGGCCCGAGCGAGAACAGCCCGGCGCCGAGCGCGAGCGAGCCCGCCCCCTCGCCGCGCGAGAGGGCGAGCGCGAGCAGCGCCGCCGGGCCGACGCCCACCAGCACCGCGCCGGCGAGCCCGCCCGGCACCTGGAAGGGCCGCGCGAGGCCGGGCTCGCGCAGGCGCAGCACCACGAGCGCGACGAACTCGAGCACGAGCGAGCCGCCGTAGAGCGCGACGTCGAGCTCGACGAGGCGCTCGAACCCGAGGCCCAGGCAGGCCGTGTAGGCGATCGCGCAGGCGACCACGGCCTTGCGCGGCGTGCCGGTGCGCGGGTCGACCTCGGCGAAGGCCGCGGGCAGGAAGCCGTCGCGGGCGAGCGCGAAGGGCAGGCGCGAGTACGAGAGCACGAGCGCGTTGAACATGCCCGCCCCGCAGGCCATGCCCCCGACCACGATCGCCGTGCGCAGCCAGGGCCCCCCGATCGCCCCGCCCGCGTCGGCCCAGGCCCCCGTGGCGAAGAGGCGCGCGTCGAGCCCCGCGCGCGAGGCGGCGAGCACCGGCGCCACGTACGTCGCGGCCGCCAGCGCCATCGTCACGAGCAGCGCGCGCGGGTAGGCCCGCCGCGGGTCGCGCACCTCGCCGGCGAGGGTCGAGGAGTTGTCCCAGCCCATGTAGTTCCACATGGCGACGGTCATCGCGGCGAGCAGCCCCCCGCCCTCGCCGCCCGACCCGGGGCCGGCCGCCGGCGCCCCCGGGGCGCCCGCGAAGGCGAGCGCGACGAACACGGCGAAGGGCGCGAGGAGCGGCGCCGCGAGCGCCAGCGAGGCGCGCCCGACGGCGCGCGCGCCGCCCAGGTTGGCGAACGTGCAGGCGGCGATGAGGGCGGCGCCGACCGCCGGCCCGAACGGGCCCGCCGCCGGGGGCCAGAGCTTGCCGAGGTACGCGACGAAGAGCGTCGGGTAGATCGCCATGTCGAAGACGCTCGCCAGCAGCGACAGCCACGCGCCCTGAAAGCCCCAGAAGGGCCCGAGCGCCCGGCGCACCCAGACGTAGTAGCCGCCGTCTTCGGGCAGCGCGCTCGCCAGCTCGGCGACCATCAGCGCGGTCGGCAGGCTCCACACGAGTGGTGTGAGCACGAGCGCCGCGAGCGCCCCCCGGTAGCCCGCCGCCCCGACGAGCGACTCGAGCCCGTAGGGCCCGCCGGACACCATGAAGAACGTCGCCGCGACGAGCCCGGGGGTCGACAGGCCCCGCCGCCGGGGCGGCTGCACGGACGGGGCTCGGCTTACCATGGCGCGGGCCCGCGAACGCTACCGCACGCCCCGCCGCGGCGTCGCGACAAATCGCCGACGCGCCCCGCGCCTCGCGCCCCGCCCCCCGCGCGCGGGCCGGCGCCCCCCGCGCCCCGCGCGCCGGCGCCCCGGCTCAGCGGCCGCGGAACTTCGGCGGGCGCCGCTGGGCCGCCGCGGCCACGCCCTCGGCGAGGTCTTGCGAGGGCAGGAAGGCGGCGTTCCACAGGGCGACGTAGTCGAGGCCCTGCGCGAGCGCGGGCGGCTCGGCGCGGTTCATCACGCGCTTGATGCCCTGCACGACGAGCGGGGGGTTGTCGGCGATCGAGCGGGCGAGCGCCCGGGCGCCCTCGATCAGCGCGGCCGGGCCCTCGAAGAGCTCGTCGACCAGGCCGATGCGCAGCGCCGTGGCCGCGTCGATGTTCTCGCCCGTGAAGGCGAGCCGCCGCGCCCACCCCTCGCCCACCAGGCGGGGCAGCCGCTGCAGCGCGCCGAGGTCGGGCGTGATGGCGAGGCGCACCTCGCGCAGGCTGAAGCGGGCCTCCGACGACGCGAGGCGCATGTCGCAGGCCGCCAGCAGGTGCACGCCCCCGCCCACGCACCAGCCCGAGGCCGCCCCGATGACCGGCTTGCGCCCGTAGGCGAGCCGGTCGAAGGCGCGCTGCAGCCGCCCGACCTCTTCGTAGAGGTGCAGCCGCTCGGCCGCCGGCACCGCCTCGTTGAAGAGCGGCGCGAAGAGCCCCCCCATCGCCTGCAGATCGAGGCCGTAGGTGAAGTGCTCGCCCGAACCCCGCACGACGACGACGCGCACCGCCGGGTCGCGGTCGAGCTCGTCGGCCACCGCGGGCATCTCGGCCCAGAAGTCGGGCCCGAGCGCGTTGCCCTTGCCCGGGCCCCGCAGCACGACCTCGGCCACCCCCTCGTTCACGCTCACCTCGAGTGCCGCTCGCTCGCTTGCCATCGCTCGCTCCCTTCGGCCCGCCCGGGGCCCGCTCACGCCGCCCCGCCCCGCACGCCGGGTGGCCCGCGGCGCGCCGCGCCCCCCGCGACGAGCGCGCGCTCGCCGAGACCCGCCCGGCAGGGGCGCAAGCCGTCCCATCCTACAGGCCCCGCCGGCCGCCGCGGGGGCGAGATCGTAAGGCGGCGCCCTCGCGCGCCGCCAGGCGGGCGGCCTCGGGCGGCGCGTCGGCCCCGCGCGCGCAGGGGACGCGCACGAGATGCCCGTCGGGCCCGGGCCCCCGGTGGCGTCGGCCCCGCGCGCGCAGGGGACGCGGGATCGCCTTCCGCGCGGCCGCGGCTTTCTTCAGGTCGGCCCCGCGCGCGCAGGGGACGCGGTCTTCGCGCTACCCGGCCATCGGGGCCCGGGAGGTCGGCCCCGCGCGCGCGGGGGACGCGGCTGCGCCCCCCAGCCTTCGAGCGAGCCACTCTCGCTAGAGCAGCGAGGGGGCCGTGTAGTCAAGCTCGGCTTGCCGTTACAGCCTGCAAGGCCGCCCCAACGGCGACGGGCCGCTCCCGGGCAGGACGCCCCGCTCGCACGGGCGCGCCCTCGTACCACGAGAAGAGCGCCTGCGGCTGCGACAGGACGCCCCGCTCGCACGGGCGCGCCCCAACGGCCCACGCCCCGTCGTAACGGGCCCGCCACAGCGAGCCGCCCGCCCGCACAAGCGCGCCCCAGTGACCTGCCCCCCGTCCGCGCGGGCGCGCCGCCGCGCCCCTGGCATGCGCCTTGCGCCGGGCTCAGACCACGATGACCACGCCAAAGCCCCCCTCCCGAGGCACCCCCTCGCCCTCGCCCGTTCGCGACCCCAACCCGCCGAGCCCACGCCGCGACCCCGAGCCGGCCGGGCCGCCGATGCGCGATCCGCCCTCGCGCGAGCCGCCGCGCCGCGATCCGCCCCGTGATCCGACCGAGCCCGGCGAGCCCTCGCCCTCGATCGTCGACCCGCCCGCGCCCGGCCAACCCCCGCAAGACCCCGGCGTCATCACCTGAGGGCGCGCCGCGAAGCGCCCGCGGGCCTCGATGCGCCCCGCCCGTGCCCTCGCGATCGTGGCGGCGTGGCGCGCGTTGCGACTCGAAAGAAAACCTCCCGCGAGCTCGCCGCCCGCGAAGGGCTGCGACCATACGCTGCCATGCGTGCGGGCGCGGGGGACGCTGGCACGTGCCTTGCGGCTCGCTCCGGTCATGTTGCCCCTCGACCTACTGCGCGAAGCTCCTTCGCCCCTGCGAGAGCGCGCGCCGAAACTCTCCCGCCCCTGCCCCGAGCCCTGGGTGCCACCGCCGAGCCAGACCCCGCCTTCGAGCGAGCCCTCGCGCAAGCAGTCGCCCCATTACACGCCGCGACGAGAAAGCCCACGACAACCCGACTGAAGTTATATTCGCTCGGTGATGTGCATCTTTGCCTCAGCGCGACCAGCGCGTGAGACATCTTTGCGCAGTTCGACCCGCCCCCCACGTCACCCGCCCGCCCGCGCGGCCCCCGCCGCGCTCGCAGCGTTCGCCCTGACCTCGGGCCTCGCCCAAGTCGGCCGAGCCCAGAGCGCGTCCCCCATCAATCCGGACGCCCGGGCCCCGAGCGCGACCCCCACCCTTGCCGCCCCCGGGGCCCCAAGCGCGACCCCCACCCCTGCCGCCCCCGGGGCCCTGAACGCGACCCCCATCCTTCCGGACCCCGCGCCCGCGGCCCCCGGCCCCCCCCCGAGCCCGCCCCTGCGTGGCGGGCGCGAGGGGGCCGCCGACCCGTCGGACGAGCGCGACGTGACCCCGCCCCCGCGCGAGGCGAGGCGCGGCATGTTGCTCCCGAAGCCGCGGCCCGAAGAGCCGCCGCCGACGCGCATCCGCTTCGTCGCCGAGCCCGTGTCCGACGGGGCCATCTTGAGCCTCGCGCTCGGCACCGCCGCGCTGTCCGAGGCCATCTTGGGCACGGGCGAGCTCGTGCCGCAGCAGCCCCAGAGCCCGAGCCGCCTGCTCGGCATCGATCGGGGCGCCGTCACCGACAAGCCCGAGCCCGGCTGGGCCACGGTCTCGAACGTCGGCATCGCCGGCGCCGTGGCCTTCGCGGTCGTCGACCCGGTGCTCTCGGGCTTTCGCCACGGGCCCGACGCCGCCGTCGCCGACGCCTTCATCTACGGCGAGACCATCGCCATCACCTGGTCGGTGACCAACCTCGCCAAGATCGCCTTCCGGCGCCCGCGCCCCGAGGCCTACCGCGAGCAGGAGCGCCTCAACGCCGAGTACGGCGAAGAGAACGCGCCCGACATCACCGACACCAACAGCGCCCTCTCGTTCTTCTCGGGGCACGCCGCGATCTCCGCCTCGATCGCGGCGACCGCCAGCTACCTCGCCTTCGCCCGCTCGCCCCGCTCGCCCCGGCCCTGGGTCACGCTCGGCGTGGGCACCGTCGTCACCGCCCTCATCAGCGTCGGGCGCGTCCGCGGGGGCAGGCACTTTCCGACCGACGTCATCGCGGGCTCGATGGCGGGCGCCGGCATCGGCATCCTGGTGCCGCACCTGCACCGCAGCGACGACGCCAAGCAGCGGCCCGTCTGGGTCGGCGTCGCGCCCTCGGCGGGCGGCGCGGGCCTCTCGTTCGGGGGCATGTTCTGAAGCGAGCCTGGCGGGGCCCGGCGCGGCGGCCGGCATGTCCGCCGGGCACCCCGAACTCGCCCCCTGGCGGGGGGCTCAAACAGCGGGCCCCCGCCCTCTGGACATGCCGGCCGCCGCGCCGGGCCCCGCCAGGCTCGGTCGGCAGGGTCGACGCCACGCCAGGCGGTGCCGGGAGGGCCGACGCGAGGGCTCCGTTTTGGTGATAGCCCATCACGAGACGTGAATTCCCCCGCGGCCCGCGGTGCTTACGCTCTCGCGCATGAGCCCGCTCGAAGCGCCCCCGACGCCCGCCCCGCGCCTCGCCGAAGGCACCGCAGCCGGCCGAGCGCCCACCGCGCCGTGCCCTGCCAAGGACGCCGCGGCGGGCCGAATGGCCCCCGCCCCGCCCCCCACCGGCGGCGCCGCAGCGGGCCGAGTGGCCCCCGCGCCGCGCCTCGCGCCCGGCTTCGCCTGGGCGCGCGCCGGCCGGGGACGCCTCGCGCTGCGCGGCCGCCCCAAGCTCGCGCTCGTGCCGCACCTCGGCCCGCTCGGCTGCGACCGCCTCGTCACCCTGCTCTCGGCGCGCGAGGGCGCGCTGACGATCGGGCGCGCGGCCGAAGCGGCGGGCCTCGCCTGGACGTGGTCGCCGCTCGACAACGGCCGCGCCCCGGCCGACCGGGCCCACCACCAGCTCGCCCGCACCGCGCGCGAGCTCGCGGCCCGGCTCGGCGAGGGCGAGAGCGTCTTGATTCACTGCGCGGCCGGCCTGCACCGCACGGGCATGCTCGCCTACGCCGTGCTGCGCTCGCTGGGCCTGTCGCCCGAGGGCGCCCGCGCCACCATCGCCGAGGCCCGCCCCGAGACGGCCGAGGCGATGCGCGAGCACCACGTCGCCTGGGGCGACGAGCTGGTCGACGGCGGCGTGGTGCGGGCGGCGCCCTGAAGGGCCCGCGACGCCCCCGAGGCGACGGCGCGGGCGGCGCCCTGAAGGGCCCGCGACGCCGCCGAGGCGACGGCGCGCGGGCGGCGCCCTGAAGGGCCCGCGGCGCCCGCCCCCGAGGCGACGACGCGCGGGCGTCGGCCGCCCCCGCCGCCCCGCTCACTCGAAGCCGGCCGGCGCCTTCCCCTTCTTTAGCGCGGCCCGCCTGGACGCCGCACGGCGCCAGCGCTCGTAGGCGCTGGTCGCCTCGCGCACGATCTCGGGCCGGTGCCGGAACACGAAGCGCGCGGCGCTGCGCACGGCGCTCATCTTCGCCCCGAGCAGCATCGCCAGGCGGTTGCGCAGGGCGAGCGCCCGGGCCGACTCGTCGCTCGACGCGACGGGGCTCGTGGGGCGGTCGCGCAGCGCCCCGGCCACCTGCTTGGCCTCGTCGAGCAGCTTCACGTCGAAGCCCCCGAGGCCGTCGATCTCGGACCGGTAGGCGTTGCCGAGGGCGCAATAGTCTTCGAGCTCGGCGGCGAGCGCGTCGGTCGACTCGGGCGTATCGGCGTGCGACGCCCGCACGGCGGCGAGCTGCGCGTCGCGCTCGTCGTCGACCCCGTCGGCGAAGTAAAACCCGAGCGTCGCCGAGATCTCGTTGACCAGAAAGCGCCCTCGCTCCATCGGCGAGGCGGCGCCCGGCGAGGCCGTCAGCAAGTAGCGGGTGTGGGCCTGCTGCGTCGCTTCGCGCAGCGACAAGATGTCGTCGCCCGTCGACGCCGTCAGGCCGCGCCGCTCGTCGGCGACCGTATCGAGGCCCGGCCGCTCGGGCTGCCCGTCTCGGGCCTCGACGGTCGCGTAATACTTGCGGTGAAAGCGGGCGACGTCGGTCGCCTCGCCGAGGTGAACGTGAAACGGCACCGAAAGGCGAATCTCGTCGGACGGCAGCTTCTGCGCCTCGGCGGCCCACCTGTCGATGGGGCCGAGGGCCTGGGCAGGCATGGCGGTGTTGCCTTCGGCAGGCGCGGTGGTCACAGCTCGAGGGGTCGTGGTGATCGTGGCGGGGGCGGGCGCGGCGGCCGTGGCTCTCGCGGGCGCGTCTTGTGCGGGTGAGGCGGGCGCGGGTGAGGCTTCTTCTTGGGCGTTCATGGCTTGAGCGGGTGTTGCGGTCGTGGGGTGGGCAGATGAGTCGTCGGTCGTTCGGGCAGCTGGGTCGGTCGTCACGTGGTCGGGCACTGGGTCGAATCCTTCCTTTCTGTCTCGGGCGCGCCCCGGTGCGCGCACCTCTCACGTTCCCCCTCGGCCAGCCGCTGCCTCAGGTGCGTAGTTTCTCGCAACTAGGTGCGACACCCTGCGCAGGCCCCGACCCGCAGGGCGGCGAGCTAGCCAGAAAGAGCTACCTTCGCAGTGCACAGGTGTCCTGCGTGAGTTGTCCCCTGTCCTGTGCCGGCTCTCCCCTGTCCTGCTCAGGCCCTTCGCTGTCCTGTGCAGGCTCTTCGCTGTCCTGCACTGGCGCTCCTCCATCCTGCTCGAGGTGTCCCCCTGTCCTGCGCAGGTACTCGGCTGTCCTGCGCGAGTGACACCATGCCCTGCGCGTGCTGCGGTTGGTCCTGCGCGGGGTGCATCGTGGCTTGCGCGCCCTCTTTTCCGCGCTGTGCAACCGGAAAGATGGGTGACAGGTCTGACCGGGAGCATGGGTGACAGGTCTGGCCACCTCGTCCTCACCATCCGGTCGTCACGCCTTCCTGCCTGGGCACTTCGGTCTCACCATCTGGCCATCGCTTCCTCGTGTCTGGGTCGCTCGGTCTCACCGTCGGCGAGTGGGGGCACCACGGGTCCAGGCGTCCGTGCGGCGCCCCGTCATGCTCGGGGGCCATCCGAACGCGTCGGAGACGACGCTGGTGCGAAGGGTGACCGCGTACGCCGGGGGCGGCGGCTGCCGCGCGTGGTGACACGTGGTAGCCTTGCGCACTGACCATGCCGGCTCGCGATGCGCTCCACGACCACGTGCGCCGCGCACTCGAGCGCGACGGGTGGGCGGTCACGCACGACCCGCTCAGGCTGAGCGTGCGGCAGTGGCAGCTCTACGTCGATCTGGGGGCCGAGCGGCTGCTCGCGGCGGAGAAGGGGCCGCGGCAGATCGCGGTCGAGATCAAAACGTTCGCCGGCCCTTCCGACGTTCGAGACCTCGAGGACGCGGTCGGGCAGTTCGTTTTCGACCCGAAGAAGGAAGAGGTCGTTCGATGGATCCCCTGAAGGCCTGGTGCGACGCGCTCGAGCGCATTCTCGCCGAGCATGCCGCGATACCTTACGCGCACGGCGACATTCGTAGCGAGGTCGTCGTCGGCCGCGAGCGCGGGCGCTACCTCTTGGTCGACGTCGGGTGGCAGGGCATCGAGCGGGTGCACGGCGCCTTGGTGCACGTCGACGTCATCGACGGCCGGTTCTGGGTGCAATACGACGGCACCGAAGAGGGGGTCGCGACGCAGCTCGTGGCCGCGGGCGTGCCGCGAGACCGCATCGTGCTCGCGTTCAAGCACCCGGAGATGCGCAAGTACACCGAGTTCGCGGCCGAGTAGGCCCCGTCGAAATCGGGCCGGCCCCGCCGGCGCGCCCCGCCGGGCTCGGCGACGTGGGCCGCGCTTGTGGCGTAGCAAGCGCGGCCGGGGTGAGGGCCCCTGAACGAGAGCGGGACCTCGGCAGAAATCAGTGGCGGGCACGTTCGACGCGACGTCGTCCGCCGACGATGGGGGCGGACAGACGGGCACGCCTGAGCTATCTCTAGGCCTGATCATGTCGAACGCCGCCAAGACCATCGAGCTCCCGGAAGACCTCCGGGCCTTCGCGGAAGAGCGCGTGCGCGCGGGCAAGGGGGCGAGCGTCGAGGACGTCGTTCGTGATGCGCTCGAGGAGAAGAAGCGCTCCGTGCTGCGCGAGGCGATCGATGCGGGCGTGGCAGAGCTCGACGCCGGCGAGGGCGTCGAGGCTTCGCCCGACGAGCTCATGGACGCGGTCTATGCGGACGTTGGCCTCGACCCCTGACGCCTCGGTCGATGGCGCGAGTCGTCTACTCGCCGCGGGCGAAGCGAGATATCACCGAGGTTCTCGAGTACACGAGAGAGCGCTGGGGTAAAGAGCAGGCGCGCGAGTACGGCGAGCTCATCCGGGCCGCGCTGCGAGCCGTCGCCGCGACCCCGCGGCGTGGCAAGCCGAGGCCCGCACTCGGGCCCGGCCTGTTTGCCTATCACATCGGTCAACCTGGCCGACCTGCCCGCCACGTCCTCTTCTACCGCGTGGGCGCAGACGCCACGGACGCGGTCGAGATCGTGCGCTTGCTGCACGACGCAATGGACTTCGGGCGGCACCTTCCGTAACCCGCCGCCCTTACGTCCGCGGGCCCGAGACGCTCGCAGGGTCGAACACGGTTCTTGGCAGATGCCCCTCGGTAGGGGTCGAAGGCCGAACTCGCCCGGGTTGCGAGCTGCGCCGCCGCCCCCGCTGGCTCAGGCCGTCACGCCTCCGAGAGAGAGAACGGCTTTCGGGGCCGAATGTCGCCAGCCGACCCCGCGCTCGTCGCCCATCGTTCACGCCGAAGGCCGCCGAGAGCAAGCGCGTGCAAGACCGCCCCCGCGGCCTGGGTTACGTCGTCGTGCGGGGTCGGTGGCCGGCCGACGCTCGCCGGAGCGGGGGCGTGCGGCCGGACGTCGGCCGACGCTCGCCAGAGCGGGGGTCGTGCGGCCGGTCGCTGGCCGACGCCCGCCAGAGCGGGGGGCGTGCGGCCGGTCGCGGAACCGAGGTGCCCTGGGCGAGAAGAGTGCGGCCGCCTGCCGGCCGGAGGAGGATAGGATGAGCGAGAAGAAGCTTCGGGCCGAACGCGCCCGCGCGTTTCGAGAGCTGCATCGTGAGGGGTCGATGCTGGTGCTGCCCAACGTCTGGGACGCCGGCAGCGCCCGCGTCGTCGAGTCGTGCGGGGCGACTGCCGTCGCGACGAGCAGCGCGGCGGTGGCGTGGGCGCATGGCACGCTCGACGGCGAGCGGGTCGGGCGCGAGGCGCTCGTGCGGCTCGTCGCCGACATCGCGCGCGCCGTGCGGGTGCCGGTCACGGTCGACGCCGAGCAGGGGTATGCCGAAGGGCCCGGGGGGGTCGCCGACACGGTCGCGGCGCTCGTCCACGCGGGGGCGGTCGGCATCAACCTCGAAGACGGTGCGGGGCCGCCCGAGGCGCTAGCGCGCAAGATCGAGGTCGCGAAGCGCGCGGGCGGGGCGGCCGGCGTCGATCTCTTCGTCAACGCGCGCACCGACGTGTACCTGCGCGGGCTGGTGCCGCCGGACCGGGCGGCGTCCGAGGTGCTGCGCCGGGCGCGCCTTTACCGCGAGGCGGGCGTCGACGGGCTCTTCGTGCCCGGGCTGTCGGCCCCGGCCGAGATCGAGGTCGTGGCGCGCGAGGCGGGCTTGCCGCTCAACGTCATGATCGTGCCGGGCCTCGCGCCGGCCGCAGAGCTGAAGCGGCTGGGCGTGCGCCGGCTCAGCGCGGGCACCGCCCTCGCCCAGGCCACACTCGGGTTCGTCCGGCAGGCCGCCCGCGAGTTGCTCGAGCGCGGGACGTACGCCTCGCTCTTCGCCGACCCCTTGCCGTACGGCGAGCTGAACGAGCTCTTCGCGCGGTCGCCTGCGGGCTGACCGGCGGCTCGACGCCGGCGCCCGCGGGCTGACCGGCGGCTCGACGCGGGCGTCGGCGGGCCGACCAGCGGCTCGACGCAGGCGTCGTCGGGCCGACCGGGGGCTCGACATGGGCGCCGGCGGGCCGACCGGGGGCTCGAGGCGGGTGGCGTCAGCCCGCTTTCGGGGTCGCCAAGATCCACACGTGGCCGAAGGGGTCTTCGAGCTGGCCGGAGCGCTCGCCGTAGGGCTGGTCGCTCACGGGGCGCAGTTGCTTCGCGCCGCCGGCGATGGCGCGCTCGAAGACGCTGTCGACGCGCTCGACCTGCAGGTGCAGGTACACGGGCGAGCCGCCGAGCGAGCGGGGGCTACGGAAACCGATCTCGGGGAACTCGTCGGCGAGCATGATGACGGACTTGCCCACGACGATTTCGGCGTGGCCGAGGCGGCCGTCGGGCTGCATCTGGCGCGACCTTTCGACCGCCCCGAACGCAACGCGGTAGAAGTCGAGCGCGCGGAGCGCGCTCCTGCAACACAGGTAGGGCGTGATTCCGGGGTTCGGCCCCTTCGTCTCGGCTGCGTCGCTCGTCATCGGTCTCTCCTGGGCTCCTCACGAATCTGGCGCTCGGTGCGCGCCGGCGCCCCTGGCCCTCGCCCTGGTGGCGCGCGGCCCGGCCGCGCTCTATGCGGGCCGGGCGGACCACGCACCCTGACGCTCATGCGGACCCGGGTCAACGTGCAGTCGCGCCTGACGCGGCATTCGGGCCGGCCGCGCGGGCGCGACGCCCTCGGTTCGGCGCGCGAGGGGGCGCCGACGGAACGTGCGGGGCCGCCAGCGGGGCGTGCGGGGGCGCCGGCGGGGCGTGCGGGGGCGCTGGCGGGGCGTGCGGGGATGCCGGCGGGACCGGCGGGGGCGAGGCCGGCGGGGGGCGGGCGGGACCTTTTTCCTACGGGCGGGGGCGCGCCCTCTTTTCGGCGCGCCGTTCAGGCGCCCTTGCGGGCCATGCGCGCGGCGAGGGCGCGGAAGAGCGGCGGCGCGAGCCGGGCGCTCGCCGAGGCGACGCGGACGAAGGCGCTCGTCTCGACCACGGGACGACCGCGGTCGAGCCCGCGCAGGGTCTGCTCGGCGATCGCCTCGGGCCGCTGCGCGCGGACGCCGGGCGGGCGCACGCCGGCCTCGCCCCCGTCGGTGACGGCGTGGTCGCGGAAGGGCGTGTCGACGGGGCCGGGGCGCACGACGACGACGCGCACGCCGCGCGCGGCGAGCTCGGCGCGCAGCGAGACCGAGAGCGCCTCGAGCGCGAACTTCGAGGCGGCGTAGGCGCCCATGCGGGGCGAGGCGGCGACGCCGGCGACCGAGGACATCATCACGACGGCGCCGCGCGAGGCCTCGAGCGGCCCGAGCGCGAGCTGCGTCAGGCGCAGGGGCGCGAAGACGTTGAGGGCGAAGAGCCGCTCGACCTCGGCGAGGTCGAGCGCGCGCACGGCGCCGTAGTAGCCCCGCCCCGCGTTGTTGACGAGCACGTCGAGGCGCCCCTTCTCGCGCAGGGCGCGGCCGACGAAGCGCGCCCGGTCGGCCTCGTCGGTCACGTCGCCCGGCTCGACGAAGGCCTCGCCGCCCGCCCGCTCGACCTCGCGGGCGACGCGCGCGAGCGCCCCCGCGTCGCGCCCGCCGAGCACGAGGCCCGCGCCCCGCCTCGCCCAGGCGAGCGCGAGCGCCTCGCCGATGCCGCTCGACGCCCCCGTGATCGCGACCACCTCGCTCATGGCCGCGGACTCTACGACGACGGCCCCCCGGGCTGAAGGGGTCAGAAGCTCGTCGTCTCGAGCGACTTGCCCGACGAGAAGCCCTCGAAGAGGCGGCCGCCGGCCAGCTCGAGGGCGGCGTCGGCGAAGGCGATGAGCTCGACCGGGTCGCCCTCGACCACGAAGACGTCGAGGGCGCGGCGCAGGCGCGCCTCCCAGGTGGGCAGTTCGCGGGCGAGGGCGCGCAGCACCCACTTGCCGCGGCCGCGCCAGCGCCCGTGCAGGTCGAGCAGCAGGTCGGCCGCGGCGGTCGTCAGCTCGCCGGCCGTGACGAAGGCCTCGTGCCGGTCGCGGGCGCCGCCGAGATCGTCGACGAGGTCGGTGAGCTCGTAGCGCTGCCGCTCGATCTCGGCGGCCGAGGGCGGCGCCGGCCCCCGCTCGAGCAGGGCGCGGGCCTCGCGCCGCAGCCGCCCGGCGATGCCGCCCGCGTCGCGCAAGACGAGCGCCTCGGCGCACATGGTCGGCAGCGAGGGGCGTCGCCGCTCGGCGTCGCGCCGGAAGTAGTCGAAGCACGAGGCCTCGCTGTGCACGAAGGCCTCGACCGGCCACCCCGCGTAGACGAACGACTCACGGTAGGGCGCCTCGGGGTCGGCCGTGATGATGACCACGTCGAGGTCGGACGTGGCCGTCGCGTCGCCGCGCGCGACGCTGCCGCCGAGCAGGGCCGCCTGGCAGTCCACGAAGTGGACGACCACGAACGCCTTCGCGGCTTCGAGGGGCGGCGGCCTCACGCGGCCGAAGCTAGCATGGCGCCCGGGCGGCGCGAGGGGCGAGCGCGCCCGGGCGAAGGCTCCGGTGGTGGGCCCTCAGGGGGGGCCGGAGGCGGCCCGGAGGTGCGCCTCGAGGAGCGCGAGGAAGGTGTCGTGGTGCGTGAGCGGACCCATGTGCCCGGCCGCGGGCAGCACCTCGTGCCTCGCGCCCGGGATGGCCCCCGCGAGCCGCGCCGCGACCTCGCGCGCGTCGGGCGGCGAGAGCTCGCCCGAGAGGAGGAGCGTGGGCGCCCGGACGGCGGCGTAGGCGCCCGGGGGCGTGCGGTCTTCGAGCAGCGCGCGCACCTCGTCGCGGAGCTTCGGGGCGACGCGGCGGAAGTCGTCGCGCGTGCCGGGGCGCAGGGCGTCCCAGGCGCCGGGGCCGCTCCAGTAGTCGACGAAGCGGCGCAGAAAGCCCTCGTGCGGGCTCGGCGGCGCGCCGGTCGCTTCGGCCCCTGCGGGCGGGCGCGGGGGCGCGCCGGTCGCTTCGGCCCCCTCGCCCGGGGCGGCGTCCGGCCCCCGCGCGAGCGACTCGAGGGCCGCGGCGTCGGCCCACCGGTCGAGCACCCCGAAGGCGACGGGCTCGTAGAGCGCGAGCGAGCGAACGAGCTCGGGGGCGGCGAGCGCGGCCTGGAGGGCGATGAAGGCGCCGTACGAGTGGCCGACGAGGTGGGCGGGCGCGCCGAGGCCGCGCAGGAAGGCCTCGACGGCGGCGATCTCGTCGGCGAGCTCGAAGCGCTCGCCCTCGGGCCAGGCGCCCGAGGCGCCGTACCCGAGCAGGTCGGGTAGCAGCACGCGGTACGAGGGCGCGAGGCGCTCGGCGGCGCGGCGCCACTGCCGCGAAGACATGCCGCCGCTGTGCAGCATGACGAGCGCGGGCCCCGCCCCCGCCTCGTCGAAGGCGAGCGGCCGCGGCGCCTTCTCGCCGCTCATCGCAGGGCCTGCTTTCGCATCCGGCGTCCGAAGTCGGCACATTCTCTGGTCATGCGTTCGTCGGCTTTCATGTCCGCGTGCGCCTCGAGGGCGAGGGCGCGGCCTCGCTCGCGCTCGCGGCCCAGGTCGAAGCGGGCCCGGGCGATGAGCGCGGTGGTCAGGGCGAGCTCGCCGGGGTCTTCGCCGGGGCGCAGTTGCCGGCGGCGCGCGGGCGCGAGGGACTCGAGGGACTCGAGGGCGCGGGCGGGCTTCTGCAGGCGCAGGTCGATCTCGCCGGGCGAGCGCAGCACGGGGCCGGCGGCGTGGCCGGCGCCGAGCCCGGAGCCGCCCGACTCGGTGTGGCGCGCGCTCGCGACCACCTCGCTCTCGGCCGCCCGCTCGGACAGCACCGCGCGGCAGGTGGCACAGCGCGCCACGTGCCGCTCGACCCGCGCCCGCTCGGGCGACGGCGCCCGCGCCTCGACGAAGGCGAGCAGCGTCTCGCTCTCGAGACGCTCGCCGCTCGCGTCGCGCTCGGGGGTGGCTGGCATTCGTGGGCCACGATACATCGGGCCCATGGCGGGCGGTATCGACGGGGCGGGTCGTCCGAGATCGCGCGGCCTCGCGCACGTTTTTCTAACCCCCCGGGAGATTACAGCCACGCCACCCCGATGACCCTCCGCCCGGGCGATGCCGTCCCCAAGCAACTGGCGCCGGCGGCGGCCGATGGGAGGGTATGAGCAAGCAAGAGAAGGCATCATGGCCAGCCCCCGACACCTCGCCCGCGGGCGAAGGCGAAACACCGGGGGCCTGGTCGGGGGGCCGGCCTTTCGGCGGGCAGGGCGAGGGCAACGATCGGCCGAGCGGCCCGCTACGCGCCGCTCGAGGCGAGGCCGCCGCCCGCTCGAGCAGCCTGCCCCCGGGCGGGCGGGCCGACGAAACGGCGCGCTTTCGTAGCCTGCCGCCGGGCTGGCCGGGCGAAGACACCGGCGGGGCGTCCGGGGTGAGGGGTTGGGCAGAAGAGGGTTCGACCCCGCCGCCCGCCCGGCCGCCCCCGCCGCCCGCCCGGCCAAGCGCGGGGCAGCGCCTGGCGCTCGGCGCCGGCATCGTGCTGGCCCTCGCAGGGCCGCCCCTCGGCTTCTGGCTCACGAGGGCGGCGCCGACGATGCCCCAGCGCCTCGGCCTGGTCGGCGACGGGCTGCGGCTGCTCGGCCGGGGGTGGCCGTTGCTGCTGACACCTTGCCTGCTCACGCTCGCCCTGCTGCTCGCCGGCGCCGTCGTCGCGGCGCCCGCGGCGCTAGTCTCGGCCCTCGCGCGAAGGGCGGCACCGGGGCGACGAACGGGGGCGCCGGGGCGGCGAACGGGGGCGCCCCGGCCGACGCCCGCCGGGCCGGGCGATGACGAAGGGGCCGCCCCGCCCCGGGCGGGGCACGAGGGGGGCGACCCGACCGACTCTCTCGTCAACCAGCAAGAGGCCTTTCACTACGTCGATTCGATCGGCGACTACGCCGAGCGCGCGCTCGTCGAGGCCGCGCTGGCGCATGCCATCAGTTTTCTGCTGCTCGACGAGCGCTACGCGGCCGAGTCCCGGGCGTCACCGATGAACCTTTTGACGTACGCCCGCGCCGTGCACGCGTTCGCGAGGAGCCGGCCCACCCTCGGCCCGCTGCGCGCGTCGGTCGGCGGGCGCGACGCCGGGACGCCCCCGCCGCAGGCGCCCTGGTAACGACCCGCCGTCGGCCGGCGCGCGGGCTCCGGCCGCGCAGGCGGTCGGGTCCGCGAGCCGGGCGAGAAAGCGCACGAAGGTGCCGTCGAAGCCCGAGCCGCCGACGACCAGCTTGCCGTCGGGCTGGCGGGCGATGAGGTGCGCCGAGGCGCCGACGAAGGGCTCGAAGCGGACGACGCCGCCCTCGCCGAAGGCGGGGTCGAGCCGGCCGTCGGGCAGCACGTGCAGGGCGACGGCGACCGACGCCCCGGCGGCGCCGAGGTTGCCGACGGCGACGACGGAGTCGTCGGGCAGCACGACGAGATCTTCGAGGCGGGCCCCGCCCTCGAGCACGAAGGTGCCGCCCTCGCCGAACGAGGGGTCGGGCTGGCCGTCGGGCAGGCGGCGGGCGAGCACGAGGGCGGAGGCGCCGAGCGCGTACGAAGTGCCGCCCAGGACGAGCCGGCCGTCGCGGGTCGCGCCGAGCTTGGCGCAGTGCTCTTCGAGGGGCCCCGGGCCGGGCGAGGGGGCAAGGTAGAGCGCGCCGGCGTCGCCGAAGGTCGCGTCGGGCTGGCCGTCGGGCGAGAGGTGGTAGAGCAGAAAGTCGGGGCTCTGCTCGCCGGGGGGCAAGGCGAGGTTTTGTCCGGTGCCGGCCGCGAAGAGCGAGCCGTCGGGGCGGACGAGCAGCGAGACGAACTCGTCGCCCGGGGCGACCCCCTGCGCGGAGCCCGGGGCGCTATAAGCCAGGAAGCCGTCGGGGTCGTGGAACGACCGATCGAGCGAGCCGTCGGGCCCGAGGCGAAGCGCGAACGCGGCCGGGCCGGGCCGGTCCGGGTGCTCTCCGTGGCCGACGGCCACCAGGCGATCGCCCTGCAGGGCGAGGTCGGTGACGTTGGCCCAGCCGTCGCGACCCAGGTGAATGCCGGCGAGGCCGCCCTCGCCGAACGACGGGTCGGGCGTGCCGTCGGCGTTCAGGCGCCGGACGAGCACGCGGCGGGGGGTGGTCGCAGTGAGGTCGGCGCCCGAGATGACGAGGCGGCCGTCGGGCTGCAGGGCGGCGGCGCTGACATAAAAGCCGGCGGGGCCGGGCACGGCGACGCCCCCGAAGCCGAAGCTCGGGTCGGGCGCTCCGTTTTCGAGCAGGCGCGCGACGAGGCCGTAGTCTCCGCCGACGACGCTGATCGCGCCGCCGTCGCCGACGACGATCGCGCCGAGGCCGCCGAAGGGCGGCATTAGATCGAGCCGGACGAGGCCCCCCGCGCCGAAGGTGGGGTCGAGCGCGCCCCCGGCGGGCGGCGCCGCGCCCGGGCGAGCGGGGCCCGGCGCGCCTTCGCCCGGGGGGCCGCGCAGCTCGTCTTCGGCGGGCGCGAGCGAGGGGCTGCCCTCTCCGCGCTCGACGGCGCCGAGGGCCGGGGCGCCCAGCACGGGCGCGGCGCGCGAGGCGGCGGCGTCGCAGCCGGCGCCGGCGACCGTCGCGAGGGCGGCGAGCGTCGTGCAGAGGAGCGAGGGAGCTCGGGGGGGCAGGTTCATCGGGTACCTTTCTAGGCTCGAAAGAAAAAGCGAGGGGTGGGCGCGCCGCCGGGCGCGGCGACCGGCGGCGCGCCCGTAGCGACAGGCGGCGAGTGCGGCGGGGCGTTCGGGCGAGCGGGTGGCCCGTCTTGCCTTCGCGAGGTGACGGGGCCCCTGCACCCCGATCGCCGGGCCCGGCGACATCAACGCAGCAGAAGAACGTTGCAGCGCGTGGTAGCTGCAAAAAGAAGACCGCGGCGGCCCGAGCCGAAGCACGGGCGCCAGCGCGATAGGCGCGCCGTCGCGATCGGGCGGGGGCTCGCCCTCGGATGCGACGTCGATCCGGGGGGCTCGGGAGCGCCCGCCACCCGCGCGCTTTTGCCCCAGGTCGCGCCCTGCCTCAGCGCGGGCCGCCGCGCCCTTCGGCCCCGCCCGAGCGCGGGCCTGGGCCTTCCGTGCCCCCTACCCCCCGTTTCGGGACAGGGAGCGCCACGCTTCAAGACAGCGCGGGCTTCTTGCCGTCGACGCCCGGGCTTGAGGCGCGGCGCCCGCCCTCGCCGGGCTCGGAGTCGGTGGCCTCGTCGTCGTCTTCGTCGTCGTCGTCCTCTTCGTCGTCGTCCTCGTCCTCGTGCTCGTCCGCGCCCGACGCGACCGCGGTGGCGGCGGCGCCGGCGGCGTGGGGCTCTCGGAGGCGCGCCACGAGGCCGAAGAGCTCGGGGGCGTCGCCGTGGACGTAGGCGACGAGCAGGACGATGAAGGCGCTGAAGAGGCAGACGCCGGCGAGGTAGAAGTGCAGGGCTTTGTCGGCGATGGGCGTGGTGAAGTACTGCGCCGCGCACATGAGCAGCAGGGTCATCCAGACCCAGCCTTCGCGCGGCTCGAGCACGCGGCCCTCGCCCTCGGCGGCCCGCAGGCCCGCGGCGGCGGCGCGCGGGCCCCCGGCGGTCGCCCAGCGCCGCTCGATGACGAGCATCGGCAGGAGCCAGACCAGGTGAATGTAGTAGTTGGCCGGGTAGAAGAAGACGGGCATCAAGATGAGGCCGAGCATGGCGATCTGCTCGGGGCGCTTCTTGCGGGCGCCGACGGACACCATGGCGACGAAGAAGGCGGCGGCCGAGGCGAAGACGGGCATGCGCGCCCGCAAGAGCTGGGCCTGGTTGCCCTCGGAGCCGGCGACGAGCGAGCGCAGGCTGATGTGGTTGGCGTGCGGCTCGGCCTGCAGCTGGCCGACCTTCTTGTACCAGTCGCCCCAGGACGAGGCCCCCCAGAGGGCCGAGGTGAGGGCGACGGCGACGGCGATGGTGACGGCGGCGGCGGCGAGGGCGCGGACGAGGTGCTTGTGGCGCTCGACGATCTCGCGGGGGTGGGGCCACTCGCGCCGCTCGGCGTAGCGCTCGAGGGCGTACCAGACGGGGGGCAGGCCGAGGGCGATGAGGGCGAGCGCGGGGAAGGCGCGGATGAGCGTCGCCATCGCGAGGAAGAAGCCGCCGAGGGCCCAGCGCTCTGTGCGCAGGGCGCAGGCGCCGAAGGCGAGGTAGACCATCCAGTCGTGGCGGAGCGGCGCGCCGGCCCAGTTGGTGCCGTACATGATGAAGTCGTTGGCGCCGAAGATGGTGGCGCAGACGAAGGCGGTGCGGGCGCCGAAGGTGCGGCCGATGGCGACGAGGGCGGCGAGGACGAGGACGAGGTCGAGCGAGCCCATCGCGAGGAAGGCCTGGTTGCTCGCGGTGGTGGCGTTGAAGAGGTAGTGGGCGAGCGTGATCCACACGGGGGTGGCGTTGCCGCCGAAGTCGAACATGAACTCGAAGTACGCGGGGATGCCCATCGCGGCGCGCAGGTAGCGCTGGTCGCGCTTGTAGGCCTCCCAGCGCTCAGGGGTGAAGCGCTGCTTGACCGCCTCGATCTTCGGGCGCTGCGCCCCGACGGTGCTGACGTGGTGGTCGTCGAGGTTGCGCATCGGCTTGTTGGCGATGCTCTCGAGGGTGACGCCGGGCGTGTCTTCGACGTAGGCGGCCATGTCGGCGTTGTAGATGCCGCGGTAGCCGATCTCGGGGAAGTACTTGGCGGTGGCCCAGTACTGGCGCATGTCGAGGACGTGCGCGAAGGTGCGGCCGTTGAGGGTGGCGTCGAAGAACTGGGGCTGCCAGAGGTTGTAGAAGGCGGAGACGCCGAGCGCGCCGGTGAGGGCGAGCGTGGCGAGGGTGGCGCCGCGGTGCGCCTCGAAGCCCTTGGGGGCGAAGACCTCGCGGGCGACGGCGAGGGCGGCGACGGTGGCGATGACGCCGCGCACGAGCGAGACGTCTTGCTGGCTGACGTGGGGCCAGCCCTGCGCCACGTTCATGAAGAAGAGGGCGCCGGCGACGAGGGGCAGGCCGGCGGCGACGACGAGCCACCAGGCGGGCGAGCGGCGGGTGGTGGCGAAGACGAAGGCGAGGAGGGCGAGGCCGAAGGTGAGGGCGCGCGTGCGCACGTCGGTCGCCGACTTGCTGCGCTGGCGGCGGACCTTGGGCATGTCTTTCGGCGGGTCGGTGAAGGCCTGCACCTCGGAGAGCGAGTAGACGCCGTCGCCGCCGCGGGCGCGCACGCGCAGGTAGCGCCCGGTGTCGTTGAGGGCCGAGGTGAAGCGCTCTTGCAGGCCCTGCTCGTTGGCCGAGGGGGCGGACCAGAGGCGCCGGTAGTCTTTGTTGTCGTCGGAGATCTCGACCGTGTAGTTGTCGTCGTTGTCGCCCTGCAGCCAGACGCTCGCGATCTTGCGGCTCTCGCCGAGGTCGTAGACGACGGTGGCGTTGGCGTCGTTGAGGCGCGCGGCGAGCTCGGAGTCGTAGGGCTCGCCGTTGCCCGCCGCGACGCCGTCGGTGAGGCGGTCGGGGGCGTTGACGCCGGTCGCCAGCAGGGGCTTGAGGTTGGCGAGCAGGTTGCCCTGGCGGCCGGCGTCGACGGGGCCCTTGCGGTCGCACGCGACGAGCAGGACGAGAAGGCCCCAGAGCGCGAGTCGGACGAGCGGCGGGGGGGGCTTCTTAAGCGATTCGAACATCGTCGGTGGCTCCTGTGGGCGGCGAGTCTACCCCTGGCGCCTCGCCCGCGCCGAGCCAATAGTGGCGGGCCTTTCTGCGGAGAATGGGCGGGCGGGCGGGCCGCGGCGGGGCAAGGCGATATCTGATCGCATGTTCAGTTGTTCAGGGCTTTGCGCAGTATGGCGCGACGTCTGGGCGTCTAAGCGCTAGAATGGCCTCGCCCCGGCGGCGCCGGCGGGCGGGGCATCGCACGAGGCGACATGGGTGAAGGGCTCGACGTCGAAGCGACGCGCGGGGGTGCCGAGGCGGCCCGGGGCGGCGCCTTGCCGCGCGGCGGGGGGCGGCGTTGACGGCGCGGGCGGGCGGCGGGCGAGGCGGGGCGATGACGCCGGCCGAGGCGAGGGCGCGGCTGCGCGGGGGGCTGCGCCCCAGGCGGGGGCCGGGGGCGCGGGGGCTTGAGCACATGGCGCGAAACCCCTCGTGCGAGCGGCTGCAGGTGCTGACGGCGTCGGGGGTGGGGCCGAACATGGCGGCCAACGAGATCTTGGGCGAGCGCGGGCTCGAGGGGCAGTCGCCGTTCGCGCTGGTGCGGGGCAACTCGTTCGAGCGCTACGTGCTGAGCGAGGGGGGGGCGAGGCTGCTCGAGCTCTACCTTCGGGCGGGCCGGCGCGAGGTGGCGGCGGGGCCCTTCGTCGACCTGCGCGAGGGGCTGGCGCCGGGGCTCGACCGGGCCGAGCAGGCGCGGCGGCGGCGCGACGCGACGCTCTACCTGCTCGCGGGCGCGGCCGAGCGGGGGCGGCCGTCGATCGTGGCGCACGCGGTGCTGGGGGTCGAGGTGGCGGGGGCGAGCTTCGACATCGAGGCCGACTACCTCGTCGCCGACGGGCGCGGGTTCTACCTGCCGGGCGAGATCAAGTCGTACGCCGACAAGGCGAGCAAGACCGACCCGGCCGACCTGCGGGGCGCGTGCCGGCAGGCGGCGGTGGCGGTCGTGGCGCTCCGGCAGGCGGCGCGGCGGCTGGGCCGGGGCGCCTTCGCGCGGGCGGCGTGCGACCTGGTGCTGCGCAAGGCGGGCACCAACTGGCCGACGCTGCGGGCGATGACGCTCGAGGGCGAGGTCGACTCGATCGAGCGGGCGCTCGCGGCGGCGCCCCGGCACCTCGTCGCGGCGGCCGAGCGGGCGGGGGGCGCGGGGCTCGCCGACCCGAAGCTGCTGCTCTCGATCCCGAACTACTACGTCGAAGAGTGCCGCGAGTTTTGCGCGCTCGCCCGGCACTGCAAGCGCGAGGCGCTCGCGGCGGCCGACCCGGCGCTGCTCGGCGACCGGGCGCGCGAGCAGCTCGCGCCCGTCGGGTCGATCGTGCGCATGGCGCGCTACGTCCGGGGCGACGACGCGCCCTCGTCGGACGCCGAGCGCGCCTCGGCGTCGCGGCTGCGCCGGGTGGTGAGCGCCTACCGAAAGGCCCTCGGGCGTGGCTGACGAGTTCGCGCTCGCGCTGCGCATGCTCGCCTTCGACCGCGGGCGCGCCCAGCCGCTCGCGGCGCGCCGGCGCGTCGCGGTGCGGCGCGAGGCGTGGGTGCTCTGCCCGCTGGCGATGGCGGGCGAAGAGACGGCGGTGCACGCGGTCGCCTGCGGCCCCATCGCCAAGCGCGAGCCGCTCGTCTACAGCGTGCCCGACCCGCGCCGGCGCGACGAGCTCTTCGGGCTCTTCGCCTGGCTCGGCGCGCGGCTCGCGCCCTACGCCGAGGCGAGCCTGCGGGCCGGGGCCTACCCGCAGATCTGGGTGCCCTCGCGGGCGGCCGTCGCGCTGCTCGACACGCTCGGCGAGTACCTCTGGCACGCCCCCGGGCCGCCCGAGCTCAAGGCCCTCGCCCGCCTGCTCGTCTACGCCACGGGGCGGGCGCCCGTCGCGGGGCAGCAAGCGCTGCACGCGGCGACCGAGGTGCTCTCGCAGCACTACGCGACGGGCCAGCAGCCCGGCGAAGACGAGCACCTCGGCGCCCTCTTGACCTGGGTCGACCCGCCGCCGGGCGTGCCCCTCGACCGGGCGCTCGCCGCGGCCGAGGCGACGCCGATGGGCGTGCGCACCGACCCCTCGTTCGACAAGCGGGCGCTCGAGGGCCCCGTCGCGCGCTACAACCTCGGGCGCAAGCGGGGCGCGCCCGCCGAGGCGCTCTCGGCCATCGCGGCCGAGATCGACGGCCAGCTGCGGGGCGAGGTGCTGCGGCTCTACGGGGCGACCCGGCGGGCGGTGCGGCTGCTCTGCGAGGGCTTCCCCGAGCGGCTCGGCTGCCTGCCCGAGCTCGAGACGATCGAGGCCGAGGCCTACGAGCGCTTCGCCGAGAAGGGCGTCGCCTACGCGCGCCCGGGCCGCGCCGACCTGCCGCGGCAGGCGGCCTACGAGTTCGTCGGGCGGCAGCTCGCGCAAGAGAACTACGAGCGGGCCCTCGTGCACCAAGACCCCTTGGCGCGGCTGCGGGCCAAGTGCGAGGGGCGCGTGGTCGAGGGCGTCGTGCGCGAGGTGCGCGAGGTCGGGTCGGGCCTGAGCAAGCGGGCCCGCTTCTGGGTCGAGAGCGAGCAGCGCTCGCTCCGGGTGCGGCGCGGCGCCGAGCTGCACCTGATGGCCGACCCGCGGCTGAAGGTCGTGGTCGAAGATCTGCACCGCAGCGGGCCCCACACCCGCCTCGAGGCGCTAGTCGTCGCGGGCATGCGGGCGGCGGGCCCGCCGGCCGAGGGCGACCGGGTCGAGCTCGGCCCGGCCCCCCCCGTCTGGTACGAGCTGACGCGGGGCCGGGTGCGGCTGAGCCACCGCATCGCGCAGCGCCCCTGGACGCACGATCGCGCCAGGGCCCCCGACCCGCCCCCCCAGGCCGGCGACCCGCCCCCCAACCTCCTGCGCGCGCTCGAGGCGCTGCGATGAGCGGCCGGGCGCCCGCGGGGGCGGCGCGGCCCTTCGCCCCGCCGCCGGGCGAGGGGCGGGCGACGCGGGCCCTTGCCCTACCTCTGGGCGAAGGGCAGGCGGCGCGGCCCTTCGCCCCGCCCCCGGGCGAGGGGCGGGCGACGCCGGGCTTCGGCCCCTCGGGCGAGGGCGCCCACGGCCGCCGCGCCCCGCGGCCAGGCGAGGGCACAACGCCCCCGCTCGCGCCCCGCCGGGCGGCCACCCCGGCGTACGCGCTCGACCCCCGCCGGGCGGCCGACGAGACGCTCGAGCGGCTGCTCGCGATGCACTGGCGGCGCCTGCCCGCCCTCTGCCTCGACTCGCCCCCGGGCGCCGGCAAGACCGGCGCGGTCGAGCGGCTCGCGCTGCTCTCGCTCTCGTACCTGCGCGAGCGCTGCATGATCGCGACGCAGACCAACCGGCAGGCCTTCGACCTCGCCGAGCGGCTGGCGCGGTCGCGCCCGAGCCTGCGCTTCGTGCTCCTGCACCGCAGCGGGCTCGAGCCGCCGCCCTCGCTGCGGGCGCTGCCGGGGCTGACGCTGGCGACCAAGGCGGGGGCGCTGCCCGAGGGGCCCTGCGTCGTCGTCGCCAACGCGACCAAGTGGTCGACGCTCGACGGGGCGACCGAGCGCTTCGACGTGCTGATCGTCGACGAGGCGTACCAGCTCGCCGACGTGCTCTTTCACCAGATCGCGAACCTGGCGCGGCGCTACGTGCTGGTCGGCGACCCGGGCCAGATCGCGCCCGTCGTCACGTGCAAGATCGAGCGCTGGGCGTCCGACCCGACGGGGCCCCACGTGGCGTGCCCGAGCGCCCTCGTCTCGCGCCACCCCGAGGTGACGCGGCTCGCGCTGCCCGTCTCGCGCCGCCTGGTGCCCGACACGGTGCGCTTCGTCCAGCCCTCGTTCTACCCCGCCCTGCCCTTCCGGGCGCTCAGCGCGCCGGGCGAGCGCTCGCTGCGCCTCGAGGCCCCGGGCTCCGCGCCCCTCGACGCGCCGCTCGACCGCGTCGCCGGGGGCGCGAGCCTGGTGATGGCCGAGCTGCCGGCGGGCCCGAGCGGCGAGGTCGACGAGGGGCTCGCCCGGGCGCTCGCCGCGACGCTCGGGCGGCTCTTCGAACGGGGGCCCATGCTCCGCGACGAGCGTGGCCTGCGGCGCCTCGAGCCCGGCGACGTCGGCGTCGTCTGCGCCAACGTCGCGCAGGTGCACGCGGTGGCCGAGCGGCTGCCGAGCGAGCTCGCGCGCGCGGTGCTGGTCGAGACGGCCGACCGCTTCCAGGGGCTCGAGCGGGCCGTCATGCTCGCGCACCACCCGCTCTCGGGCCGGCTCGATCCGCGCGGCTTCCACCTCGACGCGGGCCGGCTCTGCGTGATGCTCTCGCGCCACCGCGTCGCGTGCGTGCTCTTCGCGCGCGCGGGCATCGAGGCGAGGCTCGCGCGGCTGCCGGCCTGCGGCGAGCGCGTGCTCGGCCGCGACGACGAGGTGCACCGGGGCTACGTGGCGCACCGCGAGCTCTTGCGCCGCCTGCGCCGCGAAGGGCGCGTCGTGCCGCTCGCGGCGCCCCGGGGCGCGGCCCCCGGCGCCGACCCGGTCGCCCGCCCGCCGGGCGGCCCCCCGCCGATCGCCCCCCCGCCGGTCGCTCCCCCGCCGGTCGCTCCCCCACCGATCGCTCCCCCGGCGGGCGGCCCCCCGGCGGGCGGGCCGGGCTAAGCCGCCGGGGGCGATCTCGCGGACCGCGCGGACCGCGCCCTCCGGGTCGCAGAGCGCGCGCAGGGCCCGCACGAACGCGCGCACGATCGCGTGGTTCGTCGTGTCGCCGAACCACAGCGTCGCGGCGACCCGCAGCCGGTCGCCGATCGCCTCGTGCGAGAGCACGACCGAGCGGCTGAGGATCAAGAGCGGCAGCGTCGCGTCCTGCAGGAAGGGCACCTCGACGTGCAGATCGCCCACCTGCGCCCCGGTCGTGAACTCGTCGGTGGGCAGCCAGTTGAAGACGGCCTGGCGGTCGACGGCGCGGGCGAAGGCGGCCTGGTCGACGAAGGCGACGCGGCCGCGCCCCGCGGCGATGACGTCGGCGACGCGGGCCTTGAGCGACGCGAGCCAGGCCCCGACGGTGGCGCCGTCGTCGATCGGGACGAGCGCGGGCAGGTAGTTCGCGAAGTGGCCGGCCATCCGGTCGCTGTCGGCGACGTCGAGCGGGCGGCCGTGGTCGACGACGCGCAGGGGCACCCCGGGCGCGCCGACGAGCGGGCGCAGCGCCAGCGACCACGCGGCGATGAGCAGCACGCTCGCGTCGACGCCGAGCCGCCGCGCCTGCGCCCGCAGGGCCCGCGTCAGGGCCTCCGGCACCAGCACGCCGACGAACTTGGGCTCTTCGTCGCCGGGGGCGTAGACGGGGCGCTCGGCGGCGTACGCGCGGGCGAGCCGCCGCGACTCGGCCGAGACGCGCAGGTGCAACGTAGGGACGCCCTCGGCCTTGCGGGGGTAGAGCGGCAGGCGCGCGAGCAGGGCGTCGACGAGGCGCCGCCACCGGGGCCGCGGCGGGCGCGCGGGCAGGCGCGGCGCCTCGGCGAACTCGCGCCAGTGCCGGTCGAAGCCCTCGTGCGAGGCCCGGTCGGCCCAGCGCGCGTAGTCGCCGTAGGTCGCCCGCAGCGGCCCCTCGGCGCGCCCGTCGTAGGCGGCGATCAGATCGCGCACGAGCTGCATGGCGCCCCAGGCGTCGAGCGTCGCGTGGTTGAAGAGGACGACGAGCGCGTGCTCCTCGCGCGCCGCCCGCAAGAGCACGAGGCGCACGAGCGGCCCCCGCGGGTCGAAGGCGCGCTCGAACTCGCGGCCCGCGGCGGCGACCGCGGCGAACCCGGCGAGGGCCCGCAGCGGGCCGGGCAGGCGCCGCCGCGAGCTCGCGCCCGGCAGGAGCGGGCGCTCTTCCCAGGGGACGCCCGCGTCGCGGAGCGTGTACTGCAGCGGGCGGCGCAGATCGCCCCAGTGATAGGCGGTGCGCAGCAGCGAGTGGCGGGCCATCATCGCGGCGAAGGCCTCGCGCAGGCGGGCGGCGTCGAGGGGGCCCCGCAGCCAGTAGATGCGCGAATGGCAATAGAGGCGCATGTCGGCCGGCCCGAGGGCGCGGCGCCACTCGGCGGGCACCTCGCCCCTAGCGTGGGCCCAGCCGGTGACCGCATACTGCGCGGGCGTGAGCGGAAAGACGTCTTCGACCTCAGCCTCGGTGAGGCCGAGCGACGAGAGCAGGGCCGCGCGCTCGTCGGCGCCGACCGGGTCGGGCGAGTCGCCCGCGGGGGCGCCGCCGGCCGCGCGCTCGGCGCCGAGGCGCGCGGCCAGGGCGCGCAGGGTCGACGCGGCGTCGACGTCGTCGGCGCCGAGCGCGACGCCGAAGGCGCGCCGAACCTCGGCGAGCATCGAGAACGTGCTCAGCGAGTCGCCGCCGAGATCGCGAAAGGCCACGTCGACGGGCACGTCGGCCCGCCGCAGGACGCGCGCCCAGATCTCAGCGAGGCGCCCTTCGACCTCGCTTCGAGCACCCTCGAGCCCCGCCGGCGCCGGGCGCGCCCGCGCCCCCTCGCCCTCGGGCCCGGAAGCCTGCCGCGTCGAGCCCGGCGCTCGAGAGTCCGCGGCCGGCCCCCCGCGCGCCGCAGCGCCGGGGCGTAGCGTAGCGAGCGCGCCGAGCAGCGCGCCGCGCTCGTCTTCGCCGCGCCGCAGCGTCGAGAGCGCGAGCCTGGCGCCCCCCTCTTCGAGCGGACGCGTCAAGAGCGGGTGCGGGCTCAGCTCGACGAACGACGCAAAGCCCCGCCCCACCAGCTCGGCGACCGCACCCCGCAGCAGCACCGCGTCGCAGAGGTTGCGCACCCAATGCTCGGGGCCGAAGGGCGCGCCCTCTCCGGGGGCGGTCGCGGTCACCAAGGGCAGCGAGGGGGCGCGCGGCGAGATCGGGCTCACCGCCGCCAGCAGATCGTCACGCAGCACGTCGAGCAGCGGGCAATGCGCCGGCACGTCGGCGTCGACCCGGCGGGCGAATGTCTCTCGCTCCGAGAGCTCGGCGACGAGCGCGTCGACCTCGGCCGGCGCCCCCGCGACCACGCACGAGCGCGGCCCCATGTCGATCGCCCGGAAGAGCGCGCGCCCCGCGGGCCAAGGCCCCACCTCGGCCCAAGGCCGCGCCACCAGCGCCATCGCGCCCTGCCCCCGCAGCCGCTTGATTTGCGCCCCCTGCGCGCAGATGACGCGCATCGCGTCGGCGAGCGAGAGCGCCCCCGCGACGTGCGCAGCCGCCACCTCGCCGACGCTGTGGCCCACGACCGCCGCCGGCTCGACGCCCCACGATCGGAAGAGGGCCGCGAGCGCGATCTCGACCGACACGATGGCCGGGAAGGCAACGTCGCTCTCGAACAGCCGGCGCTCGTGCTCGGGCGAAATCAGCGCCGCGACGAGCGACCAGCCGGCGTACGACCGCACGTGCTCGTCGCAGGCCTCGATCGCCGCCCGGAAGGCGGGCTCGCTCGCGTAGAGCGAGCGGCCCATGCCCGCCCACTGCGAGCCGATGCCCGAGAAGACGAACACGACGCCCGGCGCCCCGCCGACGGCGGCGGCGTCGTCGGCGCGCACGGCGGCGGCGGGCGAGGCATCGGCAGGGACGGCGGCGCGCGCGGGCGTGGCGGCGGAGGCCGCGGGCGCGGCGGGCGAGGCTTCGGGCGCGGGCCGCCCGGGCGGGCGCGGGCGGGGGCTTCGTTCGTCGACGTACATGACAGCCTCTCTCAGGACGCGGGCCCGTCGTAGCGCAGGCGCACCGCGTCGCGTGGCCCGAGCACGAAGCTCTGCTGCACCTGGGGTATGGGCGGCCCGCCCGCGCCCGCGAGCTCGCAGCGCGCCACCACGGTGCCGACCACGATCTTCATCTCGTACGACGCGAACGCGGCGCCGATGCAACGCCGGACGCCGCCGCCGAAGGGCATGAACTCGTGGGGCCCGAACTTCTTCTCGAGAAAGCGCTCGGGCCGGAACTCGTGCGGCTCGGGGTAGAGGCGGGCGTTGGTGTGCACGAGCGAGACGCAGGCCCCGACGCCGGCCCCGGCGGGCACCTCGTGGCCGCAGAGCTCGAGCGGCCGCGTCAGCTTGCGGGCGACGTTGCTCGCCACCGGGTACAGGCGCAGCGCCTCGTTGCAGACCGCCTCGAGGTAGGGCAGCGAGGCGAGCGCCGAGGGCTCGGGCAGCTCGCCGAGGGCCCGCACCTCGGCGCGCAGCCGCTCGAGGACGGCCGGGTGGCGGCCGAGGCGATGGAAGACCCAGGCCATCGAGATGGCCGTGGTCTCTTGCCCGCCGAAGAGCAGCGTGAGCATCTCGTCGCGCACCTGCCGGTCGGTCATCGGCTGGCCGTCTTCGTCGCGGGCGTCGAGCAAGAGCCGCAAGACCGAGTCGGCGTCGCGCCCCCGGTCCCGGCGGTAGCGCCCGACCTGCTCGTCGATCAGCGCCTCGATCGCGGCCTTGGCGCGGAGGTACTTGGCCCAGGGGCCGAGGCCGCCGAAGCCGCGCCGCGAGGGCGGAAAGAAGATGAGCACGGGCCGCATCGCCCGCGTGTACTCGGTCACCGCCGCGACGAACCGGGCGGTGCGGTCGGCCTCGGCGACGCCGAAGATGGTGCGAATGATGACCTCGAGCGAGACCGCGTGCCCGAGCTCGGTCAGATCGACGACCGAGCCCGGCGCCCACGCCCGGACCCGCTCGAGCGTGATGTCTTGCATCACCCGGCCGTAGGCCTTCATGCGCGCGCCATGAAAGGGCGGCGACAAGAGCTTGCGCTGGCGCTGGTGCCGCGCCCCGCCGAGCACCGGCAGCGAGGTCTCGTTCAAGAAGGGCGAGAAGAACTCGGGCGCGAAGACGTCGAGGCCCGAGGCCTCGGCCGCGTAGATCTGCCGCACGCCCTCGGGCGAGCCGGTGAGCACCAGCTTGCCCAGCGGCAGGCTGAGCGTGAACGTGTCGCCGTACTTCGCGCGGCAGCCTTCGAAGAACTTCGGGGCGTCTTTGACGTACGACCGGATGTTGAAGAGCCCGATCTTCGGCCCGGGCGGCAGCCCTTCTGCGCCCGCCGCGGCGACGGCCGTGCCCGCGCTCACGACGACCTCACCGCCCCTTCGAGGCAGCGGGCCAGGCACTCGGCGACGGCCCGCACGTGCGGCTGCTGCATCATCGTCGTGTGGTCGCCGGGCACGGTGTAGAGGTCGAGCTTGCCGGTCGCGTGCCGGCCCCAGCCGCGGCGGGGGTCGCGGTCGGCGAAGCGGCCCTCGGCCTCTTCAGCGGCGCGCAAGAGCGACACCGCCCCGCCGAAGGTGCCCGGCGTGTGCGCCCGCATCAGGCCGATGTTCGTGCGCGCGCAGTCGAGAAAGCGCCGCAGCTGCGCCATGCTCGCCCCGGGCGGCAGGCGTTCGGCCTTGGTCGCCTGGCCCGCGAAGTACGTGAGCTGGTCTTCGTATTGCAGCGCCCGCAGCTCGTCTTCGGTCTTGTCGAGGGGTATGTAGGCGTCGCGCGCGAAGCTCACGAGCACCTTGGCGTCGTCGAGCGTCGCGAGCGCCTCGCCCATGTGGGTCGGCGCGCCGACGTCGAGCAGCGCGACGTGCGAGACCCGCTCGCCCGTGGCCTCGAGCCGCGAGGCGATCTCGAAGGCCAGCATGCCGCCGAACGACCAGCCGCCGAGCAGGTAGGGCCCCCGCGGCTGCACCGCCCGGATGGCCTCGACGTAGAGGTCGACCATCGCGCCGATGCTCTCGATGCGCTCTTGCCCCTCTTGCAGGCCGCGGGCCTGCACCCCGTAGAAGGGTTGGTCGGGGCCGAGCTCGCGCGCGAGCTCGAGGTAGCAAAAGACCGTGCCGCCCGCCGGGTGAATGAAGAAGAGGGGCGGCTTCGGCCCGCCCGTCTGCACCGGCACGACGGGCGACCAGGCCGCCTCGGTCTCTTTCGCGCCGACCAGCTTGGCGAGGTTCTCGATCGTGCGGGCCTCGAAGAGGGCCGAGACGGGCACGTCTTGGTGAAAGGCCGCGTGAATCTGCGTCATCAGCCGCACCGCCAAGATCGAGTGGCCGCCGAGGTCGAAGAAGTCATCTTTGACGCCGACCGGGTGCACGTTGAGGCAGTCTTCCCAGATCTTGGCCAGCTTGAACTCGACGTCGTCGCGCGGCGCGACGTACGACGACTCGAGCTCCGAGCGCACCCGGTCGGGCGGCGGCAGCGCGCGGCGGTCGATCTTGCCGTTCGGGTTCAGCGGCATGGCCTCGAGCACCACGAAGGCCGTGGGCACCATGTACTCGGGCAGCCGCTCGGCCAGCGCGGCCCGCACCGCCGGCGCGACCTTGCGCGCGATGCGGCCCTGCAGCGGCCGGTTCGCGTACTCGCGGAAGGGGCCGGGCGCGAAGCCGTCGCGGCCGCGCTCGGTGTCGGGCTTCGGCGTGCCGCGCGGCCAGAAGACGACGTCGAACGAGCCCTCGGCGCCGTGGCGCTCCCAGGCGAGGTCGACCTCCCAGCCGAGGCGCTCGCCGAGCGCCCAGACGTCGTCGGGCGCCATCGCCCCGGCCGCGAGCGCGCGGCCCGCGACGCGCAGCTCGCCGGCGGTCTTCGGGGCCCGCTTGCCGCCGAGCAGCTCGAGCGCGCTCGCCTCGGCGAGCACCCGCGCGTTGGGCACGCGCGCGAAGCCGACCGGGCCCGTCGCGCCCTCGAGGCGGCGGGCGAGGCGGTCGAGATCGCCGGCGTCGGCCTTCCAGTCGTACCAGGCGGCGACCGGCGGCGCGGGCGGCCCCCCCCCGGCGAGGTGCACGATAACCTGATAGCGAAACTGGGTGAGCTCGTTGACGCCGCGGCCCCGCTTGGGCGCGACCTCGATGCGCTCGATCTGCGGGTGGCGCGAGCGCAGCGCGCGGAAGAGGTCGGGCGAGAGGGCGAGCTCGGTCTCCTGCGAGAGCTGCATGCGAATGCGGCGGGCGAGCTCGGCCGAGGGCAGCGAGGGCTCGGCCTTCGAGAGCTCGACGGCCGCGTGGTAGGTCTCGAGCATCGGGTAGCTGCGCAGATCGCCCAAGAAGAGGCGGCCCCCCGGGGCGAGCGCCGCGACGGCGGCGTCGATGACCTTGAGCAAATACCCCACGCTCGGAAAGTATTGAATCACCGAGTTGATGATGACGGTGTCGAAGCCGGCGCCCGCGAGATCGCCGAGCTCGTCGGCCGGCCCCTGGCGCAGCTCGACCTTGTCGGCGAGGCCCCCGAGGTGCGCGCGCACGTAGTCGAGCGCGGCGCCCGAGAAGTCGGTGCCGACGTACCGTTCGGCCTTGGGGGCGAGCTTGAAGAGCAGAAGGCCCGTGCCGTAGCCGATCTCGAGCACGCGCCGCGGCTTGAGCGCGGCGATGCGGCCGACGGTGTCGTCTTGCCACTCTTTCATCTCACCATCGGGGATGGGCCGCCCGGTGTAGCTGCTGTTCCAGCCGACGGTGTTGAAAGCGTGATCGTCGGACGGCGCCGGGCCCTGGTAGAGGTCTTGGTAGAGCTTGTGCCAGAGGCCGACGTGCTCGCCCGCGGGGTCGCCCCCGCCCGCGTCGTCTTCGACGGGCTTCGCCGTGAGGTAGCCGACGAGGCGCTTTTCGCCCGGGGCGTCTTCGCGCAAGAGCACGGCGGCGTCTTGCACCAGCGGGTGGCGCACCATCGCCTCTTCGATCTCGCCGAGCTCGATGCGAAACCCGCGGTACTTTACCTGGTGGTCGACCCGGCCGAGGAACTCGAGCATGCCGTCGTCGCGGTAGCGCACGAGGTCGCCGGTCTTGTAAAGGCGCGGGCTCGCCGCCTCGTCGAAGGGGTTGGGCACGAAGCGCTCGCGCGTCAGCTCGGGCCGGTCGAGGTAGCCGAGCGCCATGCCGTCGCCGCCCACGTAGAGCTCGCCGGGCGCGCCCACGGGCACGGGCCGCAGGCGGGCGTCGAGCACGTAGAGCTGGGCGTTGGCGAGCGGGCCGCCGATGGGCACGGTGGCGGCGTCGGGGGGCACGTCTTTCACCTCGTACCAGGTCGAGAAGGTCGTGACCTCGGTCGGGCCGTAGACGTGCAAGAGGCGCTTTGGCCCCTCGGGCAGCGCCCGGCGCACGAGCTCGGGGTCGACGGCCTCGCCGCCGAAGAGCACCTCGCGCAGCGTGCGGAAGGCGGCCGGGTCTTCGCGCACGATCTGGTTGAAGAGCGCGGTGGTGAGAAAGAGGGTGCTGACCCGCTGCTCGCGCAAGAACCTGACCAGCGCCCGGGGCGAGAGGGCGGTGTCGCGGTCGACCCCGACGAGCACGGCGCCGTTCAAGAGCGCGCCCCAGATCTCGAAGGTCGCCGCGTCGAACGAGGCGTTCGAGGCCTGGGCGATGCGGTGATCGGGCGTGAGCTGAACGTAGTTCGTGCCCCGCACGAGGCGCGTGATCGCGCGCTGCGGTATGACGATGCCCTTGGGCGTGCCGGTCGAGCCCGAGGTGTAAATGACGGAGGCGGGGCTCTCGGGGCCGCCGACCCGCGGCGGCGGCGAGCTCGGGCGGGCGGCGACGGCCTCGGCCTCTTCGTCGAGGCGAACCCACGCCAGGCCCTCGGGGGCGAAGTCGGCCGCGACGCTGCCGTCGGTGACGAGGGCCGCGGCCTTGCTGTCGGCGAGCATGAACGCGAGGCGCTCGCCCGGGTAGGTCGGGTCGAGGGGCAGGTAGGCCGCGCCCGCCTTCAAGACGGCGAGCGTGGTGACGACGAGCTCGGCCCCGCGCTCCATGCAGAGCGCGACCAGGGCGCCGGGCCCGACGCCGCGCGCGGCGAGGTGGTGGGCGAGGCGGCTCGAGCGCTCGTCGAGTTCGCGGTAGGTGAGCGTTCGGCCGCCGTAGACGAGCGCCGTGGCGTCGGGCCGCTCGGCCGCGCGCTGCGCGAAGACTTCGGGCACGGTCGCGGCGCGTTCGTAGTCGGTGCGGGTGCGGTTCCACGCGACGAGGGCGCGCTCGCGCTCGTCGGGCGTCGCGATCGAGAGCGACGCGATGCTCTCGCCGGGCGCCGCGGCGACGGCCTCGAGCAGGGCGTTGTAATGCCGGGCCATGCGCTCGACCGTGGGGGCGTCGAAGAGCTCGGTGCTGTATTCCCAGACGGCGACGAGGCCGTGGGGGTGGTCTTCGATCGCCAGGTACAGGTCGAACTTCGAGGTGTCGGTGGTAATCACCTCGGCCTCGAAGCTGACGCCGGGCAGGTCGAGCTTCGGGAAGGGTATGTTCTGCAGCACGAACATCACCTGGAAGAGCGGGTTGAGCAGCGACTGGCGCTTCGGCTGCAGCTCTTCGACGAGCTTCTCGAAGGGCACGTCTTGATTCGCGTCAGCCTCGAGCACGGTCTCGCGCACGCGGGCCATCAGCTCGGTGAAGGCCGGCGCGCCCGACAGGTCGGTGCGCAAGACCAGCGTGTTGACGAAGAAGCCGATGAGCTCCTCGAGCTCGGCGCGGTTGCGGTTGGCGATGGCCGAGCCGATGACGACGTCTTCTTGCCGCGTGTAGGCGTGCATCAGCACCTTGAACGCGGCGAGCAGGGTCACGTAGAGCGTGGTGTTCTCGCGCTTGGCCAGCGCCTTGAGCCGGTCGGCGAGCGCGGGGGCGATGACGGAGGTGTGGTGCGCGCCGGCGACGGTCTTGCGCGCCGCGCGCGAGCGGTCCGAGGGCAGGTCGAGGGCCGGGGCCGAGGCGAGGCGGGCCTTCCAGTAGGCGAGCTGCTTCTGCAGCGCCTCGCCCTCGATCGCCGAGCGCTGCCAGGCGGCGAAGTCGGCGTACTGAATCGAGAGCTCGGGCAGGGGCGACGGCCCGCCCGAGGCGTAGGCCCGGTAGAGGGCCGAGAGCTCTCGGATCAGCACCGCCACCGACCAGCCGTCGCTGGCGATGTGGTGCATCGTGATGAAGAGCCGGTGCTCGTCGGGCGCGCACTTGACGAGCGCCGCCCGCAGCACGGGGCCGGCGCCGAGGTCGAAGGGCCGGTCGCCCTCGCCGCGCAAGAGCGCGAGCTGCCGCTCGCGGTCTTCGGGCGCGAGCGTCGACAGGTCGATGCGCGGCAGCGCGTAGGGCTCGTACTCGTGCACGACCTGCCGGGGCGAGCCGCCCGCGAGCCGGAAGGTGGTGCGCAGGGCCTCGTGCCGGCGCACGATCTCGCCGAGCGTGCGCTCGAGCGCGCCCGCGTCGAGCGCGCCCTTGATGCGCACGGCGAAGGGTATGTTGTAAAAATTGTTGCCCGGGTTCATCTGGTCCATGAACCACAGGCGCTGCTGCGCGAACGAGAGCGGCGCCTCGTCGCCCGGCCCGCGCTGGCCGCGCGGGATCTCGGCCGTCGATTGGCCCTGCTTGAGCATGCGCATCAAGAGGGCGCGCTTGGCCGGCGACAGGTTTTGAATGCGAGAGTCGTTGGTGCTCATGGCTTTCTGTCTTCTCGTTCGATTCAGGCGCTCAAGAGCTCGGCGGCCTCGGCCTCGGACAGGCCCTCGAGGCGCGCGAGCAGGTCGTCGAGCTGGTCGGGCGCGGCCTCGGCCGCGCGCGCCCGCGTGACGACGTCGGTGAACTTGGCCACGGTGGGCGCCTCGAGAAAGGCGCGCATCGGCACGTCGATCTGAAACGTCTTGCGCACCCGCGAGACCACCTGCGTCGCGATGAGCGAGTGGCCCCCGAGCTCCATGAAGTCGTCGTGCACGCCGACCTGCTCGAAGCCCAAGAGCTCGCGCCAGATCTGGGCGATCGCCTCTTCGACCTCGCCCGAAGGCGCCACGTAGGGCGTCGTCAGCTCGGGCCGCGACGCCGTCGCGCCCGTCGCCGCCGCCCGCGGGGCCTCGGCGCCGACGCGATGGACCCACTTCGCGACGCGCGCCCCGAGGTCGGCGGTCGAGATCAGCACCGCGTCGGCCGGCGGCGCGCCGAGCAGGCGCTCGAACGCCTCGACGCCCTCGGCGGGAGCGATCGCCAGGCGCGCGAGCTCGGCGCCGAACGAGGCCGCGTCGGCCCCCGCCTGCTCGTCCCGCCAGGCGTCCCAGCCGATCGAGAGCCAGGGCCCCCCTTCCGAGCGGGCGAACGCATCAAGGTACGCGTTCGCCGCCGCGTACGCGGCAAAGCCCAGGCCGCCGAGCACCGTCGCGAGCGACGACATCGCCACGACGAAGTCGGGCGAGTGCCCTTCGAGCGCCGCGGCGAGGGCGCGAGCCCCCCGCGCCTTCGCCCGGAACTGCTCCTCGCAGGCCCCCTCCGTCAGCTCGGCGAGCGTGCTCAGAGTGAGGTCGGTGCTGGGCACGCCGGCCGCATGAATGACGCCGTGCAGGGCGCCGAAGCGCTCGACCGCCGCGCGCACCGCCGCCCGAGCCGCCGCCGGGTCGGCGACGTCCCCCGCGACGTACGCCACCTCGGCCCCGAGCGCCTCGAGCCGCGCGACCCGCTCGTCGCTCTCGACGAGGGGCGAGCGCCCCATCAAGACGAGGCGGGCACCGTAGCCTCGGGCCAGAGCCTCGCAGAGCGTCATGCCCACGCGGCCCAGGCCGCCGGTGACGAGGTAGACGCCGCCGCGGCGCAGCCTCGTTGCCGTCTTCGCCGCGGCGGCGATCGGGCGCGGCTCGAGCGACTCGACCCAGCGCTTGCCCCGCAGCGCGACGCGCGTCGTGGCGTCGGCGGCGAAGAGCTCGGCCACGAGGAGATCGATCGAGCGCAGCTTGGCGGGCACGTCGACGTGGCGGCAGGTGAGCTGCGGCACCTCTTGGCCGAGCACCGTCGCCGCCGCCATCGCGGCCGCCTTGCCCGGGTCGAGCGCCTCGTCGGAGAGCCGCTGCGAGCCGGTCGCGACCACCGTGAGCCGCGCGGGCGACTCGAGCGACGCGAGGGCCTGCCCCAGAAAGAGCAGATCGTAGAAGGCCGACGTATCGTCGCGCGAGGGGTCGACGCCGCGCAGATCGACGACGTGCTCGGGCGCGGCCGACGCGACGAGCGACTCGTGCCCGGCGCGCGTCGTGGGCCCCTCCCCCGCTTCGATCACCTGCACCTCGGCGCCCTCGAGCTCGCGCAGCCGCGCGGCCACGCGGCCGCCGAGCCCCGATCGGTCGGCGAGCACGAGCCAGCGCTTGGGCGCCTTCTCTCGGTCGATCGGGGGCGGGTCGGGCGCGTGGCGCCAGGCGGGCGAATAGAACCACGCGCCCACGTCGTCGACCCGCTGGCCGGCGCTGGCCGCGGGCCTCTCGGCGCCGCGGGCCGTGCCGCCGCGGAGCTTCGGCCACACCGCCTTGCGCTGGAAGGGGTAGGTCGGCAGCGGCACCCGGCGCCGCTTCTCACCGCCGTGCAGCCCCGCCCACGAGGGCGACGCGCCGGCGAGCCAGGCCCGCCCGACCGCGCCGAGGAAGGTCTCGACGTCGCCCGCGTCTTGGTCCGGGTGGCGCATCGACGCGATCGACGGCGCCGAGCCCTTGGGCGCGCCCGCGCGCGCCAACGTGGTCAGCGCGGTGCCGGGGCCCACCTCGATCAAGATGGGGTCGCCCGACGCGCGCAGCGTCTCGAGGCCCTTGCCGAAGCGCACCGTGCCCCGCAGGTGCCGCACCCAGTACTCGGGGTCGGTCGCCTCCTCGGGGTTTACCCACGCGCCGGTCACGTTCGAGACGAAGGGCGTCTCGGGCGGCGAGAGGCGCACCTTCTTCAGCTCGACGCGGAAGGCGTCGAGCCCGCCCTCCATCATGGCCGAGTGGAAGGCGTGCGAGGTCTGCAGCCGGCGCGAGGCGACGCCGCGCGCGGCGAGCGCCACCGTGAAGGTATCGATCGCGACCGAGGGTCCCGAGACCACGCACATGCCCGGGCCGTTCACCGCGGCGATCGAGAGCGAGGGGCCGAGCAGCGGCACGAGCTCGTCTTCGGGCATCGAGACGCTCAGCATCGAGCCCGGCGGCAGCGCGTCGACGATGCGGCCGCGGGCGGCGACGAGCGCGAGCGCCTCGTCGTAGGTCATCACGCCGGCGAGCGTCGCCGCGACGTACTCGCCCACGCTGTGGCCGAGCATCGCCGCGGGCCGCAGGCCTCGCTCGAGCCAGAGCTGCGCGAGCGCGTACTCGACGACGAAGAGCGCGGGCTGTGCGAGGGCGGTGCGGCGCAGGCGCGAGGCGCGCTCGGCCGGGTCGCCCTCGCCGTAGAGGGCGCCGAGCAGGTCGAAGGGCAGACCCTTGGCGCCCCGATCGACCCAGGCCCGGAAGGTCGGCTCGTGCTCGTAGAGGCCGCGGCCCATGCCGGGGTGCTGCGAGCCCTGCCCCGAGAACAGGAAGGCCACGTCACGGGCCGTTTCGGCCGTCTGGGCGAGCAAGCGCGAGGGGTCGCGCGCCCCGAGCGCCTTGGCCGCGTCACGCGCGTCGCGGGCCACCAGCGCGCGGCGGTGCGGCAGCGTCTTGCGCCCGACCTGCAACGTGTAGGCGACGTCGGCGAGGCACGCGTCGGGGCTCTTGGCGAGGTGCGCCGAGAGCCTGGCCGTGGCCGCCTCGAGCGCGTCGGCGCTCTTGGCCGAGAGCACCAAGAGCTGCGCCGGCCGGGCGCTCGGCGCGGCCTCGACCGCCGGCGCCTCTTCGATCACCACGTGCACGTTGGTGCCGCCGATGCCGAACGAGC
>DASTPP010000335.1:0-14783 GCA_035762175.1 Polyangiaceae bacterium | reverse complement strand
CGCCGCCCGCGCGCCCGCCGGCCTCGCCCGCCTCGTGCTCGCCGACGCGGTCGGGGCGCGGCCCCGGCGCTCGCTGCCGCGCGTGCTCGCCGCGCGCCTGCGCGACGCGCTCGACCCCGCCGAGTGGGGCCTGAACGTCCGGGCCGCGCCCCACGTCGTCGGCAACCTCTGGCGGCACCCGCGCTCGTGGCTCTACCAGGTGCGGGCCGGCGCGCTCGCCGACGTGCTGGGCGAGGCGGGCTCGGTGCGCGTGCCCGTGTTGCTCGCCTGGGGCCGGCGCGATCGCACGATGCCGCTCGTCTGCGCCCGGCGCTTCGCCGCCGCGCTGCCGTCCGCGTCGATCGTCGTGGGGCCCGGGTCGCACGACGGGCTCATCACGCACCCCGAGGCCTTCGCGCGCGCGTTGCGTTCGTTCGCCGCGTCGACCGCCGGCCCCGCGCCGGGCGAGCCGGGCAGCGGGTAACGTCGAGAGGAGGCGGCCCACGAGTTCGCCGCGGCCGCCTTGCACTCGCCCGCCGACCGCCCCGGGACGGCCGGCGGGCACGCGCCCAAAGCGGGCCGGCACGCGCTCGCACGAGACGCCGTCAGCGACGGGCGCGTCGCCACGCCGCTGCGCATGGGCGCCGCCGTCGCCTCGAGCACGGCCTCGAGGCGCGGTGGCGTTAGCCGCGGCGGCCGACGGCGCGTCGAGCCCCCTACGAGGCGCCCGCGTCGTTGCCACCGGCCGCCGGACCGCGCGGCCTCGGCGCCGCCTGCGGCGCCGCGTCGAACGCGCCGCCGGCGACGTCGTCGGCCTCCGGCGGTGCGCCGCCGCCCGCCCCGGGCGGGGCGGTCGAGAGCGAGAGGGCGCGGCGAAGGAGCGCCGCCCGCTCGGACGCGCGCCGCGCCTTGGCCTCGAACTGCGCCCGCGCCGCCGCCCGGTCCGAGGCGGCCGCGCGCGCCGCCATCCGCCGCGCGAACGTGGCGCTCTCTTCGAGCATGCGGCAGGCGGCCGAGAGCGCGTCTTCGAGGCCGCGGCCTTGCGCCCCGAGCAGCGTCGCGCTCGAGTAGGCGTGCCCCACCTGGCAGCGGTAGCGCGTGATCTCGCCTTCTCGAATCTCCCAGAGGGTGCCGCGGCACGCGGGGCAACGGAGCGCCGCGGGGGTCGCGTCGGGCCCGTAGGGCAGCTCGAGGGCGTTGGCGTCGGTCGGGTCGGCGGCGAGGGCGACTTCGCGGCCCATGCCGAGGCCGGCGGCGCCGACCTCGTCCTGCCGCTGCACGCCATCGGGGCGGTGGTGGCCGAGCTGGTGGCCGGCGGGCGGCTGCCGCCGCCGCGCAGCGAGCTCGAGGCGGTCGAGGCGCTCTTCGGGGGGGCGCCGAGCGGGCGGTAGCCGAAGACCTGCGCGACACGCAGCTCTTGTGTTAGCGGAAGTGAAAAAGCGTCAAAAAGCGGCGTTGAAATTCGGTGTCTATCGAGAGGGTGTTGGGGGGCCAAGGCGGGGGAAGGATGCGTCACGCCGGCGTGTCGAGCACGGTAGCGCTGCTGTCGGGCCGCGCGCAGGGCGGCTTCTCGCGCCGTGCGTTGATAGCGTCGCCCTGCCTGACGAACCATGGGACGCCGGCGGGCAAGCCAGCAGGCCTCGGAGTACGTGACGCGCCCCCCGTCGCAGGCTTCGCAGAGCGTCCGCATCTGGCCGCAAACAAATTTGAGAAGAGTGCATACGGTCTATGACGAGGGACTTTCGACAGCCGCATGGCGAAAGCCGGTCGGTTTACGGGCCTGGCGAAGCGGCTGCGCCCAGGAGCTCGGCTCGGTGGAGTTGCTGCAAGAGCGCCTCAATAGTTCCTGGGATACGAGCCGTGGGGACCCCGTTGGCCAGTAGGTTCGCTAGATCCGCGCGGCGGGTGGGGCGATCCAGGTCTTGGAGGCGCTGCAGGCAACCCTCGAACTCCTTCGGGAACCACCACGCACGATCGCGAGACCAATCATAAACGATCGTTTGCTGCTCGTCGGGCAGCACCGCAACGCTACCTGAGCGGAAGGCGAGCCCGCGTGGGGCACGTCGCCCGCGCTCAAGCTGGTCGTTAAGCGTCCTGCGGGGAGATGCATTTCGCACCTCGCGGGCGAAGGCGCGGTAGGCGGCCAGGACCTCCTCCAACTCGTCCGAACGCATAGCCGGGTCCTCGACGACGAGAGCATTCGAGCTGAACTGCGCTTGACCTCCAGTCCCCGAACCCTTCCAGACCTTGAGGCCGTACCGCCCTGGGTTGCGTCCCACGGCGGAGGAAGCCGTAGCTTCGTAGGGGAAGACGGCGACTGTGTGGAAGATGTCGGCGTAGTCCCGAAGTAGGCCGAGCGATTCCATCGCCTCGGCCCGGGTGGTGCTAGGCAGGTTGGGAATTAGGTTGACGCTGATCCGCATGCCCGCCGCCCGCACTCGGTCGAAGAACCGCAGATTCGCCGCGCGATCGGCCGCCTTCTCGACCAGGGCGAGGACGCGGTCGCTCATCGTCTCGAGGCCGATCGTAAGGCTGCTGCAGCCCGAGTCGCGGCACGCGGCTAGGACGTCGGTGGTGAAACGATCGTCGACCATCGCGAAGGAGCGCCAGTCGATCGACAGGCCAGCGTCGATGACGCCGCGCGCGATCCGCTGCGCCTGGCTGGGGGGCAACGCCTCCGTGATCAGCCAGAAACGCCGGATGCCCTCCTCGGTCGCGAGCCGGGACAGTTCGTCGAACACCGTGCGGGGCTGGCGGCTGACGTAGCGGCTGGTCGAGGAGAAGAGCTCGATGAAGTCGCAGTAGGCGCACTTCCCCCAGTAACAGCCGCGGGCCTGCAACACGCCCACCCGCGGCTCTTCGAGGCGGCCGAGTAGCTCGGCATCGAAGCGCGCCGCAGGCACTCGGCCCACCTCCGCCGGTGCCCGGCGCAGCGGCAGCACGGCGCGGCCGCGCGTCACGACCCCGGGCACCGAGGCCGGGTCCCAGCGCCCGCTCGCGAGCTGACCCGCCAGCGCCGTCAGGGCGGGCTCGCCCTCGAAGCGGACGACCGCGTCGAGAGCGGGTACGGCCTCGAGCAGGGCCGACAGTACGGCGGGTTGCATTAGCGTCATCGTCGGCCCCCCGAGCACGATTTTGAGGTCGGGGCGGACCTCGCGGACGAGGCGCGCCAGGATAAGTGCGGGGCCGAGCTGGGGGCCCATGGGCACGGAGATGCCGACCGCTCGCCGCGTCCGCGACAGCGCGTCCGGTAGCGACGAGGTTTCAAAGAACGAGCGATACTCGCGGGCGACAGGATCGAGCGGCAGTGCTTGGGCCACCGCGAGCGCCGGGCGGTCGATGTGGAAGGGCCGGGACAGCTCGACCGTGAGCTCGAAGCCGTTCCACTCGCCGTCGGATACGTGCTGGCCGCGGGCGTTGACGATGCGGTGGCGCTCGCGCCGGGCGAGTTGGGCGGCCGCCCGCTGCGGGACGTCGGACGCGTCGGCGCGGCTACGGCCGCCATCACTCTGCTCGATGCGGTTGAGACGGCTCGGCTCGATGAGGTAGTCGAGAAACTCCTCGTTGAGGTCCACCTGCCGCGCGCTGACGCCCATGCCGTGCAGGACGCTGTCGAGCACCGCTAGCGAGGGGTAATAGTTGCCCCAGTTGGAGCTGACCAGCGGCGGGAATGCGAGCAGCCAATCGACCTCGTTGCTGGGTGCGTAGCCGGCCATGTCCGTCCTCCTCCTCCGCGTCGCGCCGCTTTAGGCGGGCGGCTCGTTCTCTCGGTACAGATCGGTGCTCAAGTATTTGAGGCCGCTGTCGCTGGCGAGGCAGGCGACGGTGCCGCCCCCGGCCTGCCGCAGCAGCCGCGCGGCCGCGGCCAAGTTCGCCCCGGTCGAGAACCCCGCGAACACGCCCTCGGTTCGGGCGAGGGCCCGGGCGTACTCGATCGCCTCTTGGTCGGACACCTCGATGAATCCGTCGCACAGGGCCGGGTCGAACAGCTCGAGCGCGCGCGCGTAGCCGCCGCCTTGAAGCCGGTGCCCAGGCCGCGTGACCGGCCGCCCCGCGAGGAAGGCGGCGTCGGCCGGCTCCACCACGTAGCAGGCGATGTCCGGCCGCGCCGCCTTCAGGCAGCACGCGACGCCGGCGAAGGTGCCCCCCGAGCCGACGAAGTCGACGAAGGCCGTGAGCTCGCCTCCGCTCTGGCGCAAGATCTCGGCGCCCGTGCCGTACTCGTGGGCGAGGGCGTTGGCTGCGAGCCGGAACTGGTCCGCGCGGAAGGCGCCGCGCTCGACGACGAGCTGCTCGGTGCGTTGCTCGACGAGCGCGAGGTCCGCGCCGCTCACCTGCCCGGGCCGGGAGCCTGGGGCTTGCGGCACCAGCACGATCTCGGCCCCTAGCCCACGCATCATCGCGGCCCGCTCTGGGCTGTTACCCGCGCTCATTACCGCCACGAAGGGGTGGCCGAGGATCGCGCACGCAATCGCCAGGCCGGCCCCGAAGTTGCCGCTCGTGAGCTCCACCACGGGCTGCCCGGGGGCGAGCGCGCCGGCCCGCCGGGCGTGACGCACGATGGCGAGCGCGGCGCGATCTTTCTTGCTGCCCCCCGGGTTCAGGTACTCGAGCTTGAGCAAGATGCGACCGGGGTGTCCGCGGTGCAGCCGGTCGAGGGCGATTAGCGGCGTCCACCCGACCGCTTCGAGCACGCTCGGCAGCACGCCAGCGCGCGCCGGCAGCGGCGCCGGAGCGGCCTCGGCGGCCTCGACCTGCGCTCTCGGCCGACGTCGGGCGACGATAAGCGCCAAGTCGTAGCGCCGCCACGTGCAGGTCGCCTCGAAGCCAGCCGCCTCCAGCGCGACGAGCAGCTCGGAGACGCGCTGTGGGTAATCGCGATGGCGACGCATCGACTCTGGCAGCGCCTTCAGTGCCTGGTCGCCGCGCGCGACGGCGGCGTGGAAGCGCTCGTCTTCGAGCCCCGCCTCCACTCGCCGCACCAGCTCTTTGCCGAGGGCGCCGCCGTCGACGGCGTCGAGCAAGAAGACGTAGCCGCCCTCCCGCAGCGAGCCGCTGACGGCCTCGAACAACGCCGGCACGTCGCGGGGCGGGACGTGATGCACGGAGAAGGTCGCGAGGACGAGGTCGAAGCGGTCGCGCGGCAGGGCGGCCCACAGCGCTGCCGACTCGAGGGGGGCCACGAACGCATCGGCGACGGCCCCCGCCGGTAGCGCGCCGCGCGCGCGCGCGACCATTTGGGGGCTCGAATCGACGAGTACGAGACGCAGCGAGCGGCCCGGCCGCGACCGGCGCAGCGTCGCCGAGGCCCAGCCAGTGCCGCAGCCGAGGTCGAGGGCCCAGAGCTCGGGGCCAGCCTCGGCCACGGTCGCCGCCAGTCCTTCGCCGAGCGCCAGCTCGGCCTCTCGGTGGTGGTGGAGCGTAGCGGGGAATACGTCGTCGTAAACGTCGGCAAGGGCGTCCCAAAATGTGGCGGAAGTCTCGCGCTCGGAAGTCATGGATGGCTCTCGGGGGGGCTCTCTCGGTCGGCTGATCGCAGCCGCTCCCAGGTGCGGCCGACCCCTGTAATAGCGCACCGGAACAGCTCCGCGAGGCCGCGCGCCTGCTCTTCGCTCAAATCGCCGACGCTCAGGCGCAGGAAGGCCGGGGCCGACTCGGCCATCGCGGCGGCGGCGCAGACGCGGGGTGTGCTGAAGCCGAAGCTCACCCCGTGCGCGAGCGGTACGCGGTGCTCGCGTGCCAGGTGAAGCACGCGCTCGAGCAGCGCGTGGAGCGCGTCGCGGTTGTTCATCCCCGGCGGCTCGAAGCGCAGCACCACCACACCGCCCGCGTGGGGCTTCGACGCGGCCAGAGCGTGGTCGGGATGTGACGCGTGCCCGGGAAAGATAGGCTTCACCCAGCGCCGCGCGTCTGAGCCCGCTAGGGCCTCGCAGAACGCCGCCGCCGCCCGGGTCATCCGCGCCATGCGGGACGCGAGCACTTCCCGCGGGTAGCGCGGCAACACCGCCGCCGCCGAAGGGTAGAGGGCCGCCCCCGTGTTGCGCCGCAGCCGCCCCAGGGACGGGCTGAGCCTGCGCGGGGCAGCCACAAGCCCGAGGAGGGTGAGGTCGAGCCCGAGCTGCAGGTACTTTGAGCCGCTCTCCCAATACAGGACCGTGAGCGGGCTCTCGGGGGGTACCGCCACGAAGGGGTCGAGCGCCCCCGAGAGCATCGTGCCGTCGACCACGACCCAGCACGGCTTCGGCGAGGCGGCCGAAAGCCGGCGCAGGAAGCCCTCGACGTCGATCATGCGCAGCCCGGCGTCGTTAGCAAGCGGGTCTAGAAAGATGACCCGGGGGCTTCGCTCCGCGGTCAGCGCCAGCAGGTCGTCGACGTCGTAAGTGTCGCTCTGGATCAAGGTCACGCCGGGCAGGGACGTGAGTTGCTCTTGCGCCTCGAAATAGATGTAAGGCGAGAGAAGCACCGCGTCGCCGGGGCGCAGCGCCGCGCGCAGCAGATAAGCCTCGATCAGGGCGTAGGCGGCCATGCCCGAGGACGTGGCCAGCAGCCCCACGTGCTGTGGGTCGAAGCCGAGCACGTCGAGCAGGTGGTCTTCGACTTCGGCTACCTCCGGCGAGCCGTAGCGCGTGTAGTTGACGGAGCCGGAGCCCTGCGACGCCAGGCGCGCGAACGTCGCCGCGACGGACTGGGCGTACGACGGCGACTGCCAGCGGCCGTACTCGGCGAGGGCGGCCGCGCTCTGCAGCGCGGTCCGGCTCAGCCCTTCGAGGGCATGAGGGGGTGTGCGGGCATCGGCGGCACGAGATCGCAAGGCCTCCGCGAGGCCGGAGACGAGGTCGGCGAGGCCGCGGCGCGCAGCGTGCTCTTCGGGGAAGACCTCGAGTTGCTCTCCGACGCAGTACGCCTCGAGCGCTCGCGCTGCGGCCGTCGCCGCCGTCGCGTGGTCGGCCACCCCGCGGGCCAGCGAGGCGATGGCCGACGGATGCCCCTGACGCGCCGGCGCAGCAGGCGGGCCGCCGAGGACGGGTTCATCTTCGACGTCACGCCCGACCAGCCCGAGCAGCGGCAGCAGCTTCGGTCGCCGGAAGGGCCAAGTCAGGGCTTCGGCGACGCGGGCCGAGGCCACGTTGCCCCCCGTCACGAGCAACGCGATCTCGTCCCCCTCGACGAGGGCGTCCAAGTGGCCCCCGAGGGCCGCGGCCACGGCGGCCGCGCCCGCGCCCTCGACCGCCAGGCTCTCGTGGTGGAGGAGGCTGACCATGCCCGCCGCGATCTCTTCCTCGTCGACGTGTACGAAGTGCACGCCGAGGTGGCGGCACGGCTCGACTGTCGCCGCCCCGCGGTCGACGTGGACGAGTAGCCCGTCGGCGAGGCTCGGCCGGTGGATCGCAGGCGGCAGCTCGGCGCCGTTGACCGCGGCCGAGAGTGAGGGCGCGCGCGCCGCCTGGCACGCGATCACCTGCACCCGCCGTCCCTCAGCGGCGACTGCCATCGCCGCGCCGGCCGCGAGCCCGCCGCCGCCGGTGGGCACCACCACCGCCGAGACCTGGGGGATCTGCTCGAGCACCTCAGACGTCACCGTGGCCTGGCCGAGCACGACCGTGGGGTGTTCGTAGGGAGAGATGAAGACGCCGCCGGAGCGCCGCGCGTGGGCCTCGGCCTCCTGGCAGGCCTCCATCAAGGTCGTCCCGGCCGCGCGGAAGGCTGCTGGGTAGATGGCGAGGCGCTCGCGCTTGACGCTCGACATCGTATGAGGGCCGTAGATTACGAGGCGATGCCCGGTAGCGGCGGCCGCGTGTGCCATGGCCAGGGCATGGTTGCCTGCTGAAGCCGTGAATACGGTCAGCTCTCGGGGTGTCGCCAAGAGCGCCAGGAACGCCCCCCGCAACTTGAACGACCCGGTCTGCTGCTGCTGCTCGAGCTTCAGCCACACCCGCCGCCGCCGCAGCGCGCGCTCGAGGAAGAAGGAGCGGCGAACGGGCGTCTCTACCACCCGCCGCCGCAGGGCTCCCCGGGCGGCTGCGAGGGCGGCCGCGTCGAGGGGGGCGCCGGGCCAAGTCGAGGCGCTCATGGCCGCGCCGCCGCCTCGCGCCGCCGCGCCCACCCGACGATGCGGCCCGCTAGCTCCGCCGCGTGGTCGCCGCCGTAGAGGACGTCGGCCGCGGGCAGCCCCCCGACGTTCTCGACGTTGATCTCACCCAAGTGCCGACCGATGAGGTCGACGGAATAGAGCCGGAAGCCGGGCTCGAGGGCCGCCAGCCGGGCGAGCACCGGGTGCACCCGTCCCTCCGCCTCGCGGCGGTCGATCGGGCATAGGGTCGCGCCGTGGTCCAGGTTGCTACGGAAGTCGCCCGCCTTGGGCCGCTTCAGCCAGGCCGCCACCACCGCGCCGTCGAAAACCAGGCAGCGCAGTTCGCCCTCGCGCTCGATGTCTGGATTGAAGCGCTGCACGAGCACGAAGCCGTAGCGGTCGAGCAACGGGCGTAGTGCGGCCTCCGCGCCTGCGCGGGAGAAGCGCACCACGTCGGCGCCGCTGCCTCGGTCCAGCGGCTTGGCGACCCACGGGTCGCCCTCGCGCTCGCCGAGAAAGGCCAAGGCGTGCTCGAGCCGGCCCGTGCAGAGCGATTCTGGCAGCCAAGCGTCGAAGCGGAGGTTGAAGACCTTCGAGCCCCGGGCGCAGATCGAACGCGGGCTGTTGATGAAGCCGACCCGGCCGCGATCTTCGCACAAAGTCAGCAAGAGCAAGGCGTGGCGGAACGTCTCGGTGACGGGGGGATCGACGCGGATGAGGACCGCGTCGTACCCCTCCACGCTTCCGACCCGAGCGCCCTCGAAGCGGACGACGCCGCCCGCGTGCACGTCCTCGCCGTACGGGCGCGAGGCCGCGAAGACCTCCCCGCCGTGGGCGGAAATCCTGCGAAGCGTGGTGAGCTCTTGGGCCACGTCTCCGCGCCGCGCCAGGGCGCGCATCAGCGCCTCGGTCGTGAGCATGTCGGCCCCGGGGCCCAACGCCGCGCCCTCGTCGAGCACCCAGAGGAGGCGAGCCGCCGGGCCGCCCTCGACCCCGCACTCACGCATGGAGCAGCCTCATCTCGGAGGCCGAGCGCAGCAGGGCCTGCAGGCGCCGCGGCACCTCGGGCGCCGGCGACGATCGGCTGAGGTAATTGGCGGAGTCGCCCGCGGAGGCGCCGCTTCTGGCCTTGAGCCAGTGCAAAAACTCCCACAGCTCGCGGCCCGCGGTGAAGGCGCGGTCGACGTCCCAATCGTACACCCAGAAGCGCTCGGCGTCGCGTACGAGCGCAATCCGGGGCGATCGGAGGCGGATGCGGCGACCCTCGGTCGGGGCCATCGGCGCCGCGGCGCTGGCGGCCCGCGCGCGCACGCGCCGCGCAAAGTCCTCGTAGCGCTGGAAGACGTCCTCGAGCTGGGCCGGGGTCATCCCGGCGTCGGTGTACACGAGGCGGTTGGCCAAGTACTGCGCCTGGCCGGCGGGGTAGCGCGCGCCGGGGTCCCGCCCCACGTGGGAGACGGACAAGCCGTAGCGCCCCGGGGTACGTCCGATGCGCGACGAGGCTGTCGCTTCGAAGGGGAACACCGCCACCTCCCTGACCACGTCGATGAAGCCCTCGAGCTCCTGCAGGCCGCGCAGGGCCTCGGCGTAGGTGGTCGTCGGCAGGTTGGGGATCAGATTGAGGTCTACCCGCAGCCCGGCGGCGCGGCAGGCCTCGAGAAAGCGTAGGTTGTCTTCCCGACTCGCCTTCTTGCCGACGAGCTGAAGCACGCGCGTGGCCATCGACTCGAGGCCCACGGTCAGGCCGGTGCAGCCCGACTCTTTGCAGCGGGCGAGGAGCTCGGAGGTGAACCCGGCGTCGACCATCACAAAGGAACGCCAGTCGCACCGCAGCCCCCCGGCGAGTAGCGCGTCGGCGAAGCGCCCGGCGTGGGCTGGGGGCAGCGCCTCGGTGACGAGCCAAAAGCGGTCGACCTTCAGCCGCTCTACCGCGTGGCGCACCTCATCGACGACCCGCGGCACGGGACGGCCCTTGTACTTGCCGGGCCCGCGATATAGCTCCACGAAGTCGCAGTATGCGCACTCGCCCCAGTAGCAGCCCCGCGCCTGCAGGATACCGAGCCGCGGCGCCGAGAGGCGCGCGAGGAGCGTGGCGTCGTACCCGGCGAAGGGTAGCGCCGCCGGAGCGAAGGCCTTGTCGCGCCCGGCGCTCAGGCTCGGCAGCGGCCGCTGCCGCGAGACGACGCCGGGGACGGCTTCGGGGCGCCACTCTCCGGCGTCGAGCTGGGCGGCGAGGGCCACGGCGGGCGCCTCCCCCTCGTGGCGCACGACCGCGTCGACGGCCGGCACCAAGCGCAGCAATGCGGCCAGATCGGGCAGCGCCATCAGCGTCAAGGTTGCGCCGCCGAGGACCACCCGGGTAGCCGGGCGCAGCTCTTTCACCAGGCGCGCCAGCAGCAGCGCCGGCCCGAGCTGGGGGCCCATCGGCACGGAGATGCCCACCACGTCGGGCGGCTCGTGGCGCAGGCGCTCGACCAGGGTCGATTGCGAGAAGAACGCAGTGTAGGCGCGCCCGACGTCGGAGTCGCCGAAGGCCGGGGAGCAAAGTTGCGCGACCAGCTCGTCGACGTGCAGGGCGCGAGCCAGCTCGGCCACCAAGTCCAGGGCGAGCTGGTCTTCGGCGCTCGGGTATCGCCCGCCCGGCGCCCTGACCAGGCCCGGGTCGTCGAGGATCAGGGAGGCGGCCGCGACCGCCGGGAGCTGCGCGAGCGACAGCGTGCACCTCGTCGCCGCGCCCGTCGCCGCGGACAGGCGCTCGGGCGCGGTCAGGTAGTCGAAGAGCTCTGCGTTGAGGTCGACCTGATCGGCCACCCAACCGCGGCTCGCGAGGACCGCGGCAAGGGCGGCGGTCGAGGGGTAGTAGCTGCCCCAGTTCGTGCTGACCAGCGGTGGGAAGGCCAGCAACCAGCGCTGTCGCGAGGCCGTCATGAGGTGGGGCTGTCCGGCTCGAAGGTCGTGCGGACCCAACCGCAGCGGTGCAGCTGGTCGAGCACCTGCGCCACCGCCCCCGCCTCGACCCCGAGGCGCGCCGCCGCGGCCGCCACGCTGATCGGCTGCGCGGCGGCCTGCAGAATGGCCCAAGACAGGGGCGTGATGGGGACGCGTACGCCGGCCCGCCGATCGTCGGCCCAGTGCGCCAGCCCATCGCTGCCGAGGGCGACGTGGTCGGCCCGCTGAGCCAGCGCCACCACGGGACGTCCGTCGCGGGTGCCGGCGATCGCAACGATCATCCGGCAGCTGCCCTCCTCCGAGGGCTCGTAGTCGACTTCCAAGGGCACCCCCTGCCGCGCCTCGAGCGTGCCGCGGACCGCGCCCACGTGGGTGCTGCAAACGGAGTCGCGCCGGGCGCCGCGGTTGTTACGGCAATCGGAGCAGCGAATCGTCAACGGCAGCCGCGGGCTCGGCTCGACCTCGTGGCGCGTGAGATTGCCGAAGAGCAGATCGAGCTGCGGGCCTACCGGGGCGGCCGCGGGGCTGGCCTGGCAGAGCGTTCGGAGGTAATCGGCCCAGAAGGTATCTAGGGCCTCGACGTGGCGGCGGAGGCGTGTGGTCATGGCGTCTTCCTCCCGTGAAAGACCGTCTGGCGGCCGAGGTGGTTCCACGGCCAGGTGGAGGCAAAGGCGGGCCCGTGGGCCGCCGCGATCTGGGCCAGCGCGCTCGCCCACGGCTCCCACAGGTCGGAGAGCACGTTCACCCCCAGGACCGTCGTGACCTCGACCCCGCAGGCCCGGAGATGTGCCGAGACGTCGAGCAACGGCTCGCACCACGGGTGGGTCCGTGGGACTAGCCCGTACGAGCGCAGGTGTTCGAAGTTCAGGGTCGGCAATTCGCCGTGCAGCCAGGCCGCCATCGTGTCGCGGATGTTGAAGCTCGGGACGGCGAGCAGCAGCGTACCTCCCGGGCGCAGCAGGCGCACCAGCTCCTCCGTGACCGCGTAGGGGTCGGCGACATGCTCGAGGACGAACACGCTCATGGCGAAGTCCACGCAGCCGTCGGGCAGCGGGATATCTTGCAGGTCGCACTGCAGGCCTTGAATCGTCCCGGCCCCCGCGCTCCGCGCCGCGACCGCTTCCAGTCGTGCCCGGTCGATGTCGCAGGCGTACACGTGGTGGCCGAGGCGCGCGAGCGCTGCCGCGTAGTGGCCCGAACCTGCGCCCGCGTCGAGGCAAACGGCGGCTGGGCGCGGCGGCGGGAAGTACGGCTCGAGGACGGGGAGAAAGTCGCCATGGCTGTCGATGAGCGGGCTGCCGTCGCCGAAGCAGTCGCCGAAGTAGCGGTAGAAGTGTCGAATGAACAGATCGGCCCCCCGACCCGTGTGCCGCGTGCCGCCGCCCTTGTCCGGGGCGATCTCGTGCAGCGGCGGCGCGCTTGCGCCGGGCGCCACCAGCCCGCGCATCACCAGCTCGGAGAGCGCGTCGACCCGCTCTGGGTCGGGCCCGTCCCGGCCGGGGCCGCAGACCAGCGCCCGGGCCGGGCGCTCTTCGGCCTCGCGCAGTACCGACACGGCCACCGGGCTCAGCACGCCGAGGGGCTCACCGGCGGCGCCGAAGGCGAGGTAATCGCCGTAGTAGTATGGAGGGACGAAGAGCTTGAGGAGCACCAGCTCTTCCCGGCGCGAGAGCTGCGCGTCGAGCGCCCCCTCGTTCGGGACCATCACGGTTAGCGGATCGGACATGGCGCTCACCTCTTTGGCCAGGTTCTCGGAACAAACAGCGTGTGGTAGAGTGCCTCGAGCCGACGCGGCGCGAAGGCGAGGAGGGCGAGCGTGAGCCGGCCTGCGAAGGGCAGGCGCGCCAGGGGCAGCGCGAGGCGCCCACCCCCGGGGGCGACCGCGAGGGGCTCGACGCCGGCCCCACGGTGAACCAGCAGCCAACCGCCGATCGAGTCCGGCGATGGCGCGGCGTCCACGACGAGGGCGTCTCCGGACACGGTCGCCGCCAGCGCCCCTGTCGGGCTGCCCTCGCCGAGCCAGTCGGCGATCGACCCGCAGCGGTCGCACTCGTCGCTGAACAGATCGAGGGCGGCACCGGTCAGGGGCGCCGCGCGGTAGCGCACCCGTCGCGCCCCGCAAGACGAGCACGCACCGCCCTCCTGCCACGTCGTGCGGCTCACCGCGCATCCGAGAGCTTGCATCCACCGCCCCCCTCCGATCGCCCGACCGAGATCAGTGGCCACGGCGCGCCGGTAGCCCCGCGCGCGGTCTTCGCCGTGGCGCAAGATGGCCTCGTGCTCTCGGGAGTGCAGCGCGTCGCGCCCGGCGAGCGCGGCGGCGCGTCCAAGCACCTGCTCGGCCTCGCGCAGCGCGCCATGGGCGGGGCGCGAGGCCGCGAGGTCCAAGTCCCAGCGCTCGAGCGTCCCGTGCAGCCGCCCAAGCCAGGCAACCCGCCCGGCGGCTTCGAGGATTTCCTCGTCCCGTGCGGGCGCGGCTGGCTGCGAGTGCGCCGGCGCGGCCGAGGCCGCCCCCGCGGCCAGGGCTTCGTCTGCGAGGCCTAGGGCGATGAACGAGGGCGGCTGCATTTGGCTGCGAACCAGGACCTTGTTCATCTCGGCCGCGACGAGGCCGAGGGCCTCGCCACGGCCTGTGGCGTCGAGCGCTGCCTGCGCCACCTCCGTCTGCGGGCTCGACAGGTTGCGCCAAGAGCCGACGACCCCCGCGCCGCGGGCGGCAAGGCGGGCCGCCAGGTGGTGCGTCCGGGGCACTGGCGAATCGCCCAGTCGCAGCGCCGCGCACGTGTTGAGCACGATCACGCGAGAGCCGACGGCTTCGGGCAGATGCATCGGGCCGACCAGCCCCGCGTCGGGGTCGGCGGCGAGCCACCCCACGTCGCCGACCGCGACGCAGTGCTCGGCTCCGTGCCCCGTGAGAACCAGCGAGCTGGGCGCTCCGTCCCCGGCAAGTGTATGGAACAGCCCACGGCAGGACATGCGCATCGAGCCAGATGCCGCGTGCCACCACGCCCCCTCCGGGTGCGCATGGGCCGCCGACCAGGGCCCCCCCCGCGGCCCCGACGCCGCGCGGCCGTCGTAGAGGTCCGCAGGCAGTACCGCGGCGCCCCGATCCGGTGCTGCGGCCGACCACTCGGCGAGCAGTCGCGAGACCTGCACGGTGAGATTCGACCACGGTGCGACGTAGGTGACGTCGGCCGCCGTGGCGTCGCACAGCAAGCGCGCCAGGCCTTCGGAGCCATCGACGACCCGGCACGAAGCCCACTCTTCCGCGGGCGCGGGCCCCCATCGCCCCGCGCGAACGTCGAGCGCATGGATCACCGCACGCCGCCGACCATCCCTCACCGTCTGCTCCTCTCGCCCGAAAGCCACCCCCCCAGAGCGCGCCGGGCCGTGGCCCCGAGGGGCGCAAAGCCGCATCGCAGACGCGGCCTCGGCCAGCCATGTCGCCTTCTTTTAGAGCTTGTATTCGGCGAGAAGACCTGCCAATCGGTTCAGCTTCTCGCGCACGGCGCCCATCGACTCGGCCTTGAAGGACTCGTCACTCTGGAGGTCGGTGACCAACTTCATTGCCTCACGTCCGCCCGCGGTGAGGAACTCCGCGCGTCCGAAGTTGGTCCCCGTTGTGGGGGTCCCCACAGAATGCGTAAGCGGTGCACCCGTCGTTGTCGTATAGGGCGTGCCCGTCGTGGTGTAGGGGGTGCCGGCCGTCGTGGTGTAAGGCGTTCCGGCTGTCGTGTAGGGGGTGCCGGCCGTGGTGTAGGGGGTGCCGGTCGTGGTGTAGGGG
>DASTPP010000334.1:0-2273 GCA_035762175.1 Polyangiaceae bacterium | reverse complement strand
GCCGGTTCGGGCAGGCTCGCCAGCGGTCGAGAGCGCCGGTGAGCCTGCCCGAACCGGCTCGGTGACGGTCGAGAGCGCCGGCGAGCCTGCCCGAACCGGCTCGGTGACGGTCGAGAGCGCCGGCGAGCCTGCTCGAACCGGCTTGGCAGCGCGCTGGGGGGCGCGAGCCCCGGATCGAGGGGCGTCGGCAGGCGGTCGGGTGGCGCCGCAAGCCGTGCCGGGGGGGTGGCCCCGCGCCCGGGCGGCCGCCGCCGCGCGGCGCCCGCTCGCAGAAAAAAGAACGAAACGACGCAACTGGCCTCGGGGGTGGCCGAGCGAATGAAGGAGAGGGGCGATTCGGCCCGCGCGCGACGATCAACGGAGAACCGCTGACCAGCAGAGCACGACGACCATGGCCCTCAAGAATTTGTCGACCCAAACGATGCTGGCCCTATCCTCCTCTTGGACGGACCCGCGGCGCGACCGGCCCGCCCTCGCGGCGAGCGCCGTGGCGGCGGCCCTCCTGCCCAAGCTCGACGCGGCCCACCAGGGGCTCGCCGCGACGGCGAAGCCGGCCTCGGCGGGCGAGGCCGAGCGCGAGCTCGCCGCGCTGAAGGCGAGGGAGGCCGCGATCGATCGGGTGCACGATCGAAAGGTGCGGGGCGCCTACTACCTGTTGACGGGCCTCGCCGCGCTCGCCGACGACGCGGCGGTCGCCGGGGCGCGGCTGGCCTTGCGCGACGCGCTCTTGCCGGCGGGGCTCGCGGCGGCGCGGCGCTCGTACCTCGACGAGGCGGGCGACGCCGAGGCGCTGCCCCGACGCCTCGACGAGGGGCAGCGCGGCGCGCTCGACCGGGTCTCGGTCGGCGGCGGGCGCACCCTCGCCGACGAGGTCGACGCCTGGCTCTCGGCGGCGCGCAAGCTCGGCGAGCTCGAAGCCAAGCGCGCCGAGCTCGCGGCGAGGCGCCCGGCCAGGGCCCCCGACCGGGCGGCGGCGGTGGCGAAGGCGCGCCACCGGTGGGTCCGCGTCGTCAACGTCATCGCTCAGGCGCTCGCGCTCGACGAGGCGATCGCGCCGCGCCTCGACGAGGCGTTCGTGACGCCGCTGCGCCTGGCCGAGGCGAAGGCCAGCCGCTAGGCGCCCGCCTTGACGAGGCGCGCCGAGGCGACCCTGAGAAATTACCCGAGCGCGCGCGGGCGCGCAGCGTCCCCCCGGGCCGAGGCACCGGCCCGACGCCCGTCCCCCAGGCCGGCGCCGCCCCCCGCCGCTCTGGCGTGCCCCGCCGCTCACGCACCGTCGGCCCGTCGCCGCGGCGCTCCGGGCACCGTGCCGGTGCCCACCGCCCGGCGCCGCCCGGCCTGGAGGGCGCGGGCGGCCGGCCTCGGCTCAATTTACGGACAAGGGGCCGCCTTCAACTCGACCTTGATCGGGGCGGCGAGGGTGTCGTCGTCGGCGATGTCGGCGTTCGCCTCGCCCCAGAGCTCGCCTTCCGAGCATGCTTCGTCGCCGTTCGCGTCGGCGACGGCCAGGACGCGCACCGACTCGCCCTCGAGCTTCACCTTCGTGGCGAACGCACCGGCGCCGTCGAGCGAGAGCGCGTCGACCGAGTCGCCGACCTGGCCGTCGTCGTCGATCTCGTAAAATTCGAGGCGAATCGGGCCGCTCAGCGCCGCCCCGCCCGCGCCGACGGCCTCACCTTTTACCTCGACCTCGCGGCCCCCGCCGCAGGCGGCGAGCGCGCAGACGTAGACCGCAAGCAAACCAATTTTCAGCGCATCGTGCATGGCAATCTCCCGGGCGCTCGGTCGTGCGCGCCTCGAACGCAACAAAGAGCAAGCGCGATGCCGCAGCCGATTTCGGCTGCGAACCCGGTTTGGTGCGCCCTCGCGACGAGAACGGACAGACACGATCTGTTGCCCCGCAGCGTCACCCGCCCTGTCTCGCGGCGGCGACAACGTCGAGAACTCGTCACCCGGCCTGCCGCGGGCTCTGCCGCGAGACGGGCCGGGGGCCCGGCGGCCCGCCTTCCGGGCGGCTCGTCGACCCGCAGCTCGGCCCTTCGCAGCGCCTTGGGCGAGCGGCGCACCTCGTGCCTCGGCGGCGGGTTGCCCGACAGGTCGAGGCGGCGCGGGCGCTCAGCAGCGTCGCCGCCCGCCGCGACCGCCCCGCCCGGCGCGCCGCTTCGTTTTCTTGTCGTGGCTGCCCGGCGAGCGTCGTCTCAAGGTCAGGAGGCGGGGGCGTCCGCGGCGACGGGGGCGGTGGCTTCGGGGTGCGATGACACCCCGAAGCCACC
>DASTPP010000333.1:0-70640 GCA_035762175.1 Polyangiaceae bacterium | reverse complement strand
AGGCCCTTCGGGCCCTCTTTGATCTCGAACTCGACGGTCTCGTCCTCGTAGAGCCGGCGGCGGCCGTCGCCATTGATCTGCGAGTAGTGAACGAAGACGTCAGGGCCTTCGTCTTGCTTGATGAAGCCCCAGCCTTTTTCGTCGTTGAACCATTTCACTTTGCCGACTGCCATTGGATACTTCCTCCACACTCTCAGGGCCGACTCGAGCTCGGCCCCTCTCGCACGCCCCTTTCGAAGGCATGTGCGGCTTTGGGCCGGGCTCTAGGTAACGGGGGCGCACCCTAGTCGGACGCCAGCGACAGGGTCAAGCGAATCGCAGGGCGCGCCCGACCCGCCGCCGGGCCCGGAGAATCCCGGTCGCTTCGCAGAAGTGCGCAGAAACGTGCGCACCCAGGCGTCGAAGCTTCGACGCACTCGCGGAAAGCTTGCGGTTGTACGAAGCCTCGTTTTGTGGCACAGGACTAGCATACCGCCGCAAGGCAGGCCCCCGGACGGGTCGCTCTGACCACGAGATTACGCAAGGCGCTCCCCATGCTGACCCCGACCTCCCCCGATCACGACCCGCGCTCGCTCAAAATCTTGGCGAAGACGTTCTACCGCGAGCTGCGCGGCCGCGGGTACGACGAGCGCGAGGTGGTCGCGCTGGCCGGCGAGTTGCTCGGGCTCGTGTCGACCGAGGTCCGCGAGCGGCGCGAGGGCGTTTCGGGGGCCGAGACGCCGGCGGGCTGAGGCGGCGGCCGGGGGGCGGGCCCCCGAGGCGGCCGGCCCCGCGCCGAAAGGTAGCGGCGCGAAGTTGACACGGGAGCGGCCCGGTACGTTATCGTACTTCACCCGGGTCGCCGGGGTCCTGGGTCATGGCGTTCGCGATCATCATCAGCGAAAAAGGCGGAGCCGAGCGCCGAGAAATTTTCGACAAGTCCGAGATCAACGTCGGCCGGGTGCAGGGCAACGATCTGATGTTGCCCAAGGGCAACGTCTCGAAGCGGCACGCGAAGCTCAGCTTTCGCGACGGCCGCTTCCTGGTCGCCGACCTGAAGAGCACGAACGGCACCTACGTCAACGGCCGCAAGATCTCGCAGTCGACCGTGGTGCGCGAGGGCGACAAGATCTACGTCGGCGACTTCGTGCTGCGCTTCGAGGCGGCCCCGGGCGTCGTGCTCGCGGCCGACTCGGCGGCGCAGCCCGCCTCGCCGCACGCGCCGCCGCCCGAGGTGCCCTCCTCGCCCGCCTCCTCGTCGCCGGGCTTCGTGCCGGGCAACGTGGCCGCGGCCTTCGCGAACCCCCCGGCGCCCGAGCCGCCCGAAGACGTGGGCACGCCCGTCAGCGTCCGGGGCCAGAACGCCCCCCCGCCCTTGCCGGGGCTGGGGCTCGGCGCGCCGGCCCCCCCGCCGGCCCCCCCGCCGGTCCCCTCGGTGACGCCGCCGAACGTCCGGCCCGCCACCACCGGCCGCGGGCCGGGGCCCTTCCGCCAGAACGCCCGCACCGAGGTCAACCAGGGCCCCGCCGCCGGCGACGGGCCGCTGCCGCCCCGCTCGGCGCGCCGGGCCGGGGGCGGGGCCGCCATCAGCTCGCTCATCGGGCCCCTCATCGACCGCGCCTCGTCCGTCATGCAGCTCGACGGGCTCTACGAGAACGACGGCGACCCGCCCCTCATGCAGCGGGTCGAGCGCCTCTTGCGCGAGCAGGCGGCCTCGATGCGGGCCCAGGGCGAGGCGCCCGAGGGGGTCGACGTCGAGGCGCTCGTGCAGGCGGCGATGAACGAGCTCTTCGGGCTCGGCCCCCTCGGCCCGCTGCTCGACAACGAAGAGATCGTCGAGGTGCAGGCCCTGCGCCCCGGCCGCCTGCTCGCCCAGCGCGGCCAGCGCTGGGTCACCATCGAGCCGCCCTTCTCGAGCGACAACGCCCTCTACCGCGTGCTCGCCCGCCTCTGCCGCCAGGCCGAGGCCCCGCTCGCCCCGGGCGAGGCGCTCGTCGAGCGCTACCTGTCGCAGGGCCACTCGATGCTCGCGCTGATGCCCCCGCTCACCCACGGCCCCGCGCTCGTCATCCGGCGCCGGCGCCGGGTCGAGGCCACGGTCGACGAGCTCGTCCGGGGCGGGGTGCTCTCGCGCACCATGGCCACGTTCCTCGGCCACTGCATGACGGGCCGCGCCAACCTGCTCGTCATCGGCCCGGCCGAGGCCGGCGTCTCGTCCTTCGTCGCGGCCCTCGCCGCGCTCGCCCCGCCCGACGAGCGCGTCGTGTGCGCCTCGAGCCCCGACGAGCCCTTCGTCGGGCCCGCCTCCGCCCTCGCCCTGCCGCTCGAGCCGAACGGCGAGCGCGCCGAGCTCGCCCTGCGCGCCGTCGCCCGCCTGCGCGCCGACCGCATGGTCGCCGGCCCCCTCGGCGGCCGCCTCTTCGCCACCATGCTCGATCTCATCGGCGAGGGCGTCCGCGGCGTCGTCGCCACCGTGCGCGCCCCCACCCTGCGCCAGGGCATGGGGCGCCTGGTCGCCGAGGTCTGCGCCGCGCACCCGGGCCTGAGCGCCGAGGTCGTCCGCGACTGGATCGCGACCAGCTTCGACCTCGGCCTCGAGCTCGCCCGCTCGCGCGACGGCCGCTCGCGCGTCCTGCGCGTCGCCGAGCTGAACGCCGGCCCCTCGACCATCGAGGCCCGCGACGTCTACACCTTCGCCGCCGAGCGCTCGGCCGCCGGCGGCGGCGTCGAGGGCACCTTCCAGCCCACGGGCCACGTGCCGCGCCTGGTCGACGACCTGCGCGCCCGCGGCTTCGCCATCGACGGCAGCCTCTTCAACGCCTCGTTCCGCACCGGCATGAACCGCCAGGGCGGCGGGGGCTCGACGTAGAGCCCGCCCTCGAACCCCGGGCTGAAGCCCGGGGCACGGCGTCACCCCTTCGCGCCGCACGGAATCGAGCCGGTCCGGCGCGCAAAGTCCGGCCCTCGCTGGGGCCGGACTCCCGCGGGCTGCGCCTTTCTGGCGAGCGTGCGCGAGCACCTCGCGGCGCATGAGCCCGGCCCCAACGAGGGCCGGGCTTTGCTCTCCGTTCGACCTGGTTACCCCGTGCCCCGGGCTTCAGCCCGGGGTTCGAGCACAGCCCGCCGTAGCCGGCCGTTCACGCCGCCCCCCTGTCGCCGCGGGGCCACGCCCCGCGCTACGGCGCCCCGCCCTGCGCGCAGCGGAAGCCGAGCCAGGGCTGCCGCTCGGTCGGGAAGAGCGCGAGCCGCGCCGTCGTGCGCAAGAGCGGCCCGCCGTGCACGTAGCCGCCGCCGCGCGCGACCCGCAGCGCCGCGCTGTTGGCGGCGGGGCCCTTGGGGTTCTGCGCCGGCTGCGGCTCGTAGCGCTCTTCGAAGTAGTCGAACACCCACTCGGCGACGTTGCCCGCGAGATCGTCGAGGCCCTCGGGCGTGCGCCCGCCGGGGAAGCTGCCGACGGGGGCGAGCTCGGCGTACCCGTCGCTCTCGTCTTCGCGCCCTTGCAGCTGCCGCTGCGGGCCGCCGGGCAGCGCCCGGTCGGGGGGCGCGACGAAGAGCGAGCCGTGGTTCGAGCGCAGGCGGTGGTACTGGTTGCCCCAGGGGAAGCGCCGGCCGGCGGTGCCGCGCGCGGCGCGCTCCCACTCGGCTTCGGTCGGCAGGCGCCCGCCGCGCCAGCGGCAGTAGGTGTCGGCGTCCGACCAGGTGACGAGCGACACGGGGAAGTCGGGCCGCTCGAAGCGCTCGCCGCCGTTCGCGTAGGGCGGCGGCATGGTGCAGGGGCCCGACTCGACGCAGCGGCGGAACTCGGCGACCGAGACCTCGCGGCGGTCGAGCCAGAAGCCGGACAGGTAGACGGGGTGCGCGACGAGCTCGGTCTCGACGAAGCCCTCGAGCCCGAGCGCCGGCCCCGGCCGCGGGAAGAACGCGGTCGGCAGGTCGCACTGGCCCGCGCGCACCTCGCGCGCGCAGAGCGCGATCACGGCGGCGGGCTCGGCCTGGCCCGAGCCCATGATGAAGAGCCCCGGCGGGAAGTACACCCGCTCGGTCGGCGGCGCCGCGAGCACGACGGCGCCCCCGCCCCCCGCGATCGCCGCGCTCGGCGCGGGGGCCGAAGGCAGCGCCTCGCCCCGCCGCGGCGCGCCCCGGGCGGCGGCCGCGACGGCGAGCGCGGCGGCCGCGAGCGCGGCGGCGGGCGGGGGGGCGAGCCTGCTCGAGCCCATGGCCGAGATGGTAGCGCGGCCGCGCCCGGGCGCCGCCGCGACCCGCGCGCGACGGGGCGCGACCGGGCCTCAGCCCACGAGAATTTGCATGGGCTGCTCGAGCAAGCGCCGAAGCTCGGCCAGGAAGCGCGCCCCCACGGCGCCGTCGACCACCCGGTGGTCGCACGAGAGCGTCATCGCGAGGCGCTTGCCGGGCACGATCGCGCCCTCGCGCACCACCGGCTCGTCGCGCACGCGCCCCACGGCCAAGATGGCGCCCTCGGGCGGGTTGATGACGGCCGAGAACTCGTCGATGCCGAACATGCCGAGGTTCGAGATCGAGAAGGTGCCGTCGGACATCTCTTCGGGCGAGAGCTTCTTCTCGCGCGCCTTCGCCGCGAGCTCGCGCACCTCGCGCCCGATCGCCACGACGCTCTTCAGGTCGGCGTCGCGCACCACCGGCGTCAGCAGGCCCTCGGCCACCGCGACCGCGACCGAGATGTCGACGCGCGTGTGGTAGAGAATGGCCTCGGGCGTGTACTGCGCGTTGGTCTGCGGCTCGCGCCGCAGCGCGATCGCGCACGCCTTGACGAGCAGATCGTTGACCGACACCTTCTCGGGCTCGCCCTTCGCCCCCTTGGCGAGCTCGCGGTTGATGGTCTCGCGCAGCGCGACGAGCGCCTCGGCGTCGACGTCGATCGTCAGATAAAAGTGGGGGACGGTCTGCTTCGACTCGGTCAGCCGGCGCGCGATCGTCTTGCGCATCATGCTGAGCGGCTTCGCCTCGGGCGCCCGCAGCCCCGGCGCGCTCGGGCCGCGGGCGGCCGCCGGCGCCGGCGCGCGGGGCGCCTCGGGCGCGGGCGGCGCCCCGCCGTTCGGCTGCGCCGGGCGCGGCTTCAGGTTCGCCAGATCGCGGGCGACCACCCGGCCCGCCGGGCCCGAGCCCTCGACGCCGTGCAGATCGAGGCCCTGCTCGCGCGCGAGCTTGCGCACGTAAGGCGAGGCCTTGACCCGACCGTCTTGCGGCGCGCCCCCGGCGCTCGCAACGTTCGAATTGGTGTCCTGCGAGGCCGGTGCGCCGCCCTGCGAGGCTTGTGCTCTGCCCTGGGACGCCTGCGCCCTGTCCTGCGAGGCCTGTGCGCTGTCCTGGGCGGCGCCGCTTCTGCTCTGGGCGGCCTGTGCTCTGTCCTGCGAGGCTTGCCCCCGGTCCTGCGAGGCTTGCCCCCGGTCCTGCACGGCGCCACCTCGGTCCTGCGAAGCTTGCCCCCGGTCCTGCGCGGCGCCACCTCGGTCCTGCGAGGCCTGCCCCTGGCCCTGCGCGGCCTGCCCCTGGCCCTGCGACGCGGCCTCGGCGCCCGCCGGGGCCTGGGCCGAGCTTGGCGCGGCCTTCGCCCCTTCGCCACCGCCCACCTGGGCGAGCAGGGCGCTGATGTCTTCGCCGGGGTTGCCGAGGATGGCGACGGGCTGCCCGAGGCGCACCATGCTGCCGGGCTGCACCAAGATCTTCAAGATGGTGCCCCGGTCGAAGGAGCGAAACTCCATCGTGGCCTTGTCGGTCTCGACCTCGGCGAGCAGCTCGTCGATGTCGACCGAGTCGCCCTCTTTCTTGTGCCAGCTGGCAAGCTGCCCTTCCTCCATCGTGGGGGAGAGCTTGGGCATATCGAGGATCTTGGCCATGGCGTGGTGCGCGGGGGCTAAGGGTTGGGGCAGAGGGCGCGCGGGGGCGGGCGCTCAGCGCGCGTAGGCGGCCCGGCGGACGGCCTCGAGCACGCGGGGCGGGTTGGGCAGGACGAGCTGTTCGAGCTCGGCGTTGTAGGGCATCGGGCAGTCGAGGAAGCCGACGCGCTCGACGGGGGCGTCGAGCTCGTCGAAGGCGAGCCGCTGCACGCGGTCGACGATCTCGGCGCCGACGCCGCCGTAGGCCCAGCCCTCGTAGACGACGACGGCGCGGTGGGTCTTGCTGACGGAGGCGACGAGGGCCCTCTCGTCGAGGGGGCGCAGCGAGCGCAGGTCGATGACCTCGGCCTCGACGCCCTCGTGCGCGAGCTTCTGGGCGGCCTCGAGGCAGACGTGCACGGCGCGCGACCAGGCGACGAGGGTCACGTCTTTGCCCTCGCGGGCGACGCGCGCCTCGCCGAGGGGCACCGAGAAGTCGCCCTCGGGCACCTCGCCCTTGGCGCTGTAGAGCGTCTCGCTCTCGAAGATGAGCACGGGGTTGTCGTCGCGGATGGCCGACTTCATCAGCCCGTAGGCGTCGGCGGGCGTGGCGGGGGCGACGCACTTCAAGCCCGGCACGTGGGCGTAAAAGTGCTCCATCGCGTGCGAGTGCTGCGAGCCGACCTGGCGGGCCGAGCCGTTGGGCGCCCGGAACACGATCGGCACGTGGAGCTGGCCGCCCGACATCTGCCGGATCTTGGCGGCGTTGTTGACGATCTGGTCGAAGGCGACGGCGCTGAAGTTCCACGTCATGAACTCGACGATGGGCCGCAGGCCCGCCATCGCCGCGCCGATGGCGAGGCCGGCGAAGCCGCTCTCGGCGATGGGCGTGTCGATGACGCGCTTGGGGCCGAAGCGCTCGAGCATGCCCTCGGTGACCTTGTAGGCGCCTTGGTAGTGGCCGACCTCTTCGCCGAGGAGCAAGACCATGGGGTCGCGCTCCATCTCTTCGATCATGGCGGCGCGTAGCGCCTCGCGGAAGCGTAGTTCTCGGGGCATCGTTCGGGCAGCTTTCTGACTCAGCGGGCGAAGGGCCCGACGTAGACGGTGCTCTCGAGCAGCTCGCGGCCGGGCTGGGGGGCCTTGTCGGCGAACTCGACGGCCTCTTGCACCTCGGCCTCGACCTCGGCCTCGAGCGCCTTGACGGCCTCTTCGTGGCCCGCCTTGAGGAGGGCCTGGCGGGCGTTGAAGAGCGGGTCTTTCGCCTTGCGCTCTTCGACCTCTTCTTTCGTGCGGTACTTGCCCGGGTCGCTCATCGAGTGGCCGCGGAAGCGGTAGGTGCGCACCTCGATGAGCGTGGGCTCCCAGGTCTCGCGGGCGCGGGTGACGGCCTGGCCGATGCGCTCTCGGACCTCGAGCACGTCGGCGGCGAAGAAGCGGTCGCTCGCGATGCCGTAGCCGGCGGCCTTGAGGGTGATGTCTTCGACGCTCAGGGTGCGGGCGAGCGGGGTGCCCATCGAGAACTCGTTGTTCTCGCAGATGAAGATGGCGGGCAGCTTCCACAGGGCGGCGAGCGAGAGCGCCTCGTGGAAGTCGCCGATGGGCACCGAGCCCTCGCCGAAGAAGCAGAGCGTGACGTTGCGCTCGTCGCGGTACTTGCTGGCGAAGGCGGTGCCGGTGGCGAGGGGGATGTGCCCGCCGACGATGCCGTAGCCGCCGAGCATGCGGTTCTTGGCGTCGAACAGGTGCATCGAGCCGCCGAGGCCCTTGGAGCAGCCGGGCTCTTTGCCGTAGAGCTCGGCCATCAGGGCCTTGGCGCTCATGCCGCGGGCGAGGGCGATGCCGTGGTCGCGGTAGGTGCCGATGACGTAGTCGTCTTTGGTGAGCGCGGCGCAGGCGCCGACGGCGACCGACTCTTGGCCGATGTAAAGGTGCAAGAACCCGCCGATCTTGCCCTGGGCGTAGGCGCGCGCCGACTCTTCTTCGACGCGACGAATCAAGAACATCTGGCGGTAGAGGGGGAGCAGCGTGTCGTCGGCGGAGGTCGTCATGGGGTCGGCGCGCTCGGGCCCGCGGCGGCGCCTTCGTCGCGCGCGAGCCGTCGCGCCGGAAGGGGCCAAAGGGCCGGGCGGCGCGGACCTTAGCAGCGATGCCTCGCCCCTGGGAAGGGGGGGCGGGCGCCGCGCGCGGGGGCGCAATTACGCCGCGCGGCGTTAGGTTCGGGGCGGCGCCCGGAGCCCGCGGAGGGGCCCCCGACGGAAGTCGGGGGCAGCGGATGCCCCTTCGTGCCGCACGGCCTCGAACCGGTTCGGAGAGCAAAGCCCGCCCCCTTGGCGGGGGGCCGGGCTCCCGCGGGCGCCGGCTTCCGGGCGAGCTCGCGTCCGCGGCTCGCGGCGCGGGAGCCCTGCCTCCGGCAGGGCTTGGACGGCCGTTTCCGAGGGGGGTCGCTGCCCCTGACTTCAATCAGGGGCGAAGAGCTGAGAACCTAACGACGACGACGCCGGCGGGGCCGACGAGGCGACCGGCTCGGGGCCCTCGCCCGGGGGGGGGGCTTCGGCGGCGGTCGGGCGCGGGGGCGCGGGGGGCTCGCGCGTCTTCGCGCTCGCGGACGCGCTGGCGGGCGGGCGGGGCGAGGTGGCGGTGGGCGGCGCGCCGCGGGGGCGCGGCGGGCGGTAGGGGTGCGGCGTCGTGGCGGACGGCGCGCTCGGCGCCGACGCGGCCCCGGTGATGGGGGTCGACGCGATCGAGGGCGGGCCCTCGAAGAGGGGCGCGCCGCGCGAGGCCGCGTAGCCGACGAGGCCGCTGACGAGCGCGATGGTGGCGGCGCCGACGGCGACGCGCAGCGGCTGCGAGGGGGGCGGCAGGTACGTGATCTCGGGCGCGGGCGCGGGCGGGGGCGGCGCCGAGGGGACGGTGCGCGCCGAGGCGGGCGTGCTGAGCTCTTGGTAGGTGCGCTCGAGCGAGGCGGCGAGCGCGTCGCCGAACTCGCTCGCCGAGCCGAAGCGGCGGGCGGGGTCTTTGTGCAGGCCGCGGGCGAGCACCGCGTCGACCTCGTCGGGCAGGGCGCAGCGGCGGGCGACGGGGCGCGCGTCTTCGGTCGCGATCTTGGCGGCGACCCCGACCGCGTCGTCGCCGGGGAAGGCGCGCTCGCCCGAGACGGCCTCGTAGAGCGTGGCGGCGAGCGAGAACTGGTCGCTCTCGGGCGAGAAGAGGCCGGAGGCGAGGGCCTCGGGGGCGCAGTAGGCGGGGGTGCCGACGAGCGAGCCGGTGCGCGTCAGCGTCGAGTCGGGGATCTTGGCGATGCCGAAGTCGGCCAGCTTCGCCCCCGTGGGCGAGAGCATGACGTTCTCGGGCTTGACGTCGCGGTGCAAGACGCCGGCGGCGTGGGCGACGCTGAGCGCGCCGCCGAGCTCGCGGGCGAGGCGGGCGGCCTGGTGCGGGGGCAGGCGGCCGCCGCGCAGGCGCTCTTTCAAATTTGCGCCGCTGACGTACTCGAACACGAGAAAGAGCCCGACGCCCGGGTCTTCGCCCATGTCGTGCAGGGTCACCAGGTTCGGGTGCGAGACGCGCGCGGCCGCCTGCGCCTCGTGCCGCATGCGGGCGACGAGCCCGGCGCGCACCTCGGGGGCGATGTCGAGGTCGGGCCGGAGCACCTTGATGGCCACGTCGCGGCCGAGCACGGGGTCTCGCGCGAGCAGGACGCGCCCCATCGCCCCCTGGCCGAGCAGGCGCACGACCTCGTAGCGGCCGATGGTCGGGGGCGGGGAGGGCATGGTCACGCGCACGGCCGGAAGGGGCGAGTTAGCAACCCTTCTCGCCTCGTGCTAGCCCCCTTTTTGCCCGGAAGCCAGGGCCGCGGGCCCCGGCCCGGGGGTCAGACGTCGACGGTGCCGGCGAGCACGTGGCGGGGCCCCTCCGACAGCAAGAACGAGGCCTCGTCGTCGCCGGCGTCGCGCCGCAGGCGCTCGATGCCCCGCACGACCGCGTCGACGTCGGCGGGCCGGTGGCTGTCGCTGCAGGCGGCGTAGTAGTAGCCGCCCTCGAGCAGGCGGTGGGCGGTGCGCTCGGCGCGGCGGCCGTACTTGCCGACGAGGGCGGCGACGTCGAGCAAGAGCAGGGTGCCGCCGTCGAGCAAGGGGTCGAGCCAGCGCGGGTCGTCGGCGACGAAGGCGTAGCGCTCGGGGTGGGCGAGCACGGGGCGCAGGCGCTTGCGCCGCAGGTCGAAGAAGCGGTCGGCCAGGCGCAGCGGGGGCCGCTCGGGCGAGAGCTCGACGAGCACGCCGTAGCCGCCGGGGTAGGGCAGGGCGCGCCCCTCGAGCATGCGCTCGAAGATGGTGGCGTCGAAGAAGTGCTCGGCCGCGAGGCCGACCGCGGGCAGGTCGGGCGCCGCGGCGACGCGCGGGGCCATGGCGCCGAAGCTCGCCTCGATCGAGGCCCGGTCGTTGTCGAACATGCCCGGGCGCATGTGGGGCGTGGCGACGACGAGCTCGAAGCCGGCCGCGCCGAGGGCGCGCAAGAGCTCGAGGCCCTCGGCCTCGCTCGGCACGCCGTCGTCGATGCCCGGCAGCCAGTGGCAGTGCAGGTCGACGTAGCCGCTCATGGCGCGCCCCGGCCGCGGGCCTCGGCGGCCAGAAAGCGGGCGAGGGCGGCGGCCTTCGGCACGAGCGTCGCGACCTCGATCTGCTCGTCGCTCGTGTGAAAGCCCTTGCCCCGCGGGCCGAGCCCGTCGATCGAGGCGATGCCGAGGGCGGAGGTCGTGTTCGCGTCGCTGCCGCCGCCGAGCAGGGGCGCCTCGTCGGCGCCGAGGCCCTCGTCGCGGGCGCAGGCGCCGTAGCGCTCGGCGAGGCGGCCGCTCGCCTCGGAGCGCTCGAGCGGCAGGCGGGCGAGGCCGCCCTCGAGCTCGACGCGCGCCCCCGGCACGCCCGCCGCGGCCCGGCGCGCGGCCTCGGCGAGCGCGTCGACGAGCGCCTGCCCGTCGGCCTGGGCGCAGAACCGGATGTCGATCTTCGCCTCGGCGCGGTCGGGCACCGTGTTCTTGTTCAGGCCGCCGTGGAAGTCGCCCACGTTGACCGTGACCCCGCGGGCGTAGTCGGTGAGCCCTTGGGCGGCGTCGACGAAGCGGGCGAGCGCCCAGATGGCGTTGACCCCCTCGTGGTGCAGGTTGCCCGCGTGCGCCGCCTTGCCGCTCGCGACGGCGCGCAGGCCGCCGGTGCCCTTGCGCCGGGTGATGATGGCGTCTTTGGCCCGGCCCGCCTCGAACACGAGCGCCGCGCTCGCCCCGAGGGCCGCCTCGGCGATGACGGCCTTGCCCTCGGGCGAGCCGACCTCTTCGTCGGCCACGACCACGACGCGCAGCGGCACGGACGCGAGCAGGCCCCCCTCGGCGAGGGCGCGCAGGGCGTAGGCGACGACGACGAGGCCGCCCTTCATGTCGAGCACGCCCGGGCCGCGCCGCAGATCGCCGTCGCGGCGGTAGCCCTCGAACGAGCCGGGCGGGAAGACCGTGTCGAGGTGGCCGACGAGCGCGACGGGCGCGCCGGGGGCCGCGGTCGACCAGACGAGGTGGTCGGCGTAGCGGCCGCTCGGGCTCGGCACCGAGCGCGCGGCGAGCCCGGGCAGCGCGAAGAGCGCGGCGAGGCGGGCGCCGACGGCCTGGCCGCCCTCGCGGTGGTCGGTGAACGAGTTCTGCTCGACCAGCTCGGCGAGGTCTCGTTCCATCGAGGGGGTCTGCTCGCGCAGCCACGCGAGGGCGCTGTGCAACGCATCGGCCATCAGGCTCGCCTCCGGCGCTAGGGGGGGTGGGTCGTCGGGGAAAGGGCGATCTTACGCCAGGGGCGGCCGGCGCGGGCGCCCAAACCCCCGGCCTCGGTTCGGGGCGCGCCTCAGGGGCCGGTGCGCTCGAGCGTGGCGCGGCCGGGCACGCCGCTGCGCTGGTCGACGACCTCGATGTGGTTCGGGTCGAGGAAGCGCACGTGCGTCTCGGTGACGATGCCGCTATCGTCGGGGGCGGAGATGCGGCAGGAGGCGCCGTCGTCGGCGTAGACTTGGTAGGGGCCGATGTGCTCGAGCCCGGGCCCGGTGGTGATGGCGCGGCTGCCGTCGAAGCGCAGCCGCACCGCGCCATGAAGGCGCGCGAGCTCTTGGGCGTTTGGCGGGGGCAGGGGCCGGTCGGGCACGAAGCCGACGAAGCGCCACGAGCCGCCGACGAGGCGCTGGCCGCAGGAGCCGCCCGGGGGGGGGGCGGCGCCGGCGCCGGCGCCGGCCTGGCCGCTGCGCGAGCAGGCGGGCACGAGGGCGAGCGCGAGCAGAGCAAAAGGCAGGGCCGCGCGCAAGGCGCGCCGGGGCGGGGCGGGGGCTCGGGCGTTCACTTCCGCCGTTGTAGCGCCGGGCCGGCCCCGTTGCAGCCCCCTTCGGGCGGGCGGGCTGGCACGAACATCGCGCTTTTGCTGGGGCCGGATCCCTGATAGCTCAACGCGTAACCCGAGGACGCCGAAGGGCCGCGGCCGCCGTCCCGCCGCCTCCGACAGGCGCCCCCGCCCCCGCACCCCGGTTGTTGCTCCCCTTTTCAGCGGAGTTTCGTCGATGAGAGCCACGGCGATCCGAACGGCCCTCGGCCAGCTGCAAGACGACCCCGAGCGCGAAAGCGCGTGGACCGAGCTCGAAGACGCTCTCACCTCGCCCGGCGGCGGCATGGACGGCGCCGAGACGCTCGGGCTCTTCGAGGCGGCGCGGCGCGCGCAGGCGCGGCGCGGCGAGTGGGCGGCGGTCGCGCGGCTGCTCGAGCTCGAGGCGGCCGCGTGGCCGCAGCGGGCGCAGAACTTGGCGCTCTGGGCCGAGCTCGGCCGCGTCTACACCGACGAGCTGCTCGACGACGAGCGGGCGCGGCACGCCTACGGGCGGCTGCTCGAGCTCGCCCCCGACGACGAGACGGCGCGCGCGGCGAAAGAGGCGCTCGAGGACGAGCGCGCGCGCTGGTCCGAGCTGTCCGAGCGGGCGCAGGCCGAGGCGAGCGCGGCGCACGACGCCTCGCGCCGCAGCGAGCTGCTCACGCGCGCCGCCGAGCTCGCCTTCCGGGGCCTCGGCGAGAAGGGGGCCGCGGCGGTGGCCGAGCGGCTCGAGGTCGCCTTCGACCTCGACCCGACGAACCTGCGCGCCGCGCGGCTGCTCGAGCGCATCTACCGCGGCGCGGGCCGCTGGGACGAGGCGGCGGCGGTGCTCGAGAAGGTCGCGCAGGCGGCCCCGACGAACGACGAGAAGCTCGGGGCGTGGCTGCGCCTCGCGCGGCTGCTCGCGCGCCAGCTCGGCGCGGGCGAGCGGGCGGCGGCCGCCTACGAGCGGGCGCTCGACGTCGCGCCCGGCCACGCCGAGGCGATGGCCTACCTGACCGACTTCTTCTCGGGGCGCGACCAGTGGGACTACCTCGTCGCGCTCTACGAAGACCAGCTGCGCTCGGGCGGCGTGCCGGTCGGCCAGGAGGCCGGCCTGGTGCTGCAGATCGCGATGGTGCACTGGAAGTCGCGCGGGCGGCCCGAGGCGGCCGAGCCCTGGTTCGAGCGGCTGCGCAAGCTCGAGCCTTCGCACCCCGGCGTGCTCGCGTTCTTCCGCGAGTGGTGCGCGGCGAAGGGCGACCGCATCCGGCTGCTCGGCGTGCTCGGCGACGCGCAGCGCGCGCTGCCCGACGGGCCCGCGCGGGCCGAGATCGCGCAAGAGATCGCCCGCCTCGCCGAGGGCGAGGCGAACGTCGCCAAGGCGATCGAGCAGTACAAGGCGCTCCTGCGGCAAGACCCCGCGAACAAGGGCGCGCGCGACGCGCTCAAGCGCCTCTACCGCCAGACCGAGGCGTGGGGCCCGCTCGTCGAGGTCCTGCGCCAGGAGCTCGAGCGCACCCCCGCCGACGACCGCGCGGCCCGCCTCGCCGTCCTGCGCGAGCTCGCCGACGAGTACCGCCAGCACGTCAAGAGCGACACCGCGCTCGTCGCGGCGCTCACCCAGATCGCGCAGCTCGACGAGGCCGACGCCGGGGCGGTGCGCGACCTCGTGCGCCTGCTCGAGTCGCTCTCGCGCTGGCGCGACCTGCTCATCTACCAGCAGCGCCTGGCCGACCTGACCGAGGACCCGGCCGAGAAGGTGGCGCTCTACCGGGCCTCGGCGCGGCGCTGGCTCGAGCAGTTCTCGAACGTGCCGAACGCGATCGACGCCTACGAGGCCGTCCTGCGCGTCGAGCCGGGCGACCAGGAGGCGCGCGCGAAGCTGCGCGAGCTCTACACCAAGCGGCGCGCCTGGGCGCAGCTCTTCGCGCTCTCCGAGCGCGAGCTCGAGGGCAAGCAGGGGGCCGAGCGCGTGCAGCTGCTCGTCGAGATGGCGCGCCTGGCGGCCGAGCGCCTCGACCGGGGCTCGGACGCGATCAAGCTGTACAAAGAGGCGCTCGCGGGCGACGTCGAGGCGCCGGGGGTGCTCGACGCGCTCGAGAAGCAGGCCGAGCGCGAGCGCGACTTCCGGACCGTGGCCGAGGTGCTCGAGATGCGGGTCGAGGCGGCGGCCGACGTGCCGACGCGGCTGACGATGCTGCAGCGGCTCGGCTCGGTCTACTCCGACCGGCTCGCCGACCACGAGGGGGCGACGCGGGCCTGGCGCCGGGTGCTGATGCTCAGCCCGGGCCACGCCAAGGCGCTGCGGGTCTTGCGCGACGCGTACCTCGGGGCGAACGACCTCGAGGGCCTCGAAGAGCTCTACGCCTCGCAGAACGACTGGGAGGGGCTCGCCGAGGTGCTCTCGGGGGCGGCCGACCGGGGGGGCGACCCGGAGCGCAAGGTGAGCTACGCGCTGCGGGCGGCGCGCGTCTACGAAGAGCGCATCGGCCAGCCGGAGCGCGCGTTCCGGGCCTACGAGCGGGTGCTCTCGGTGCGGCCCGACGACGCGCGCGCGGCGCGGGCGCTCGTGCCGATCTACGAGAAAGAAGAGCGCTGGGCGCGGCTGCCGGCGCTCTACGAGATCTTGCTCGGGCACGCCGCGGGCGCCGCCGAGCGCGTCGGGCTGCACCGCAAGCTGGCCGAGGTGCTGGGCCAGCGCCTGCAGGACCGGGCGGGCGCGCTCGGGCACGCGCGCAAGGCCTACGAGCTCGACCCCGACGCCGAGGGCGCGCTCGCGCTGCTCGAGCGCGTCTCGCGCGCGGCCGGCTCGTGGGACGAGTTCGTCGAGGCGGTGGGCGGGCGCCTCGAGCGCGACGCCGGGGCGCTCGACCCGGCGGCGCGCCGGGCGCTCGAGCGGCGGCTGGCCGAGGTCTACGCCGACGAGCGGAGCGACTTCGACCGCGCCGTCGCGCTCTACAAGGGCCTCGCCGAGCAAGACCCGGACGACCTCGCGGTGCTCGCGACGCTCGACCGGATCCTGCGCGCGACGGGCCGCCGCGACGACCTGCGCTGGCTCTTCGACTGGCGCGCCCGGCACGCGCCGGGCGGCGCCGAGCGGGCGGCGATCTTCAACGAGTGGGCGGCGCTCGAGCGCGACGCCTTCGGCGAGCCCGAGCGCGCGGTCGACCTGTACCGCCGCACCCTCGAGGCCGACCCGTCCGACCCGACCGCGCTCGAGGCGCTGCCGCAGCTCTTGCTCGCCTCGGGCGACGCGGCCGGCGCGGTCGAGATCGTCGCGCGGCGGCGCGACCTGGCCGAGGGGGCCGAGCGGGCCGAGCGCGAGCTCGAGCTCGCGACGCTCTACCTCGAGCGGCTGCGCAAGCCGGTCGAGGCCCTCGAGGCCGCGGGGCGCACGCTCAACCTGATCGACCACGACCCGCGCGCCATCGCGCTGCTCGAGCGGCTGGTGCACACGCCGGTGACGCGCGCGAGCGCGGCGGCGGTGCTGCAGCAGGAGTACGAGCAGATGGGCGACGCGCGGCGCGAGGCGCAGGCGCTCGGCGTGCTGCTCGAGGCGACGCAAGACCCGTCCGAGCGCGTGGCGCTCTACGGCGTGCTCGCCGACGTGCACGAGAAGAAGCTGAACGCGCCGGGCACCGCGCTCGACGACGTCCTGCGCGCGCTGCGCGAGGCGCCGGCCGAGATGCCCCTGTGGGACCGCGCCGGCGCCCTCGCGACCGCGTCGGGCCGGCCGACCGACCTGGCCGACGCCTTCAAGGAGGCGCTCTCGGCCGGGGCCTTCTCGCCCGAGGCCGAGATCGAGCTCTGCGAGCGGGCGGCGCGCCTGCACGACGACGAGCTCGGCGACCCGGAGGGGGCCATCCCCTACCTCGAGCGGGTGCTCGGGCGCGACCCGACCAACGAGCGCGCCTTCGTGCGGCTCAAGCAGATCCTGACGTCGACCGAGCGCTGGGCGCGGCTCGAAGAGCTCTACGAGCGGGTCGCGGCGGCGACGCCGGACGAGGCGCGGCGGGTCGAGCTCTACGGCGAGGTCGCGCTCGTCTGCGAAGAGATCACGGGCGACTGGGAGCGCGCGATCGCGCACTACGAGCGCATCTTGCGGGTCGACCCGTACCACGAGCGCGCGCTGCGCTCGCTCGACGCGCTCTACCAGGCGCACAACCGCCCGCGCGAGCTCGCGGCCCTGCTCGACCGCCGGCTCGCGGCCGCGCCGGACGACGCGCGCGAGCTGAAGGTGCGGCTCGGGCGCATCTACCTCGAAGAGCTGCACGAGCCGCCGCTTTCGCTCGTGCACCTCGAAGACGTGGTGCGCGGCGACCCGGAGGACGCCGACGCGCGGGCGCTGCTCGAGCGGCTGCTCGACGTCGGCTCGGTGCGGCCGCGGGCGGCCGAGGTGCTCGAGGCGGTCTACGAGGCGCTCGACGACCCGCGCCGGCTGGTGCGGGTGCTCGAGGTGCGCCTCGACACGGCCAACAACGACGACCTGCGGCGCGAGCTCTTGCGGCGCATCGCGCGGCTGCGCGACGCGCGGCTGCAGGACGACCGGGGCACGCTCGAGGCGCTCTCGCAGCTCGTGCCGCTCGACCCGTCGGACGAGGCGTCGCGGGCGCGGCTGGCCGAGGTGGGCAACCGGCTCGGCGCGCACGGGCGCGTCGCCGAGGTGCTCTTGCGGGCGGCCGAGCTCGCCGAGGCGCGCGAGACGCGCGCGCTCATCTTGATGGAGGTGGCGCGGCTCTACGAGGACGACGCCGGCGAGCGCGAGCGCGCCGAGGCGGTCTACCGGCGCGTGGTCGACCTGCACCGCGAGGACAGCCCCGAGCTGGTGCTGCCGGCGGCGCGGGCGCTCGGGCGCATGTACGCCTCGTCGGGGCGGCACCTCGACCTCGCGGCGATCTTGAAGCTCGAGGTCTCGCTCGAGGTCGAGCCGCAGGCGCGGCGCGAGCTCTGGGCGCGGCTCGGCGAGCTCTACGAGACGGTGCTCGACGACCCGCCGGGGGCGACCGAGGCCTGGCGCTCGCGCCTCGAAGAAGACCCCGCCGACGAGCAGGCGCTCGCGGCGCTCGAGCGGCTCTACGAGCGGCAGGGCGAGTGGCGGTCGCTGGTCGAGGTGGCGCGCGCGCGGGAGCAGGTGCTGGCCGACCCGGCCGAGCGGCGGCGGCTGCTGGTCAAGGCGGCGCGCACGCTCGCGGGGCGGCTCGACGAGCCGGCCGAGGCGGTGAACGTGTGGCGGACGGTGGTCGAGGACTTCGGCCCCGACCGCGAGTCGCTCGGGGCGCTCGCCTCGCTCTACGAGCGGCTCGGGGCCTGGGCCGACCTCGGCGGGGTGCTCGAGAACGAGCTCGCCCTGGCCGACGAGCCGTCCGACCGGAGCGCGCTGCTCGTGCGCCTCGGCGACGTGCGGCGGCTGCGGCTCGGCGACACCGCGGGGGCGCTCGACGCCTACCGCCAGGCGCTCTTGCTCGACCCGTCCGACGACGCGAGCCGCGAGGCGCTCGAGGCGCTGCTCGACGCGCCCGACGCGCGGCGCGAGGCGGCCGAGACGCTGCGCCCGCTCTACGAGGCGGACGCCGACCACGAGAAGCTCTTGCGCACGCTCGACATCGAGGCGGAGGCGGCCGAGCTGCCGGCCGAGCGGCTGCGGGCGCTCGCGCGCGCGGCGGCGCTCGGCGAGGGGCCGCTGGCCGACCCCCGCCGCGCCTTCGACTACACGGCGCGCGCGGCGCGCGAGGCGCTCGCCGACCCGTCGCTGCCCGACTGGCTCGCGCGGCTCGAGCGGCTCGCCGACGCGACGGGCCGGCACCGCGACCTGGTGCGGGTGCTCGAGGGCGTGGCGACCGACGTGCTCGACGAGGCGCTCTCGCTCGAGGTCACGCTGCGCGTCGCCGAGCTCGCGCGCGGCAAGCTCGGCGACGTCGAGCTGGCGCGCGCCTGGTACAAGCGGGCGCTCGACCTGCGCCCCGACAGCCGGCCGGCGCTGACGGCGCTCGAGGCGATCTACCAGCAGACCGAGGACCACGCGGCCCTGCTCGACGTGCTCGCGCGGCGCGTCGAGCACGCCGCGAGCGACGGCGAGCGGCGCGAGCTCTACTACCGGCAGGCGCGGCTCAACCGCGACGTGCTCGACGACCGGGCGGCGGCCATCGCCGCCTACGAGGCCGTGCTCGACCTCGGGCTCGACCCGCCGGCGGTCAAGGCCCTCGAGCAGCTCTACGCCGACGCGGGGCGCGACGAAGACCTGGTCTCGCTCTACGAGCGGCAGGTGGCCGAGCACCCCGACGACGAGGCGGACCTGCACGTCAAGCTCGCCGACGTCGCCCGCGGGCGGCTGCGCGACCTGCCGCGCGCCTTCGACCGGCTCGAGGCCGCGCTCTCGCTCGACCCCGAGCACGCGGGCGCCGTCGGCTCGCTCGAGCAGCTGCTCGACGGCGCCGAGGACCCGGACGACCGCGCCCGCGCGGCCGCCATGCTCGAGCCGGTGTACCTGCGCCGCTCGGACTGGGCGCGCGTGCGCGTCACGCTCGAGGCCCGCCTCGGGGCCAGCGGCGACCCGGAGGAGCGCCGCGGCCTGATGCGCCGGCTGGCGGCGCTGCACGAGGAGCAGCGCGAAGACTACCGCGCCGCGCTCGAGGTGGTCGCCCAGCTCTTCCAAGAGTCGATCACCGACGAGGACAACTGGGCCGAGCTCGAGCGGCTCGCCCGCGTCGCCGGCGCCGAGGCCCGCCTCGCCGAGGTGTACGCCGCGGGGCTCGCCGCGGTCGAGACCGACGAGCCGGCGACGGCGCGGCTGGCGCGGCGCACGGGCGAGATCTACGCGCAGCTCGGCGACGTCGAGCGCGCGCTCACCTTCTACCGGCGCGCGCTCGCCTTCGAGCCCGACTCGCGCCCGCTCTTCGAGGCCATCGACGGGCTGCTGGTGAAGGCGGGGCGGCCGGCCGAGCGCGTCGAGCTCTACCGCGCCGCGCTCGAGCACCGCACCGAGCCGGCCGAGCGGCTCGCGCTGCTGCACGCGATCGCGGGGCTCGAAGAGAACGACCTGAACGAGCCGGGGCGCGCCGCCGAGGCGTACCGCGCCGCGCTCGACGTCGACGACCGCGACGCGCGCTCGCTCGAGGCGCTGACGCGGCTGCACCGCGCGGCCGGGCGCTTCCGCGAGCTCGCCGACCTCTTCGCGCACCGCATCGACGTCGCCGAGGGCGCCGACGCGCGCAGCGCCCTGCGGCTCGAGCTCGCCCGCCTGCAGCGGGGCGAGCTCGGCGACGTGGCGGCGGCGGTCGACCAGCTCGAGGCGATCGTCACCGAGCAGCCCTGGCACCGCGAGGCGATCGCCGAGCTCGAGTCGCTGACGGGCGACGAGGCCCAGAAGGCGCGCGTCGTCGACATCTTGCGCCCGCTCTACGAGCGCGCCGACGACTGGAACGACCTGGTGCGCCTGAACCGGCAGCGCCTGACGCTCGCGACCGACCCGGGCGAGCGCGTCGCCATCTACCGCGAGGACGCGCGCCTCTTCGAGGAGCGCGCGGGCGACAAGCGCCGGGCCTTCGAGGCGGTGCGCGAGGCCTTCGCCCTCGACCCCGAGGACGGCGAGGTGCGCGCCGAGCTCGACCGGCTCGCCGAGGCCGTCTCGGCCTGGGACGAGCTCGCCGGCGCCTACGAGCGCGCGGCCGCCAACACCGAGGGCCCCGCGCGGCGCGACCTGCTCGAGGCGCTCGCGCGGGTGCACGACGAGCGGCGCGACGACCCGCGCCTCGCCCTCGACGCCTACGCCCGGCTCTGGGCGGTCGACGAGACGGCGCTCGAGCCGCTCGAGGCGATGGACGGGCTCGCGCTCCTGCTCGGCGACTGGCCCTCGTACGTGCGCGTGCTCTCGGCCGAGGCCGAGCTCGTCACCGGCGACCCCGAGCGGGCGGCCATCTGGCGGCGCGTCGGCGGGGCCAAGCGCGACATGCTGGGCGACGACGAGGGGGCGCTGGCGGCCCTCGAGCGCGCCCTCGAGCTCGAGCCGGCGCACCTGCCGACGGTCGACGCGCTGCTCGACCTGGCCGAGGCGCGGGCCGACGCCGCGCGCGCGGTCGACCTCTACCGGCGGCGCGTCGAGCTGACGCCCGAGGGCGAGCGCGACCGGCGCTACGACCTGCTCGTGCGCATGGCCGAGCACTACGAGGCCGGGCTCGGCAACCGCCGCGAGGCGATCGACGTGCTGCGCGAGGCGCTCGAGGCGCGGCCCGGCGACAAGCCCGTCCTGCGCTCGCTCGACCGGCTGCTGCGGGCCGAGGCGCTCTGGCCCGAGCTGCTCGACAACCTGCGGCTCGAGGTCGAGGGGGCCGAGGGGCCGGCCGAGCGGGCCGGGCGCCTGCGCGCCATCGGCGACGTCTACCGCGACCGGCTCGAGGACCCGGCCGAGGCCCTCGAGGCCTACCGGCGCGCCCTCGACGAGGCGCCGGGCGACGACGAGACGCTCTCGGCGGTGCGGGCGATCGGCGAGGCGCGCGAAGAGCTGCGCATGGCGGCGGTCGACGTGCTCGAGCCGGTCCTGCGGTCGTCGGGCCGCTGGGACGAGCTCGCGGCCGCGCTCGAGATGCGCCTGCGCGCCCAGGACGAGCCGGCCGAGCGGGCGCGCACGCTGCGCGCGCTCGCGGCGGTCGAAGAGCTGAACCGCGGGCGGCCCCCGGCGGCGCTCGACGCGCTCTTGCGCGCGATGGCCGAGACGCCCGACGACCCCGAGCTGCACGCCGAGGTCGAGCGGCTGGCCTACCTGAGCGAGGGCTTCGCCCGCTACGGCGAGGCGCTCGAGGCGCTCGCGCGCGCGGCGCTCGACCCGTTCGTCACGAAAGACCTCTACGCCCGGCTCGGCCGCGTCGCCGAGGAGAAGCTCGCGGACGAGCCGCGCGCGATCGCGGCCTACCGCTCCGCGCTCGAGCAGGGGGGCGACTCGCCCGAGCTGCTCGCCGCGCTCGACCGGCTCTACGAGCGGGCGGGCGAGCGGCGGGCGCTCGCCGACGTGCTCGAGCGGCGCGTCGGCCTCGAGGACGACCCGCGCGCCCGCGCCGAGCTGCTCTTCCGGCTGGCCGAGGTGCAGGCGAACGCCTTCAACGACGGGCCGGCCGCGCTCGCGACGCTGCGCGAGTGCCTGGCCGCCTGGCCCGAGCACCCGCGCGCCTGCGACTCGCTCGAGGCGCTGCTCTCGCGCGGCGACCTCTTCGACGAGGTGGCCGAGACGCTCGAAGAGTCGTACCGCGCGCGCGACGAGCACGCGCGCCTCGTCGCGCTGCTCGAGCGGCGCGTCACCCGCGCGCCGACCAGCCACGAGCGCGTGCGGCTGCGGCTCGACCTCGCCCGCGTCCTCGAAGAGCGCACGAAGGACCCGAAGCGCGCCCAGGCGGTGCTCGAGCAGGCCCTCGGCGACGAGGTGGCCGACCCCGACGTGCTCGCCGAGCTCGAGCGCCTCGCCCAGATCAACGGCGACGTCGCCTCGGCCGCCCGCGCCCTCGAGGCCGCCATCGGCGAGGCCGACGACCTGACGCCCGACGTCGCCCGCGACCTCTACCGCCGCCTCGCCGGCTGGTACAAAGACCAGGTGGGCGACGCCGCCGCGGCCGAGCGCGCCTACGAGAACGCCTTCGCGAAAGACCCCGAGGCGCTCGACGTGCTCCAGGCGCTCGAGGGGCTGCGCCGCGCGCCCGGGCGCGAGCGGGCGCTCGTCGACACCCTGCGCCAGCGCGCCCGGCTCGAGACCGACCTCGAGCGCAAGCGCGAGCTGCTCCGCGAGGCCAAGCAGATCGCCGAGTCGCCGCCGGTCAACGATCCGCAGGCGGCCGAGGCCTGCCTGCGGCAGCTGCTCGACGAGAACGAGGCCGACCGCTGGGCGCTCAACGAGCTGGTCGCCCTGCGCGAACGGGCGGGCGACTGGGCGGAGGCGACCTCGCTCCTCTTGCGCCTGGCCGAGTACGAGCCCGACGGCGCCCTCGCCTCGCGGCTCAAGCTGCGCGCCGCCCGCGCGCGCCGCGAGCAGCTCGGCGACGTCGCCGGCGCGACCGCGCTCTACGAAGAGCTGCTCGAGGCCGACCCCGACGACGCCGAGAGCGCCGCGGCCCTGCGCGAGCTCTACCGCGCGAGCGGCCAGTCGCGCAAGCTCGCGCAGCTGCTCGACCGGCTCATCGGGCAGGCGACGAGCCCGCCGGCCCGCACCGCGCTGCGGCTCGAGCTCGCGCAGCTGCAGGCGCGCGCGCTCGACGCGCCCGACGACGCCATCGACACGCTGCGCGCCGTCCTCGACGAGGAGCCCGGGCAGCCCGAGGCCGTCGTGCGCCTGTCCGAGCTCTACGAGCAGGCCGACCGCGACCACGACCTCGCCGAGCTGCTCGAGGCGCAGCTGTCGCTCGCGGCCGAGCGGGGCGACCTGGCCGCCGAGACCACCTACCAGGTGCGGCTCGGCGAGCTCTACGAGTCGTCGCTCGACGACCGGGCCAAGGCGGTGGCGACGTACGAGGCGGTGCTCGCCCGCGACCCCTCGCACCGGGGGGCCCTGCACGCGGTCGCCCGCCTCTACGAGGCGCGCAACGACGACGAGCGCGCCGTCGCCGCGCTCGGGCGCCTGCTCGACCTCGAGCACGGCGACAAGCTCGTCGACGTCGCGCTGCGCCTGGCCGAGGCGCACGGGCGCAAGCCCTCGCCCGAGGGCGACCGGGCGGCCGTCGCCGCGCTCGAGCGCGCCTTCGCCGAAGACCCGTCGCGGCCCGACGTCCGCTCCAAGCTCCGCACGCTGCACGAGCGGCTCGAGAACTGGGGGCGCCTCGCCGAGCTGCTCGAGCGCGAGGCCGACGCGGCGCCCGAGCCGGCCCAGAAGGTCGCGCTCCTGCGCCAGGCCGCCGCGCTCTACGGCGAGCGCCAGCGCGACCCGGCGGCCGCCGCCGCCCTGCTCGAGCGCGCCTCGTCGCTCGCGCCCGACGACCGCGAGCTGCTCTTCGCGCTCTGCGACGCCTACGCCGCCACGGGCCGGGGCCGCGAGGCCGCGCGCGCCCTCGAGAAGGTCGTCGCCAGCTACGGCGGCAAGCGCTCGAAGGAGCTCGCCTCGGTGCACCACCGCCTCGCCAACGCCTACGCCGCCGAGGGCGAGCGCGACAAGGCGCTCGCCGAGCTCGACTCGGCCTACAAGATCGACCCGAGCTCGGTGCCCATCTTGAAAGACCTCGGCGAGCTCGCCTCGAGCATGGGCGACCTCGAGCGCGCGCAGAAGACCTACCGCGCGCTGCTCTTGCAGAAGCTCGACGCCCAGGCCCCGATCACCAAGGCCGAGGTCTTCTTCCACCTGGGCGAGATCCTCCACCGCCAGGGCGACAAGCCCAAGGCGATCTTGATGCTCGAGCGCGCGGTCGAGACCGACGCGAAGATGGCGAAGGCGCGCGAGCTGCTCGCCGAGCTGAAGGGCTAGGCGGGGGGCGTGCTCGCGCGCCGCGCCCTCGGCACGGCCCTCGGCCTCGCCCTGCGCGCCTGGCTCGCCTCGCTGCGCGTGCGCGTCCTCGCGCCCCCGGGGCTCGACCCCGGCGGCGCCGCGCCCTGGTGCCTGGCGCTGCGGCACGGCCAGCAGTTCGGCCTGCTCGCCTGGCCGCGCCGCCGCCCGGTCGTCGCCCTCGTCAGCCGCTCGCCCGACGGCGAGCTGCTCGCCGCGGCCCTCGCCCGGCTCGGCCTCGGGGCGGCGCGCGGATCGTCGTCGCGCGGCGGCGCCGCGGCCTTGCGCGCGATCGTGCGGCGGCTGCGGCGGGGCGGCGTCGACGCCGCGTTCGCCGTCGACGGGCCGCGCGGGCCCGCCTCCGCCGTCCGGCCCGGCGCGCTGGCCGCCGCGCGCGCCGCGGGCGGCCTCGTCGTGCCGCTCGCCTGCGCCGCGCGCCCCGCGATCGTCTTCTCGCGCTCGTGGGACGCCTTCGAGCTGCCCCTGCCCTTCGCGCGCGTCGTCGTCGCCGTCGGCGAGCCCCTCGCGCCCGATCGCCCCGGCGCCCTCGAGGCGCTCGGCGCCGAGCTCGCGTCGCTCCGGCGGCGCGCCGAGGCGCTCGCCTCGCTGCCGGCCCGAGACGGGCGCCGCGGGCCGCCCTCGCGCTTGGTCACAGGCGGCGCCGGAAGTGGTATACTCGGGCCGTGCCTTCCACGCTCGCGAAGCGAGACCGAGACGCCCGACCGGCCCGGGGCCGGGCCGAGGGCGGGCGAGAGTTGACGCCGGCCGGGGGCCGAGACGAGGGCGAACACAACCCGGCGAGAGCCCGCGAAGCGGCGGGGGCCGACGGGCGCGACCGGCGCGACGGGCGCGGGCGCGACGGGCGTGAGCGCGACGAGGGCGAGGGCGACGAAGGCGAGGGCGACGAGGGCGAGCGCGGCGGGGCCGAAGGCGACGAGGGCGAGGGCGACGAGGGCGAGCGCGGCGGGGCCGAAGGCGACGAAGGCGAGGGCGACGAAGGCGAGCGCGACGAAGGCGAGGGCGACGGAGGCGAGGGCGACGGCGGTCGCGAGGGGGGCGAGAGCCCGCGGGGCCTCGCCGGCCTGATCGAGGCCGAGCGGCAGCCCTACCTGAACTTTCTCCTCGCCTGGACCTTCCTGAACGTCTGCCTGAACGCGCGCTACCCCGCCTCGCGCTTCGTCGACCCGCACGCCTTCTGGCTGCTGCCCTCGCCCGACGCGACCGCCATCTTGGGGCTCTTCTGCCTGCTCGGCTGGCGCGGCCGCCGCGTGCCCGCGGCCGCGATGGGCGCGCTCGTCGGCGTCGTGCTGCTCGCGCGCGCGCTGCGCTTCGGCGAAGGCATCGCGTCGCGCTTCTTCAGCCGCACCTTCTCGATCGTGGCCGACGCGGGGCTGCTCGGCGAGCTGGTGCGGCTGCTCTGGTCGACCACCTCGCGCCCGGTCTTCGTCCTCGGCGCCGTCGGCATCGTCGCGACCTTCGTCGCGCTCGGCTTCGCCACCCGGGCGGCGCTGCGCCACGCCGAGGCCTACCTCGCCCGGCCCGCGGGGCGCGCGGCGTTCCTCGGCACCGCGGCGGTCTTCCTCGCGCTCTCGCCGCTGGTGCCCAAGCCCGCCAAGCCCACCCTCCGCCTGGGCGCCTTCGGCACGAGCGCGACCGCGCGCCTGGCGCTCGAGACCGACTTCTTGCTGCACTCGCTCGGCCTGCGCGACCGGCGCTGGGGGCCGCTGCGCGAGGCGAACGCGCGCGTCTCGGCCCTGCCCCCGGGCCTGCCGGGCCTGGGCGGCGCCGACGTCTTTCTCTTCTTCGTCGAGTCGTACGGGCACGTCGTCGTGAGCGAGCCCGAGGTGCGGGGCGTGGTGGCGCCCGCCTGGGCCGACTTCGCGCGCGAGCTCGAGGCGGCCGGCTACGGCGTGCGCTCGTCGTGGCTCGTGTCGCCGACCTACGGGGGCGGCTCGTGGCTCGCGCACGAGTCGATGGCCAGCGGCGCCCGGATCGACGACCAGTTCGCCCACAGCCTCATCTCGCGCGCCGAGCCGAAGAGCATGGCCTGGGCCTTCCGCCGGGCCGGCTACCGCACCGTGCTCGCCGCCCCGGGCGTGCAGCGCAGCTGGACGCAGGAGGGCTTCTTCAACTTCGACAAGGTCTACCACAACTGGGACTTCGGCTATCGCGGCCAGCGCTTCAGCTGGGCCGTCATGCCCGACCAGTTCATCGTCGACCGCATTCACCGCCGCGAGATCGAGGGCCACTCGGGCCCGCTCTTCGCCCAGTACATCCTGCTCTCGAGCCACGCCCCCTTCGACCGCCAGCCGGCCTACATTCACGACTGGTCGACCGTCGGCGACGGCTCGATTTACCGCGACCTCACCCCCATCAATTACCCGGGCCTGCACTGGTCGAACCAGGAGCTCGCCCGCGGCGCCTACGCCCGCGCGCTCCGCTACGACTTCCAGGTCTTGTCCGAGTACCTGACGAAGTCGCTGTCGGGGCGGGCCCTCATCATCGTCCTCGGCGACCACCAGCCGACCCCCGAGCTGACGGGCAACGACCCCGAGTGGACGGTGCCCATCCACGTCATCAGCCGCGACCCCGAACTGCTGGCACCCTTCGAGCGGCGCGGCTATGGGGTCGGCATGCACCCCGCGGGCGAGCCGCGCGGCATGGAGACCTTTTTGTTTACCCTCTTCGAAAACTTTTCTGCCCGCCCCCAGACCGACCGATGACGGCGGCGAGCCCGATCGCGACGATCGACGAGAGCGAGGCGTGGCGCCTGCTGCTCGCGCTGCGCGAGTGCGTGCGGCGGGGCGAGGCGCCCGAGCGGCCCCTCGGCCTGCGCCTCGGCGTCGACGGGCGCCTCGAAGAGGTGGGCGCCGAGGACGCCTGGCTCGTCGTCCGGCCCGACCTGCCCGAGGGCTGGGCGCCGCCCGGGCCCGCCGGCCGCCACGCCTACGGCCCCGGCGCCGCCGACCTGCTCGACCTCTACATGCCCCTCTGCGTCGGCGCCCGCTGCCGCTCGCTCGTCGTCGGCCACCTCGCCCAGACCATCGACGGCCGCATCGCCACGCTCAACGGCGTCTCGCGCTTCATCACCGGCGACGCCAACCTGAAGCACGCCCACCGCATGCGCGCGCTCTGCGACGCGGTGCTCGTCGGCGCGCGCACGGTCGAGCACGACGACCCCTTCCTGACCACGCGCCTCGTGCCCGGCGGCCACCCCACCCGCGTCGTGCTCGACCCCCGCGGGCGCCTGCGCCCCGACCACCACCTCTTCCTCGACGGCGCCGCCCCCACCCTCGTCGTGCGCGGCCGCCGCCACGCGCGCGGCGCCGCCCCCGAGCCGCCCGCCGGGCACGCCACGCTCGTCTACGTCGACGAGTTCGAGGGCCGCATGCCCGTCGAGCAAATCCTGCACGAGCTGCGCGAGCGCGGCCTGCGCCGCATCTTCATCGAGGGCGGCGGCGTCACCGTCTCGCGCTTCCTGCAGGCCGGCGCCCTCGACCGCCTGCACGTCGCCGTCGCGCCCATGATCATGGGCTCCGGCCGCCCCGCCTTCTCGCTGCCCGCCATCGAGCGGCTCGAAGACGCGATGCGCCTGCGCTGGCGCTCGGTGCGCATGGGCGACGACGTGCTCTTCGACTGCGTCTTCGCCTGAACGCCCGGCGGGCGTTCAGGCCTTGGCCCTGTCGCCCTCGCCCTCGCCCTCGCCCTCGCCCTCACCCTCGTCTTCGCCCGCCGCCTCGCCCTCGCCGGCGCGGGGCGCGGGGTGCCAGCGCTCGGGCGACGTGCCCACGAGCGCGACGAGCAGGTACGCCGGGTAGAGCGGCAAGAAGTAGCGGCCCACGGCCCCGAGGCCCGTCGAGATCGCGGTCGACACGAGCGCGAAGAGGGCCAACGCCTCGACCTCGGGCGGCAGCGTCAGCCGGCCGCGCAGGCGCCGCGCGCCCACCGCCGCCACGGCGCCGAGCAGGACGAGGTGCAGCCCCACCAGCGTCATCGAATACTGTTTGCGCTTGAGCGTGTACGGGTGGTCGAAAAAGAGCCGGCCGACGTTGAAGACCCAGTTGCGCAGGTAATTCTCGGGGTGCTCGCGGAACTGCCGGAAGCCGATCTGCCAGAACGCGAGGTCGGCCTTGATGCCGCAGAGCCGCCCCACGCCGGGCATCATGCGCTCGAGGTCGGTGCCCGCCACCTCGCGCAGGTCGCCGATCATCTGGTCGTAGAGCTGCCCGTGGTGCTCGCGCAACATGGGCACGTTCTTCACCTGGCCGTGGTGAAACCACTCGCCGAGCTCTTCTTTGTAGGGGCTCGTCATCCAGTAAATTAGCTGCCCGGCCCCGCTCGCCCAGTAAAACCACTTGCCCGACATGTGCCGGGTGTAGAGCAGCCAGGGCACGCACATCGCGAAGGCGACGAGGCACGCCTCGAGCGCGCCGCGCCCGAGGGGCGAGCGCCGGCCCAGCGCCCAGAGCGCGAGCGCGAGGCAGAGGCTGATGAACAGGGGCGGACCGAACGAGACCTTGGTGAGCACGAGCGAGCCGAGGAAGAGGCCCGCGATGACGGCGTGCCGGCGCGAGCGCCGCTCGCCCTCGGCCTGCGAGGCGCAGAGGTGAAAGACGAGGCCGGTCATCAAGAACACGGCCATGGTCTCGGTGTGGACGAGGTGCAGGTTCTGGTAGGTGAGCGGCGAGAGCCCCAGCACGAGGCCCCCGATGCTCGCGCGCACCGGCGAGACGTAGCGCCGCAGCGTGCGGTGCAGGTAGAGCACCGCCAGCGCCAGCAGGGCGGCGTTGAGCAGCTTCGGCACGAGCAGGGGCGTGCCCGTGGCGACGAAGGGCAGCAGCCAGAGCGGGTAGGCCGGCCCGTTCCACACCATTTCGTTGTCGGACGGGGTGTAAAACCCCTGCAAGATGTTCTTCGCGTACCAGACGTAGCGCCACTCGTCGCCGGTGAACTTGTCGCGCGCCTTGTCGAGCACCCAGGCGCTCGCCAGGACGAAAATGCCGAGCGGGTACCAGCGGGTCAGCAGCGGCTCGGTCGACTCGTTCGTGCTTGCCTGGGCGGACATCGTGGCGCCCCTGGCGGTACGACGGCTCGGGGGCGAAGGGAAGCGCGAGTAAGGCCGCCGGGCCCCGCCCCGGCCCGCCCAGCAAGCCCGCCGCGCCCGCCTGCCGCAGGTAGTCGGCGGCGGCGTCGGCCCATGCGCGCGGCGCGGGCCGGCCCGCCCGGGCGAGCGCGGCGCGGCGGGCGAATTCGGCGGGCGCGCGCGCGAGCGAAAGGCACGCGCGCGCCGCCTCGACCTCGTCGGCGCAGCGCGCGCCCCCGGCCGCCTCGTCGACGTGCCGGCCCGCGTGGCCGCCGGCCCGCACCACCAGGGGCAGGCCGCACGCCCTCGCCTCGGCCAGCGCCATGCCGTACGACTCCATGCGGGAGGCGGAGACGAAGAGGTGGCTCTCGGCCATTCGCCGCCGGCAGGCCTCGGGCTCGAGCGCGCCCGCGAAGCTCACGATCGGGCGCAGGCGGGGGTCGTCGCCGGCGAAGCGCACGCACTCGCGGGCGTAGTCGGGCTCGAGATCGAGCCGCCCCACGATCTCGACGCGCAGCGCGTCGTCGCCCCGCAGCTCGCCCGCGAGCGCGCGCAAGAACGCGAGCATGCCCTTGCGCTCGATGACGTTGCCGACCATGAGCGCTCGCAGCGGCTCGCCCGCCCGCCGCGCCCGGGGCGAGGGGGCCGGCTCGCGCCCCGGCTCGACGCAGAGCAAGGGGCGGCCCCGCAGGCCGAGCCGCCGCACCGCCTCGGCCTGATAGCCGCCCGTCACCAAGAACGCGTCGGCGCGCCCGAGGGCGGCGGCCTCGACGCTCGAAAGGCTCGCCGGCGACCACCCCTCGCCGAGCGCGTCGAGGGTCGGCAGCGAGTGCAAGAGCAGCCCGAAGCGGCCGCCCGGGGGCCGCGCGCGCTCGAGGCCCTCGAAGGCGTCGAAGTAGAGCGAGTCGACCCAGTAGAGCGCGGGCTCGCCCCGGGCGAGCCGCTCGCGGGCGCCGGCGACGTCGGCGGCGAGGCAGGGCAGGGGGGCGTCGCGCAAGGCCTCGAGCAGCGAGGCGTTGTAGAGGTTGCCCCCCGAGACCCCGCCGCCCGGGGGCACGACGAAGACGTGCGCGCGCACCCCGGCTGCGTAGGGCCGGCGGGCCCGGGGCGGAAGCGCAAAGTCGCGGGGCCCGGGCCCGCTTCAGCCGGCGGGCGCGGGGCCCGGGCGCGCGGCCCAGCGCCAGGAGTTCCAAAAGGCGGTGCTGACGACGAGCGTGCCCGCCATCGCCGCCCAGGGCGCGGCCGCCGAGGGGTAGTACGCGAGCGAGAGGAGCACGGCCGTGATCGAGAACGAATAGCGGCTGAACTTCTCGCGCGGGGCCTCGCCGCGCCACCGGAAGAGGGTGACGGTGATGACGTAAAGGTAGCGCAGCAGGCCCGGCAAGAGCACCCACGCGTCGGCGACGCCGCGGGCCCAGAGCCCGAGCGAGAGGGCCGCGATGTAGAAGGCGTCGGCCTCGGTGTCGAACTCGGCGCCGAACTCGGTCGCGAGGCCGAAGCGCCGGGCGATCTGGCCGTCGAGCCCGTCGAGCGCGTAGACGGCGAGGCCGAGGGCGGCGAGCGCGCCCCCCTCGTACACGGTCGACCCGAGCACGAGGGCGGTGATGAGCCCGAGGCGCAGCACCGTCACCGCGTTCGGCACGCCGAAGCGGATGGGCCGCCAGGAGGCGCGCCCCCGCCAGACCAGGCGCGCGAAGGCCGGCCAGGCGACGCCGACGAGCAGGCGGCGCTCGGCCGCGAGCAGCGTCAGCGCGAGGGCGAAGAGCATCACGCAGGCGTGCGGCAGGTCGCCCGGCGACCGCTCGGCGGGCCGCTCGGGCGGAGGCGGGGCGTCGCTCACGGGGCGGCCCCGGGGCTCTGCCGGTGCGGGACGGCCAGGAAGAGCGCGCCCGGCAGCGTCGCCGCGAGCGACACGAGCCCGTAGAGCACCGACGCGGCCGCGCCCGCCGCGGGCTCGAGCCCCGCCGCGCCGTAGAGCGCCGCCGCCATCGCCTCGCGCACGCCCCAGCCCGAGGGCGTCAGCGGCACCGAGCTCGCGACGAGCACGAGCGGCACGATGCGCAGGGCGAGCCCCGGGGCGAGCGGGGCGCCGACGGCCGCCGACGCGCACCAGAAGACGGCGCCGAACTGGGCGAAAATGATCAGCGAGACCGTGACGTGAACGAGCCCCGAAGCCCGGCGCCCGAACACCTGCCAGAGGTCGCGCAGGGCCGCCCGCCCGACGCGCTCGGCCCACGAGCCGGCCGCCCCGAAGCGCCCGCGCGCGAGCGCGAAGGCGCCGGCGAGCGCGAGCAGCGCGAGGGCCAGGACGGGCCAGCCCGCCCACGCCTTCGCGCCCCCGCCCACCCAGAAGGGCGCGAGCGCGATCGCCCAGGACCAGACGACGAACTGGTTCGACGCCCGCTCGAACACCACGGCCTTCGCCGCCGTCGCGCGGTGCGCCTCGAAGGCGGCCCCGAGCGAGTGCCGGTGCCGCAGCGCCCGCACCACGTCGCCGAGCACGCCGCCCGGCAGCACCTGGTTGAGCAAGATGGCGACGTAGTACTCGCGCCAGGCCCAGCCCCAGGCGATCGAGAGCCCGAGCCGCCCGGCCGTGTAGCGCCAGCGCCACGCCGAGAGCAAAACGGGCGGCGCCGACGCCGCGAAGGCCAGCACGAGCCACCCCGGCTCGGCCCCGCCGAGGCGCTGGAGCGCGAGGGCGAGGTCGATGCGGCGCGCCGTCCAGAAAAGGAGGCCGATCGCCACGAGCGGCGAGGCCCAGCGCATCAGCGGCGAGCGCCCGAGCCCGCCCCCGCCCGGCGGCAGGCTCTCGCCCGCGCCCTCGTCGACGGGAGCGGGGCCCGCGAGCCCCAGGGGGCCCGAGGTCGTCACGGGGCGGCCCTGCGAGGCGTGCGGCCGGCGAAGTCGAGCTGGTGCGCGAGGTAGACGAGCTCGCCCGCCTCGAGCTGGCGCAGGCGCCGGCCCACCCAGGCCTCGAGCGCCCCCGGGGCGAGCTCGGGGCGGGCCTCGAGCTCGCGCCGGATCGTCTCGAGGATGTGCCCGACGAAGTAGGCCTCGTCGCCCGGGTAGGCGCCGTCGCGGGCGAAGACGACCCAGTCGGAGCTGCCCGCCGCGAGCAGCTCGGCGCCGCTCGCGCGCAGGTGCCCGAAGAGCCGGCGGCCCGCGCGGCTGTCGCCCGCGGGGTGGCCGCCGCGGCGGTGCTCGCCCATGCTCTGGTGGTAGAGCGAGATGACCGGCCCGTCGTGCTCGTCTTCGGGCAGAAAGATCGTCTCGCCGTCGAAGTTGACCGAGAACCAGAAGGGCCCGCCGGGCCGGCAGAGGCGGAAGAGCTCGGGCAGCACGCGCGGCACGTCGACCAAGTCCAAGAAGGCGTTGGCCGAGAGTACGTCGAAGCGTTCGCCCGCGCCCCCTCGCAAGTACGCCCCGAGCTCGCTCGCCCGGAATTCGACCGCGAGCGCGACCCCCTCGCCCTCGAGCCGCAGCGGGCCTCGGCCGCCGGGCTCGCTCGCGCGCAGGCCCCGGCCCGAGGCCCAGGCCCGCAGCCGCTCGGCCGCCGCCGCGAGCCCGCCCGCGTCTTCGTCGAGCAAGGTGTACTCGGCCCGGGGGACGAGCCCCCAGTCGCAGAGCCGCGTCACCATCGTGCCGAGCCCGGCGCCGAGCTCGAGAATTTTCGGGGGGCGCGGGCCGAGCGCCCGCACCTCGCGCACGAAGGCGTCGAGCACGTGCCGGTCGAGCGCCCGGTCGTCGACCGTCTGCTTGGCCAGCAGGTAGCGCGTGAAGTCGAAGGCCATCAAAAGCGCTGCGTCGTGCTCTCGGGGGCGGCCGCGCCCGGCTCGGGCTCGGGCGCGGCCGAACGTCTACGCCCTTTCTTCGCCCCCGCGGCGCGCGGCGTCAAGCGCGGCGCCGCGGCCGCGCGCGACTCAGGGCAGGATGAGCCCGCCCTCGCGCGCGGGCTCGCCGCCGGCGCCGGGCGAGCGCACCGCCGCGAGCTGCTCGGCGCTGAGCACCAGGCGGCCCTCGGCGGGCTCGCCTTCGGGGGCCCGCTGCGGCACCGGGACGCGCAGCTGGCCGCCGGTGCGGCTCGCCATCAGCATCACGGCCTTGTCGAAGAAGAAGCGCAGGAAGGGGATGTCGCGCGGCGGCTCGGTGATGAGGCCCGCGCGCAGGACGGCCTCGCGCACCGCGAGCGCGTCGCGCGCCCGCGCGGGGCCGAGGCGGTGGTAGAGCGAGAGGGCGCCGTCGAGCATGCGCTCGGCGAGGCGCTGGCGGGCCTCGGGGGTGAAGAAGCGGTCGGTCGCGGCGGCGACCTCGTCGCGCAGGAGCGCGGAGAAGCCCTCTTCGGGCGTGTCGGGCCCTTGGCGCGCGGCGAGCGCCTCGCCGAGCTTGTTCATCAGCTCGGAGACGGCGGCGCCGTCGGGCAGCAGGCCGACGTACTCGGGCTCGTTGTGCAGCGAGTCGCTCTCGGGCAGGGCCCGGGCGACGGCGACGTCGTCGACCTCGAGGCCGAAGCCGAGCGCGGGGTGGGGCGGCGCCTCGGCGGGCACCGGGCCGAAGAGGTCGTCGAACTGGTCGACGTTCAGGGGCAGCAGCAGGCCGCTCTTCTCGTTCTGCTTGCGGGCGAGGGCGACGCGCCAGCGCGCCCACTCGAGCGGCACCGGCACCGACGAGAAGCCGACCCGGCGCTTGTTCTCTTGGGCCCACTCGCGCAGGCGCGAGCCGCTCGTGTACCCCTCGCGGATCTCGCCGACGCCCCGGCCCTCGCGCACGAGCACGTCGACGACGCGCGTGTCGCGGCCGGGCGTGCGGGTGAAGAACGAGACGAGCGCGTTGCCCGTGGGGTCGGCCGGCGAGAAGTGCGCCTCGAGCGCCGAGCCCGGCGCCTGGCCGAAGGGCCGCGCCTGCGCGGGCCTCTCGGGGATGGGCACCCCGCGCGCCTTGAGCACGTTGAGCGCCCGCCGCGCCGCCTTGCGCGCCGGCGAGGGCGCCTCGTCTTCGCGCGCGACGGCCGCGACGGCCGCGGCGTTGCCGCGCGCGACCCACGCGTCGATCAGGTCGGCCTGCTCGTCCGCCCCGAGGCCCGCGACGACGCCGAGCGCGCCCTCGGCCGTGGCGTTCAGCTGCCCGTCAGAAAAGTGCGACGTATCGACCTGCTTGCCTTGCTTCTTCATTCGAAAGACTCGCTCCCTCAGCCCGCCCAGGGGGGCGCTCAGGCCCCGCGCCCGCCCACGTACGCGACCGCGTCGACCTCGACGAGGGCCGCCCGCGGCAGCCCCCGCACCTCGACCGTCGCCCTCGCCGGCGGCGGGTCGCCGACGAACGAAGCGTAGACCTCGTTGACGGCCGCGAAGTCGGCCATGTCGACGAGGTAGATGGTCGTGCGCACCACGTCCGCCCAGCTCGCCCCCGCGGCCTCGAGCAGCGCGCTCAGGTTCGCGAGCGCCCGCTCGGCCTGCGCCCGCACGTCGCCGGCCGCCATCTGGCCGGTCGCCGGGTCGAGCGCGATCTGCCCGCTCACGAACACGAAGTCGCCCGCCCGCAGGGCCGGCGAGTACGGGCCTATCGCGCGCGGCGCGCGCTCGCTCTCGATCTTGGTCGGCATGGGCCCCTCTTACTCGATCGGGCGCCGGCCTTCGAGGGCCCGCCCGAGCGTGATCTGGTCGGCGAACTCGAGGTCGCCGCCGTGCGGCACCCCGCTCGCGATGCGCGAGACCCGCACCCCGAGCCCCCGCAGCTCGCGCCCGAGCAAGAGCGCCGTCGCCTCGCCGTCGACCGTCGGCGGCGTCGCCACCACCACCTCGCGCACGCCGTCTTCGCGCAGCCGCTTCGCCAGCTCGTCGAGCGGCAGGTCTTCGGGGCCCACCCCGTCGAGCGGCGAGAGCAGCTTCTGCAGCACGAAGTAGCGGCCGCGCATCGCGCCGCTGCGCTCGAAGGCGATGAGGTCTTGCACCCGCGCCACCACGCAGAGCACGCTCGGGTCGCGGTTCGGGTCGCGGCAGATGCGGCAGAGCGACGCCTCGCCCGGCGCCCGCACCTCGGCCAGGTAGCCGCAGCGCTGGCAGGGGCGCACGTGCTCGGGCAGCGCGCGCAGCTCGTCGCCCAGCTCGGCCACGTACGCCGGGTCGGCCGTGACCAGGTAGAGCGCGTAGCGCGTCGCCGTCTTCTCGCCGACGCCCGGCAGGCGCGCGAGCCGTTCGATCAGCCGGTCGAGGGCGGGGGGCAGCACGGCGGCTCAGTAAAGGCCCGGGACCTTCACGCCGCCGGTCACCTTCGCGAGGTGGTCGTCGACCTTCTTGTCGGCCGCCTCGAGCGCCCCGTTGACCGCGGCCGCGAGCGCGTCGAGCGTGAGCTCGGCCCCCTCGCTCTGCAGAAAGGCCGGGTCGACCTCGAGCCGCTTGACCTTGCGCTCGCACGTCACGACCGCCCGGACCTTGTCGCCGGCGGCCGAGAAGCTGACCTCGTGGTCTTTGATCTCGGCGCGCGCCTGCTCGATCTTGCGTTGCATCCGGGCCGCTTGCCGGACGATCTCGTTCATGCCACCGCCGCCGCCTCGATACTGCATGGCGGCCCTTTTGCCCGACGGGGGCCCGCGCGGCAAGCGCCAAACGCCCCCCGCGCCCCGCCCCCCGGCCCGCCCTCAGCCCCGGCCGCCCTCGCCGCCCTCGTCCGGCACCACCACCCCGCGCAGCTCGGCCCCGAGCAGCTCGACCGCCGCCCGCACCAAGGGGTGCTCTTCGACCACCCGCTCGGCCGCCCGCCGCCGCTCGTAGGCCTCGCGCGCCCGCAGGCGGCCCACGGTCAGGCCCGTCGTCGCCTCGGGCGAGAGCTCGAACGAGACGGCACAGCTCGGGCCGAGCTCGGCGCGCACCCGCTGCGTCAAGAGCTCGACGCTCGGGGGCTCGGACGCCTGGCTCGAAAGAAAGCCGTCGGGCGGGAAGGCCAGCACCGCCTGCTCGGGCGAAAGCTGCAAGGGCACCACCCCGTCGAACACCGAGGCCAGCGACGGCCTCTCGGCGCGAATGCCCTCGACGATGCGGCGCCAGCGCCCCATGTCGACCCCGGGCGGCGGCGGCGGCAGGGGCTGCCCGGCGTCGTGCCCCGGCCGCATCGGCGCCCCGCGCGCCCCGTTGCGCGCCGGCCCCGCCGCCCGACCGGGCCCCGCCGCCGGGGGGCGAGCGGGCGCCGGCAGAGGCCCCGCGGGCGCCGCCTCGGGCGCCGGCGCGACCGGCGGCGGCGGCGAGGGCCGACGCGGCGGCGGGGCCGGGGGCCGCGCGAACGCCGTCGCCCCCTCGGCCTGCCCGAAGGGCATCGCCCCCCGCGCGGCCGGCGGGGCGACCGCCGCGGGCCGCGCCGAGAGCGCCGCCTCGCCCCCCGCGGGCTTCAGCGCCGGCTCGCTCACCACGCCCGGCGCCGGCCGGAACGCCGGCTCGGCCACGCTCGTCGCCAGGGCGACCGCGCCGCGCGCCACCGCCCCGCCCTCGGACCCGCGACCGAACGCCGCCCCCACCACCACCGAGGCGCCGTTGCCCGAAGCGCCCGCGATCGGCCCGCCGTGGATCGACGCGCCGTTGCCCGGCACGCCGTGGATCGACGCGCCGTTGCTCGGCCCGCCGTGGCCCGACGCGCCGTTGCCCGGCACGCCCGCCAAGGGCGCGCCATGGCTCGGCACGCCCGCCAAGGGCGCGCCCTGGCTCGACACGCCCGCCATGGACGCCCCGGCGCCCGGCGTGCCGCCGCCAAAGGGGCCGCCCGGCACGGCGCCCCCGAAGGCCTCGTGGGACGACGGGCCGGGCCGCGCCAACCCCACTCCGGGCCGCCCCGCGGCGGGCCCCCCCGGCCCCGGCCTCGCCCCCGGGCGCCCGCCGGGGCCGCCGCCCCCGCCCAGCCGCCGCTCGAGCTCGCCGAGCCGCGAGAACAGCTCGTCGAGCGGCACGAGCGGCGGGCGCCGCGACAGGCGCACGAGGGCCATCTCGAGCGCGGCGCGCGGGTGGACCGAGCGCACGATCTCGTCGTACGAGCGCGAAAACCCCTGGTGCAGCCGCACGAGGTCGTCGGCGTCGGCGCGCGCGGCGAGCGCCGCCACCTCGGCCCGCTCGTCTTCGGACAGGTCGAGCAGCGCGCCGGGCTCGGGGCAGACCTTCGCCACCGCCACGTCGCGCAGGTGCGCGAGGATGTCGCGCGACAGGTGCGCGAGGTCGTAGCCCTGCTCGACCATCTGCCCGACCAGCGCCAAGCACTCGGACGAGCGCCCCCCGACCACCGCCTCGACCAGCCGGTGCACCACCGAGCGCGACGCGACGCCGAGCACCCGCGCCACCTCGTCGCCCGCGAGCCGCTCGCCCCCCCACGCGATCGCCTGGTCGAGCAGGCTCATCGCGTCGCGCATGCTGCCCGCCGCCTCGCGCGCGATGAGCCCGACGGCCGCGTCGTCGGCCTCGATCTTCTCTTGGCCGAGCACGTAGCGCAGGCGCTCGGCGATCGTGCGCGCCGCGATCATCTTGAAGTCGTAGCGCTGGCAACGCGAGAGTATCGTCACCGGCACCTTGTGCACTTCGGTCGTCGCGAAGATGAACTTGACGTGCGGCGGGGGCTCTTCGAGCGTCTTCAAGAACGCGTTCCACGCGCTCGACGAGAGCATGTGCACCTCGTCGACGATGAAGATCTTGAACCGGTCGCGCTGCGGCCGGTACGGCAGGCTCTCTTGCAGCCGCCGCACCTCGTCGACGCCGTTGTAGCTCGCCCCGTCGATCTCCTGCACGTCGACGTCGGCGCCGGCCGCGATGTCGACGCAGGGCGGGCACGCGAGGCAGGGGCTCGCCGTCGGCCCCCGCTCGCAGTTGAGCGCCTTCGCCAAGATGCGCGCGCTCGTCGTCTTGCCCACCCCGCGCACCCCCGTGAACAGGAACGCGTGCGCCACCCGCCCCTGCGCGATCGCGTTCTCGAGCGTGCGGCTGACGTGCCCCTGGCCCACCAGATCGCTGAAGGTCTGCGGGCGCCACTTGCGGGCGAGCACCAAGTAACTCACGGCTACCCCTTGGGGTACCGCGTGCCGGCGACAAAGAAAAGGAAATGACAGGCCCCGGCGCCGCCGCCGCGTCCCCGACGCCGCCGGCGCCCGAGCGCACGACCGCGACGACGCGACCCGACGCCAGCCCTCGCCCCCCGCCCCCACGACGCGTTCGCCTCCGAGCGGCGCCGGGCGCTCGTCGGGCGGCGCGACGAGCCCGGCACCTCGCCCCGGGCTCGCGCCCCCGCGACGAGGCCGCCGCGAGCCCAGCGATGCCGCGCGAAAGTGTCACGATCGAAAGGCTGAGCCGGGGCGCTCTAAGCACAGTAGGTCACGATCGCAAGGCTAGACCTTTGCCATCGTAGCGCAAACGGTCACGATCTCTTGGCTCGACCCTTCGATGCTGGCCTCATGGTCGGCAAGAGAATCGTGAATGCCTTCGATCGTGGCGTCAAAGGGCTTTTTTGTAACATCAGCGCCGTTGGTTCGTGATGTTTGTACGGCCAAAACCAAGAATCGACCCTTGGTGTCGTGACATCATCGATCACGATCGGGGCGCTCGCCCCGCGCCGCCTCGCACGGCCGCGTCGAGGGCCCAGTCGGCCAGGGCGCGCGCCGGCCGCGCCGGGTGCTTGGCCCAGCGAAAGTGATCGACCGGGGCGCCGAGCGCGCCGCGCCGAAAGTGCACGCGCGTCTTCGGCGCCCGGGGCACCATCGCCAAGAGCTCTTCGATCGGGCCGAAGGGCGCCCAGCGGTCGCCGCCGAACGAGAGCGACAAGACCGGCAGATCGATCTGCGCGAACGCCCGGTCGAGCGCCGGGGGCGCGCCGCGCGGCTCGAGCCGGCCGGTGCGGCCCCAGGCCGCCCACTCGGCGATGAGCCGCCGCGCCTCGCGGCCGCCGAAGCCGAGCGCGCGCCCGGGCAGGTAGCCGAGCCCCCGGCTGATGCGCGTGAGCAGGCCGAAGACGCCGAGCACGCCGAGGCGGACGCCGGCCGGCCAGCCGAGGTAGTGGGGCGAGCCCGAGGCCATCAGCGCCACGCCCGCGACCTCGCCCGGAAAGAGCGCCGCGAAGAGCAGCGAGATCTGCCCGCCGAGGCTGTGCCCGGCCAGAAAGATCGGCACGCCCCGGCAGCGCTCGCGCAGCGCGGCGAGCGCCGCGGGCAGATCGAGCGCGGCGAGCTCGTAGTAGCCGAAGTCGACGGCGCGCCCGGCCCGCACCGAGCTCGTCGCGATGCCGCGCAGCTCGGCGACCAGCACCGTCAGGCCGAGCGACGCGAGCTCGGAGGCGAAGGCGTCGTAGTAGCGCGCCGCGACGCCCATCGCGGGCGTGAGCACGACGCCCGCGAGCACCGGCCCCTCGGCGAGGTAAAGGCGCCCCTCGGCGCGCGCGCCGTCGGGGGCGCAGAGGGGCACCACGATCGCCACGGGCGCCCCGAGCGGCCCGCCGGGGCCCGGCGCCCGGCCGGCGGCCCCGTCGTCGGGCGGCGCCGGGGGCGCGTCGCGGGGTACCGAGGGCGGAGGGGGGGCGTCGTCCAGCACGGCGGCGACGTTAGCGCGCCGGCGCGGTGTTGAAGAAGACGGTACGAGTCCAGTCCGCGGGGCCGGCGGGCGTCGGGGCCCGCCGAGGCGGCGGCCTCGCCCGGGGCCGGCTCGCTCGCCGGAGAGGCCGCCGCGCCCTCCGAGGGGGCCGACGCGCTCGGCGCCGGCGGGCTCGAGGGGGCGGCGATCCGCGGCCCCGCACGCCGGTCCGCGGCCCCGCACGCCGGTCCGCGGCCTCGCACGCCGGTCCGCGGCCTCGCACGCCCGTCCGCGGCCCCGCACGCCGGTCCGGGGCCCCGCACGCCTCGATTGACGGGCGGGCGCGTCGGGGGCTCTGCTGTCGGCCATGCGCCGCCCGACCCGTTTCGGCTTCGCCTCGTTCGCCGCCCCCGCCGTCGTCGCGCTCGTCGCGTGCGCGAACCCGCCCGCGCCGTCCCCCCCGACGGAGGGCGCGGGCGGGGCGGCGCCCGTGTCGTCGACCGGCGCGCCCGAGGCCGAGGCGGGCGCGCCGACCGCCCCGCCGGGCGGCCCGAAGGGGTGCAGCTCGAGCGCCGAGTGCGGCCCGGGGCAGATGTGCCTCGGCGAGGAGGGCTGCGACAAGGCCTGGACCTGCCAGCCGAGCGTGCCCTGCACGAAAGATCTGCGCGCCTACTGCGGCTGCGACGGCAAGACCTTCCAGGGGAGCGGGAGCTGCCCGGGCCAGAAGTACAAGGCCCGCGGCGGCTGCTGAGCGGCCCCGGGGCGCTTGCCCCGGGCGTTGGCCGCGCGTAAGAGCGCGTCATGTCCGACGCCGCCTCGCTCCGCCCCCTCGTCGAAGCCGCCTTCGAAGACCGCTCGTTGCTCGCGCAGGCCGAGCACCGCGCGGCCGTCGAGGCCGCCATGGCCGGGCTCGACGGCGGCTCGCTGCGCGTCGCCGAGCCGGGGGCCGAGGGCTGGCGGGTGCACGCCTGGGTCAAGCAGGCGATCTTGCTCTACTTCGCGCTGCGCCCGGCCGAGCGGCTCGAGGCGGGGCCCTTCGAGTACTTCGACAAGATCCCGCTGAAGGGCGGCTACGGCGCGGCGGGCGTGCGCGCGGTGCCGGGCGCCATCGTGCGCTACGGGGCGCACGTCGAGGCGGGCGCCGTCCTGATGCCCTGCTTCGTCAACGTGGGGGCGCGGGTCGGCGCGGGCACGATGGTCGACACCTGGGCGACCGTCGGCTCGTGCGCGCAGGTCGGCCGCGACTGCCACCTCTCGGGCGGCGTGGGCCTCGGCGGCGTGCTCGAGCCCCCGGGCGCGCGCCCCGTCGTCATCGAAGACGGCGTGTTCGTCGGCTCGCGCTGCGTCGTGGTCGACGGCGTGCTGGTCGAGCGCGAGGCGGTGCTGGGGGCGGGCGTCGTGCTGACGGCGAGCACGCCCGTCGTCGACGTGTCGGGGCCCGAGCCGGTCGAGCTGCGCGGGCGCGTCCCGGCGCGCAGCGTGGTCATCCCCGGCGTGCGCCCGAAGCGCTTCGCCGCGGGCGAGTACGGCGTGCCCTGCGCCCTCATCATCGGCCGCCGCTCCGAGGCGACCGACCGCAAGGTCTCGCTCAACGCGGCGCTGCGCGACTTCGGCGTGCCGGCCTGAGCGCGCGGCCGACGCCCCGCCCGACGCCCCCATGACCGCCCCCACCTCGCCCCCGCCCGCCGCCACCTCGTCCCCGCCCGAGCGCCTCGCCCCGCTCGCCGAGACGCTGCTCTGGCTCTGCTCCATCCCCTCGCCGATCGGCGAGGAGGGGCCGATCTGCGACGCGGTCGCCGAGCGGCTCGCCCGGCGGCAGCTCGCGGCGCCGCCGCGCCGCCACCTCAACTCGCTCGTCGTGCCCGTCTCGTCGGGCACGGGGGGGCCGCGCGTCGCGCTCGCCGGCCACCTCGACGTCGTGCGCACCGAGCACGACGGCCCGCCCCGGGTCGAGGGCGAGCGGCTTTACGGGCCGGGCGCGGCCGACATGAAGTCGGGCCTCGCCATCATGCTGGCGCTGCTCGACGAGCCCGAGGCGTACCGGGGCTGCGACCTGACGCTCGTCTTCTACTCGCGCGAAGAGGGGCCCTATGCCGACAACGAGCTCGGCGTCGTGCTCGAGAACGAGCCCGAGCTCGTCCGGCAAGACCTGGCCGTCTGCCTCGAGCCCTCCGACAACCGGCTGCAGCTCGGCTGCAACGGCTCGCTGCACGCGCGCGTGACCTTCCGCGGGCGCACCGCCCACAGCGCGCGGCCCTGGCAGGGCGACAACGCCATCCACAAGGCCGCCCCGCTGCTCGCCCGCCTCGGCGCGCTCGCGCCCGTCGAGTACCGCGACGGCGACCTCTCGTACCTGAGCGTCACCAGCGCCACGCTGGCCGAGGGCGGCCGCGGCCGGAACGTGATCCCCGACGAGTTCCGGCTCAACTTGAGCCACCGCTTCACCCCCAACACGACGCCCGAGCGGGCCTGCGCCTACGTCCGCGAGCTGGTGGGCGAGGGGGCCGAGGTCGACTTTGCCGACATCAGCCCCTCGGCCCCGACCTTCGCCCGACACCCCCTGGTCGAGAAGCTGCGCGCGGCCGGGGTGGCGGCCGTCGAGCCGAAGCAAGCCTGGACGGACGTCGCCCGCTTCGCCCGGCACGGGGTGCCGGCGGTCAACTTCGGCCCCGGCACCAACGCCCAGGCGCACCAGCGCAACGAGTGGACCCACCTGCCGCTGCTCGACGAATCGCTCGCCATCTTCCGGCGCTTTTTGGGCTCGCTCGGCCCGGGCGACCGGCCGACGCCGACGCCCGGGGGCTGAGGTCGAGTCGCCCCGGCGGCGTCGCCCGCCTCGCGCGGCCCGGGCGGGGCGGCCGGGGCGGCGCGCTTCGGGCTTTTCAGGCGTGCCGATCTGTGGTCTTTACCGCGGTGGCATGCGCGTCGGTTACCTCCTCGGCCCCGAGCTCCGCGCGATCCTGCGAGAGAACCCCGAGGCGGTGAAGGGGCTGCTCGAAGAGCTGCACCCCGAAGACATCGCCGACGTGGTGGCCGAGTTCCCCGAGGCCGAGGCCGCGAAGATCTTGTCGGGCATCGCGGCCGAAGACGCCGCGACCATCTTCGAGCGCCTCGAAGACGACACGCAAGAGGCCATCGCCGAAGAGATGGGGCCCGAGTCGGTCGCGCACATCGCGGCCGAGATGGCCGTCGACGACCGGGTCGAGCTGCTCTCGGCGCTCGACGACGAGATGAGCGAGGCGGTCCTCGCCAAGCTCGAGAAGGTCGACCCCGAGGCGGCCGTCGAGGTCGTCGAGCACGAGAAGTGGCCCGAGCACTCGGCCGGGCGCCTGATGACGACCGACTTCATCTCGGTGCAGGCGGGCCTGTGCGTGCAAGACGCCATCGACGCCATCCGGCGCGCGCCCGAGGCCGAGTCGGTGCACTACGTCTACGTCCTGAGCGCCGAGCGGCGCCTGGTGGGCGTCGCCTCGCTGCGCGACCTCTTGCTCGCCGAGGCCCCGACGCCCATCAGCGAGGTCTCGCGCGTCAACCTCATCGCCGTCGCCCCCACGATGGACCAGGAAGACGTCGCCAAGCGCCTGGCCAAGTACGACCTGGTCGCCTTGCCCGTCGTCGACGACGCGGGCAAGGTGCTCGGCATCGTCACGGTCGACGACGTCATCGACGTGCTCACCGAAGAGCAGACCGAAGACGTGCAGAAGCTCGGCGCCGTCGAGCCCCTCGAAGACACCTACTTCGCGACCACCTTCTGGACGTTCATCCGCAAGCGCGCGACCTGGCTGATGGTGCTCTTCGTCGGCGAGTTCTTCACCAGCACGGCGATGCGCTACTACGACCAGGCGCTCGAGGCGATCACGGCGCTCGCCTTCTACGTGCCGCTGCTCGTGTCGACCGGGGGCAACTCGGGCGGCCAGTCGTCGTCGCTCATCATCCGGGGCATGGCCGTCGGCGAGATCAAGCTGCGCGACTGGTGGCGCGTGCTCTACCGCGAGCTCGGCCAGGGCGCGGTGCTCGGCGTCGTCCTGGCCGTGGTGGGCTTCATCCGCGTCCTCCTGTGGAAGGACGGCACGCAGTTCGCGATCGTGGTGGCCATCACGCTGGTCGGCATCGTGATGATGGGCTGCGTCGTCGGCTCGATGCTGCCCTTCGCGCTCAGGCGCTTCCGGCTCGACCCGGCGACGAGCTCGGCGCCCTTCATCGCGAGCCTCGTCGACGTGCTCGGCATCGTCATCTACTTCAACGTCGCGCGCTTCTTGATGGCCGACGTCATCGAGGCGGCGATGCCCAAGGGCGGGGCGGCGCACTGAGCGGCGCCGGCCCCGGGGCGCGGGCGGGGCCGGTGCTCAGCGGTCCCAGACGTGCTTGCGGCGCGGCTTGTACTTGACGTGAATCGGCACGCCCTCGAAGCCGAAGGCCTTGCGCAGCTGGTTGACGACGTAGCGCTGGTAGCTGAAGTGAATCGACTCGGGCGCGTTCGTCATGACGACGAAGAGCGGCGGGCGGGTCGAGGCCTGCGTCACGTAGTAGAGGCGCGGCGCCTTGCCGCCCTGGGTCGGCGGCGGGTGGGCCTGCAGCACCTGCTCGAAGAAGCGGTTGAGCTCGCCGGTCGGCACGCGCTTCGCGTAGCCCTCGGCCACGCGGTCGACGGTGCGCATCAGGTTGCCGACGCCGCGGCCGCGGAGCGCCGAGAGCGCGCAGACGGGCGCGTAGGGCACGAACGAGAGCTTCTCGCGCGCGGCCTCCTCGGCCTTCTGGGCCGCCTTCGGCTCGGTCAAGAGGTCGGCCTTGTTCAGCGCCACGACGAGCGCGCGCCCGCGCTCGACGGCGAGGCCCACGATCTTCGCGTCCTGCTCGGCGACGCCCTCGGACGCGTCGGCCATCAGCAGGGCGACGTCGCAGCGCTCGAGCGCCCGGATCGCGTGCAGCACGCTCTGGGCCTCGACGACGCTGTCTTCTTTCGCCACCTTCGACTTGCGCCGGATGCCGGCCGTGTCGACGAGCACGTAGCGCTTGCCGTCGCGCTCGACGAGCGTGTCGATGGCGTCGCGCGTCGTGCCGGGGCGGTCGTCGACGAGCACGCGCTCGCCGCCGGCCAGGCGGTTGACGAGCGAGCTCTTGCCCGCGTTCGGCCGGCCGATGATGGCGACGCGCAGGGGCCGCTCGACCTCGCCCTCGGCGGGCTCGGGCGGCGCGGGCTCTTCGGGCGGCAGCGCGTCGATGAGCGCCGCCTCGAGCTCGCCGACGCCCCGGCCGTGCAGGGCGCTGACGCCGAAGAGCTGGCCGACGCCGAGGCGGTAGAGCTCGGCCGCCTCGGCCTCGGCGCGCGGCGAGTCGGCCTTGTTGGCGACGTAGAGCACGGGCTTGCCGCTCTTGCGCAAGAGCTGCACGGCGACGCGGTCGGCGTCGACCAGGCCGGTCGAGGCGTCGAAGACGCAGACGATGACGTCGGCCTCGCCGACCGCGAGCTCGACCTGGCGGGCGATGCCCTGGCGCATCGGGTCGTCGCTCTCGGGGTCGAAGCCGCCGGTGTCGACCAGCGTGTAGGCCCGCCCGCCGAACCAGGCGTCGGCGTAGTGCCGGTCGCGCGTGACGCCGGGCTCGTCGTGCACGATGGCGATGCGGCGGCCGGCCAGGCGGTTGAAGAGCGTGCTCTTGCCGACGTTCGGGCGGCCGACCACGGCCACGATCGGGCGCGGGCCGTTCTCGGGCGACCCCGGCGGGAAGAGCGGCTCGTCGGGCCGGTGCTTGCGCCGGCTCACTTCGACCCCCCGCCGTCGCGGCGCGAGCCGTAGCCGAGGTCGACGAGCGCCCGCGGGTCGTCGGACCAGCCGGGGTCGACGCGCACGAAGAGCGAGAGGTGCGCCGGCCGGTCGAGGAAGCGCCCGATCTTCTCGCGCGCCGCCGTGCCGATGTCCCGCAGCTTCGCCCCGCCCTTGCCGACCAAGATGCCCTTCTGCCCCTCGCGCTCGACGTGGATGGTCGCCGCGATCTTCGCGCCCGAGGGCGCGTCCGTGAACGAGTCGACGGTCACCGCGACCACGTAGGGCAGCTCGTCGCGCGTGGCACGCAAGATCTGCTCGCGCACGAACTCGGCGGCGAAAAAGCGCAGCGGCCGGTCGCTGAGCTCGTCCGGCGGGAAGAGCGGCGGCCGCTCGGGCAGGCGCGCGGCGACCTCGTCGAGCAGCCGCCCGAGCCCGTCGCGGCGCCGGGCCGAGATGGGCACGAAGGCCGCGAAGTCGCGCACCTTCGCGAACTCTTCGAGCAGCGGCAAGAGGCGCGAGCGCGGCCGCACCCGGTCGATCTTGTTGAGCGCGAGCACCGTCGGCTTGCCCGCGCCGACGTCGGCGAGCAAGGTGCGGTCGCCCTCGTGCACCGCCAGCTCGCCGCCCGCCCGCTCGACCGGGTCGGCGACGAACACGACGAGGTCGGCGTCGTTGACGGCCGCGCGCGCCTCGGCGTTCATGCGCTTGCCGAGGTGCGTGCGCGGCTTGTGCAGCCCCGGCGTGTCGAGCACCCCGATCTGCGCGTCGCGGTGGTAGACGATGCCCAAGATGGCGTCGCGCGTGGTCTGCGGCGTCGGCGCGACGACCGAGAGCTCTTCGCCGAGCAGCGCGTTCAGCAGGGTGCTCTTGCCCACGTTCGAGCGGCCGGCGAGCGCCACCGTGCCCGATCGCGCGGGCGTCGGCGGTTCGGGGGGCGCGGCCTCGGGGGCCCGCGAGTCAGGTGTCATGGCGGCTCCACCCCTACCGGAGACGGCCCCCGGACTGAAGGGCGCGGCGCCCCGAACCGCCCGCCCGGCCCGCGCCCCGCGCCCGCCCGCGGCGTGGCGGCCCGCCGCGCCGCACGGCCCCGGGGCGGCTTTTTTGCTGCCCCGCACCCCCGCCCGGGCTACGCGTCGGCCCCCGCGCGCCCCCGCCGCTGCCCGCCCCGTGCCCGCGCCCCACGCCCCGCCCCGGCCCTCCGCCGCCGAGCTCGCGCTCGGCCTCGCCCTGCCCGCCGCTTTGCTCGCCGCCCCCGCGGCCCTCGCCGGCCTCGGCGACCCCTCCGAGCTCAACGCCGTCGACGTCGCGCGCCGCGCGGCGCTGCACCTGTTCGACGCCCCCTGGCTCGCGCTCGCCGGCGCCGAGAACCGCCTGCCCACGCTCGGCGACGTCGGGCGCGGCGAGCTGCCCGCCCTCGCGACCGCCCTCGCGCAGCGCCTCGCCGGCCTCGGCCTCGTCTCGGCCCGCGCCCCGCTCGCGCTCGCCGGCGTCGCCGGGCTCGCCGCGCTCTGGCTCTGGGCGCGCCGGGTCGCCGGGCCGCGCGCCGCCGCGCACGCGGCGTGGATCCTCGCGACGATGCCGCTTTACGCCGTGCAGAGCCGTAGCGCGACCGGCGAGGCGATGGCCATGGCCGCGCTCGTCGCCGCCTTCGCCGGCCTGAGCGTGCTGCTCTTCGACGAGCGGGCCTCCGGCCCCCGCGCGGCCGGCTGGGCGCTCGTGGCCGCCGCGGGCCTCGGGGCGGGCTTCGCCTGCCGCGGCGCCGTGTTCGGGCTCGCCGTGCCGCTCCTCGGCACCGGGGCCGCCGCCTACCTGACGCGCGATCTCGCGCCCGCCGCGCCGCCCCCCCGGAGCCGCGCGCTCGCGGCCGCGGCGCTCGCCGGCGGCGCGGCGGCGCTCGCGGCCGGCGCCTACGCCCTCGCCCGCGCGACGCCCGCCCGCTTCTCGTACGCGCTCGGCGCGGCGGCCTTCGAGGGGCTGCGCTACCCGACCTTCGAGCAGACCTTGCGGCCGCTCGGCCACGGGCTCTTCCCCTGGAGCGCCCTCTTGCCCGCCGCCTTCGCTTGGCTCGCCTCGCCCCCGGCGCGGGCGCGCGGCGCGGGCGACGATCGCGTCGCGCGCGTCCGCATCGCCCTCGCGCTCGGCGCCTGCGCGGCGTACGCCGCCCACGCCTGGCTCGCGCCCACGACCGGCCCCTTGCCCTTCGTCGGGACGGGCCTGCTCGCCGCCGCGCTCGCGCTCGCCCTCGACGAGCTCGGCCGCCGCCGCGCCCCCCTGCGCACGGCGGCCCTCGCGACGGCCGCCTGGCTCGCGCTCCTCGCGCTCGACTTCGCGCGCCTGCCCGACGCGACGCTCGACGCCTGCCTGCTGCCGGGCGCGACGCTGCCCGAGGGCTTCGCGCGCCGCGCGTCCTCGCTCTGGGCCCTCTCGGCCGCGCTCGCCGCCCCCCCCTTCTTGCTCGCGCTGGCGCCGGCCTGGTCTGCCCGCTCGCGCGCCCGCGCCCTGCTCGGACGCGCCGTGCGTCGCGACCGGCTCGCCCTCGCCGGCGGCGCCCTCGCGGCGCTCGCGCCCTGCCTCCTTCTTTACCCCGAGCTCTCGGCGCGCTGGTCGCCCCGCGGGGCCATCGCCGCGTACCGCCGGTCGCGCCTCGAGAACGAGCCGCTCGGCCTTTGGGGCGTCGCGTCGCGCTCGCCGGCTTACTTCGGCGAGCCCGGCGCGCGCACCTTCGTCGACGCGGCCTCCGCCCTCGCCTGGCTCGAGGGGGCCGAGCCGCCCGCGCGGCGCTGGCTGCTCGTGCGGGCCGCCGAACTGCCCGAGCTCAACGCCCTCTGGCGGGCCCGGCGCGAGGGCGAGGGGGGGCGCAACCTGCCCCTGCTCGACGCGAGCTCGGGACACGTGCACCTCGCGGCGAGCTCGTTGCGCGAGGGCGAGACGAACGCGACGCCCCTCGCCCGCTTCGTCGGCGACGAGCCGCCCCGGCCGGCGCACCCGCTCGAGGCCCGCTTCGGCGACGAGATCGAGGCGCTCGGCTGGGATCTTTACGAAAGTGACGACGTTACCCCCGCCGAGGCCGTCACGAGGGGCCGAACGTACGTGCTTCGCGCCTATTACCGTGTTCTTTCGACGCCCGCCTTGCCCTGGCGCGCCTTGGTGCACCTAGAAGGTGGGGCACAACGCCACACCGCCGACCACGAACTCGAGGCCTACCCGATGACGCTCTGGCAGGCGGGCGACATCATCACGGACCGGTCGACGCTGCGCCTCGAACCGAATTTTGCACCCGGCGTTCACCCGCTCTTCTTGGGCTTTTACCGGGGCGACGGGCGCCTGCCGGTGACGCGGGGCGGCCACGACGACGACCGCGTCGAAGCCGGGCGGGTGCGCGTGCGCTGAGCGCGCCTCGGCGCTGTACACCCGCGCGTGACCGAGCTAGCACGTGGTTCGTGTCGTCGTCGAGCGATCCGCCTGACGCCCCGAGGGCCCCGTGCGAGGGCGACGGCGACCGCCGCAGCGAGCGAGAGCCCATCTGGTTTGTCGACTGCGACGACGAGGGCAACTTCTTGTATGCGTCGCTCTCGAACATCTCGGCGCTCGGCATCTTCATCCGCACGTTGAAGCCGCTCGGCATCGGCATGCACGTGACGCTGCGCTTCGCGCCGCGCGACATGGGCCCCTTCACGTTGTCCGGTCAGGTGCAGTGGCTCAACCCCTTGCGCGTGCTCGGCGACAACCCGAACCCGGGCATGGGCGTGCGCCTCGTCGACCTCTCGTACGACGACCGCGAGCGCGTCGTGCAGGCCGTGCGCACCATCGCGTATCTGCGCGAAGCCGCGTCGTAGCTCGCGCGGCCGAAGGCCCCGCCGCGGCGCGCCGGGCGAGGGGCCGGCGCCGCGGCCCCGGCCGCGGGCGGCCGCCGCGCGGCGCGCTCAGCGCGCGCGTTCGACGTCGGCGTTGGGCGGCGGCGCGGGCGAGGCGGGCCGGTGGGGCGGCGGGGCGGCGAACTCGGCGTTTTGCGGCTCGGCGGCCGGCCGCGCGGCGGGCCGGGGGGCGGGGGCCGCGCGCGCGGGCACGCCGGGCCGGGCGCCGCCGCCGCCGACGGCGGGCCGCTGGTCGAGCTCGGCGAGCTCGCGGTCGACCCGCTCGCGGTAGCCGGCGACGCGGCGCAGGGCGAGGTAGAGCTGGCGCGAGCGGTCGTACTGGCCGAGCTCGCGGTAGCAGAGCGCGCCCTCCCACATGGCCTCGGCGGCGATGCTCGTGCCGGTGAAGCGGTTGGCCACCGAGTCGAAGCGGTTCACGGCGGCGCTGCAGCCCGCGGTGTAGCGCACCGAGCGCGCGGCGTAGAGCGCGGCGAGCGGGGCCTGGGCGCCGCCCTCGCTGACGATGAGGTCGAAGCCGCGTTGGGCCTCGGCGAAGCGCCGGGCTTTGTAGTCGTCCATCGCGGTGCTGAAGGTCGCGTCGGCGCTCGGCGTCGCGGTGGCGGTGGCGGTGGCCGTCGCGGCCACGCCGGGCGCGGCCTGGGCGGCGGCCGCGTCGGCGCGGCCCATCGCCGCCGCCGGCGGCGGTGCGGGCGCGGCCGCGACGGCGGGCGGCGCCTCGGCCGGGCGGGGCGGGGCGGGCGAGAACTCGCGCAGGGCGCTCGGCCCGTCGGACTCGGCGGCGCCCTTGGGCGCGGGCGTGTCGGAGCCCCCGCGCTCGCGCCCGTCGCGCGCGCCCTCCATCTTGGCGACGTTGCGCTCTTCGTCGCGCTGCGCGATCGCGGTCGGGGCCGGCGCGGCCGAGGCCGCGGCCGGGGCGGCCGACTCGGGGGCCGCCTCGCCCTTCTCGGCCGCCCGCGGGATGGGCACGCCCCGCTCGGTGACCGAGACGCGCGAGAGCCCCTCGGGCCGGGCGCGCAGCAGAAAGAGGCTCGAGCCCACCATGAGCAAGAGCACGAGCGCCATGGCCGGCTGCGGCCGCATGGCGTACGCCCCGGCCCGGGAGATGAAGAGGTCGAGCCGCTGCCACCAGCCCGAGCGCGCCTCGCGCTCGCGCCGCCGGGCCGCCGCCAGGATGCGCGCCTCGAGCCCGTCGGGCAGCGCGAGGGGGGGCAGCCGCACCGCCTCGCGCGCCGCCCGCAGCGACCGGAGCGCCGCGGCGCAGCGCGTGCAGCCCTCGGCGTGACGCTTGGCGTCTTCGACCGCCCTCGCGTCCCGCCGCCCGTCGTCGTCGACGAGGTCGAGCGCCACACCGTCAAAACCTTCACAGTCCATGGTTACGACCTGTCCCTCAGTCTTAGCGCAGCGAGCGGGCTTCGTCCGCGTAGTCTTCGAGCCCCTGCTGCAGGCGCTCGAGGGCGTAGCGCATCCGGCTCTTGACCGTGTTCTCCGGGGCCCCCGTGATGGCGGCGATCTCTTGGAAGGGCAGGCGCGCCACCTCGCGCAGCAGGAAGACCTCGCGCTGCTCTTCGGGCAGCGCCTCGAGGGCCCGGCCGATGCGCTCGCCGAGCTCGGACGCGGCCGCCATGCGCTCGCCCGACGCGCCCGGGTGCACGTCGACCACGCGCTCGCCGAGGGTGGTGCCGGTGGCCGGGTGCTGCTCGTCGAGCGAGGGGTGGCGCCGCAGCGAGGCCTTGCGCAGGTGGTCGATGGCGAGGTTTCGCGCGATCGTGTAGAGCCAGGTCGAGAAGCGCGCCTCGTGCTTGAACTCGCGCGCGCGCTCGACGACCCGAAGAAAGACCTCTTGGGCGAGGTCTTCGGCGACGGCCGAGCGGCCGCCCACCTGGCGGGCGAGAAAATTGTAAACGCCGTTGAGGTGCCGGCGCATCAGCGCGGCGAACGCGGCGGCGTCGCCGTGCTGGTAGCGGCGCATCAGCACCTCGTCGCCGACCGACTCGAAGGGGTCGCGGGCCACGAGCCTCAGCCTTCCCGCCCGCCGGGCCGGTGGCCGGGGCGCTTCGGCCCCTGCGGGCAGCCAGAGCACGGCGTTCTGCACGCCCTGATGGACGCACCAGGCGCCGGGACGGTCTCCGACCGCCGCCGCCCGGGCGCGGCCTCTCGGCCCCCCGGCCGGCTGGGGTGGCCCCCTCGGTTGCTGCGGCGCCCAGACCTCATCGTCGGGCGCAGCTTAGTACACGCCCTCTGCCGAACCCCAAGCCCCTGCATACGAAGGCCCCGACCCAGGCCCCCCGGCCTCGAACTTGTACGCCCCGACCCGCTTGCCTCGACGCGCGCGCGTGCTAACGCGCGCCTACGCGCCCACGGGCTACTCAACGAACGAGGGCCAAGGAAGCCAAAGGTAGGCGGGCAGAGGCATGCGCGGGCCCGAAAAACTCTGCTACGCTGGCCGCGCTGCATGGCGTCGAAGGGCGACCTTCCCCAACGAAACTCCGTCATTTTCGCGCATTTTGGCCGGCGGGGCCCGGGTTGGGCCCTTCGCCGAGGCGTTTGCTACACTCTGCCCTAGCCTTCGGACGGGTCCAGGGCGTGCAGTGCTGTCGGGGGTTTTCTCCCTCCACTGACGAGGTTCTTGGATGAATCCTCTCCGTAAGCCGCTAGTCGGGTTTTTGCTCGTTTCCGCCCTGGCCATGGGCCCTCTGGCCTTCGCCCAGCAAGGGGCGGGGGGGCGGGGCGGCCCGGCGCCGGCCGCCTCCGGGGCCGCCGCGCGCGCCGGCGCGACGGCGACGGCGGCCGGGGCCGCGACGGCCGGCACGGCGGCGGGGGCGAGCTTCGGGGGCGGGGCGCAGCCGGCGGCCGCGACCTTCGGGGCGGGGGCCGCGCCGGCGGGCTCGGCGGGCGGGGCGACCGCGATGGACGGGCAGACCTACGTCGTGCGGCTGCGCGACCTCGAGCAGCGGGTCGACGAGCTGAAAGAGCAGATTCGGCGCTCGCACACGCGCCTGTCGCTGCTCAGCGACACGGTGCTCTCGGGCGGCGTCGGCGGCAGCCGGGCCGACATCCAGTTCCAGAACGAGATGTCGAGCGCCTTCCGGCTGATCCGGGCGCTCTTCGTGCTCGACGGGGCGGTGCAGTACAACAAGGCCGACGACACGGGGGCGCTGAGCGACCAGCCGACGATCCCCATCTTCGCCGGCTCGATCCCGCCGGGCGACCACACCGTGCAGGTGCTCTTGCAGCTGCAGGGCAACGGCTACGGCGTCTTCTCGTACCTGAAGGGCTACAAGTTCGAGGTCCGCTCGACGCACTCGTTCACGGCGACCGAGGGCAAGACGATGACGCTGCAGGTCATCGGCTACGAGAAGGGCGGCGTCACGACGCCGCTCGAAGAGCGGCCGGCGATCCGCTTCTTCGAGAAGGTGACGACCGGCATCCAGGGCCCGCTGCCGGGCGTGCCGCAGGGCCCCGCGGCGCCCGGCGCGCCCGCGGCCCCGGCCGCGACCGGCGGCGGCTCGGCGTCGGGGGGCGCGGCCGCGGGGGCGGCGAGCGCGGGGGCGGGCTTCTCGATCGGCGCGGGGGCGGGGGGCAAAAAGGCGCCATGAGGCCCCTCGGCAAGGCGACGCGGGCGGCCGCCTGGCTGCTCGCCTGGGCGGGCGCGGCGGGCCCGGCGTGGGCCGTGGGCGCCGGCGAGGCGCCGGGCGCGGCCCAGCGCGCGGTGAGCTACGCCGAGCGCGAGGCCGACTCGGTGCAGCAGATCATCGCCAAGGCGCGCACGGTCGAGAAGACGGCCGAGCAGCGGCTCGCCGACGGCGAGATGCTCTTCCGGGCGAAAGACTACCCGCGCGCGATCGACGTCCTGAACGAGCTGGTCGAGCGGCACCAAGACCACCGCACGGCCTACCCCGACGGGCTGATGCTGCTCGGCGAGTCGTACTACCAGTCGCGCCAGCTGCTCTCGGCGCGGCGCTCGTTCCGCAAGGTGGTCGACAAGGCGGACGACCCGCGCATGGCGCCCTACGCCCCGCGCGCCTACGCGCGCCTGGTCGACGTGGCGCTGCGCAAGCAGAACGAGGCCGACCTCGACGAGCTCTTGAAGATGAACCAGGGGCCCTTCGGGGGCGACCCGCTCGTGCAGTACGCGCGGGCGAAGGCGCTCGTCGCGCGGCGCGACTTCAACGGCGCGCGCGCCTCGGCCGGGGCGGTGCCGCCGGGGCACGGCTACTACCACCAGGCGCGCTACCTGCTCGGCGTCGTCGCCATGCGCGAGGCGCAGGCGAAGGCGCCGCCCTTGCAGCTCGCCCCGGGCGAGCCGCCGCCGCCGGCGCCCCCCTCGCGCTACGCCGCCGCCATCGAGGCCTTCCGGCAGGTGACGCAGCTGCCGCCCGACACCGCCGAGCACCAGCAGGTCGTCGACCTCTCGTGGATGGCCATCGGCCGGCTCTTCTACGAGGCCGACCAGTGGTTCGAGGCCGCCGACGCCTACAACCACGTCGACCGCCAGTCGCCCGAGTTCGGCGCCTCGCTCTACGAGCTCGCCTGGGTCTACGTGCGCCTCGGCGACACTGACCGCGCCGCGCGCGCGCTCGAGGTGCTCTCCATCGCCGACCCGAAGAACGCGTACATGGCCGACGGCACGCTGCTGCGCGCCGACCTGCTCTTGCGCTCGGGCCAGTTCGACAAGGCGCTCGCCGCCTACCAGTCGGTGCGCAGCGAGTACGACCCGATGCGCGAGCGGGTCGACGGCTTCTTGAACAGCACGACCGACCCGGCCGTCTACTACGACATGCTCTCGCAAGAAGAGCTGTCGACCGTCGACGAGACCTCGCAGCTGCCCCCGCTCGCCGTGCAGCTCGCGCGCGAAGAGCGCGACGGCGCGAGCGCCTTCGCCGTGCTCGACGACGTCTCGCAGTGCCGGGACCTCATCAAGAAGTCGCAGCGGCTCATCTTCAAGCTGCGCACCGTGCTCGGCGCCTCGAACAAGGTGCGCGCCTTCCCCGAGCTCAAGGCCGGCGACGAGAAGCTCGTGCAGCTGCTCAACCGCGTCGCCCTCGCCCGGGGCACCGTCGCCGAGGGCCTCGACGACGCCGAGCCGCGCGAGGTCTCGGGCGAGCTCGCGATGGTGCGGCAAGAGCGCCGCGAGCTCGGCAAGCGGCTCGCGGGCCTGCCCCTCACCGACGCCGACTTCTTCACCCGCGAGGCCATCGCCCAGCGCCAGTGGAACGCCGTCTCGCAGAAGCTGCAGCGGCTGCAGATCGAGGTCGACCAGATGCAGGCCGTCGTCAACGGCCTCAAGCGCATGGTCAACGACGCGAACAGCATGACCGGCAAGAACCCCGCCATGGTCAAGCAGTGGCAGGCCGAGCTCGCCGCCGGCGAGCGCGACCTCAAGGGCTACCGCGAGCAGATCGAGGGCGTGCGCCAGGGCGTCGAGGCCGGCCGGGTGCAGGCGGGCTACGGCGACCAGCGCTTCGTCGACGACGAGAACCTGCGCAACGCCTTCCGCGACAAGCTCAAGCAAGAGGTGCAGCTCGTTTCGGGCGGCGCCGCCGGGTCCGACGCCGCCGCCTACGCGGGCCGCGTCGCGCCCGTGCTCGCGCAGGCCGACGCGGCCGAGAATCGCCTGCTCGCGATGCGCCGCGACCTCGACGGCGAGGTGCAGAAGCGCGCCGCCGAGCTCAGCGCCGTGGTCGAGCGCGAGGCGACGAACATCTCGTCGTACAGCGCCAAGCTCGAGTCGCTCGACCAGGAGGCGCGCCTGGTGGTCGGGCAGGTGGCCATGCGAAACTTCGGCCTCGTGCGCGACCGGCTCAAGAACATCGTCCTGCGCGCCGACGTCGGCACGGTCGAGCAGGCCTGGGAAGTCCGCGAGGAGCAGGTGACGCGCGTGCGCAACCTGCAGGCCGAGCGCGTGCGCGAAGAGCAGATCTTGCGCGAAGAGCTGCGCGAGGTGCTCGACGACGCCTCCGACGCACCCCCCCCGGCCCCCGCCCCCTTACGCCCAACGAGGAGCCCCCCATGCCCCGCGTCTCGCGCCCCCGCGGCGCCCCCCGCTCCGGCCGCCCGTCGGGCCGGGGCCGCGCCGCGGTCGCGGCGCTCGCCTTCGCGCTCGTCGCCGCCTTCGCCCTCGAGGCCGCCTCGCAGCCCGCGCGCGGCCCCGCCGCCCCCCCGGCCGCCTCGGCCGCCCGCGGCGCCGGCGCCGCCCCCGCCGCGGGCGCCGCGCCCGGCGGCTCGGCGAGCGCCCGCCCCGCCTCCTCCGGCCCGGCGCCCGTCGTCACCTCGCCCTTCCCCACCACCGCCTCGACCGGCGCCGCCCCCGTCGTCCGCCGCGCCGCCCCGCCGCCGCCGCCGCCGACGCCCGCGCAGATCCAGTCGCTCGAGCGCTACCGCCGCGAGGTGGCCGACTACGAGCGCGACGCGCGCGACTTCCGCGACGCCGTCACCACGATCGTCAAGCACCACTACGAAGAGCGCCGGCGCCGCATCCTGAACGGCCTCGATCGCGAGATCGGCATCGAGCGCGCCGAGCTCCGGCGCGCCCGCGAAGAGGCGATCCGCCGCCTCGAAGAGTTCATCGCCCGCTACAGCGGCCCGAACACGCACCCCGAGCACACGCCCGACGCGATGTTCCGCCTCGCCGCGCTCTACGAAGAGCGCGCGCGCACCGACAGCCCCCCCGAGCAGATCGTCGCGCAGCTCAAGCCCGCCATCGCGCTCTACAAGCGGCTCATCCGCGAGTTCCCCAAGTACCGCGAGCGCGCCGCCATCTTCTACTACCTCGGCCACACGCTCAACGACTCCGACCGCTCCGCCGAGGCGCAGCAGGTCTGGCGCTCGCTCGTCTGTTCCAACAAGTACCCCTACCCGGTGCCGACCGACCCGGCCGACCCCGACAAAGACCTCATCGTCCGCAAGCCCCAAGACCACGACGAGAAGTACTGGGAGGCCTGGTCGAACATGCACCAGACCCCCATCGGCAAGCGGGCGAAGGCCGCCCCGCCGAAGGGCCGAAAGACGCGCGCGGGCGAGGCCGAGCCGATCAACGCGGGCGAAGAGCTCTCGTACGTGCCCATCTACACCGACGAGTGCGAGGCCATCGCCCAGAAGGTCGAGCCGGGGCGCGAGCCGCGCTACCTCGCCGAGGTCTGGTGGCTCATCGGCGACTACCACTTCGAGCAGCTCGACACCAAGGGCGGCCCCTTCAACTACAACCGGGCGGTCTCGGCCTACCGCCTGTCGATGAAGTCGGTGCAGAACCGGTCCAAGAGCGTCGTCTACGGCGTCGCGATGTACAAGCTCGCCTGGACGTACTTCAAGCAGCAGCGCTACGAGGCCGCCGTCAGGCAGTTCGTCGAGCTCTTGCACTACACCGACGAGCGCGAGGCGGCCACCGGCGACCCGGGCGCCGACTTTCGAAAAGAGGCCTACGACTACATCGCCGGCTCGCTCACCTACGTCGACTTCGTCGGGCCCGGCGAAGACGAGCCGTACATCGCGCGCGTCGACGTGCTCGACACCGAGCCGAACCCCGCCGTCGCCGAGCAGAAGATGCGCGTCGCGCTCGACCGGGCGCAGGACCCGAAGCTCATCCCCCAAGACAAGAAGTGGACGATCGAGATCTACCGGGCGCTCGCGCGCGAGTACCGCGAAATTAACCAGCTCGCCAACGCGACCGCGACGCTCGAGCTGGTCCTGCAGAAGTACCCGATGCACCGCGACGCGCCGGTCATCCAGAACGAGATCGCGAACCTGTACGACGAGCGGGCGCGCTTCGCCAAAGAGGGCTCGCCCGAGCGCGACCTGTACGCCGCCAAGGCGCTCGACGCGCGCACCAAGCTCGCGCAGTACGTCGGCAACACGCCCTGGGTCGACGCCAACCGCGACGACCCCGAGGCGATCCAGACGGCCGAGCGGCTCGTGCGGGGGGGCCTGCGGCAGGCGGCCGTCGAGCACACGAACAACGCCCGCGCCTTCGTCGCCGAGGCCAACCAGACCACCGTCGACGCCGAGAAGCGGCGCCTGCTCGACAAGGCCGTCGTCGAGTACAAGCTCGCCGAGAGCGGCTGGGAGGGCTACCTCCGCCAGGACGAGAACTCGACCGACGCCTACGAGTCGCGCTTCTGGCTCGCCGACGCGCGCTACTGGCAGACCGTGCTGCAGGTCTCGCTCTCGCAGCGCGTGCCGCCCGAGCAGTACGCGCGCGCCCGGGCCTCGGCCGTCGAGGTGCGCGACTCGAACGAAGACGATCGGTTCCTCGAGCCCGCCGCCCAGTACGTCGTCTCGCTCGCCGACACCTACGTGCAAGAGCAGTACAACCTCTTCAAGTCGTCCGGCGGCCGCGAGGGCCTCGAGGAGCGCACCGAGGTGCGCACCTCGGGCGAGGGCAAGAACCTGCGCGTCGACACGCAGCCGCTGCCGCCGCCGATCGGCGCCGCGGTCGCCGCGCGCGACGAGTACGTCGCCCGGGTGCCCCCCCAGAACGACCCCTCGCAGAACGGCCAGCTCTTCCGCTTCCAGGCCGCGCAGCTCTTCTTCTTCTACGGCCAGTTCGACGAGGCCACGCGCCGCTTCGAGCCCATCTACCGCGACCAGTGCCGCCAGTCGAAGTACGGCTACCTCGCGTGGGAGAAGCTGCAGAAGATGGCCAACATCCAGGCCGAGATGACGGGCGACACCCGGCGCGCCACCGAGCTCGCCAAGGCCGAGACCAACCCCCAGACCCAGTGCTGCACGACCGAGGCCGAGTGCGCGGTCGCCACCAGCATCGCCAACAACACGATCAAGAGCGGCGCGTACAAAGACGCCGCCGCCGCCTTCGAGCGCGCGCAGCAGATGCCCGACGGCCCCGAGCGCGCCAAGCAGTGGCGCCTCGCCGCCGCGCTCTACGAGCAGGCCCTGCAGGCCGCGCCCGACCGCAACGAGGCGCCCGAGGCCGCCATCAACGGCGCCTACGCCTACAAGCAGGTCGGCGAGTACGACAAGGCCATCTCGATGTACCGCCTCTTCATCGACAAGTACGGCGACGAAAAGTTGCTCGCCGACCTGCAGAAGGGCCCGAAGGCGAACCCGGCCGAGTACAAGAAGCGCGTCGAGAACCTCAACACCGCCTACAACGCGCTCGCCCAGTCGTACGTGCTCTTCTTCAACTACCGCGCCGCCGCCGAGACGAACGACAAGATCGCGAGCATCGAGCGCTTCGACGCCCAGCCCCGCAAAGAGGCGGCGCGCAACGCCCTCGTGCTCTACTCGAACCTCGGCGACAAAGAGAAGATGACCGCCTCGCGCGCGCGCCTGCTCGCGCTCAAGCCGACCCCCGACGAGAAGGCCGAGGCCGACTACGTCGTCGCCAGCGCCGACCTCAAGACCTGGGACGAGCGCGGCTCGGACGCCGACCAGAACCGCGCCGCCCGCCAGCGCGCGACCAACTCGCTCACGCAGTACTACGACGCGAACAAGAACAACCCGGCCGCCGCCCGCTACAACGTCAACGCCGCCTACCACGTCGCGCGCATGAAGCGCGCGGCCAACGACCGCACGGCCGACGACTGGTGGGGCAACACCGTCAAGGCCTTCGACCGCTACCGGGCCGTCGCCCCGCCGAAGGACGGCAAGAGCTCGGCGCTCGGCTCGCCCGAGGGCGAGATGGCGGCCGAGGCCGACTTCACCCTCGCCGACGCCGACATCCGCAAGAACTTCGACTACGACACCGGCCACCACCGCTACGCGGGCACGGTCGTCGTGGTCACCAAGAAGTACAACGACGACGCCAAGGACGCGCAGAAGTACCACGACCGGCTCAAGCGCATCGCCGACGTCAACACCTACGGCTCGGTCGAGTACGTCACCGCCGCCGTCGCGCGCCAGGGCTCGCTCTACGACTCGCTGCGCACCGGCCTCTTCAACACCCGCGAGCCCGCCCTCAAGCTCTTCACGCCGCAAGAAGACGCCATCTTGAAGAAGCTCGAGAACAGCGGCAACGACGAGCTCGCCGACAAGGCCGCCGAGCGGCGCGACCAGCGCACCCAGCTCTGGCGCCAGAAGCGCGACCAAGAGCTGCAGACCGCCGACACGATCATGGTGCAGCGCTACGTGCAGGCCGTCACCATCGCCCGCCGCTACCGCGTGCGCTCGGCCGCGGTCAACCGCGCGCTGCAGCGCCTCGCCTTCTTCACCGACGTGCTCGGCGACGCCAAGATGCGCCAGTACAGCGCCGGCGTCGAGGGCTTCACCTACGAGGACGGCATGTTCCAGAAGACCCGCCCCGGCATGGTCGTCGAGCCCCCGGTGCCCGCGCTGCCGGGCCCCGCCCCCGCGGTGGTGCGATGAGCGCCCGGCGCGCCCTCGCCGCCGCCGCCTTCGCGCTCGCCGCCGCCCTCGCGGGCGCCTCGTGCGGCCCGAAGAAAGACGCCTCCGCCCCCGACATGGCCAAGGGCGGCCTCGGCGGCGCCGGCGGCGCCGGCGGCGGGGGCGTCGTCAACGCGGGCCCCGTCGACGGCTCGGGCGAGGAGGCGAAGATGAACGCCTCGGCCCTCGGCCACTACCGCCGCGGGCTCGAGCTCTGGCGCTCGGGCGACGTCGCCGGCGCGAAGAAGGCCTTCCGCGACGCGACCGCCGCCGACCCGCAGGCCTACCAGGCCTTCCACTCGCTCGGCACCGTGCAAGAGCGCACCGGCGAGCTCGACGCCGCGCTCACCTCGTACCGCCAGGCGAGCACCGTCTCGCCCAACTACGAGCCCGCCATCGCCGCCTACGGCCTCTTGCTCGCGCGGCGGGGCAACGTCACCGAGGCCGACGACTACCTCACCGACAAGAAGGCCCGCATGCCGCGCGCCGCGCTCGTGCTCGCCGCGCTCGCCGAGGTCAAGTCGATCAAGCGCGACACCGGCACCGCCCAGCAGCTCGCCCAGGACGCCCTCAAGATCAACCCCGACTGCCGCCCCGCCATGGTCACGCTCGCGCGCGACCACTACCGCAACCGCCGGCTCGACCTCTCGCTCTACGCGCTCAAGGCCATTCTCGACGGCGAGGGGCAGAACAACCCCCCGCGCGACAAAGACAACGCCGAGGCGCACCTCTTGCGGGCCGTCATTTTGAAAGAGCTCGGGCGCCGCGCCCCCGCCATCGACGAGTTCCAGAAGGCGGTCGCGCTGCGGCCCGACCTCGCCGACGCGCGCGTGCAGCTCGCCGCCTACCTGCTCGAGTCGGGCAACGCCCAAGAGGCGCTGCCCCACCTCGAGGCCGCGCTGCGCTACGACCCTAACCACCTGCTCGCCCACCTGAACCTCGGCGACGCCTACCGCCTGCTCGGCCGCTCGGCCGACGCCAAGCGCGAGTTCGACTACGTCACGACCCGCGACGCGAGCCTGCCGCAGGCGCAGTACAGCCTCGGCCTGCTCTACCTGTTCTCGCCCTCCATGCCGGGCATGGACCAAAAGCAGCAGATCTCGGCCGCCATCGCCGCCTTCGAGCGCTACCAGCAGCTGCGCGGCAAGCCCCAGCCCGGCTCGAGCGACGACTCCGACCAGCTGCTCTTGCGCGCCAAGGCCAAGCAGGGCGAGCTGAACGCCGGCTCGCAGCCGGCCGGCGCCGGCTCGGGCGCCCCCGCGGGCTCGGGCGCCCCCGCGGGCTCGGGGGCCCCGCCGCCCGACGCCGCGCCCGCCGCGCCCGCCGCCGGCTCGGCCCGTCCGGGTGCCGCGCCCGCCGCGGCCGCCGCTCCGGCCGGCTCGGCCGCGGCCCCGAAGCAAAAATGAACCCCGCCCTTGCCTCCGCCCGCGACGCCGCGCCCCGACCCGGGGGCGTCACGGCGCCTTCGCCGAGCGGGGGCGCGGGCGCGCTTCGAAACATGATCGAGACCGGCCCCGCTCGTCGCCCGTCTTGGACGAGGGCGGCACCCCACCCCGCACCCCCGAAGCACGCCATGATCCTGCGACCCCTCCTCGCCACCTTCGCCGCCTCGGCGTTCTTGCTCGTCGCCTCGCCCGGCGCCGCCCAGCAGACCGGCCAGCCGCCCGCCGGCGGGGGGCGCCGCCGGGCGAACGTCATCGAGCTGAACGAGATCACCATCACGGGCCGCGTGCAGAAGCCCGTCGCGGCCGTCGACATCAGCCGCCTGGCGCCCAAGCTCTCGCTCACCGAGCTGCGCCAGCCCTTCCTCGATCAGGTCGAGCAGGCCCTCTACCGCGACCCCTTCTGAGGCCGGGTCGGGCGCCCTCGCGAAGGCAGGCCGCGCGTGGCCCTCTGTGTGCTCGCCGTCGGCGCGTTGCTCGTGCTGCGCGCCGTTTTGCGGCTGCGTCGCGTGCTCTCGGCCCTGCCGACCGACCCCGCGCCGCTCGCGGCGTGGCTGCGCCGCGCGGGGCCCGGCGGCCTCGACGAGCTCGCTGAGAGGCTCGAGCCCGCGCGCGACGGGGTGCTCGGCCGCCTCGCCCGTGAGCTCGTCGAGGCGAGGGGCGAGGCGTTGGTCGGGGTCTGCAACGAGGCCCTACATGAGGTCGAAGGTGAGCTCGCCTGGGGCCAAGGGGCGGGCGGGGCGAGCCTGCGGGCCTGCCTCTTCGTGACGGCCTTCGCGGCCGCCGCCTCGCTCGGGCTGCGGCGCGGGCCGAGCGTCGAGCTGTTCGACGCGCTCGCGCTCGGGGCGGGCATCGCCCTGACGCTCGCCGCGGCCGAGCGCGCGTCCGAGCGCGCCGCCCGTGACGCGCGCCTCGCCCTCGACCGTTGGGTCGACGCGGCCCTAAGCCGCGGCAGAGAGGGGCCGTCTCTGCCTAGGGGTCGCCCGGGGTGAAGGAGCCGCGGCAGAAAGGGGCCGTCTCTGCCTACGGGTCGCCCGGGGTGAAGAAGCCGCGGCAGAAAGGGGCCGTCTCTGCCTGTGGATCGCCCGGAGTGAAGAGGCTAGTCTTGCGGAACCTTCGTCTTTCGGCGGCGTCGAACGCGCGCCAAGGTTTTTGTGCTGCGGAGGACCAGATACCATGACCCAACCCAACCAAAGCGGCCAGCCGGGTGCGGGCCCCTCGGGCCGGCCGGGGCAGATGACGGCCGTGATGCGCGCCGTCACCGTGGCCACCGGGCCGAAGGTGCTGCGCATCGGGCTGGTGCAGTCGGGCAAGGTGATCGAAGAGCGCGTCGTCAAGCAGCGCACGCACGTCACCGTCGGGCCCTCCGAGAAGAACCTGTTCGTCGTGCTCGGGCCGAACCTGCCGGCGAGCTTCCGGCTCTTCGAGCTCATCAACGGCGAGTACTACCTGAACTTTCTCGACGGCATGGGCGGGCGCGTGGCGCTGCAGACGGGCCCGACCGACCTCGCCGCCCTGAAGGGCCAGGCGCGCCGCTCGCCGCAGGGCGCCTACCAGGTGAAGCTCACCGAAGACGCGCGCGGCAAGATCACGGTCGGCGAGACGACCTTTCTCTTCCAGTTCGTCGCGCCGCCGCCCGTCATGCCGAAGCCGCAGCTGCCGGCGAGCGTCAAGGCGGGCTGGGCCGACCGCATCGACTGGTCGATGACGGTCATCGCCGCCTTCTCGTTTTTGCTGCACTTCGGCGCCGTCGGCTTCTTTTACTCCGACTGGGCCGACAAGGTGATCGACGACGAGGCCGTGGCGGGGCTGCTCGAGCGCATCAAGGCGCTGCCGCCGCCGCCCCCGGTCGAGACCGCGACGACGACCGAGACGAGCGAGACGGGCACGACCCAGCAGGCGGCGGCCAAGCCCGCGGGCGGCGGGGGCGGCGGGGCGAAGTCGGCGGGCGGCGGCGGGGGGCCGGCCAAGGGCTCGATGTCCAAGGCCGAGGGGGCGGCGCTGCTCTCGAAGCTCGACCAGATGGACGCGGCGACGATCGGCGCGCTCAGCAACAGCGGCTCGGCCACCCAGGGCGTCTTGCGCGAGGGCAACGTGCCGACCGGCTCGCTCGACACCTTCGCCAACTCGTCGGCGGGCGTCGGGGCCTCGGGCCCGGGCGGCCTGCGCATGTCGGGCCCCGGCGGCGGCCCGGTGACGCCGGGCAAGGGCGGCGGCGGCCTCGCGAGCGTCGGCTCGGGCGGCAAGGGCGAGGGCACCTCGGGCAGCGGTGAGCAGGGCGCGATCCAGGGCCCGAAGGCGAGCGTCTCGGGCGGCGGCAGCGTCGCCGTCGGCAAGATCAGCAACGCCGATCGCGTGCTGGCCGCGGCGCGCGGCCGCATCCGCGCTTGCTACCAGAACGGCCTGAACTCGAACCCCGACATGGAGGGCCGCGTCTCGTTCGTCGTCTCGGTCGGCGGCAGCGGCGCGGTCTCGAACGCCAACGTCACCCCCACGGGTACCATCAGCGGGTCGGTGGTGAGCTGCATTCAAGGCGTTTTGAAGGGGTTGAACTTCGAGCCGCCCGAGGGCGGGGCGGCCCAGGTGAACGGGTCCTTCAACTTCGTGAACTCGAACAAGGGCCGCTAAGTTCGCTCGCTCGGCCGATGAACGCGAGCGAGGGGGGGCGCATCGAAGCCGAGTGCTTCGTCCCAGCCCTGATCGGGGTGGGGCGGGCTTTGACAGGCTGAGGCTCGGTTACTAGAGTCTCGGCCGCCCCTTGTAGGAGGGTCTTTCGAATGCGTCTTCGCGCCCGACTGGCGATCCCGACGACTGTCTTGACGGTGGGCCTGGCCCTGTACGGGGTGGCGCTCGCACAGTCTGGGCAGGGGGCGCCGACTGCACCTGCTGCCGCGACACCGGCGCCGGGCGCCGGGGCGACGCCGGGGGCGGGGGGGCGCGACACGTCGCTGGGGCTGCAGCGCCCGGTGGGCCTGTCGCCCGAAGACATGCGCAAGCAGGGCGACCAGACGGTCAACCGCATCGAGTCGTCGGCGGCGATGGTGCGCAAGATGCTTGAGCAGGCGCGCGCCGAGCGCGACGTGGTCAAGACCCTCTGCCTGAACGACAAGTTGTCGCAGCTCGACGTCACGCTCCGTTCGGCCAAAGAGCGCCGGGCGGCGCTCGAGTCGGCGGCCAACCGCCGCGACACCGAGCTCTCGGCGCACGAGTTCACCATCCTCGGGGTGTACCGGCAGCGCTCCGAGCGCATCTCGGTCGAGGCCAACCAGTGCATCGGCAACGAGGCGGGGTTTTTGGGCGACACGCGCGTCAACTATTCGGTCGATCCGACGATCCCTGATCCTGAGCCCTCGCGGGGTCCCGACGGCGGCCCGCTCCCGGGAGAACCCTTCAACCCTATCATCGTGCCGCCGCCGAGCTGCGCTAGCTGCTCTCTCTGACGGGGCGACGGGCAGGGGGGCGTCGGGGTCAGCCCGACTCGGCGCTCCGAGGGCCGTCTTTCGGCCCGCTTGACGCACGGGAACGAATCGATGAACCGACGACGGGCTACGCTGCTTTGGGCCGGCTTTTCGGCCCTCGGGGTGCTTTTCGGGGTTACGACGAAGGCCGAGGCGCAAGAGCAGCCCTGGCTCCGTGACCGGCGCTACACCGACGGCTCGGGCGTGCCGGTGGGCGACTTCGTGCTGCACCCGGGCATCGCGGCCGAGCTCGGCTACGACTCGAACATCTTGTTGCGCTCGGGCACGGCGAACGAGCCCCGGGTCGACGTGATGCGGCTGACGATCACGCCGCACATTCAGTTCAACAACCAGCTGCCGGCGGCCGAGGGCGCGGGCGGCAACGCGGTGCAGCCGCGCAAGCCGACCTACAACCTGAGCGGCAACGTCGCGGTCTCGTACAACGAGTTCTTCAAGCTGAGCTCGGGCGACGAAGACCTGCCCCGCCACCGCAACCTGGGCCTCTTGGCGGGGCTGCGCTTCGCGATCGCGCCCTACGGCAAGCTCGGGGGCGAGGTGCACGGCGACATCGTGCGCACCATTCAGCCCTCGAACTTGGGCGACCCGAGCATCACGTTCAACCGCACGACGCCGCGGGCGGGCGGCTCGGTCATCTGGCGGCCGGGCGGCGGCCTCTTCGAGTGGAACGTCGTCGGCTACGACTTCGCGTACACCTGGTTCGAAGACGAGCCGTATAACGTCCTGTCGAACACGTTTCACCAGTTCTACAGCCGGGGCAACTGGCGCTTCCGGCCGCGCACGGCGCTCGTGTTCGACTCGACCGTGGGGCTCTACCGCTACCGCGAGCAGACCGAGCGGCCCGACGGCGACATCGTGCGCGCGCGCATCGGCCTCAACGGCCTGGTCACCAACTACTTCGGCTTCACGCTCATCGGCGGCTGGGGCTCGACCTTCTACCAGACGAAGGCCCCGGGCGACCCCGGGCAAGACTTCGACACCTTCATCGGCCAGGCCGAGGCGCGCTTTTACCTGGCGAACCCGCCGCGCGAGGCGGGGGTCGACGACGGCCGGCCGCCGCGGCCGGGGCTCTTTCCGAGCACGATCGCGGTGGGCTACACGCGCGACTTCGCCCAGTCGTACGTCTCGAACTTCTACCAGCGCGACCGCGGCTACGTGTCGCTGCAGTACTTCTTCAACGGCGTGGTGCTCGGGTCGCTCACGGGCGGCGTGGCGCGCAACTCGTTCCCCGATTCGTACCACCTCGACGCGCGCCCGCCGACGACGGCCTTCGTGGCGACGAGCTTCGACCTGACGGCGTTCGCCGAGTACCGCCCGGTGCCCAACGTCGGCATCAACCTGACGGGCTCGTTCCTGCGCTTCGACAGCAACAACAAGCGCATCGACGTCAGCAACACGGCGGCGACGCCCCCCGAGCCGCCGGGCACGCGCTTCGACGAGTTCTGGTGGGACCGGGTGCAGGTCGTGCTCGGCGCCCGGTACCTGCTCTAGCCGTGTCCGCGCGCCGCCCGCCACGCCGCCCGCGGCGCAGGCCCGCCCCCGCGCTCGCCGCGCTGCTCTTGGCGTGCGCGGCGGCCTCGGGCTGCGGCCTGGTCGGCTCGGCGCCCCGCCGCGGCGGGGTGCTGCCGCCGGCGCAGGCGTCGTACACGCTCGGGCCCGGCGACCGCTTCGAGATGGTCATCGTCGGCGAAGAGAAGCTGCCGAAAGAGTTCACCGTCGCGCCCGACGGCACGGTCGACCTGCCGTGGATCGGCCGGCAGAAGGTCGACGGGCTCGAGCCGCAAGAGGTCTCGACGCTCGTCGCCGGCGAGCTCGTCAAGCAGCAGTACCTTCGCGAGCCGAGCGTCGTCGTCAACGTCAAAGAGTTCGGCTCGAAGCGCGTGCTGGTCGGGGGCCAGGTCAACAAGCCCGGCGACATGCCGTACTCGCCGGGGCTCTCGCTCAACCAGCTCATCAGCAAGGCGGGCGGCTTCACCCAGTCGGCCAACCGCAACAACGTGCTCGTCACGCGCAAGCTGCGCGACGGCACCACGAAGACCGTGTCGTTCTCGGTCGACGCCATCTCCGAGGGGCGCAGCCCCGACGTGCCGCTGCAGGCCGGCGACAGCATCTACGTCGACGAGCGCTCGTTCTGATGCGGGCCGGGGGCGCGAGCGCCGGGGCCCGCGGGGCGCGGCCGGGGGGCGGGCGGTGAGGCGCATCGTGCTGCTCAACGCGGGGGGCACCATCACCATGCGCCGGGGGCCGGGCGGGGTGCTGGCGCCCGACGCGAGCGCGGCCGACCTGCTCGCCGAGATGCCCGTGCTCACGCGCATCGCCGACATCGCGCTCGAGACGGTGTTCCACCTCGACTCGGGCGACATGCAGCCCTCGCACTGGCGGGTGCTCGCGCGGGCGGTGCACGCGGCGCTGAGCGACCCCGCGGTCGACGGCGTCGTGGTGCTGCACGGCACCGACACGATGGCGTACACGGCGAGCGCGGTCGCCCTCCTGCTCGGGCCGCTGCCGAAGCCGGTGGTGTTCACCGGGGCGCAACGGCCGCTCGGCGAGGCGCGCACCGACGCCCGACGGAACCTCGTCGACGCCTGCTACCTCGCCACCCTGCCCGCGCCCGAGGTGGGGGTCGCCTTCGCGGGCAAGCTCTGGCGCGGGGTGCGCGTCGTCAAGCGCGACGCCTGGTCGTTCGACGCGTTCGCCTCGCCCGCGTGCCCCTGCCTCGTCGACCTCGGGCTCGGCGAGGCGATGGGCACGCACGTGCGCGCGCCCGCGCCGCTCGCGCCCTTCGACGACCGGCTCGACCCGCGGGTGCTCGCCGTGCGCGTCTTCCCCGGGCTCGACCCGGGGGCCCTGCGGCGCGCGCTCGCGGCCGGGGTGCGGGGGCTCTTGCTCGAGGGCTACGGCACGGGCAACGTGCCGACGCGCGAGGGCTCGCTCATCCCCGTCATCGACGAGGCGCACGAGCGGGGCGTGCCCGTCGTGGTCGTGTCGCAGTGCCCCCGGGGCGCCGTCGAGCTGAGCCGCTACGAGGGCAACGCCGCCGCGCGCGCTGCGGGGGCCATCTCGGGCGGCGAGATGACGGTCGAGGCGGCGCTCGCCAAGCTGATGATCGCGCTCGGGCGCTACGGCGAGCTCGAGGCCATTCGCGCGTACGTCGAGGCCGACGCGGTCGGCGAGCGCGACGAGACGGGCCTGCGCACGCTCACCTTCTCGTGAGCCGGGGCGCCCTCGCCCGCCCGCGGGCGGCGGGCCCGGCGCTCACTTGCGCATGAGCCGGAAGAGCCGCTTGCCGTCTTTGATCGTGGGGGGGCCGATGTTGAGCATGGCGAGGGCGATCTCGCGAACTCGGCCGGGGCCGCGCAGATCGCGGATGCGCAGCCGGTCGCCGTCGGAGGTGAGCACCTCGCAGAGGCCGAACGAGAAGTGGTCGACGCGATCGCCCGGCTCGGGCTCGGTGCTGGCGCCCTCGTCTTCGTCCTCGTCGTCCGCGTCGTCGCGCTCGCTCGCCTGCGCGACTTGGCTCCACGAGGTCGACGGCGCGGCGGCCGCGGGCGTGCCGGCCGCGACCGGCGCCGGGGCCGCCGGGGGCGAGGCCGCGGGGGCCGTCGGGGGCGAGGCCGCCGGGGGCGAGGCCGCGGGGGGCGCGGGGGCGCGGGGAGGCGCGGGGGCCTGGGGGCTCGGAGCGGGCGGGGGGGCCGTCGGGCTCGCGGGGGGCGAGGCGGCTTGGGGCGAGGCCGCGGGGGCCGTCGCGGCGGGGCGCGGGGCGGCGGGGCGGGTGACGTGATCGGGCGGGGGGCCGGCCTCTTCGAGGGCGAGGGCGGGGGTCACGAGGGCGGTCACGCCGGCGGAGCGGGCCCGCACGAGCTGGCCGCCGAGCAGCTCGAGGCCCGCGTCGGTCGCGCGGGCGAGCGTGGCCGAGAGGGGGCCGCGGGCGGGGCCGGCGAGCGAGACGAGGGTGAAGCGCCCGCGCAGCGAGCGCACGGGGTCGGCGCCCTCGGAGGCGATTCGCAGCTCGACGGCCTCGACGTGGCCGACGGCCTGGACCCAGGCGTCGGGGCCGAGCGCGGCGGCGCCCTCGGTGATGGCCGAGGGCAGATCGCTGCCGGGGGCGAGGGTGAGCGAGCGGGCTTGGGGGGGCATGGGGGTCAGCGTCGTCGGGCGAAGCGGATGGTGACGTGGGGCGCGTTCGCGGGCCTCGGCGCTGGCATGGCGCCGGGGGCGGGCGCGATCAGGGCTTCGGGCACGCCGGCGGCGGCGAGGGCGTCGCGCACGGCGCCGGCGCGGCGCAGGGCGAGCACCTCTTGTTGCGGATCGTTGCCGGGACGGTCGGGGTAGGTCTCGACCACGACGCGCTCGAGCCCCTCGACCGCGCGCAAGGCCTGCGCCGCCATGCGCAGCTCGCGCCCGAGGCCGGGGCCGACCGCGGCCTGCCCCGCACCGAAGCGCAGGGGCGCCCGGACCTCGACCCGGTCGCCGTTCAAGGCGACGAGCGAGGGGGCGCCGGGCTCGGGGCAGCCGTCGTCGTCGGCGACGCCGTTGATGGTCTCGGGCGCGTTCGGGCACTTGTCGGCGGCGTCGGCCACGCCGTCTTGGTCGTCGTCGGGGTCGGGGCAGCCGTCGTCGTCGCGCACGCCGTCTTTGTCTTCGGGCGCGTTCGGGCACCGGTCGGCCTGGTCGTCGAGGCCGTCGTTGTCGTTGTCGGGGTCGGGGCAGCCGTCGTCGTCGCGGAAGCCGTCTTTGTCTTCGGCGCCGCCGGGGCACCGGTCGGCCTTGTCGTCGAGGCCGTCGCGGTCGTTGTCGGGGTCGGGGCAGCCGTCTTGGTCTTCGAAGCCGTCTTTGTCTTCGGCCTTGTCGCGGCAGAGGTCGTCGACGTCGGGGACGCCGTCTTGGTCGTCGTCGTCGTCGGGGCAGCCGTCGTCGTCGCGGACGTTGTCGCGGTCTTCGGCCTTGTCGCGGCAGCGGTCGCGCGCGTCCTCGATGCCGTCGCGGTCGTTGTCGGGGTCGGGGCAGCCGTCTTGGTCTTCGAAGCCGTCGCGGTCTTCGGGGCGTTCGGGGCAGCGGTCGTCGCGGTCGGCGATGCCGTCGGCGTCGGAGTCGCGCCCGACGGGGGCGTAGCGCAGGCCGAGCACGAAGCGGAAACGGGGCTGGGTGACGCTGTCGGGGGCGAGGGGCAGGGCGGTGCCGCCGCCGGCGTGCGCGACGAAGTCGCCGCCGAGCGCGGGGGCCGTGCGCACGGTGGCGAGCCACTCGGCGGGCGCGAGCGCGGGGCCGCCGCCGACGAGGCGCGTCGCGGGCGCGCCGGGGTCGCGCACGGGCTCGTACTGGCGCTCGAAGGAGGGCAGGGCGAACGCCTCGGCGTGGACCGAGAGCAGCTCGCGCGGCAGCACGTCGAAGCCGACGCCGAGGGCGGCGAAGCCCTGCGAGCCGACGCGGGCCCCGCCGATCGTGGACGCCTTGCGCAGCCGCGCCCCGACCTCGGCGCCGAAGAGGAAGCGGCCGAGCCGGTAGTCGGCCGTCAGCGTCGGGGCGAAGGCGGGCCCGGCGCTGCCGGCGTAGATCGCCTCGTTGCCCGTCGGCAGCGTCACCTGCGCGCGGGCGACCAGGCCGAGGCCGCGCGCGCCGAGGGCCGGGCGGCGGCTCACGAGCGAGGCGGCGAGCCCGAGCCGCAGATCGCGGAAGGTCGTGCGCACGAGCGGCGCCGGCGCCTGCGATTGGAGCACCCCGGGGCCGGTGCCGTCTTGGAAGAGGGTGACGGGCGCGACGGCGCTCAGCTCGACGCGCCGGGTGAGGCCGACGGCCCAGAGGAAGTGCGCGTTGAGCTGGTTGTCGATCGCGACCGCCTCGGTGCCGGCCGGGTCGGGCGAGGGCAGGCTCAGCACGAGGGGGCGGCTCTGCAGCGACGCGAGCAGGCCGAAGCTCGCCTGCGAAGGGGCCGTGAGCGAGGTCGACCCGATGGAGGCGAAGTCGGCCGAGCCCGCATGCGGCCAGAAGTTGTCGGCGTCGACGCAGGTCGACAGGCCGTCGCTCGGCGAGCAATCGGCGCCCCGGGCCGGGCGCACCGCGAGGGCCGCGAGGGCCGCGAGGGCAAGAGAGCACGGTCGACGCATGGTCGTTCGGCGGGCCCCCTGCGGCCGGGGCGCTGCGGGCCTTCTAGCACGGTCGACGCAACTCGGGGGGGCGTCGTCGTCTGGAGGCGGCGGGTCGGGCGGCGTGCGACGCCCCGGCCGGCGTGGGGCCTTGGGGGCGACGCCCGGGCCGGCGGGGGCGGCGGGCACCACGCGCCGGGCGTCAGGGTAGCGGCCGGGGCGGGCCGGGGGGCGTGCGGCGGCCCGGGGCGGCATGCGGTGCGGCCGGGCGGTGCCGCGAGACGTGCGGCCGCTGAGGGCGGCGCCAGGGGGCGTGCGGCGGCGCGGGGCGGCGCCGCGGGGCGTGCGGTGGGGCGGTCCGCGAGGGGCGCGGCTGCTCGGGGCGCGGCCGTGGGGCGTGCGGTGCGGGG
>DASTPP010000332.1:0-40307 GCA_035762175.1 Polyangiaceae bacterium | reverse complement strand
CAGGGCGCCGGCGCGTCGAACAAGAGCAGGGGGCGGCTGGGTTGGGTCCTCACACCCCTACCTTCGCCGCCCCCCCTCCTTTTGTCGCGCGAAACCTCTCGCCGGCCGCTACGTGAACGGCATTGGACTTCAGTCGGGGGCAGAAGCGAGCCCGACCGCCTCGAGCACCGCCCCCGCGGCCGAGAGCGACTCGGCCGCGTCGAAGGCCCCGCGCGGGAAGGCGACGACGCGCGGCGCGATGCCGAGCGCGACGAGCTCGCCGGCGTTGGTGCCGGTCGAGGCGTCGGGGGCCTCGGGCGCCGAGAGCGCGACCGCGTCGACGGCGAGCGCCTCGACGCGCGCGGCGCGCAGGGCGGCGCCGACGTCGTGCAAAACACCGAGGCGGTCGGGGGCGACCAAGAGGACGGCGCAAGGCGCGAGGGCGCGGGCGACGTCGGCGTTGGTGCGGCCGGGGCCGAGGGGCGAGAAGAGGCCGCCGGCGGTCTCGACGACGACGAGCTCGTGCGCGGCCGAGAGGGCGCGGGCGCGGGCGGCGATGGCGTCGAGGTCGACGGCGCGGCCCGAGCGGGCGGCGGCGAGGTGGGGCGAGACGGGCTCGGGGGCCGAGAAGACGGGCGGCTCGAGGGGGCGATGGAGGGCGGCCGCGAGGGCGCGGGCGTCGTCGCCGTCGGGCGAGGCGGTGCCGGTGACGACGGGCTTCCAGGCGGTGGCGTCGGCGCCTCGCGCCTCGAGCGCGCGCACGAGCGCGAGCGTGACGTGGGTCTTGCCGACGCCGGTGCCGGTGCCGACGACGACGATGCGCCGGGCGAGCGTCGTCATGGGCCGGCGAGGGGGCGTAGCTCGCGGAAGGCGTCGATGGCGCGCTCGAGCTCGGCCTCGGGCAGGCGCGCGTGCAGGGTGACGCGCAGGCGCGCCGAGCCCTCGGGCACCGTCGGCGGCCGGATGGCGGGCACCCAGAGGCCGCGCTCGGCGAGCGCCGAAGAGAGCTCGAGCGCGGCGCGCGAGGGGCCGACGAGCAGGGGCACGACGGGGCCGTGGCTCGCCTCGGGCACGCGGTAGCCGAGGGCGCGCAGCGCGCCGCGCAGCCGCTCGGCGAGGGCGGCGAGGCGGGCGCGGGGCGCGTCGGCCCGGCGGGCAACGGCGACGTTGGCCCGGACGAGCGAGGCGACGAGGGGCGAGAGGCCGGTCGAATAGACGAAGGTGCGGGCGCGGTTCCACAGCCAGGCGACGAGGTCGGCCGAGCCGGCGACGAAGGCGCCCTGGGCGCCGAGGGCCTTGCCGAAGGTGCCGACGAGCGCGTCGGGCCGGACGCCCTGGGCCGAGGCGAGGCCGCGGCCTTCGGGGCCGAAGACGCCGAGGGCGTGGGCCTCGTCGACGAGCAGGGCGGCGCCGTGATCGTCGGCGACGCGGCGCAGGGCGGCGAGGTCGGGCGAGTCGCCGTCCATGCTGAAGTAGCTCTCGGTGACGACGAAGCGCCGGCCGCCCTCGGGGCGGTGCTCGGCGAGGGCGCGCGCGACGGCGCCCGCGTCGCGGTGGGCGACGACGGCGACGCGGGCGCGCGAGAGGCGGCAGCCGTCGACGATGGAGGCGTGGTTGAGCGCGTCGGAGACGACGAGATCGCCGGGGCCGGCGAGGGCGGTGAGGAGGCCGACGTTGGCGGCGTAGCCGCTCGAGAACGCGAGCGCGGCGGGGGCGCCGAGCCAGGCGGCGAGGTCGCGCTCGAGCTCGCGGTGCTCGGGCCGCTCGCCGCTGACGAGGCGCGAGGCGCCGGCGCCCGGGTCGGGGGCGGGGCCCTCGGCGGGGGCGAGGGGGCCGCGGGCGAGGCCGAGGTAGTCGTTCGACGAGAGCACGAGCGCGCCCGGGGGCGGGGCGCGCCGCTCGCGCAAGAGGCCCTCGCGCTCGAGCCGCTCGAGGTCGCCGCGCAGGTGGCCGAGGGCGGAGCTCACGGCGAGGCGGGCCCCCGGGGGCTAGGCACGCGGATCATGGCGGGGCGGGCCCCCGAGGGCTGGACGCGCGGATCATGGCGAGGCGGGCCCCTCGTCGTCGAGGCCGGCGTCGAGCAGGGCGGCGTCGATGCGCGCGACGATGGTCTCGAGCATCTGCCGCGCCTCGGCCTCGACGTCGCGGCGCCGCTCGCGCTCTTGCTGGGCCTCGTGGGCGAACGAGAGCGCGACGAGCAGGAACATCTGGGGCGTGACGGGGCGGTTGTGCGGGTTTATCTGGCGCAGCCGCTCGTCGACCGCCTCGGCGAGCCGGCGCATCTCGCCCTCGGGGGCGGTGGCATGCACTTTGTAGGTGGTGCCGCCGATGCGGAGCGAGAGGGGGGAGCGTTGCACGCCCCCTATCTAGCACGCGGGGCGGCGGCCGCGGCGCGTGACGAGCTATGGGCTGGCGCCACGCCGGGGTTGGATTAGGCTCGCCCCATGTTCGACGTGCCCCAAGCCCTGCCCCTGCCGGCCAACGAGCCGGTGCTGACCTACGGCCCCGGCAGCCCCGAGCGCGCCGCGCTGCGGCGGGCGCTCGAGCGCATGGCGACCGAGACGCCGACGATCCCGCACGTCATCGGCGGCAAGCCGGTCTACGAGGGGGCGTCCTTCGAGGTGCGCGCGCCGCACCGGCGGCAGCACGTCTTGGCGCGCGCCGCGCAGGCGGGCGCGGCGGGGGCCGAGCGGGCCGTCCGGGCGGCCCTGGCGGCGCAGCCGGCGTGGGCGGCGGCGAGCTTCGAAGAGCGGTCGCGGGTCTTTCTGCGGGCGGCCGAGCTCTTGGCGGGGCCCTGGCGGCAGACCTTGAACGCGGCGACGATGCTGGGGCAGAGCAAGTCGGTGCAGCAGGCCGAGATCGACGCGGCCTGCGAGCTCGTCGACTTTCTGCGCTTCAACGTGGCCTTCGCCTCGCGCCTCGTGCAAGAGCCGATCTCGGCCCCGGGCCAGCGCAACCTGCTCGAGCTCCGGCCGCTCGAGGGCTTCGTGCTGGCGGTCACGCCCTTCAACTTCACGGCCATCGCGGCGAACCTGCCGGCGGCGCCCGCGCTGCTGGGCAACGTCGTCGTCTGGAAGCCGGCCGAGACGCAGAGCCTCGCGGCCTACCACACGATGCGGCTCTTCCAGGCGGCGGGGCTGCCCGACGGGGTCATCAACGTGGTCTACGGCGACGGGGCGCCGGTGGGCGAGGCGTGCCTTTCGAGCCCGCACCTGGCGGGCGTGCACTTCACGGGCTCGACCAAGATCTTCCAGCACCTGTGGCGCGGCGTCGGCGAGCGCATCGCGAGCTACCGCACCTACCCGCGCCTGGTCGGCGAGACGGGGGGCAAAGACTTCGTCTTCGCGCACCCCTCGGCCGACGTCTCGGCGCTCGCGCTCGCGCTCGTGCGCGGCGCGTTCGAGTACCAGGGGCAGAAGTGCTCGGCGGCCTCGCGGGCGTACGTACCCGCCTCGCTCTGGCCGGCGCTGCGCGAGCGCTGCGTCGCGCTGATGAACGAGATCAAGGTCGGCGACGTCGCCGACTTTTCGACCTTCTGCGGCGCGGTCATCGACGGGCGCGCGTTCGCCCGCCTGCGGGGCTGGCTTGAGCGGCTGCGGGCCGACGCGTCGTGCCGAATCGTGGCCGGGGGCACCTGCGACGACGCCGAGGGCTACTTCGTCGACCCGACGCTGGTCGAGGTGAGCGACCCGCGCCACGCGCTGATGCAAGAAGAGCTCTTCGGCCCCGTGCTCGCCGTCTACGTCTACCCCGACGGGGCGATCGACGAGACGCTCGAGCTCGTCGACAGCACGAGCCCCTACGCGCTCACGGGCGCCATCTTCTCGCAGGACCGCCAGGCGCTCGCCAAGGCCGCGCGGGCGCTGCGCCAGGCGGCCGGCAACCTCTACTTCAACGACAAGCCGACGGGCGCCGTCGTCGCCCAGCAGCCCTTCGGCGGCGCGCGCGCCTCGGGCACGAACGACAAGGCGGGCAGCGCCTACAACCTTTTGCGCTGGGTCTCGCCCCGCACGATCAAAGAGACCTTCGTGCCGCCGATCACACTGGGCTACCCGCACCAGGCCACCGAAACCCCCTGACCCCCGCGAGGCTCGCGCCCCATGGCCACCATCTTCGACCAGATTCTGGACGGGCAGCTCCCCTGCCACAAGGTCTACGAAGACGAGCACGTGCTCGCCTTTCTCGACATCGGGCCGCTCAGCCAGGGGCATACGCTCATCATCCCGAAAGAGCGGAAGGCGTTCTTGCACGAGCTGTCCGACGAGAGCGCCGCGGCGATCGGGCGCGTCTTGCCGCGCCTTTCGCGCGCGGTGATGAAGGCGACGGGCGCGACCGCCTACAACGTCTTGCAGAACAACGGCGCCGAGGCCCACCAGGCCGTCTTCCACGTGCACTTTCACATCATCCCGCGGGCGGGCGAGGCCGGGCTCGGCGTCGGCTGGCGCCCGGGCAGGCTCGACCAGGCCGAGGGCCAAGACCTCGCTCGCCGCATCGCCGCCGCGCTCGCCGGCTGAGCCGCCGCCACGCCCTTCCGCCTCCGCTACGCCCCGGCCGCCCGGCCGCCACCGCCCCGCCCGGCCGCCACCGCCCGGCCGCCACCGCACCGCCGCCACCGCCCCGCCCGGCCGCCACCGCACCGCCGCCACCGCCCCGCCGCTACCGCCCGCCGGCCGAACCGCCTCGCCTCGCCCGCCGGCCGGGCTGCCCCGCCGCCACTGCCCGCTCGCCGGTCGAACCATCGCCCCCCGCCGCGCCCCGCCCGCCGGGCGAGCCCTGCGGGGCCCCTCCCCGGAGACCATGCCCCGCCCCCGACCCCTGCCGCCGGCCCTCGCCCTCGCCCTCGGCCTGCTCGGCTGCTCCGAGCTCGCGCCGCCGCCCAAGCCCCTCTCGTCGTTCGGCCAGCCCCTGCCGACGGCGAGCACCACGGCCGAGCCGCTTTGGCTCCGCTCGGGGGTCGCCCCGGCCCCGGCCTCGGAGCGGCCCGAGGGCCCGGCGGCGGCCTCGTCGCGCCCGGCCGAGCGCTAAGGTGGCCGTGAAGCCTGGCCGGGGGGCCCGTTCGGCCTTAGGTTTCGGGCATGGCGACCCAGTCGGTGCCCCACGACCTCGAGAGCGAGGTCGTGCGGCTGAAGAAAGAGCGAAACGCGGTCATTCTCGCGCACTATTACCAAGATAGTGACATCCAAGACGTCGCCGACTTCCTCGGCGACTCGCTGCAGCTCGCGCAGGCCGCGAAGGCGACCAAGGCCGACGTCATCTGCTTCGCGGGGGTTCACTTCATGGCCGAGACGGCCAAGATCTTGAACCCCGACCGCGTGGTCGTGATGCCCGACGAGAACGCGGGCTGCTCGCTCGCCGACGGCTGCCCGCCCGACCGCTTTCGGCGCTGGCGCGCGCGCTACCCCGACGCGGTGGCCATCTCGTACATCAACTGCTCGGCGGCGGTCAAAGCCGAGAGCGACTACATCTGCACGTCGTCGAACGCCGAGAAGATCGTGCGCGCGGTGCCCGAGGGCAAGACCATTCTCTTCGCGCCCGACCGCAACCTCGGCCGGCACATTCAAAAGCAGACGGGGCGCGAGATGGTGCTCTGGCCGGGCAGCTGCATCGTGCACGAGACCTTCAACGAGCGAAAGATCGTCGCCCTGATGGCGCGCCACCCCGAGGCCGAGCTCATCGCGCACCCCGAGTGCGAGCAGGCGGTGCTCGACCACGCGGCGTTCATCGGCAGCACGACGGCGCTCTTGAACTACGCGGTCAAGAGCGACAAGCAGGCCTTCGTCGTGGCGACCGAGCCGGGCATCTTGCACCAGATGAAGAAGGGGGCGCCGGGCAAAGAGTTCATCGCCGCGCCGCCCCTGCGCGAGAACTGCGCCTGCAACGAGTGCCCGCACATGAAGCGCAACTCGCTCGAGAAGGTGTACCTCGCGCTGCGCGACCTCGAGCCCCGCATCGAGATGAGCGAGGCCCTGCGCGAGCGGGCGCGCGTGCCGATCGACCGCATGCTGGCGCTGTCGTTACGTTCGTGCCGCCGGGCCGCCCGCGGCTCAGCCGCCCCGGCGGCCGCGGCCCTTGCGGGTCTCGCGCGGCAAGAGGGTGCGCGTCGCGGCGGCGAGCGACCAGTCGTCGCGCTCGCCGGCGCCGAGGCGGGCCGCGCCCGCGTAGGCGATCATGGCGGCGTTGTCGGTGCAGTTCGCGGGCGGGGGCACGAAGAGCGCGAGGCCCTTTTCGGCGCAGGCCTCGGCCGCGCGCCGGCGCAGGCCGCGGTTGCAGGCGACGCCGCCGCCGAGCACGATCGAGGGCACGCGCTCGCGCTCGGCGGCGCGCACCGCCTTCTTGACGAGCACGTCGCACACGGCGGCCTGGAAGGCCGCGCACAGGTCGGCGAGCGCGGCCTCGTCGCGGGGCGGCCCGGCCTCGTCGAGGTGGCGCACGACCCAGGTCTTCAGGCCCGAGAAGCTGAACTCGAGGCCCTGGGACATGGGCCGGGGCACGGGCAGCGACGCGGGGTCGCCCCGGGCGGCGAGCCGGTCGACGACGGGCCCGCCGGGGTAGCCGAGGCCGAGCAGCTTGGCGAACTTGTCGAAGGCCTCGCCGGCGGCGTCGTCGCGCGTGGCGCCGAGCTCGTGCATGTCGCGGGCGAGGGGCCCGTCGACGCGGTAGAGCGCGGTGTGCCCGCCGGAGGCGAGCAGGCCAACATAGGGGAAGGCCGGGCGCGCGCCCGCGTCGCCCTCGCGCTCGACGAAGACCGAGAGCAGGTGCCCGACGAGGTGGTCGACCCCGACGAGGGGCTTGCCCGTCGCCCAGGCGAGCGCCTTCGCGAACTGCGTGCCGACGAGCAGGGCGCCGGCGAGCCCCGGGCGCGCGGTGACGGCGATGCCGTCGAGCCCGCCCAGGCCCACGCCCGCCCGCGCGAGCGCCGCCTCGACCACGGGCGTGACGTTGGCGAGGTGGTCGCGCGCCGCCAGCTCGGGCACCACGCCGCCGTAAGGCCCGTGCAGGTGCACCTGGCTGTGCACCACGTCGGCGAGCACCCGGCCCGCCTCGGTCACCACCGCGGCGGCCGTCTCGTCGCACGAGCTTTCGATGCCGAGAACGAGCATGCGCGTCGGGCCCGCGCCTATCTTGCACAGTTCTTCACCGGGCGCACGGGCGGGCGGGCCGCGTGGGGCACATTGCGCCAACGCCGTGCGGGCTGTGACGGAACGCGACCGGGAGCCCGACCAGGCCGAGCCCCCTCGGGCTCGCGCGCCGGGGCGAAACGCGGTCGGCCGTCGCTCTAGCACGGCGCTTGCTCGTCTTGCGGGCGAAGGCGCGTGCCGCGAGCACCGGCGCGCGCCGCCGAAAGGGACTTCGCCATGAACCCGACCCCTCCGCCGGTCAAGCAGCAGCCCAACCCCCCGGTCGAGAAGCAGAACAAGCCCTCGCCCGACGTGCGCCCGCGCAAGCCGGGCGAGCGAGACTTCGAGCGCGAAGACCGGTATCAACACCCGCCCGGCACCGGCACGACGAGGCGCCCCGACGCGCCCGGCGCCGAGCCCACGGGCCCCGGCGACGCGCGCGTCATCGACGAGTAAGGCCCCGGCCCGCAACGGGCGCGCCTGCCGGCGTCATCGACGAGTAAGGCCCCGGCCCGCAGCGGGCGCGCCTGCCGGCGTCCCGCAGCCCCCGTTCGCGGTCGCCGCGCGCACGCCGCCCCCTCGCGAGAGGGGCCGCGGTGGCGCTCACTCGCTCCAGAAGGCGGTGCTCGCGAAGACGTCGCGGCGCGGCGACTCGAGCCAGCAGGGGTGCAAGAAGGCCTCGGCGCGCAGGAGGCTGGCGCGCTCGGGCTCTTCGGACTCGCGCCAGCGGGCGCGCAGGCCTTCGGCCCCGCCGGCCACGTCGCGGGCCGCCCACCAGGCCGACGCGTTCGCCTCGAAGAAAGCGTCGTCGTCGACCGGCAGGCGCACGACCTCGAGCCGCGAGGCCCAGACGATGCCGGGCACGTCGTTGTTGACGCCGGCCGAGGCGGGCGAGAGCAGCGCGCCCTCGCCGCCCCGCTGCGTCAGAAAGACGTTGATGCGCTGGTCGGCCTCGGCCGCCGCGTCGGCCTCGACGAGCCAGCGCAGCGCGAAGTGGCGCAGGTCGTAGATCGAGCCCGAGGGGGGCGAGCCGGCGCCGGCGTGCAACGTGACGAGCTCGACGGCGACGCGGCGCGCCGGCGCCGGGGGGCGGCCCTCGTGCGGCGCGAGCAGGGCGTCGGCCAGCCAGGCGAGCGGCAAGTCGAAGAGGTCGACGTCCTCGGCGAGGTCGAGCCGCTCGATGCGCAGGGTCTCGCGCTGCCCCTGCCCGAGCGCGGCGTCGAGCGCGGCGGCGAAGGCCGGGTCGCGGCCGAGCGCCTCGGACGCGGCGCGCACGAAGCCCTCGGGCGTGGCCTCCGCGGCGAGGCCGAGCTCGCCGGCGAAGGCCTGCCAGTCGACGTTGTGCAGGCCGAGCAGGCCCGCGACCTGCTCGGGGGGGGGCGTGACGAGCTCGTCGAGGACGACCCGGCCCAGGTAGCGCGCGCTCATGGGGCGATGATAGCCGCTTCGACCCCCGCGCGGGGGCGGCTCGGCGCCCGCGCCCCGCGCCCGCGGCGGGCGGGGGCGCCGCGCCCCGGCCCGGCGGCGCGCGGGGGCCCGCCGGGGCCTCGCTCAAAGCTCTTGGGTCGAGCAGCTCGCGGCGTACGCCGGGATCAGCGCCATGCTGATCGGGGCCCGGGGGTAGTACGTGATGAAGTTGAAGCACATCTCGCGCGAGGTCTCTTCTCCGAACAAGACGTCGGTCGCGCCGAGGGTGTTGTCCCAGGTGCACGAGCTCTTCACGACGTCGCCCGCGCCGATCGTGGCGTCGACGGCGTACGAGAGCTGGTGCTCGAAGTCGTAGTCGAGCACGGCCCCGAGGGGGGTCGTGCTCTGGTCGGGGTGCAGCACCTGGCCCACGAAGCTCTCGCCCAGCGTGTGCATGTGCGGCCAGGCGCGCAGCGCCCGCACCGGCCCCGCGCCCAGGATCGAGGCGGGGGCGCTGCAGTCGAGCTTCACCCGCTTGCCCGCGGCGAGGCGGAAGGACACGCCGCCGAACGCGACGACGTCGGCGTCGTTCGGCCGCAGCTCGGTCGTCGAGCAGAGGTTGATGGCGGTGCGGTCGCGGTGGCCGGCCTCGCGCTTCAAGTTGCTGTAGTGCGCCTGCACGACGAAGCGCGCCGGCGCGCCGGCCTCGATGGGGAAGCCGGCCTCGGGCGGCAGCTCGAGCGGCAGCCCGCCCGGGCCCCAGCCGTAAATCATCTTCCAGTCGGAGGGGAAGAGCGCCGAGCAGGGCTCGGCCGCCGCGCCGGGGCCCGCGCCGGGGGGCACCTGGAACGCGATGAGGTGGTGAAGAATCTTCGCGTTGTCGATGGCGGGCGCGGCGGCGATGACGTGCCGCTTGGGGCCCGCCGGCAGCTCGTAGCTGAAGCAGACGTACTGGTCTTCGACGCTCTCGGGCATCTCGTAGGGGGCCGCCGCCGCCAGCGCGATGTCGGGCGTGCAGCCGCCCGGCATCGCCCCCCCGCCCGCGCCGCCCGCCCCGCCCGCGCCCCCGCAGGCCTCGCCCGGCGCGCGCTCGGGCATGCCGGCGTCGACCCAGGCCCGCAGCACCGCGAGCTCGTCGGGCGTGGCGGGGGCGTTGGGCGGCGGCGGCATGGGCCGCGCGCCGTCGGCCATGCGGGCGAGGGCGAGCGCGGCGGCGCTCGCGCCCTGATCGGAAAACGAAGGCCCCGCCAGGTCTCGCCGCGTCGCGAGCGAGAGCGGCGCGCCGAACTGGGTCGAGCTGCCGTGGCACTGCTGGCAGCGGTCGCGCAGGAGCCGCTCGACGGCGCAGGGCAGCCCGGTGGGCACGGCCGCCGCCCCGCCCGAGCCGGCCGAGGCGAAGCCGCCGCCGGAGCCGGCCCCGCCCCCGTCGTCGGCCCCCCCGCCCGACCCGCCGCAACCGGCGTAAAGAATGCCGACGCCGAAAAGAGAAATCAGGACGGAACCACGTACCGGCATTTCTCTTCGCATCGTACGCCGCGGGGCGACCAACGCGCGGCACGAAATACCCTTTAGGTCGAGAAATAGTCGGGTTAATGGCGCCACGATCGTAAAATTGTCTTGAACGGCCCCGGCGCCGGTGAGGGGTCGTGTCGCCGCCGGTTGCCGCGGGGGGGCGCCCCGCCTTCACCACCGCCGACCCTCGGCGCGATCGGTCGGCACCCCGCGGCGGCCCCGCGCGCGGCCCCCGCCCCCCTCGCGCCGCCCTGGGCTCTCCGACCCCCCACCCCGGGGCTCGAGCGCCGGCCCCCGCCCGCCGCGCCCGGGCGTCGCTTCGCAGGGCGTGGCGGCCGATCTATAGTCAGGCAAACTTTGTGGGCGGGCCCGGTGGCCCTCCCCGCCCGGTGACGCGCGGGTCGACCTGAATGGACACGACCGAGAAGAAGCCGCCCGTGAGCGCCGGGGGGGCCGTCGCGCGGGCCGAGCTCGCGCTCGTCTTCTCGGCGGGCGAGGTCGTGACGCCGCCGCGGCGCTACCGCCCGGGCCGCGAGCCCTTGCGCATCGGCCGCGACGCGCCGGGGGGCATCCCCCTGCCGACCGACCCGCGGGCCTCGCGCCGGCACGCCAGCGCCTTCGAGGGCCCCTCCGGCGCGTTGTGCCTCGTCGACGAGGGCAGCACCAACGGCACCTGGCTCAACGGGGTGCGCGTCACCCGGGCCGACCTCGCCGAGGGCGACGTGATCACCGTCGGCGACTCGCTGCTCGTGGTCGGCGCCGCGCCCGAGGGGCACGACGACGCCGAGCTGCCCGAGATCGTCGGCACGTCCGCGGCCGCGCGCCGGCTGCGCTCGCGGCTCGCCCGCGCGGCGCTCGACGGCGCCCCGCTGCTGCTGTTCGGCGAGAGCGGCTGCGGCGAAGAGATCGCCGCGCGGGCCCTGCACGCCCTGTCGGGGCGGACGGGCCCCTTCGTCGCGGTCAACTGCGGCGCCGTGCCCGGGGGCCTCACCGAGGGCCAGCTCTTCGGGCAGGCGGCCGGCGCGCTCGGCGCCGCCGAGACGCGCTCCGGGCTCTTCGGCGCCGCCGAGGGCGGCACCCTCTTTCTCGACGACATCGGCGAGCTCAACCCGACGCTGCAGCCCAAGCTCTTGCGCGCCCTGCGCGAGCGCGTCACGTCGCCCATCGGCACCGCCACGCCCCGGCCCGTCGACGTGCGCGTCATCGCCGCCACCAACCGCGCGCTCGGCGGCGGCGGGCGCGCCTTCTTGGCCGAGCTCTACGCGTACCTTACCGAGCGCGCCCTGCACGTGCCGCCGCTGCGCGATCGCCGCGAAGACGTGCTCGTCTTGCTGGCGCACGCGTTCGGCACGCCCTCGCCGAAGCTCGAGGTCGAGCTGGCCGAGCGGCTCTTGTTCTACGACTGGCCCTACAATTTGCGCGAGCTGCGCTCGCTGGCCAAGCAGCTGCGGATCCGCAGCGGCGAGGGCCCTTACGAGCTCGACCCCGTCGAGGGCCAGCTCACCCCCCGGCCCAGGCGCGTGGCCAAAGAGCGGCCCCCGGCCGACCTGGCCACGGTGCGAGAGCGAACCGCGTTTCGCACGCCGACGCCCCGCGAAGGTACCCCCGTCCGCGTGCCGACGCCTCTCGAGGGCACCCCCGTCCGCGTGCCGACGCCCCTCGAGGGCACCCCCATCCGCGTGCCGACGCCCCTCGAGGGCTCGGCCGCCCGCCCGCCGACGCCGCGCGAAGGCTCGCCCGGCGTCCCCCCCGCCCGCGCCGTCTCGGCCGACACGCTGCCCCCGCGCGCGGGCCCGGCCAGCACGCGCTCTCGCGAGCGCATCGCCGGCGCCCCGACCCGACGTGACGACGACGTGCCCCCCCGAGAGGGCGCGAGCACCGACCTACCCCACGGCGCCGAGCGCGAGGCCGAGCGGGGGCCTGCGAGCAGCGGCGGCAAGGGCCGCGAAGGGCGCGACCCGCCGCCCGGGCGGGCCCAGCTCGTGGCGCTCTTGCGGCGCCACGGCGGCGTGGTCAGCGAGGTCGCGCGGGCGGTGTCGCGCTCGCGCAAGCAGGTCTACCGCTGGCTCGAGCACCACGGCCTCGACGCCGAGGCCTTCCGCCGGTAGGCGCCCCGCCCCCCCGCGCTACAGCGACTTGACCCAGGCGGCCCACTCGCCGTCGAGGTCTTCGGGGCTCTTGCCCATGGTGGCGGCGAAGGCCTTCTGGCCCGTTGGGTCTTGGACGAAGCCGTCGCGCCAGGCCTGGTAGAAGGGCCAGAGCTTCTGCTGCCCGTCCAACCACTGGCAGAAGTAGCGGGCGGTCGCATAGTTGAGGCCCTCGCGGTCGCCGCGGAACTCGCCGTCGCTCATCGCGAAGAGCGCGGGCAGGCTCGCGTGCGGCCGCTCTTTCGGCGAGCGCAGCGCCGAGAGCAGGCGCGGCAGGCGCCAGTTCTTGTGCCCGCGGATCTCGCCCGGCCGGGGCAGCGAGAAGGCCTCGTAGAGCGAGGCGATGCCTTCGTTAAGCCAGTCGGGCGCCTTCGGAAAGTCGGCCTCGACGATGGGGTGGACGAGCTCGTGCGTCAGCGTGCCGAGGCCCGGCCCCGCGTTCATCACGACGGTGCGGACCTCGCTCGAATAGAACCCGTAGGGCGACGGGCACGCGGCGCCCCAGTGCGCCTTGCAGTACGCGTTGTAGGGCGCCGCCGTCTCGAAGAGCAGCACCGCGACCGCGCGCTCGGGGCGCCGGGCGAAGCGCCCGTTGAAGTAGGCCTCGAGGGCCTTGCTCGTGACGGACGCGCCGCCGCCCACGGCGCCGGAGGGCGAGGCGACGAGGAACACCCCCTCGACGACCTGGACCTTCGCCCTCGGGCCCAGCTCGGCCCGCAAGCGCTCGGTGCGGGCCTCGACGTCGGCGGCCAGATCGTAAGGCGGCGCCACGGGGGGCGGCGCGGCGGCCTCGGACGCGGGCTCGGCGCCCTCGGTCGGGGCGGGGCCGGCGGCCTCGGCCGGCAGGGCCGCGCGGGCCTGCGGCCGGGGCGGAGGGGGCGCTTGGACGCACGAAGGCGAGAGGGCCAGGACGAGGGCGGGGGCGAGCCACTTCATGACGCTCTTTTGGTCGGAACGCCCTGAGTGTGACAGCTCTCGTCGAACGCGCCGACGTTTCGCCCCGACGCCCCCGGCGGGCGGCGCGGCCGCCGCGGGGCGGGCCCCGCTTCGCTCAGCGGACCGCGAAGGTGGGCCCCGTTTCGCTCAGCAGACCGCGAAGGTGGGCCCCGCTTCGCTCAGCGGACCGCGAAGGCCGGCCGCGCTTCGCTTAGCGGACCGCGAAGGCCGGCCGCGCTTCGCTCAAGAGAAGTCCCAGCTGCGGGCCTTGCCGAGGGTGACGGGCACGACCTCGCTCACGTCCACGGTAAAGTGGTAGACCATGCGCGCGCGCCCGCGGTCGCTCGCGGGCCGGGTGAAGGTGAGCTTGACGTCCCAGCAGTCGGCGCCGGGCCGGCCGGGCGCGCTGGCCAAGGCCTCGACCGAGTCGAGGTGCATGCCTTGGTGCAGCGCAGCGGCGTACACCGAGCCTGTCTGAAAGGCCTCGGTGGCGGCGTAGTTGATGGCCCGCTCGCGCGGCGAGGCGCCGGGGTTGGCGAGGGCGACGCGCACGCGCCCGAAGAGGTCGGCGGCGGCGTCGCTCGGCTCCTCACGGCGCAGCGGCTGGGCGCCGGCGACGGCCGTCTCGACCGCGGGGGGCGCCGCCGTCCAGCCGTAGATGCCGAAGGGCTCGGGCTCGAGCACGGGCACCAGCCGCCCGCTCGCCAGGGTGGTGCGGCCGACCACGACGCCCGGCACCGACACCCGCGCGAGGCGGCCGGAGACCTGGGCCCGCAAGAGCGCGTACAGGCGCTCGTGGGCGTACGCCGAGAGCGAGCCGCCCGGGCGCAGGGCGTAGACGGGGGCGCCGGCCTGCTCGAGCGTCCATGAAAGCGCGGCGGCGCGCGAGGGGTCGGCGTCGAGGTAGCGCAAGAGCGCCTCGAGCTCGCGGGGCGGGGCCGAGGCGGGGGCGGGGCCGCCGCGGTCGTAGCCGAGCTGCCCGAGGGCGTAGACCGGGCTCGGCCTCGGCACCCCCGAGCGGCCGCGGATCGGCCCCGGGCCCGGGGGCGCGCGGCGGTCGGGCGCTTGGGTGATGAGGTAGCGGCCCGGGCCGCCCGCCACCGGCGGAAGGGCGCCGCGATCGTTCTTGGCGGGACCGTCAATCGACATGGTCATGCTCGTCGGTCTCGAAAGGGGGCGTGGGGTGAGGCACCCCGGCCGGCCGCCGGGGCCGGCTTGCCACCCTTCCTCGCTAACGCCCCCCGGGGCCGCCGGCCATTACAGGCCCTTACAGGCGCGGCCGCGCCCCGGCGAAGGGCGCCGGCCGGGCGCTCAGCGCTCGAGGGTGTCGAGATCGATCGCGAAGCTCTCGCGCATGCCCGAGAGCGCCCAGAGCGCGAGCGCGATGGCGCCGAGGCCGACGGCGAGCGTGGCCTCGATGAGGCCGAGCGGGCCCTTGAGCGCGAGCCAGAGCGCGCTTACTGGTATGGCCGTGCCGCGGACGAGATTCGGCGCACTCGTGGTCACCGTCGCCCGCAGGTTGGTGCCGAACTGCTCGCTCGCCGTCGTCACGAAGAGCACCCAGTAGCCCGTGGCGAAGCCGACGAAGGTCATGATCGCGTAGAACCCCGGCAGCGAGCGCCCGCCCCAGAGCAAGAGGGCGAAGAGCGAGGCCGCGAGCAGCCCGAGGAAGGCGCCCACCACGCGCTTGCGGCTCTTCAGCGCCTGGCTCAAGAGGCCGCTCGTGAGGTCGCCGAAGACCACGCCGCAGTACGACCAGAAGATCGTGCGCGCCCCGGTGGGCCGCTCGGCGAGGCCGAGCGCACCGCCGATCTCGGGGGCGAAGATGAAGAGCACGCCGCCGGCGAACCAGATCGGCACGCCGATGGCGACGACGCGGGCGAAGCGCAGGAGCCGCTCGCGGGGGCGCAGGAGCAGCCGGAGGTCGCCGCGCCGCACGGCCTCGCCCTCGAGGCGCGCGAAGAGCGAGCTCTCGAGCACCCCGAAGCGCAGCACGAGCAGCAAAAGGCCCATCACCCCCCCGAGCCCGTACGCGACGCGCCAGCCCGCGGCGCCGTAGCGCGCGAGCAAGAGCTCGGCCGCCGCCCCCGCCGCGAGCGCGCCGGTCAGCCCCACCGACGCGACCACCGTCGTGCCGAGGCCGCGCCGCCCGGGCGGCAAGAGCTCGGAGACGAGCGTGATGCCCGCCCCGAGCTCGCCCGCGAGGCCGAAGCCGGCGACGAAGCGCGCCGCCGCGTACGCCGGCACCGAGCCGACGAAGGCGTTGGCGAAGTTGGCGAGCGAGTAGATGACGATCGACCCGAAGACCGCCGAGAGCCGGCCGCGCCGATCGCCGATCGCCCCGAGCAAGAAACCGCCCGCGATCATGCCCGCGAGCTGCACGTTGAGCAGCAGCGCCCCCGTGTCGGTCAGGGCCCCGCCCTCGAGCCCGAGCCCCTTCAAGCTCGGCACCCGCAAGATCGAGAACAGGACCAGGTCGTACATGTCGACGAAGTAGCCGAGCGCGGCCACCACGACGGCGAAGGGGACCCGCGCCCCGCGGGCGGCGTCTTGCATGGGGGCCCAAGGTAGCCCCAGAGCGCTTTGCCCGTCCACGGCGCGCAGCCCGAGCGGGACGGCGCGCCCGCGCGGCGTGTGGCGAGCTGCGCGCCGTCTCGACGGCCGCCCGCCGTCGGCGCGCCGAGCGGCCTCGCCGCGCCCCGCGAGGCCCCCTATTTGCGGAACTCGTTGACGTCGATGCCGTAGCGCCGCAGCCACCGCCGAATCTGCACCGGCGCCTTGCCCAACGCCCGCGACGCGGCGTTGACGTTGCCGCGCTCGTCGCGCAACACCCGGACGAGCCGCGCGCGCTGCTCGGCGTCCTCGCGCGCCTCGTCGTCGGGCCCGGCCTCGCCCCCGGGCGCGCCGGGCGCGGGGGCCTCGAGCGCCGCCCGGACCGGCTCGGGCAGGTGCCGGGCCAGCACCGGGCCCCCGCCCGCGAGCACGACGGCGCTGGCGAGGCACTTCTCGAGCTCGCGGACGTTGCCCGGCCACCCGTACCGGAACAGGCCGCGCGCCGCGTCGCCCTCGATCGACACCGCGTCGACCGCCCCGGGCGCGACCCGGCGCAAGAGCGCCGCCACGAGCAGGCCGGTGTCTTCGCGCCGCTGCTCGAGCTTCGGCAGCCGTAGCGTGAAGCCCTGCAGCCGGCTGACGAGGTCGGCCCGCAACGCGCCCGCCTTCGCCAGCGCCTCGAGATCGCGCTGGGTCGCGACCACCACCCGCATGTCGACCGCGACCGGGTGCGAGGCCCCCACGGGCAACACCTCGCGCTCTTGCAACACCCGCAAGAGCGCCACCTGCGAGGACGGCGAAAGCTCGGCCACCTCGTCGAGAAAGAGCGTGCCCCGGTCGGCGGCGCGCACGAGGCCCGGCCGGGCGGCGACGGCCCCCGGGAAGGCGCCCTCGCAATGGCCGAAGAGCGTGGTCTCGGCCAGCGCCGCGGGGATGGCCCCGCAGTTGACCGCGACGAACGCACCCGGGCGGCCCGAGAGCGCGTGCACGGCCCGCGCGACGACCTCTTTGCCCGTGCCGACCGCGCCCGAGAGCACCACCGACACCGGCGAGGGCGCCACGCGGGCGAGCTCGGCGAAGGCGCGCGCGAGCGAGGGCACCAGGGTCTGAAGCCCGGGCGGCGCGGCCCCGGGGCCGCCCTCGCCCGGCTCGTCGGGGGCGAGCACCGCCTCGCGGTAGACGAAAAAGGTGTGCCCGAGCTCGAGCACGTCGCCGTCCGCGAGCGGCCGCCCGCGCACGGGCGCGCCGTTGACCAGGGTGCCGTTGCGCGAGCCCGTGTCTTCGAGCCGCCAGCCGCCCCCCGAGCGGACGAGCCGCGCGTGGGCCGAGGACATCCAAGGGTCGTCGACCCGCAGGCGCAGGCCCCCCTTGCCGCCGTTGACGAAGCGGTCGGCCTCGCGCCTCGCGCCGCGCCCCACGGCCACCTCGTCGACGTCGCCCAGGGCGAAGCGCGCGCCCGGCGCGAGCGGCCGGTGCGCCTCGAGCGACAAGAAAAGGCACGCCTGCGGGCGCGACTCGCTCGCATCGCGCACACTCTTTTGAATCGGGCGTGTCGAATCTTGAAAGTGGCCGCCCACGACCTCCGATCATTCACGACGCACTCTGCGGGTTCAAGTGGGCGCGCCGAACGCGCGGCGCCAGCCCCGAACCGACGGCGCTACGCCCTGGCGCAGGGTGCGCTGACGTACGCCTCAACCGTGCCCGAGGCCCGCTCAGCCCCCAGGAGCGCTCGCCAGGTTCGGGGGCCAAGGGGGTGGCGCCTAGGCGCTCGAGCCCCTACGCCGCGAGCTAGGGGCCTTGGCGGGCCTTTTCCGCCACCGGTGCAAGGCCCGGGCGCCCGCGAGAAAGGCCCCGGAGCGTCGCCTGACGGTAGTGTCGCGATACAGGCGAAGGCGGCGGTGTTCCCCGCGAACGCCGCGCCGCCCTCGCGGACGGCCGCTCGAGCCGGGCTGTTCCGATACATGTTCCGGCGGTCGTTCCGCGATCGGAGCGCCCTACCATGAGCCCGCTGGGCCCCCCGAGAGGCCTTTCGCCGGCCGAACCCGCCCGCGCCCGGGTTCTTCGCTGGCAGCCAGAACCCCCCCAGAGACACGCCCGAGCGTCGAGCGGCGGCCCTGGCGACGGGCGAGCGAAAACAAGAGCTCGGCCGGGTTGTGACAAAATGCCTCGGGCGCGAGGAGCGGGCGGCTCAAAGCGAAAAAGGCCTGGTTCGGAAGGGGCATACCGACGGGGCGGGGGCCGCGGCACCGACGGTGCATAGACGTGGGACAGGCCCGTCGTCTCGCCGCAGCGCGCGAAGGGCCCCCTCGCGGGGCGCCAGCGCCGCCGCGATCGGTCTCGTCTGCTCGCCTTCCTCGCCCCGAAGCGAGTCGCCGCGCGGCGGCTCGCCGGCGCCGAACCGGCCGCACGTCGCGGCTCGCGCCGGCCCGACCGATTCAAAACAGTCGCGACGCGTCGTCGCGCCGCTTTTTTTCACGGAGGCCCCCATGATCACCAAGCTCAGCGTGCTCTCGCTCCTCGCCGGCTTCGCCGCCCTCGCGCTGCCTTCGATCGCGCTCGCCGGCGGCGCGCCCCTCGACTGCGGCATCGTGGCCGGCGCCGAGGTCAACGCGAGCTGTGAGGTCGACGTCACCCAGGCGACGCTGGGCGCGTCCGTCGGCGCCTCGTGCGCCGCCGGCGAGGGCGCCGGCGCCGCGACGGCCGTCGACGCGGGGGCCCTGATCGAGCAGTGCAAGGCCTCGGCCGACGTCGGCACCTTGCTCAACTCGACGCTGCAGACGAGGGACGACTGCAAGGCCAAGGTCTCCGCCGACCTCAAGAAGGAGCTCGAGGCCGAGGTCGACGCCGCCGTCAAGGCGCTGGTCGACGGGGGCAAGCTGTCGGCCGAGGCGGCCGCGACGCTCAAAGCGCTGGTCATGGCCCAGATCGACCTCGTCGCCTCCGCCCAGTGCGAGGCGCACTACGGCCTCGCGACGACGGTCGACGTCGAAGCGCGGCTCGAGGCGTTCTGCGCCGCGAAGGCCGAGGGGCACCTGTCGGCGCTCGGGCTGCTCTCGTGCGACGTCAGCGCGGCGGCCGAACTCGCGGCGAAGGCGGCCGCCGCCTGCGCCGCGGACGTCGGGGCGGGCGGGGCCCTGCAGTGCAACGGCGCGCTGGCGCTGGGCGCCGATGTCGACCTCGCGCTCGATCTCGACTTCGACGGCAAGGCCGACGTGGGCCTTGACATTCTCGGCCCCGGCAAATCGCCGTTCGCCAACGGCTTTCTCAACGTCGATGCGAACGCCGACGGGTTGGTCGACGTCAAGCTGCCGGTCGCGATCAGCGCGGCGGCCGGCGTTTCCGGCGGCCTCGACGCCCCCAAGCTCAGCGCGCCGGTCGACGTCGACGGCGACGCCGAGGCCGACCTCGCGATCGAGCTCGACGGCGGCGTCGCCTCGGGCCTCGACATCGCGCTCGGTCTGAACGTCGACGCCGCGCTCGGCGCCGCGCTCGACGTCGACCTCGACGGCGACGGCAAGGCCGACGTCAGCGCGCTCGGCCTCGATCTCGACGGCAACGCCAAGATCGACACCGCGTTCAGCGTGAAGCCGGCGTCCGCGCGCGGGTCTGCCACGCCCCCCGCCGCCGACCCCGGCGAGGCGCCGCCGCCCGCGCCGGCGGCCACCGCGGGCGGCGGCTCGTCGGAGGGCGGCTGCTCGTCGGCGCCGGCCAGCCTGTCGTCGGACCTGAATACCAACGTCCTCATCGGCGCGTTGCTCGCACTGCTCGGTGCCATCCGGCGCCGCCGCCAGGCGTAGCCGGGCGGGCGCGTCGGCGGCCCGACCGACGCCCCCGGCTCCGAATTCGACCCCCGGGAGGCACTTCGACGCCCCCCGGCCACCGAATTGGGTCGCCCGGGGCGCCGCGAGGGCCCCGGGGCCCTACCGATCGAGCCCGTGGAGCGACCCGCCGCGGGCGAAGAGGGCGTCGACCCGACGCGAGACGGCCGGGTCTTCGACGAGGGGCGGGGCGTGGTGGGGCTTCGCGCGCGCGTCGATGACGATCGGGCCGCGGCAGCCCCAGGCCTTGTGCTCGACGAAGGCGCCGACGCCGTGCACGTCGCGGGCGGGGTCCGATCTCGTGAAGGTCACCCAGAGGAAGTTGTCGAGCGTGCGGGCGGCGAACTCGCTGTCGTCGGCGAGCACGACGAGCGGAAGGCCGGCGAGCGCCTCGCCCGGCGCGAGCGCGTCGCAGAAGGCCTCGGCGTCGCGGCCGCCGCCCTCGCCGAAGGGCGGCGCGCGCACGACGAGCGCGCCGGGCAGGGCCACGCGCGGGTCGCCGAAGCCGCCGGGCAGGCGCAGGCCGGCCGGCGCCTCGCGGGCGAGCGAGCGGCGGGGCGGGCCGGCGGCGGCGACCACCACCTTCGAGCCCTGGTTCAGCCCCGTGCCCGAGTAGTCGAGCGTGTCGATCGTCGTGTTCGTCTGAAAGTGCAGATCGCGCGCCGGGTCGAGGCGCGCGAGCGCGTGCCGCAAGAACGCCCCGACGTCGTGGAGGTCGAGCGCGGGGTCGTCTTCGCCCGCCACGATGAACAGGTACTTGGCGAGCGACATCTGGCCCTGGCCCAAGATGGCGTTCGCCTGCGTCAGTATCTCCATCGGGCGGCGGCCCTCGGCGTAGGGCACGTAGCGCTCGCTGCCCACCGCGAGCAAGAGCGGGTGCACGCCCGCCGCGTCGACCGCGTGCACCGCGCGCACGCCCGGCAACACCGTCGGCACGAGCGGCGCCGTCAGCTCGTGAATCAGCTCGCCGAACAGGGTGTCTTCTTGGGGCGGGCGCCCGACGGTGGTGAAGGGCCAGACGGCGCCCTCGCGGCAGAGCACCTCGTCGACGTGCAGCACGGGGAAGGGGTGCGCCTTGGCGTAGTAGCCGAGGTGGTCGCCGAAGGGCCCCTCGGGCTTGGTCTCGCGCGGGTTGACGTGGCCGCGGATGCAGAAGTCGGCGTCGGCGTGCACCGCCGGCCCCTCGCCCGCACGCACCATGCGCACCGCGCGCCGGTTGAGCGCGCCCGCGAACGAGAGCTCGGGCAGGCCCTCGGGCAGGGGCATCACGGCCGCGACGGCCATCGCCGGCGGGCCCCCCACGAACACGTTCACGCGCAGCGGCTCGCCCCGCCGAATGGCGGCCGCGTGGTGCACGCCGATGCCCCGGTGAATCTGGTAGTGCAGGCCCACCTCGCGGTCGGGCTCGTAGTCGTTGCCCCCGAGCTGGACGCGGTACATGCCGAGGTTCGAGTGGCGCACGCCCGGGCGCTCGGGGTCTTCGGTGTAGACCTGCGGCAGCGTGACGAAGGGCCCGCCGTCGTCGGGCCACGAGACGAGCTGCGGCAGATCGCGCACCCGCACCCGCCGCGCGAAGACCGGCCCGTCGCCCGCCGGGCGGGGCACGAGGTGCAGGGCCACCCCGGGCAGCCGCAGGGCGCGCCCCGCGCTCTTGGCGAACTCGGCCGGGTCGACCTTCGCGTCGACCAGCCCGCGCACCGCGTCGAGCGAGTCGCGGAAGATGTGGCGCACGCGCGCCATCGTCCCAAAGAGGTTGCTCACCATCGGGAAGCCGCAGCCCTTGACCCGCTCGTAGTAGACCGCGGGCCCCCCGGCGCGGAACACGCGCCGCTGCACCTCCGCGGCCTCGAGGTTCGGGTCGACCTCTTCGCGCACGCGGCGCAACTGGCCCGCGCGCTCGAGATCGTCGATGCACTCGCGTAGCGACTTGTAGCCCATCGCCGCCCTCTATAGGGCGGCGGCCGCCCCGCGACGACCCCCCCCAAGCTCGCCGCGGCCCCGCCCCCCCGGGTCAGAGGCCGAACTTCACCCCGACGAGCAGGCGAACGACGCCGACGTCTTGCGCCTTGGCGTCTCGGTAGGGGTAAACCTGCAGGGCGAGGTCGAGCGGCACGACGAGCAGCCGGAACCCGGCGTTGGCCTCGAGCCCGGCCGCGATGCCGGGCTTGGCCGCGACGACGACGCCGGCGCCGAGGTAGCCCGAGCCGTACACGCTGGCCGAGCCCCGCGCCACCGTGGCGACGCCCGAGAGGGTGCGCGTGAAGTCGGTCTCGGCCCCGAGCGAGAGCCCGAAGTTGTCGAAGAAGACCAGATCGCCGGCGAGGCGCGCGTTCGCGCCGAAGCCCTTGCCGCCGGCGTCGAGCACCCGGGCCGCGACGAACGCGCTCGCGCCGACGAGGGGCGGGGGGTCGGGCAGGGCGTAGCGTAGCTCGAGATAGGGCGCCGCCAGGGTGGAGGCGCCGCGCTCGACCGGGGGCACCTCGACGAGGTAGTCGACCTCGCCGCCCCCGCGCGGGCGCCGCTCGATCTCGGCGCGCCCCGCCGCGAGCCGGGCCCCCTCGTTCGCCCGGACGACGACGCGCATGGCGCCGACGCCCCCGCCGAAGCCGACCGCCGGCCAGAGCGGGTACGTGAACGCGGTCGCGCGGGGGCGGTACGAGTCGCCCCGCGAGATCAGGCGGGTGAGCCCGTCGGCCTGCCGCTCTTCGTCGACGCGCTCTCGCACGGTGCCGGGCGAGGCGCGAAAGGTCACGCGCAGGTCGCAGCCCGCGCGCGGCCCGAGGGCGAGGCGAAACGCGTAGGCGCGCTGCCCGCCCAGCCAGGCCGCGTACGGGCCGTTCTTGCGCCCGGGCTCGGGCTCGGCCTCGATCGGCCTCGTCTCGACCGGCCGCCCGTCGACCGAGACGACGACGTCGTCGGCGGACGCGACGAAGACGACCTCGTCGCCCCAGGGGGCGTCGCTCTCGTTCTCGAGACGGTACGACGAAGACGAGAGGCCGCGGGCGCGCTGGCGGAAGTCGAGCGCGAGGTCGACGCGCGCCACGCGCAGCGGCGGGTTCTTGCTCGCGCTCAGCATGACGCCCGAGCGGCTGCCCTCGAAGAAGCTCCGGGGGCCGGCGTTGGCGGCGGCCCCGCGCGCGATGCACGCGAGCGCGAACGCGGTCAGCAGCGCGAAGGCCCCCGGCCTCGCCCGGGCCGGGCGGGGCGTGCCGAGGCGGCGGGGGCGGGGTCGGCCGCAGGGCGGGTCGCTCTCGTTCGGCATGCGGGGCTTTTTGTACCCCTATCCCGCCGCGCGGCCCCGGCGCCAGCGTTCTTCGGCGCGACGAAGCCGCCCGCGCTGGCGCCCCGGGCCGCCCGCGGGGGCGGCCGGCTCAGCGGACCGTCACGGTGTACGTGCGGTCGTCGCCGCAGGCGCCCGAGGTGGACACCGGCGTCGTCGTCTTCGTCTTGCCGAAGCCCCGGCCTTCGTCGTCCTGGTAATCGACCGCGATCGAGGTGACGACCACGCCCTTGACGGCCGAGTTGAGTGTCTCGCTGTTCCAGTCTTCGTCGCCGCGGGCCTTGACGACCTTGTTGTTCAGGTCCTCCGAGAGTAGCTCGCCCGAGCCGGCAACCGTGTACCTGAACTTCGTCACCTTGATGGCCGCGCCCTTGTCGTTCTTCACGACGACCCGGGGCTTGCACTTGGCGGGCCCGGCGGCGGCTTCTCCCTCGACCGAGCCCATGATGCCGGCCATCGACGCGACCATCAAACCTGCCACCACCCAACGCGCTTTGCTCATCTGATTATCCTCCGCATCGTGCTCTCGCGAGCCAAGACCGCGCCGCCGAGCCGCGCCGAGCCGCTTCGCCCCCGCGTGGGGGCGCGCCTCGCGCCGCGGCTCGTTGGCGCCCGGGCGGCTGCTGGGGCCCCCGGCCCCGCCACCGCCGCTTCCCTCGCTCCATGCCCGCACCCGCGCGGACGGATCACGGGGGCGGCGGGGCGGCGGGGTCGAGGCCGAGGAGGCGCGCCGGGTTGTCCCAGAGGGCGGCCCGCAGCGTCGCGGCGCCGAGGGGGGCGCCCTCGGCGAAGAGCTTCGCGACGATGTCGGCGTCGTGGTCAACATGGGGGAAGTCAGTGCCAAACACGACGCGCCCTTCGCCGATCTGCCCGACCGAGGCGGCGAGCAGGGCCTCGTCGGGCTCGAAGGCCACCCAGCACTGGCGGCGAAAGTATTCGGAAGGCCGCCGGCTCAGCAGGCCCCCGAGCTCGTTGCTCGATTGCGCGTATTCGAGCTCGTCGAGCCGCCACAGCCAGTAGGGCAGCCAGCCGCAGCCCGACTCGAGGAAGGCGACGCGCAGCCCGGGGTGCCGCTCGAGCACGCCGCCCTCGAGCAGGGCGACGAAGGCCATCATCGCCTCGAGCGGGTGCGAGCAGGCGTGCTGGGCGAAGTGCGTGGTGAAGCGCGCGGCGCCGGCGGTCTCGACGCGCGTGTGGGCGCCCTCGTGCAAGAGCACCGGCACGCCGTTCGCTTCGCAGGCGGCGAAGAAGGGCTCGAGCGCCGGGTCGCCGAGGGTGCGGCCGCCGACGGGGTTCGGCCGCAGCACCGCGGCGCGGTGGCCCGCGCGCAGGCCCGCCTCGAGGTCCTCGACGAGGCGTCCGGGCTCGTGGCGCGAGAGTAGCGCGGCGCCCTTGAGCCGCGCGGGGTTCGAGCGGCAGAGGTCGGCGAGCCAGCGGTTGTAGGCCGACGCGTAGGCGCGCGACCGGCCCGCGTCGATCTCGTCGTCGTAGACGAGGTAGCCGCCGTACGTCGGCAAGAGCACGGCGATGTCGACGCCCGACTCGTTCATCGTCGCGAGCTGGCCCGCCGCGGTCTCGGCGGCGACGAGCTCGCGGCGGTGGGCCTCGGCGCGCAGCCCCACCTCGATGTAACCGGCCTCGGTGACGCCGCGCCAGATCGGCTTGCCGCCCACGGTGACCACCGGCGGCGTCGGCAAGAGCGCGTGGTCGCCGAGCCGGGCGAGCCGCCGCGCGAGCGGCTCGTCGGGCGGCGACATCGGCCGCAGATCGGGGGCGAACTCGCGGTACTTCGCCGGCAGGTACTCGGGCCACATGGCCAGCGGCTCCATCACGTGGCGGTCGACGTCGACGATGGCGATGCCGTTTCGCATGCGGCCCCCTACACGAGCAGCGGTCGCGGGTTGAGCTCTTCTTCGGCGGGCGGCCGCGGCCACAGGCCCAGCGCCACGGGCACCGAGTAGAGCCGGCCGGGGGCGAAGCGCGGCCAGGGGTGGCGCAGCCCCGGGACGATGACCTGCGCCACCGCGAGGCCGACGTCGGGCCGCGTCTTGTCGACGACCAGCGTCTCGAGCCCGAGCCCCTCGAGGCGCCGCGCCCAGGCCTCGATCAGATCTTTCAAGTCTCGGCCAGCGCGCGGCCCGGGCGGCTCGACCCGGGCGGCGCCGGGGTCGGGCCGCAAGAAGTCGAGCTCCGAAGCCCGCAGCTCGCCCCACGGGCTTTTGATGCGCCCGCCGGGGTCGAACACCTGGTCGAGCTCGCACGCGGCCCGGCGGAGCGCGAGGCCGGCATCGTGGTGGGCGCCGAAGCCGAGCGCCAGCCGATCGCTGGGCTCGTGGACAGCGACGGCCACGATCACGGGCAGGCCCACGTCGTGCGTGAGATCGAGCGCCCACATCGACCAGCCGAGCGCCGCGTAGCCCCGCCGGCGCTCTTCGAGGTAGGCCGAAGGCGCCGCGCCCGCCCGGGCCTCGGGCCGGCGCAGGCGCCCGTACCACCAGACGGCCACCGCGTCGCGCTCGACGGCCTCGTAGAGGCCCTGCAAGACCGCCTCTTCGAGGCAGTTGCCGGCGGCGCTGCCGTTCGACGAGGGCGCGCAATAGGCCGCGCCCGTCCGGGCCGGCGCCTCGGCGTAGCAATAGGCCAGGGGCACCCAGCGGCGGCGTCCGCCGAGCGACCAGGCGGGCGTCCAGGCGATGCGGGCGTCGGGGGGCAGCGACGGCGGGGCCGAGCCCGCGGCGCGCTGGGCGGCGCTGAAGAGCTGCAGCGCATCCGGGTGGACGGCCTCGCCCTCGAGCTCGCGGAAGCTGGCGAAGCGGCAGGCCTCGTCGCCGCGGTACGTGCCCGAGTAGCGCTCGAGCGCCTCGGCGAGCGCGCTCATGCGGGCCTGCTCTTCGGTGCACCCCTTGCCCGCGCAGTGGCGGTCGAACCGCCCCGCGTCGACGTTGCGTTGGGGTGCCACGAGGTAGCCCGAGCTGAACACGGGCTGCGACCCCGCGTGGCGGCCGGGCGTCGGGTGCAGGTACGTCACGGGGCCGAGCAAGGGGCTCACCAGGTGGCGAAGGCGCGCGTAGCTCTCGGCCGGCGGCTCGCGGCGAGAGCCGCCGTCGGCGTCGAAGCCGACCGGCGCGGGCGAGAGGCGCAGGGGCCGCTCGCCGATCGCGGCCTGCAGCGTCGCGTCGCCGCACGCGGGGCACTGGGGGCGGCGACGCACGAGGTGCTCGCTGAGCTCGAAGCGCGGAAAGTCGAGGGCGCGCAGGCGCGGCGGCGCCGCTCGGCCGGGCCGCGCCAGGGTGGCGCGCAGCTCGATCGCCGCGAGGTTCGCCGCCGCGGCCACGCTCGCCCCGATCGAGGCCCGGGGCGGCGCGGGCCGCCCGCGCTCGCCGTCTTGTTGCACGACGCGCTCGACCGGCCGCTGCTCGCGCAGCGCGTCGGCGAGGCAGACGGGGCAGGCTTGCCCCTCGGCGCCGTCGAAATAAGGCCCGATGAAGGGTCGTAGCCCGGTCGGCTTGACCAGAAAGCAGGCCCGCCCCGACCGCAACGTCTCGCGGGCCAGGTCGGCGCAGTCGGGCGCGAGGTAATCGTCGGCGACGACCACCCGCGTGCCCCCGCGCCCCACGCTGGCCGCGAGCTCGAAGCCGGCGGCGCGCAGGGCGTCGGCCATCGCCCGCGTCGCCCCGCCCGCCTCCGCCGCATCGGCCAGCTCGACCGCGGGCGCCTCGGGCGCCGCCGCGAGACCCGTCGTGAACGCGGACGCCTCGGGCGCCGCCGCGAGCCCAGCCGCGAACACGGACGCCTCGGGCGCCGCCGCGCGACCCGCCGCGAAGGCGGACGCCGGGGCCCGCACCCCGAGCCCCGCCTCGAACGCGTGCCGCGCGGGGTCGCCGCCCCGCGCGGGCTCGACGAAGCCCTGCGCTTCGAGCCGCCCGAGAACGTACAGCACGCGCTCGGGCGGCAGCTCGGCACACGCGTCGAGCAGCCGCGCGACGCTGCGAACGCCGTCGATCCGCTCGAGCACCGCCAGGGCCTCGGCCCCGCGCAGCATGTAATGCTCACGCTCCCCGACGAGGAACGCGACGCCCCCGTCGGGGCGGCGCGCCAGGGTGAGGTGGGGCGCGACGCGGAGCACGCGCCCGAGCTCGTCGGCCTCCGTCACGGGCGAGGGCGCCCCCGGCTCAGCCGCAGGTGAACGGGTACTGGCCGCCGGTGTCGTTGTACGCGGCGAGCGCGATGGGCTCGATCTCGACCGGGGCCGGGCGCTCGGGCAGGTGCACGGTGATGGCCGAGCGGGGGAAGGTGTTCCAGTAGTCGTCGCGGTCGGAGCTCGGGCCCGGGGCCTCGACGAACTTGACGGTGAAGTTCCACGGGATGACGACGTCGAGGGCGTCTTGGACGATGGCGCGGCCGTCGTCGGCCGCGTAGAGCGCCCCGGCGACGGCCGGGTCGGCCCAGACGAGGGCGACCAGGCGGGCGGTGATGACGCCGAACTCGGCGAAGTCGGGGGGGGCGCTGACGAAGGGGTCGGCCTCGATCGCCTTGCCGAGCAGCGAGGGGAACTCGGCGCAGTAGCGCGCGAGCACGGCCGCGGCGTCGGCCGGGTCGGCCGGCCGGGCCGGCAGGGCGACGTCGAAGCGGTCGGCGAAGCCGTACCAGCCGCCCGACAGGATGGGGCGGAAGCGGGGGCGCTCGCGGTCGTCGATGGCAAACTTCACGTCGAAGGGGAACCGGAAATTGAAGTCGCGCTCGAGCATCGTGAGCGCGCCGCGCGGCTCGACGCGCGAGGCCTCGAGCAGCCGGCGGAAGTAGGCGTCGTCGCGCCAGGCGCGGGCGATGGCCCGCAGGTAGGCGGTGCGAAGCTGCGGGAAGGGGGCTTCGTGGTTTGCGCTCATGGGATCACGCGTCCGTCTTGGAGGTCTGGGACAAGGTCGTGGATTCTCGCCAACCGGTCGGACAACTCTTCGCTCTCGCCGAAGGCGCGCTGATACTCGCGGATGGCCGCCGCCTCGAAGCGGTACATGCCCTGCTCGCGGGCGAGCCGGCGCGCGCGGTCGAGCGCGCCGCGCACGACGTCGAGGTCGGGCTCGGGCAGGCGCAGCTCGTAGAGGGCGCGGCGCCGGCAGAGCTCGGCCTCGAACACGTGCTCGCCCTGGGCCGCGCCCATCGCCAGGAAGGCCTCGACGTGCCCGATCGCCTCGCGCACGTTGCCGGCGTCGGCCTCGATGTCGGCCAGGAACGAGCCGTAGTAGGTCAAGATGAGGTTGCAGTTGAGCGACTTGAGCACGCCGATGATCGCCGCGACGCCCTCGAGGTCGCCGGCGGCCCACGACGCGATCGTGGCGGCGTAGCCCTCGAAGGCGGGCAGGCCGTAGGTCTTCGCGGCCTCGAGCAGCTCGCCCGTGCTCTGGCGGACGGCCGCCCGGTCGCCGGCCAGCTGGTAGATCTGGCTGATGTAGAGCAGCCCGATGCCGAGCGAGGGCACGTGCTGAATCGCGCGCGCCCACTCGATGGCCTCGTGCGCGAGCGCGAACGCGCGCGCCGTGCGGCCCATGCCCCACTGCACCTGCGCGAGCTGGGCGGTCGCCCACACCCGGCAATCCATGCCGAAGACCGAGCCCTGCAGCCGGTCGCGCGCGGGGTCGTAGTGCGCGCGCGCCCGCTCGAGCCAGACCTCGGCGTCGAGGAAGCGGCCCTCGGCGTGGAAGTTGACGCCCTTGGCCGTGGCCGCCACCGAGCGCAGCGCCCCGTCGTCGATGCGCTCGGCGAACTCGACCAGCTCGTCGGCGACGCGGCGGCACTGCGCCCGGTCGCTCGCGACGTGGTAGTGCATGTAGAGGCCGAAGAGGGTCGAGACCGTGTGCTCTTTCTCGCGGCTGGCCGGCAAGAGCGCGCGCGACGCCTCGGCCAGCTCTCGCACCTCGCTCGAGGCCCAGCCCCGCGTCGACATCAGCGCCTGCAGCACGATGCCGTTCAGGCGCAGCTCGGCGTCGACGCGCGCCCCCCCGGGCAGCTCGGGCAGCCAGGCCGCGACCTGGGCGGCCTGCGCCATCGCCTCGGCGTTGTTGCTCCGGTCGAGCGAGGCCTGCGCGGCGGCGGCGCCGTGGCGCACGGCCGCCTCGAAGGCCCCGGCGCCGGCGTGGTGGCGGGCGAGCTCGGCCGCGCTACTGTGCGGCGAGCCGGGGAACTGACGCTCGAGCGCCTCGGCCAGCCGCGCGTGGGTCTGGCGGCGCACGTCGGCCGGCATGCTGTCGTAGGCGGCGTCTTGCAAGAGGGCGTGGCGAAAGACGTAGCTCGAGCCGTCGACCCGGCGCCGCCGGTAGAGCAGCTTCGCCTGCGTCAGCCGCTCGAGCGCGTCGCGCACCGTCGCCTCGTCGGCGTTGGCCGTGGCGAACAAGATGGCCCCGTCGAACTCGCGCCCGAGCGCCGCCGCGACCCGCGCGACCGCCACGCTGGCGCCGCCGAGCCGGTCGAGGCGCCCGGCGAGCGAGTCGCGCAGCGTAATCGGAATCGACCCGAGCCCCGACGAACCGCCGGCCTTCTGCTCGGCGAGCATGCGGGCGAGCTCTTCGACGAACAGGGGTATGCCGTCGGCGCGCTCGACGATCGCCTTCAAGACCTCGAGCGGCGGCCCCTCGGGCCCGCCCCAGGCCTGCTTCGCGAGCTCTTCGGCGGCCTCGCGGGGCAGGCGGTCGAGGCTCAAGACGGCGACGGCCGGGCCCGGCCAGGGCGGCTCGAACTCGGGCCGCGCGGTGCAGACCAAGAGCGGGGCGCCTTCGAACTCGGCCTCGAGCAGCTTGCCCAGGAGGTCGAGCGTGGTCGGGTCGGCCCAGTGCAGATCTTCGACCAGCACCGCCGCCGGCTCGGCGTCGCCGAGGCGGCAGAGAATCGCCACCAGCGCCTCGAGCAAGAGCTCGCGCTGGCGGTAGGGCGCCATCGAGGCCGGCGCGAACCCCTGGGGCAGCGGCAACGACAGCCACGTGCACACGATCGAGGCGAAGCGCCCGGGGTCGAGGCCGTGGCCGGCGAGCAGCTCGACCAGCAGCTCGCTCGCGCGCCGCGGGTCGGCGCGGTCGAGGCCGAGCCGCCGCTCGAGGATGGGCAAGATCGGCGAGAGCGCGTTGTTGCGCTGCTCGGCCAGGCAGCGGCACTCGTGCACGGCGCGCCCGCGCGCCCGCTCGCCGAGCAAGAACTCGCGCACGAGCCGCGACTTGCCCACGCCCGCCTCGCCGACGACGAGCGCGAGCGTGGCGCCGCGGCGGCGCGCCGCCGCGAGCCGCCCGAGCTCGGCGAGCTCGGCCCGCCGGCCGATCAGCTCGGGCGCGCCCGCCTGCCCCGGCTTGAACGAGAGCGCCTCGCCGCGCCGCTCGCCCAGGAGGCGCGCCGTCGGCACCGGCCGCGCGTGGCCGTTGACCGCCACGGGCTCGCCCGCCTCGAACTCGGCGAACGGGTCGAGCAGCCGCCGGCTCTCGGCGCTCACGATCATCGCGTTCGGCGGCGCCGCCGCCGCCAGGCTCAGCGCCCGGGTCGGCGTCATGCCGACGGGCGCCTCGCCCGCGATCGCCGTCACCGGCCCGGTGTGGATGCCGACGCGCAGCTCGAGCGCGAGGCCGTGCGCCCCGGCGAGCCGCGCGCCGCGCTCGCGCACGCCCTCGGCCAGCTCGAGCACCGTGCGCACCGCGCGCCGCGCGTCGGTGTCGCTCGCGCTCGGGTAGCCGAACATCGCCACGATCTGATCGCCGAGCTGCCCGGTGACCGTGCCCCCGTAGCGCGTCAGCGCGTCGCGACACAGGTTGAGCTGGTCTTGCAAGATGGGGTCGAAGGCGTCGGCCTCCGCCGCGCGCTCGCCGGCCGGCACGAGCCGCAGCGCGAGGGCGATGGCCGTCACCTGCCGGCGCTGCAGCCGCGCCTCCGACACGAAGGTCACCGTGTCGTCGCCGTAGCTCTCGGGCGTGCCCCGCCCGCCCTGCAGCGCGCCGACCAGCGCCCCGAGCGGCAGCGCCCGGAACTCGGCGTAGAGCGCCCCCGCGTCGCCCGCGCGCTTCGCCGGGTCTTTGCGCAGCACCCGCCGCAAGAAGTCGCCGAGCGGGTGGCCCACCATCACGTCAGGGAGGGGGATCTCGATGGGGCTCAGGTGCTGCTGGTAGATCTCGGCGAGCGTCGAGCCCGAGATGGGCTTGCGCCCCGTCACGCACTCGAGGAAGACGAGGCCCCAGGCGTACAGGTCGGTCTTGGTCGTCGGCACGTCGCCGCGCAGCTGCTCGGGGGCGCTGTAGCGCGGCGTGCCGACCATCTCGCGCGAGCGCGTCACGTTGAGGAAGGCCGTGTCGCGCGCCTCGAGCGTCAGCGTGCTGACCCCGAAGTCGAGCACCTTCACGTGCTCGGTCAGGCCCGTGCTCACGACCATGATGTTCGAGGGCTTCAGGTCGCGGTGCACGACCCCCTTGGCGTGCGCGGTCGCCAGCGCGTCGAGCACCTGGCCCATCAGCTCGGCCGCCCGGTCGACCGGCAGCTGCCGCTCGCGCTCGAGCAGGTCGCGCAGCGTCTCGCCCGGCACCAGCTCGTAAATCGCGTAACAAAGCTCGTCGGGCGCCCGCTCGCCCCCGCCCCCCGGCCCCTGCGCCGACCGGTCGAGCAGGCGCACGATGTTCGGGTGCCGCAGCCCCGCGCAGAGCTCGGCCTCGCGCTCGAAGCGGGCGATGCGCGCGGCCGCCTCGTGCGCCGAGCGCCCCCCCTGCGGGCGCAGCGCCTTGACCGCCACCTCTTGGCCCGTGTTGCGATGCACCGCCCGGAACACCGAGCCGAACCCGCCGCTGCCGAGCTTGCTGCGCAATTCGTAATGAGGCGCCAGCGCGCCCGCGAGCCGCGCGACGAGCTCGCCCTCTTCGGGGTCGCCGTCGCCCAGCGTCTGCAGCTCGATCGTGGCCGAGAGCGTGCCCGCGGCCGCCGGACGCGCGGGCTCGAGCTTGAGCGTCTCTGCCAACTGCGGCCCACCTTTATTCATGTCGGGCCGCCCGTTATACCTCAAATCGCTCGGCCCGGCGCGGCGCATAGTGCGATGCCCCGCCCCGCTTTACCCTCGCACGGGTACAGCCCGAGCGGACGGAGGCGATCGCGCAGCTCGTGCCGAGCTGCGATCGTCACCACGGCGATACGCCGCGCGAGGGCACGCCGCTCCCGTCGGGCCGCCGAGCGGGGCGCGACCGGGCCGCCTCCGCGCTCGACACGGCGCGCGGCCGGGACGCCTCCGCGCCCGACACGGCGCGCCGTGCCGGGCCGCGCGCCCCGGCCGCTCAGCCCGCCCCGAAGAACCGGAACGAATAGAGCACCGCCAGCGCCGTCGGCAGGTGCCGCGCGACGTCCGGGCCTTTTACCTCGAACGACACCTCGACCCGCTCGATCGTGCCGCCCCGCTCGCGATAGCCCACCCATTGCAGCACCGGGCCGCGCGCCGCCACGGTCTCGGCCGCCCGCGCGACGACCCCGCGCACGCCGTCGAGATCGAGCCGCTCGGCCCGCGCCGCCGCGCCCGCGTGCATCCGGCGCTCGGCGCGCCCGAGCAGCTCGTGCAGCCGCGCGTCGACGGGCCCCGTGCCGTCGTCCGGGCCGCGCGTCACCGTCATGCTCAACGTGCTGGGCGTCGACCGCGATCGGAAGAGGGCCGGGCCGCCGCCGTACGACGTCGCGAGCACCGCGCTCGCCCGCCCCGGGCCGAGCTCCGGGCCCTTGGCCGCGTCGGGCTGCGACCACGACGCCCCCGCCTCCTCCCAGACCGCGCGCCGCGCCCGCCCGAGCGCCGCCCGCTGCTCGGGCGTCAGCGGCGGCGGGCCCGCCTCGGCGCGCGCGGGGGCGGGCGCCGACGGCTCGCGCGGCGGCGCAGACGGCGCCGGCGGGGTCGCGGGCGGCCCCGGCGGAGAACGCAGCGCCACGACGAGCGCCGCCGAGGCCAGCGTGAGCGCCACGCACGCCACACCGAACGCGAGTTTCGACCAGGCCGCGGGGTTCAACTCATCATCAACATAAGTTCGCGGCGCGATGCGCTCAACCCCTGGTTGGGGGACGGGCACACACACCTTCTGACCTCGGTCGCCCGCGCCGACCGCCGCGCCCGCCGCCCCGGCGCCGCGCGAGCGCGCTTCGTTGCCGTCGCCCCGAACCGACCGGCCGGCCGGCGCAGGGCGTAGGGTAGTCCCCTGCGTGCCGAGAAAGCGCCCGCCCCGGCGCGCGGCCCCGGGCGTTTCGATGCGCGCGTGGTACTCTCTCGCCCGATGCACCTCACCGACGCCGTCGCCGTCCTTTTCACCGCCGGCGTGCTGCTCGCGCTGGCCGGGGTGCTCTTCGTCGTGGTGACCGATCGCGTCGGCGAGCGGCTGCGCGAGCGGCGGGCGGCCGCCCGGCTCGAGCGGCGCGTGCGCGCGCTGGCCGAGCGGCTGGGCTGGTCGGTCACCTCGGGGGGCCCGCTCGAGACGTGCCGCGCGCTGCGCGGCTCCCTCGATCACGGCGAGGCCGAGCTCGTGGTCGGCTGCTCGACTCTGGGCGACTGGGCGTGGCTGACCTTGCGCGGCGGGCCCTGGCTGCCGCCCGATCACGAAGTCCGGCTGCCCCAGAACGGCGGCCGCAGCCCGCTCGACGCCGAGCCCACGAGCTTCGCCTTCGAGCCCCGGTCGGGCTTCGTCGTCAAGCCGGCGGCGAGCTTCGCCGGGGCGTCGACCTCGTTCGGCGCGCTCGCCTCGCGCGCCCGCGTCGCCCGCGTCTCGCCCGAAGAGATCGCCCTCGGCCGCGTCGACCTGTCGGCGCTGCCCGGCGTCGAGGGCGACGAGCGCGCGCTCGAATACCTGCGCGAGGGCTCCGCACACGCCCTCGAGTGGGCCGCGGCGACCGCCGCCTGGCGTCGCTATCGTTGACGGGCGCCTGGCGTCGCTATCGCTGACGGGCGCCTCGGGCCGGCCCCGAGGCCGCCGCGGGCCCGCCTCGCCTCGAAGGGCGGCGCCGACGTCGGCGGGCCCGCCTCGCCTCGAAAGGGTGGCGCCGACGTCGGCGGGCCCGCCTCGCCTCGAAGGGCGGCGCCGGGCCGCGACGGGGCTCGCCTCGCGCCGAGCGGCGCCGCCGCCCGGGCGGGGTGTTCCGGGACCGCTTGACGTAACGTGGGGCCCCTGATTGCCTCGTCAGGGCATGGCAAAGCGCGCCTTGTCACGAAAGCCGCCGTTCTTCGTGCTGGCGACGATCGCGGCGGCCGCCTTCGCCGCCTGCCTGGGCGACGCCGAAGACCGCCCGGACGCGGCGGCCGGCTCGGGCGGCTCGGGCGCTTCGTCGGGCCGCGGCGGCGCGGGCGGCGGGGCCGGCGCCGCGGGCGGGCCGGCGGGGGGGGCGGGGGCGGCCGGCGCGGGCGGGCAGGTGCCCGCGTGCCGCGACGACGACGGCGACGGGGTGCCCTCGTCGCGCTGCGGCGGCACCGACTGCTGCGACGCGGGCGACGAGGGCACGCTCGGCTGCACCGCGCTCAACGCGCCGCTCATTTACCCGGGCGTCGGCGAGGGCTGGGCGATCGAGAGCACCGGCGCGACGGGCGACGTGGGCGACGCGGTCGTGACGCCCGACGGCAAGGCGCACTTCGTCCAGGTCTTCGACAAAGGCATTCGGTACGCGAGCGGCGCGGGCGGCCCCTTCGCGTTCGAGACGGTCGACGACCGGCGCGACCGGGGCCCCGCGCTCGCGCTCGACGCCGCGGGGGGCCTGCACGTCGCCTACGGCGACACGGGCTTCACGACCGCCTACTCGAACCTTTATTACGCGCGCCGCGGCGCGGGCGCGACGGCGTGGTCGAGCGAGCAGATCACCGACGACACCAACAGCGGCCACTACGTCGCGCTGGCGGTGGGGCCCGACGGCTCGGCGCACATCCTCCATTCGGACCTCATCGGCACGCTCACCGGCGGCGGCTCGACCTGGCGGCCCCGCGATCTCTTTTACACGACCAACGCCGGCGGCGGCGCGGGCGGCGCGGGCGGCGCCCCCGGCTGGGCGTCGCGCACGCTGGCGACGGCGGCGACGACCACCCCCGCCCGTACCGCCATCGCCGTCGCGCCGTCGGGGCAGGTGCACGTGCTCTACATCAATTCGATCTCGGGCGAGCTGATGCATGTCCTCATCGAGGGCGAGGCCGTCACGCCGCGCGTGGTCGAAGCCGGCGTCGGCGTCGGCGACATCGGGCTCGCGCTCGGCGAGGGCGGGCGCGTCTACGCGAGCTGGCCGGGGGCGTCGGCCTCGGGCGGCGGGCTGGCGGTGCGCTTCGGCGTCTTCGACGCCGGCACGTGGCAGGCCGAGGACGCCTACGACGTCGGCGAGGCGCCCTCGTTCGCGCCCGCCAGCGACCTCGCGCTCGACGCGGCGGGCGACCCGCACCTCTGCGTGGCGGGGGTCGACACCGTCCTGCGTTACGTCGCGCGCAAGGGCGGCGTCTGGTCGTCCGAGATCGTGCAGAGCCCCGCCCAGCAGTTCCGCTGCCGCATCGGCGTCGACGCCCAGGGCGGCCCGCACATCGTCTTTTCGAACGTCGGGGGCAGCCCCGGCAACCCGCCCGGCCAGACGGGCCAGTTTGCCATCCGGCACGCCGTGCGCAGCCCGAGCCCGGGCGTCGACCGCGACTGCGACGGGGCCGATTGAGCGCCCCTCCGCGGCGGCCCCGGGGGCGCCCTACCCGCCCGTCGGCAGGCTGGCCGACAGCGTGCCCCCGGTGAGCGCGCAGATCAGGCTCGTGGCGGGCGGGTTGCAAAGGACGTCGACGCCCCAGCCCCCGCCCTCGAAGGGGTTGAAGCCGAGGGAGCAAACGTCGTCGTCGGGCACGGCGGGGTTGTAGACCCGGCCCTCGTGGTCGGGGCCGAGCTCGAAGGTGCCCGAGCGGAAGACGGTGTTGGCCGTCTGGCATTCGAAGGTGACCGTGCAGCCGCTCTGGGCCATCGCGCAGCGGGCGCGGTAGGCGCCGCAATGGGGGTGCGACACGTCCGGCTCGTGCCGGAACTCGTACACGCCCCGCACGTCGCCGCAGCCGTCGGCGGGGCCCGGCCCGGCCCCGAGCGACCGGAGGCCGGCGCAGGGCTCGGGCGGCGCCGCGCACGTGCCGATCGGGCCCGCCTCGCCCGGCGGCGGGCGCGACAGGTCGCAGGCCTGGCCCGCCGGGCAGTCGTTGACGCTGCGGCAGCCCGGCTTGCAGGTGCCGACGCTACTATAACAGTAGCTACCGGCCGCGCAGACGTTGCCGCCGCAGCGCGAGCCGCCCTCGATGAAGTTGACCCAGCAGCGCCGGTCGTTCGCCGGGTCGGTGATCGGCCCCGCGTCGGCGGCCTCGCGCGGCGGCGCGGGGGGGCCGAACCATTCGTTCTCGACTTCGGACGAGCAGGCCGCCGAGCCCGCGGCCGCGCCGGCGAGCGAGGCGAGGGTGAACCAAAGACGTCTCATGAAATCACCTGCCTCGCGGCCATTGCTGCGCTCGCGGCCGAGCCCAGCGCTGGGCCGAGGTCAGGCGAGAGCCGGGGGTTTCGTTCGGGCGAGCGGGGGCCTCACTCTGCGCGAGACCTGACCGCAGGGCAAGGGCGTCGGGCCGGCCGCCGGCCTCCGCGCGCCGCGGGGGAGGCCGGGGCGCCGGCCTCCGCGCGCCGCGGGGGAGGCCAGGGCGCCGGCGCCGGGCGGCCAGCGCGCCCGCGCCGCGCGACGCCGGGCGTCAGGGCCCCACGGCCGAGCCCGCGATCGATCCCACGGCCGAGCCCGCGACCGAGCCCGCGGCCGAGCCCGCGACCGAGCCCGGCCGACCGCGGGGCAGGTCGCCCCGAGCGGACCAGCCGGGCGCGGGTGGCGCCGAGAAGGTACGGTGCCTTGACCGACTCTACCCCGCGCTCTGGCCCCGCGCCTTGCGGGCGAGGCGGGCGAAGAACGAGGCCCTGGCCTGCACCTCGCGCACGTCGGGCGAGTTCTTCACGAGCTGGAAGAAGGCCCGGTTGAAGGCGTCGAGCCCGCGGGGGAAGGGCCGCAAGATGTCGACGAAGAGCACGACGCGGTCGCCCGGGCCGCGGTTCCACGCTTCGTGCTCGAAGGTGTCGTCGAAGAAGAAGCCCTCGCCCTCGGCCCAGTGCCGCACCTGGTCGCCGACGCGGATGCCCGCCACGTTGCCCGGGGGCACGCGCAGGCCGAGGTGGTAGCGCAAGACGCCCTTGTAGGGCCCATAATGCGGGGGGATGTGCCCGCCCTCGGTCAGGATCGAGAACATCGCCGTCTTCATGCCGGGGATGCGGTCGATGAGGGCCGCGGTCTCGGGGAAGCGGTCGCAGTTCTCGGCGACGCGGCGGCCGAAGAAGTAAAACACGAGCGTCTTCCAGCGATCGTCGGCGATGCGGCGCTGGCGCGTCGAGACGCCGCCGAACCCGGGGATCTGGTCGCGCAGGGCGAGCGCCTCGTCGAGGTCGCGCCGGATGGTGCGCCAGTTCGCCTCGAGATCCTTCGCCCAGGGGAAGTTGTCCGAGTCGAAGAAGCGCCGGTCGGCGTCGCCGGCGTAGCGGTCGACGAGGGCGCGGTGCGCGTCGAGCAGGCGGTTCGTCTTCCGCTTCGGGGGCTCGGCGGGCGGGTCCGGGACGTAGACGGCGGGGTCCGAGGCGTTGGTGGTCGGCTGCACGGCGTGGTCTCCTTACGGCACAAGTTGCTGGCGGGTAGGGCGCTCGTGGCGTCGAAGAGCGTTATCTTCGGCCCCTCTAGGCAAAGAGATAAAGCGATTGCCTCGGCCTCGCCGGGCCCGGGCCGGGCCGGCCCCCGCTGCGGGCGCGCCTTCCGCTGGTGCTGCAACTCGTCGCATGGCGGCGCACAGAAACTCATTGAGCCTCGATTTTGCCCACCGCAGCGGACAAACCCTCCAAGGGATTTATTAGTTTCGAGATCGAGCGAGCGATGGGCTCTTGGCATCACAGTGGCAGCGCGCGGGGCGCCCCCGCGCAAGAATTACCACAATTACGTCACAGCGCGCGCGCACTTTCGTCCGCCGGCCCCGCCGCTCGCACCGACCCGCGAAGCCCGGCGGCGCGCCGCACTTCGCCCACAGCCCGGCGGGCGGTCGCGACGGCGGGCGATCGCGACGGCGGTCGCGACGGCGGGCGGTCGCGACGGCGGGCGGTCGCAACGGCGGGCGGTCGCGAGGGCGCGCCGTCACGACGACGGGCGAAGGGCAGGCGCACCCGCGCGGCCGTCGAGCGCACGAACGACTTGCCCCGGGGGCGCGCGAAGGCATCGGCCCGGAGCTCGGCCGAGCGCGCCGGCGCTCTCGGAGCTCAACCGGGCGGTCAGCGCTGGGGCGAGCGCCGCGCCTTGGGGAAGTCGATTTCGGTCTCGGCCACCAGCGCGAGGGCGTTGGTGAAGGCCTTGAGCGCGACGATCGCGAGCACGTCGACGATCTCGCGATCGCCGACGCCGGCCTCGCGGGCGCGCGCGAGCTCGGTGCCGGCCTGCGCGCCGCCGGTGCGCACGACCCGGCGGGCGAGGGCCAGGAGGGCGCTCTCGCGCTCGTTCGCGCCGAGCCCCGCGCGGGCCGCCTCGGCCTCGGCCGCCGAGAGGCCCGCCCGCGCCGCGAGGGCGCCGTGGGCGGCGACGCAGTAGGCGCAGCCGTTCAGCTCCGAGACGTGCAGGTGCAGCTGCTCGATCTCGCGCCGCGACAGCCCGCCCTCGTCGATCGCCGCGCCCCAGCGCAGCACCGCGTCGAGCGTGCCGGGCGAGTGGCCCGCGGTCGCGTACAAGTTCGGGATCATGCCGAGGGCCGACTTCATCTGGGCCAGCAGCGGCTTGGTGGCTTCGGGGGCGTTCGCGGGGGTGGTCGGGGCGATGCGGTGGGTCATGGCGTCCTCCGGGCGCGCCGTCGGCGCCCGCCGCCCTAGGTCTCGGGCCGGGCGGCCATTACGACGCCCGGCGGGGCCGCCCCCGGCCTGCCCGGTCACCGCCTCTCGCTCGAGGCGCGCGCCGCCGCCAGGCTTCGATCACTTTCGGACATTCGGCGGGGCCGCCCCGCCCGGGCGCGACGCCGGCTCGAGCAGCGCGCGAATCCTTCGGACGCGCGCCGCCGCCTCGTCCGGCGTCATGTAGGCCTCGAGCCGGGCGTGCAGCATGGTCAGCGCGTCCCGGTAGTCGTCGGGGGCGGCGTCCTCCGGGCGGGCGACCCCCGAGTCGCGCAGGGCGCGCCGGACCATGCCCGGCCCGAGCAGCGCCGACAGGCCGCAGAGCGCGACCACCTGCTCGAAGAGCCGGGCCGGCGTCGGGGCGTCCGCGTCGAAGGGCATCGTGTGGCTCGGTCGGCTCGGGCCGCGTCCGCTCGTCCGCCGCCCGGGCCGCGCCGCTAGGCGGCCGCGGCGGCGATGAGGCTCGTCGGGCCCTGCAGCGGGCAGTGGTCGACGAAGTGCCAGCCCGCCTGGTCGAGCAGCCCGCGCATCTCGTCGACGCTATAGACCCGGCCCTCGCCCGTCCACACGAGGAACTCGCCGCCCATCAGCGCCGCGAAAAAAGGCTCGGTGTGCGTCGGGTCCGTCCAGTAGTCGACCAGGTAGAGCCGCACGCCCGGGGCCACCTGCTCGCGCACGCGCCGGAGCAGCCGGACGTTGTGCTCGGGCGAGAACAGATGCAGCACGTGGGCCATCGTCACCGCGTCGTGGCCCGCCGGCAGGGCGTCGAACCAGAGGTCGCCCTCGACGAGCTCGACGCGGTCGCGCAGCGGGCTCGCGGCGAAGCGCGCGCGCGCCTGCTCGACCACCTGGGGCTGGTCGACCAGCGTGGCGCTGAGGTGCGGGTGCCGCTCAAGCACCGCCGGCACCACGAACGACCCGGCGCCCGCGCTCAGGTCGAGCACGCGGCGGTGCGCGCCGAAGTCGACCCGGGCCGCGAGCTGGCGCGCCGCGGTCGTCACGAACGCCTGGACCCCGAGCACGAAGATCTCGTTCTGTTCGTCGCTCAGCGTCGCCCCCGTCATGACGCCGTGGCCGCTCTTGACCGTCTCGCCGTAGCGGGCCCAGATGAGGTAGCTGATCCGGTCGAAGAACCGGAGGGCCGGGCGCATGTCGGCCGACGTCTGGCCGCTCAAGTACGTCGCCGAGACCGGCATGAGCGCGTAGCGCTCGCCCTCGAGCCGCAAGAGCTCGAGCGCGACCATCGCGTTGGCCACGACCCGCACGCAGTGCACCGGCACGCCGCAGCGCTCGGCGAGCTCGGCGGCCGTCGCCGCGCCGGGCGCGAGCTTCTCGAAGAGCTTGATCTCTTCGGCGGCGAAGAGCTGCTTGGCGCTCATGAAGCCCGAGGCGATGCGCTCGATGAGCTCGGGGCCCGGCGCCTCGGCGGCCCGTTCGTTTTCGTCGGCCATGGCGGTGGTCGCGAGTCTATCGCGGCGGGACCCGCCGCCCGGCCCCATTCTCCCAAACGCCGCGCGTTTGCAGTGACAGCGGAAGCGCCCCCCGCCTCGCCCCTCCCCCGCGGTACGCCCCCAGGCGCCGCCCCCGCCCCCCCCTCCCTGGGGCCCGCCGGGCGTCTTCAACGGGCCGGCGCGCGCGAG
>DASTPP010000331.1:0-15294 GCA_035762175.1 Polyangiaceae bacterium | reverse complement strand
CGTCCGTGACCATCGGGGCTCCGCGAGCCCCGGGCCCGGCCCGGGGCGCCGAGCCGCAGCCTCGCACGCGCCGTCAGGACGGCGGCCGACCTGCAGAAATAGTTGTCGTCGGCCTGCAGAAGTAATCGTCGCCCATCAGGCGATCAGACAATCTTTTCGGCCGTCGACTTCGAAGACCGTGGGCGAGCGCTGAAAGGACGCCCCGAGCTTGTACTTCCCGAGCTGCACCCCTTGGCCGGGCAGGTCCGGCACCGAGAGCCGCCGCCAGTGCGTCAGCGAGCCGACCGCCAGCTCTCGCTCGGGGCTGGGCAGCCTCGCCGCCGAAGACCAAAGCTCGTCGTCTTGCGAGCTGACGACGCGCTCTCGATCGGCCCCCTCGGCGCTCACGATCAGCCGGGTGACCGCGCGCCGCAGCCACACGCTGACCTCATCTTTCGCACCCCGCTCGAGCAGCTTGCGGCAGTGCGCCCCCATCGTATCGTGCAGGTTTCGCAGCTCGTCTTCTTTGTTCACCTGGAGCATGCCGCGGAAGATCCGGTGCGTCAGCGAGGACTCGGTGAGGTAGACGTCGTCCGGCGAGCCCTTGACCACGGGGAGCGACTCGCGGGCGCCCCCGCGGCAGCGCGCGAGCAGATCGTGCCGCGAGGGTTCGACCGACTCCCAGGGGAGGTAATAATTCATCTTGGCGACGATGGCTGCATCTTTGCGGTTCTGCAGGCGGCGGCCGATGAGCGAGATGATCGGGCCCGGCACGCGATGGCGGCACACGTCATCGAGAATGGCGAGCGTCGCGTTCGGAAAGAGGCGAAACAGGTTCACGAGCACGGACGTCGCGCCCCAAGCTAGCGGGTCGAGCTCGCAGTCGTAGGCGCTGCCGTAGGCCTGGTGGGGGTGCAAGTGCGGGGCGATGACTTCGACGACCCACCCCCACCCTCGCTTGCCGGGGAAGGCCTCTTGCGGGAGGTTGGCCGAGGGGTCGGCGTTGGCCACGCGAACGAGCCCGTACATGGCTTCGGCGAGGCTGCGCATGACCTCTTGGCGGACGTCAGGCTCGGGGTCTTGCAGGTGCCGGTGGACGAAGCGGGGCAGCAAGTTGGGGTCGAGCTCCGCGCGCCGCCAGAAGCGCAGGGCGTTGGCGCTGATGAGCCTGCGCAGGGTAGTCGCGCGGAGCCGGCGGCTCGTCGACAGGCCGAGCTTTAGCTTGCCGGTCTCGCTAATGAGTTGGTTGACGAACTGGTTCAAGCGCAGGGGCGCCTCGGCGGGCGGGCAAGCGTCGAGCGCGGCCCGCTCGGCGTCCAAGAGCGTCTTGACCTCCTCGTCGTCGTCGGGGTTCGCCCGCAGGGCATCGGCGATGCGGCTGACCCCGCTGAACTGGCACTCGCGCGCCGCGTACTCCGCCAGCGTCGCCCGCAGAGATGCGTCGCCGACCGGGATGCTGGCGAGCAGGGCCTCGGCCCGCTCGGGGTTGAACCGCGAAGAGGCTTGGATCGCCTCCTCGATGACGCGCGCGCGCGTCGGGGTGCGCAGGAAGCTGCGGTCGTAATCCAAGATGCGGATCAGCCTCAGCACGCCGCGGCGGGCCGCGCGGTCCCAGCCGCCGACCGCGATGAGCGCCCGCCCCTCGTCGTCCTTGCCGAGCCATGTCGCGATCGAGGCGGTGTGCCACACGTCATGGTGGCGGTTGCGCCGGCCGAGGAACGATCGCCCCGGCGCCAGGTCGAAGCTCGAGAGCCGCCCCCCGTGGTCGAGCACGAAGAGCCGCGTGGCGTCGCCGCCGTCGGCGTCGGTAAAGATGCCGACCACGCTGCTGCGAAAGGCCTCCCGGAACTTGATGGCGAATTCGGTCGGCCGGGCCGGGTCGAGCTCGAAGACGAAGAGGTGCCCCCCCTCCGTGCCGGCGGCGAGCAGCGTGCGCGGGCCGACCGTGAAGCGATGCAGGATGCGCACCGAGCTGCCGAGGAAGAACGATCGCGCCCGGGCGGGGGCGACGTCCAGGTCCCCCCGGGACCAGGGGAACACGCGCAGGTACCCGTCCTGCGCCCCGACGGCGAGCCAGCCGGGGCACAGCTCGGTGAGCGCCCAGATGCGGCAGACCGCGCCCGCGGTCGGGCCGTGCTCACGGCGCTGCAGCCCGAAGGGCGAGTCGATGTACGTCAGCCCGCCGTCCGTCGAGAAGGGGGCCCAGAGCGCGAGGGGCCGGGCCACGCTCCGCGTGCCGACCAGGAAGCCGTCGCCGAGGGCGAGCATCGAATAGATTTGCGTCTTGTCGAAATAGCCGTAGCCGTCGCACGGGTCTTTCGGAGGCCACCGCGGCTTCGTCAGGCCGTCGACGTCTTTCAAGAAGTGCCTCGGCGCCGCCAAGAGCCCCTTGCCGTCGGTGCCCGGCGTAAAGGCCAGCACGCGAGAGTACGCCCCGAAGCGACCGGGGTCGCCGGCGCCGAGCACCGACGTGCGGCCCTCGAGCTCCCCCGAGGTCGACACCCGGGCCTTCCAGATGCTGCCGTCGCCGCACGCGGCCGCGAGCCACGTGCGGCCCCCGCGGTCGCGCGTCGTGGCCAGCGCCCAGACGTCGAACTGGGGCGTCTCCTGCAGCAGATCGAAGCCCTGGCGCCGCAGCCGCGCCGCGTGGAGGAGCGCGTTGAGGCTCTTCGGCGGTTCGCCCTCGAGGAAGCTTTCGAGCCTGAGCTTTCGCTCGAGCGAAAAGGGCACGTTCGCGAAGTACCGGTCGAGGAAGTCGAGCCAGGGTTGGAGGGTGTCGATCTGAGCGGCGCGGGGCCCCCGGAGCTGATGCACCAGAATCTTTTGGAGCTTGCGCGCGTGCCGGACCGCGGTCTCGCGGCCCAGCCGGCCGGCCGCGATCAGAATCTCGACGCTGAGGCGAATGTACCCTTCGGCGTCGAGTCGGTCGATCGACGCCTCTTCCAGCCAGGTGAGCGCCCCCTCCAGGCACAGCGCGTCGCCGTCGTCCCTCACGTACTGCGTGGCCTTGGCGCCGTCGAGCGTCCACGGCGCGACGCTGAACTGCGCGTAGCGCTCGGCGCCGGTCTTGCCTTCCCAGGCGGTCAGCCGGCACAACGCCTCGCGGACCTCGAACGGGTTGCAAAGCATGATGCGCAAGACGCGGTTGTCGCTCAGCAGCGCCGTCCAGACCGCGTCGGTGGCGTCCCGGCCGTGCGGCGACACCCAGACGCCGTGGGTGTCCGAGTCGAGCGCCGGGCCGAGGAACCACGTCGGCCGGTGGGTGCTGCGGGCCGTGGGCCATTGGCAGGCCCCCGTCCAGCCCCCGGCGGCGCAGACGGTGAGCATCGGCACGCCGAAGAGGTAGCGCAGGCCGACGAACTGAATCCGCGGCAGCTCGATGAGCGTCGCGTATTGGCCGACGTGCGTCATGCCGGGCGTGATCTCGTGGAGGGCGTCTTCGTCGGCCGCGAGCACGACGCGGTCGCCGGCCCGGCCCTCGGCGAAGCCGACGCACCGGGGCATCTCCACGAGCGGGGGCAGCTCTTCCGCGTCGAGGACGCCGCGCTCGACGTCGAGGCGCAGGCGGGCCATCCGGCCGTCGGCGGCGACCACGAGCCAACGCGCCAGCGTGCCGGCCCTCGAGGTGCTGAACCTGGCCTCGGTGTCCGCCCAGCGCGGGGACCATCGCAAGCGCCGCGTGGCGACGAGCCGCTCGCCCGCGCCGAACAGCAGGTACACCCGGGCGAAGCGACGTTCGTCGGCGACGAACAGGAGCTGCCCCCCGCAGGGGAGCGGAAACATGCGGAGCAAGGTGACCCGCCCGTCCGCCTCGGCCAGAGGGCGCCTTGTGCCGTCGCCGGGTGGCACGGCGATGCAGCGTTTCCCGCTGGCGATGAGCAGGTGGTCGGCGCAGCGCCAGCAGCCTTCGATCGAGGAGACCCCGTCTTCGAAGCGCCCGCCGATAGGGTTCAGGTGGCGGCCGGTCGGCGAAGGCTCGACCGCGGCGGTGCCGTCGACGAGGAAGACGTCCCCGGCGCTCGTGCCGACGAACAAGAGCCCGCAGTCGGGGCACGAGTGGGCCGCCTGGGGCTCGTACGAGAAGGGCGACGTCAGGTGCTCTTTGGCCCCGAAGCATCGTTCGGCCCAGCGCTCGAACAACTCGTCGCGAGAGAACTCGGACACACGCATCGTTCATCCTTGCTCGGCGACCCCCTGGCGTTGAGCCGCGTGAGGTTCGTGGGCGGTGACGCAGCCTGGGTCGGGCTGGCCGGCCTTGCTTCATCATCGACCGCGGACGGCAGCCGTGGGGCGGGGGTCACGGCCCGCCCTGGTAAGACGTGAGAGGGCGTACGACTCCGACAAAAAACTAGAGGCCCCCTGGTTCACCGACGCCCCGAAGGCCGGCGCAGCGGAAGGCCTCGGAACAGCAAGGCCAGGCGGTTCGCTGGTTGCCGTTTCGAGATGCGTGTCACGGTGCGCAGGAGCGCGGCGGCGTATAGGGCTCCGGCGCGCCTTCTCTTCGCTGATGGCGGGGCGCGGCCGCCCGACCGCCCAAAGCGCCGAAGACCTCGCCACCGACCCGCGCAGCGACCGCTGCCCAGCGCCCGGTGTCGAGTGGCGCTACCGCAATCGAGAGTAACGTTCGTGCGCGGCCGCCGGCTCGCTCGAGGCGACGGCGTTGGGCACGCTCGACGACGGGGAGCTCTCGACCCGGTGGAGTGGCGCCTACATGCCCTGACTTGTCAGCGCGCGGCGCACGCAGCTATTTGGGCCGCCGAGCGGCCGGTGCGATGCACTTGACGGGTAGGGGGGGTTCTGAAAAAAGGTGTATTGTTATCACCGCTGGTGGGCGGCGATTGGGCGCGGGCGGCGCTTTCGCCCGGCCGCCGCTCGGTCGCTCAGGGCGGCTGCGCGCGGGCCGTCGCGGCGAGCTCACCGTTTGCACCCAACGTGACGAGGTTCTGCTTCCGATGACAAGTTTCTCTGAGAAGGCAGCCTTTCGGCCGCGCGGTCTCTCGCGGCGAACGCTTCTGTACGTCGCCGGGGCGACGGCGGTGAACGCGACCGTCTTTGGTTGTTCCGACGACGACGACGGGGGCGGTCAAGGCGACTCGACGGCGGGCGCCGGCGGGCAGGGCGGCGTCGGCGGGCAAGGCGGCGGCGGCGACCGCTACGTCGGGCTCGAGACCGATCGCTACCTGGGTCAGCTCGAGACGCTGGCGACGGTCGAAGACAGCAAAGTCTTTCTCGAAGGGCCGGCCGTCGCGGCCGACGGCAAGGTCTATTTCAACAACATACCCGTCTCGAAGACGTTGGTCTACGACCCGGCCACGCGTCAGGTCAGCACGCTGCGCGAGAATACCCACGCCGCCAACGGCATGCTCTTCGATCGCCAGGGGGCGCTTCTCATCTGCGAGGGCGGCGCCCTCACGGGCGACGGCACCGGGGTCGGGCGCGTGGTGCGGCTGGACGTACCGACGCTCGCGGAGACGGTGCTGGTCGACGCGTACCAGGGGCGCGAGCTGCAGCCGCCCAACGATCTGACGTTCGACGACCAGGGGCGCATCTACTTCAGCTCGCGCCCGAACGCCACCGACGCCACCGACGAGGCGGCGGGCACGGTGAACGCGGTTTATCGCCTCGACCCCGGCGGCGCGCTGACGCGCTTGCTCGCTTGGCCCGACGTCGACAAGCCCAACGGCATCGCGACCTCGCCCGACTACCGCACGCTCTACCTCATCGACGCCCACGGCGGCGCGGGCATGGCGCGCGAGTTGCTCGCGTTCGACCTCGCGCCCGACGGCAGCCTGTCGAACCGCCGCACGCTCTACACCTTCTACCCGGGGCGCAGCGGCGACGGCATGGCCGTCGACGCCCTCGGCAACCTTTACGTCGCGGCGGGCCTCCACAACACCCGCAACACGAGCGAGACGCTCGACACGCGGCCGGGCATTCACGTCATCTCGCCGGCGGGCAAGCTGCTCGCCTTCCGCGAGACGCCCGTCGACGTCGTGACCAACTGCCGCTTCGGCGGCGCCGACCTCAAGGCGCTCTACATCACGTGCAACAACCTGCTCTTGCGCCTGCCGACGGTCAACCCGGGCAAGGCCGATTACTTGCCGCCCGCCGCGCCGCCGGCGGCGCGCCGGCCCGGGCGCTGAGGGCGCGCGCCCGGCGGCCTCGCGCCCTCAGCCTGGGCGCCGCAGGCAGTACGCCAGCGCGTCGCGCAGGTTGCCGAGCGTCGTGACCCGCGACAGGTCGACGCCGCTCGACACGATGGCCCGGGCGACCTGCGGTCGAATGCCCACGACGATGCCGCGGGCGCCGAGCAGCCGGATCGAGTCGACGATTCGGATGACGTGGTCGGCGGTGGCGCCGTCGATCGACGTGACGCCCGTCAGATCGATGATGACGTCGTGGCAGCCCGTCCGGCTCACCGCGCCGAGCAGCGACTGCGTCATCTCTTGCGCCCGGGCCGGGTCGAGCGTGCCGAGCACCGGCACCATGAGCACGCCGTCCCAGACCTCGATGAGCGGCGTCGACAGCACGCGGATCGCCTCGCGCTGGCGCTGCGTCAGCTCGAGCTGCTGCTTGAGCGCCTCTTCGGCGCGCTTGCGCGCCGTGACGTCGCTCAGCGAGCCGGCCATGCGCGTGGCCCGGCCCGCGTCGTCCCAGAGGGCCTGGCCGCGGAACAGAAACCACCCCACCTGGCCCGACTTCGTCCGGGCCCGCAGCTCGACGTCGCACGGGGCGTGCTCTTCGAGGTGGCGGCGCAGCGCCTCGCGCGCCGGCCCCCGATCGTCGTCGTGCACGAGCTCGAAGAACGCCTCGATCGGCCCGTCGAGCTCGCGCTCGTCGAACCCGAGCATCTCCTTGAAGCGGGCCGAGAAGTAGGTCTGGCCCGAGGTGATGTTCCAATCCCATAGACCGTCGCGCGAGCCGCGCACGGCCAGGGCGAAGCGCTCTTCGCTCTCGCGCAGCGCCACGATCGCCCGCCGGCTCTCGGCCCGCTCTTGCGCGTCGAGCAGGGCGCTGCGCACGGCGGGCACGAGCTCTTCGATCGCGTCCTTCTGGACGTAGTCGTAGGCGCCCGCCTTCATCAGGGTGACGACCACGCTCTCGCCGATGCTGCCCGACACCACGATGAAGGGGGTGTCGAGGCCCCGGTCGAGCAGCATCTGCAGCGCGGTGATCGCGCTGAAGCGCGGCATGTGGTGGTCCGAGAGGACGACGTCCCAGGGCCCGCGGTCGAGCGCCTCGTTCATCTCCGCCGCCGTCTGCACGCGCTCGTAGGCGGGCTCGTAGCCGCCCTCTTTGAGCTCGAGCGCCATGAGCGCGGCGTCGTCCTCGACGTCTTCGACGATTAGCACCCGAACCGGTATCTTCATCGAGGGCCCCTTCGCACCAGGTCGCGGTCGGGCAAGGCTCAGAGCGTGAAGTAGAACGTGGCGCCCCGCCCCACGGCGCCCTCGGCCCAGACCCGCCCGCCGTGCCGGCTCACGATGCGCTGCACCGTCGCCAGGCCGACGCCCGTGCCGGGGAACTCGGCGGCGTCGTGCAGGCGGCGGAAGGGCGCGAAGAGCTCTTCGGCGCGGGCCGCGTCGAAGCCGGCGCCGTCGTCGCGCACGAAGTACGCCGTCCGGCCGTCCGGCCGCGCCTCGGCCCCGAACTCGATCGTCGCCCGCGCCCGCTTGGACGTGTACTTCCAGGCGTTCGACAGCAAGTTCTCGAGCGCGATCTTGAGCAGGTTCGCGTCCCCCTCGGCGCTCGCGCCGTCGGCGACGACGACCTCGACCTCGCGCTCGGGGTCGGCCCGGCGCAGCTCGGCGACGACGCCGCGCGCCAGCTCGGACAGGTCGACCCGCCCGCGCCGCAGCTCGGCGCGCGCGACGCGCGAGAGGCCGAGCATGTCTTCGATGAGCGAGCCCATGCGCTTGGCCGCCGAGCGCACGCGCCCGAGGTACTCTTGCCCCTCGGCGCCGAGCCCGGCGCCGTGGTTCTTCTCGAGCGCGGCGGCGAACCGGTCGATCGCCTTGAGCGGCGAGCGCAGATCGTGCGAGACCGAGTAGCTGAACGCCTCGAGCTCTTTGTTGGCGACGTGAAGCTGGGCGGTCCGGTCGGCGACGCGCCGCTCGAGCTCTTCGTTGAGCCTTCGCAGGGCCTCTTCGGCGCGCCGGCGCTCGGCGTTCTCTTGCGAGAGGTCGGCGTAGAGCGTGGCGTTCTCGAGCGAGATCGCGGCCTGCGACGCCAAGAGCTCGAGCGTCGCCGTGCGCTCGGGCGTGAAGGCGCCCTCGGCCAGATCGTTCTCGAGGTAGAGCAGGCCCACGAGCTCGGTGCGCCGCAAGAGCGGCAGGCACAGGGCCGACTTGGTCTGGCGCCGCGCCACGTACTCGTCGCCCGCGTACCTCGGCTCGGCGGACGCGCGGTCGAGCACCACGCCCTCGCGCGCCCGCCGGACGTGGTTCAGGATGGTCAGGGGCAGGGCCGAGGCCGAGGGCGCCTCGGCGGGGCGGTAGACCTTGACGGCCTCGCCGTCGGCGGCGGCCTCGGCCGCGAGCAGCAGCTCGCCGCCCCGGTGCCGGAGCAGGTACCCCCGCTGGGCGCCGGCGTTCTCGATCGTGATGCGCATGAGCTTCTGCAGCAGCCGATCGAGGTCGATCTCGCCCGAGAGCGCCTGCGCCGCCTTGACGACGGTCATCAGATCGAGCGCGGCGGGCGCGGCCGAGAGCGCGAGCCCCTCGGGGCGCGCGGCGGCCGGGGCGCCATACTTCGCGTCGAGCTGCGCCAGCTTGGCCGTCGCGCCCCAGGCCCGGTAGCACCGGCGCGCCTCGCCCAGATAGGCGTCGGCGACCCGCTCGCGCCCCAGGCCGCGGTAGAACTTCGACGCCAGCTCGTTGGCGAGCGCCTCGTCGTGCACGAACCCGTTCGCGCCGGCCGCCCGGATCGACCGATCGTAAAGGCCCATCGCCTCGAGCGGCCGGCCGGCGGCGCGGGCCTGCTCGGCCTCGATCAAGAGCAGTTTGTGCAGAAAGTTCTCGGGGCAGCCCTCGGCGAGCGAGGCGATCTTGGCGCGGTTGGCCTCGAAGAGCGCCTCGAGCGGCTCGCGCGACGCCTCGGCGGCGGGCCGCCCGAGGACGGCGAGGCACAGATGAAAGGCCTGGTCGGCCGTGAAGATGATGCCCGTGCTCGCGCCGGCGACCCGGTCGGCGACCACCCCCGCGGCGATCGCGCCGGGGTAATCTTCGGCCAGGAGCGCGAGCCGCAGCTTGCACGCCTGGTACCAGCCGACCGTGCTGACGAGCTCGGGCGCCTTGAGCTCCTCGACCAGCGCGGCCTCGTCGAAGCCCTCGTCGCCGATCGAATGGAGCCCCGCGGTCTGGCCCCGCAGGCACGCGACGACCTGCCGGCCGATCGTCACCTTGAGCGTAATCTCGGGGTTATTGATCTGCCGCGCCAGGGGCAACAACTTCTCGATCTCTTCGCCGAAGTCGCCGAGCTCGTCGCCCAGGCTGGTCCGCGTCCAGACGACGTTGGCGACCGAGTACGAGAGAAAGTTCAGGTCGCCCGACTCGAGGCCCGCCCGCATGGCGAGCCGCGCGTGCTCGAGCGACAGCTTGAGGGGCTTCGAGCCGTAGCTGACGTGCAGCGAGAAGAAGAGGTGGAGCTTGCACGTCACCGAGGCGTTGCCGTACCTCTCGTTGAGATCGAGCGCGAGCCGGCCGAACTCGTACGCTTGTTGATACCGGCCGGTCGTGGCGAGCACCGAGCCGTAGAGCATGTAGGCGAAAGGCGTCTCGTCTGAGTGGCCGTGCTTGAGGGCGAGGTTCGCCGGGGTCACGCAGGTCAGCGCGAGCAGCACCGGGTTCAAGACGAAGGCGGCGGCGCAGAGGTTGGTCAAGACCCGCACCGCCGTGCGCTTCGCGGGGTCGGTCATCGGCGGCGCGTCGATGAGCTCGTCGACCCGGCGGCCGCCGAGGTTGGCCGGCACCTGGGCGAGCTCGGCCCCGAGCGCGGCCCCCCACTCGGCCTCGGTCGGCCCCAGATCGATGCCCAGCATCGTGAGCGCCGCGCGGCCCGCCGCCAGGGCCTCGTCGTAGCGGATCTGCGTGCAGTAGAGCACCACGCACATGTCGTAGATGGCGGCGCACTCGACGTCGGTCTTCGCCCGGCCGAGCAGCAGGTCGAAGAGGGCCTCGGCCTCGTTGGGGTGGCCGCCCAGGTACTTGCACTCGGCGAGCTGCTGCGTGAGCGCGAAGGCGAGCTCGTAGTCGTCGCCCCAGCCCTCGTCGCCGAGCAGCCGCGCGCCCGCCTCGAAGTAGCCGGCGGCGGTCGGGTAGGCGGTCGCCGCCTTCGCCCGCTTGCCGACCGCGAGGTTCAGCCGCGCCAGGTCGACGCGCTCGCGCCGGTCGGTGATCAGGGGGGCGCCGATGTTCGCGTGGTAGACGATTTGAAAGGCGTCGGCCTCGTCGGCCTCGCCCGCCCGCGACTCGCGCAAGAGCCGCCCGATCTTCAGGTGGACGGCCTGCCGCTGCTCGGCCTCGATGGACGAGTAGGCGGCCTGCTGCACGCGGTCGTGCAGGAACTTGTACGCGATGCGAAACGAGCCGACCTCGGGCGGCTCGCCCTCGCCCCCCGCCGGCGCGTGCAGGAAGCGGTACTCGGCGGTGAGCGGCACGATCAGGCCCTCGTCGAGGGCCTCCCACAGGTCGGCGGCCGTCGCCACGGGCGACTTCTCGTGGATGACCGCGAGCGTGCGCAGGTCGAACTGGTGGCCGACGCAGGCGGCGAGCCGCAGGACGCGCTGCGTGTCGGGCGCGAGGCCCCGGAGCTTGCCCACCATCAGGGTCACCACGTTGTCGGTGATGTCCGCCCGGCGGATGCCCTCGAGGTCCCACTCCCAGACCCCGGCGCTCGCGTTGAACCCGAGCAGCCGGTCGCGGTGCAGCTCGCCGAGCAGCTGGCTGACGAAGAAGGGGTTGCCCCGCGTCTTCTCGAAGACGAGCTCGGCGAGCGGGCGGGCGCGGTCGACGTCGGCCGCGAGGGTGTCGGCGACGAGCTGCCCGACCGTGCCGAGGCCGAGCGGCTGCAGCGCGATCTCGTCGAGCCTCGCGCCCGCCTTCTTCATCTCTTCGAGCGCCGCCGCGAGCGGGTGCGCCGGGCCGACCTCGTTGTCGCGGTAGGCGCCGAGCACGAGCAGGTAGGCGTTCTCGGGGTTCGCCAGCACGGTCTGGAGCAGCCGGAGCGAGGCCGGGTCGGCCCACTGCAGGTCGTCGAGGAAGACGACCAGCGGGCGGCCCTTGGTGGTGAGCGCCCGCAAGAAGCTCTGGAAGACGAGGGCGAAGCGGTTCTGCGACTCGGTCGGCCCGAGCTCGGGCGCGGGCGGCTGCGGCCCCAGGACGGACGCGAGCTCGGGGATGAGGTCGACGAGCAGCTGCGCGTTCGGGCCGAGCGCCCGCGCGAGCTTCTCTTTCAGGGCCGCGAGCTCGGCCGCGGGCCGCTGCAAGAGGCCCCGGACGAGCTCGCGGAAGGCGTTCGCGATCGGCGCGTAGGGCACGCTGCGGTTGATGAGATCGAATTTGCCCGCGACGAACGCCCCGCCCCGCGCCGCGATCGGCTTGTGAACCTCGTTGACGAGGGCCGACTTGCCGATGCCCGAGAACCCCGCGACCAAGAGCAGCTCGGCGCCGCCCCCGCTCGCGCGGTCGAACGCGCCGAGCAGGCGGGCGACCTCGGCCTCGCGGCCGTAGAGCCGCTGCGAGACCCGCAGCTCGCCCGACAGGTCGCGCCGGCCGAGCGGGAAGGGCTCGACCGCGCCGGCGGCCGCGAGCCGCGCGCGCGCCTCGCGCAGGTCGGCGGCCAGCCCGAAGGCGCTCTGGTACCGGTCTTCGGCGGCCTTGGCCAGGAGCTTCATCACGACGTCGGAGACGACCCGCGGCGTCGCGGGCGACAGCTCGTGCGGAGCCGCGGGCCGGCGGGCGATGTGGCCGTGCACCACCTCCATCGGGTCGGCCGATTGAAAGGGGGGCCGGCCCGTGAGCATTTCGTACAGGACCACGCCGAGCGAGTAGAGGTCGGTCCGGTGGTCGAGGGTGCGGTTCATGCGCCCGGTCTGCTCGGGCGACACGTAGGGCAGGGCGGCGGCCAGCGCCTCGGGGCCCTCGGCCCGCGGCGTTTCTTGGACGAGGCGCGTGGCGATGCCGAAGTCGCAGAGCCTCGCGGCGCCCGTGCGCGCGTTGATGAGAATGGTGCGGGGGTTGATGTTCTTGTGAATGACGTGCCGGCGGTGCAGCGCGTCGAGGGTCTCGGCGACCGACGTGGCGACGCCGAGCGCCGCGGCCAGATCGACCCCGCGCGTCGAGAGCACCTCGCGCAGGGGCCGCTCGCCGGGGTCGTCCATGACGAGCGCGAGGCCGCCCTCGTACGGCTCGAGCCCGTAGGCCGTCACGACCCCGGGGAAGGCGAGGTCGCGGATCATCCTGTACTCGTAGCGCAAGCTGGCGGCCCGCTCGGGGCTCTGCCGCGCGCCCTTGAGGAGCTTGACCGACACCGGCGAGCGGTCCGAATTGCGGAAGCCCCGGTAAAACGCGGTGTCGGCGTCGGCGTGAACCTGCTCGGTGATCGTGAACCGTTCCATCTCGGCCTCCCCTGCGGGCTTCGAGCAGGATTCGAATTTTTCGGCCCGCACGGCGGCCCGCGCCCCTAGTTGACCATCCTATTCGGCTCTGGCGGCGCGGGACAAGGCCCCCTGGTGGTTGGTTTTGGCGGCTTAGAGAGGATTTAGAAAATTCTCATGGACGTGGTGGACGATTTGCTCGCCCGTCTGCGACCCCACCTCGCCCGAACCCCGAAAGTGCTGGCCCCCCCACACCCGGGCGTCGATGACGTTCTCGATGCCGTCGGCGAGCGAGTCGAGCAGGAGGTCGCCGCACTGGCTGGTGCCGACGAGGGGGCGCGGTAGCTGGCCCGGGCCGAAGAATTTGATGAGCATGTGCAAGGCGGCGCCGCTGACCATGGGGTGGCCGGCCGGGTACTCTTGGTTGGGCGGCGTCAACATGAAGGGCTTCCAGCCCGAGCCGGGGTAGGAGAAGTTTATCGCCGTGATGGGCCGCCAGAACTGGTAAACGTTCTTGCTGTTGACGTTCGAGATCATGGCGTCGGCCTGGGCGAGCGTCACGAGCGCGAACACGCGCGCCGCGTCGTGGCCATCGAGCGCGAAGTCGGTGACGAGCTGCCGGGTGAACGTGTAGGCGGCCGGCAGCCCCGAGCCCGGGCAGAACTCCCACCAGAGGGCGGCGAAGGTCTGCTCGGGCGTGCGCACGGCGCTGTCGTCTTCGGCGTAGAGGCGCACCTCTTCAAGGTCTTGGCGGAAGGCAGGGTCGTCGGGGGCGGGCGGGGGCGGGGAGAGGAACTGGTCGTTGGATGCCATTGTCCAGGGCGTCATCTCGCCCCACCAGAAGAAATAGGGCTGCGGGGCGCCGGGGAAGGTGTCGGCCGGGTCGAGCAGGGCGTAGTCGCCGGGGAGGCCCGTCGTCGGGTCGCCGTCGCCATCATTGTTGGGAAACTCGAAGGCGAGGCCCGCGGGGTTGTTCCACCCGTCGCCGAGGCGTAGGTTCCACAAGGTGGTGGCGGTCTGCTTGCCGAGCGCGATGCCTTTCTTCGCGAGACCCGGGGCGATGCCCGCGAGCTGCGCGGCGTACAGGGCGTCGACCTGGGGTGCGAAGCCGGCGATGTCGGGGCGGTAGAAGGGGGGCGGCAAGGTCGGGTCGCTGAACAGGGCGATGTACTTGGTCAACATGGTGTGCGCCGCCGCCGCCAGGGCCGCCCGGGGGGAGGCGCGCCCCTGTGTGGGCACGGGCGGCAGGTAGGTGCGATAGCGGGCGGCCTTGGGGCTCGCGTTGATCGCGTCGTGCATCGCCACGTGCAAGAGCGCCCCGAGCCGGGTATGCATGAAAAAGCCGGACAGCGGCTCCAGCTCGGCCATGAGGGCGTTCCAGTCGTTGACCGCCTGGGCGCTCACCGTGTCCGCGTGCGGGCTCGCCGCGCTCGTCACGCCGCCCGCGGGCGGCCCCTCGCCCCGGGCCGCCCGCTCGGCCCGGGCCCCGAGGGGCCACGCGAGCGCGGCGACGAAGAGGCACAAAACCAGCCCACGTTTCCCCCCGGGGCCCGCGCGGCCGCCTCGACGTGGGATACGACCCTCATTCGGAACACGTTTCGACCTTGTCATGAAAATCCCTCCACACCCTGAATCTTTAACGATATCAGTTTCGAGCCCTCGCCAACAAGGGGTGTAGAAATGCTTCGGGGTTTCAATGCCCCGAGCGTTTGCATCGCTCGCTTGTGCTTCCGCTGCCCCGAGGTGCGAGGCCTTTGCCCCCACGCCGCCGCGAGCTCGGCGACGAACCATCGAGTCTTACCGTCGCGCTCCCCTTCGAAGCGCGGGCTTTTCAGGCGGGCAGCAGAGATGCCCTGCTTTTCGGGCGAAGGGCAACGGTATACGAAACACGTGGGTCGATGGCTCGGCCGTGTCGCGAGAATGCCGCGGCCCCAGCCGGCCCCATGAAGAGGGCGAGCGGTTCGGCCGTGAGCATGGGGGGCGCCGGCTCGTCGCCGCCGCGCGTGGCGGCGCCCTGGCCGAGCTGTCCCAAGGTCGCGCCCACCCTCGCGCGCCTTTGACGACCACCGCGCGCGCCCGACCGCCGCGCGGGCGCGCGCCACGCCCGGCGCGGCCTCGGGGGCCGGCCCGGCACCCCGGGCAGGTCGCCGGGCCGCCGGGGGGGGCCTCGGCCGGGCCCTGGCGGCCGGGCGGGGGCGGTGGCGCGCGGGCCGAATTGGGCCCCCGAGCCCCGTCGCCACGAGCGACCGGAGCGCCGGACTGGGCCCTCGAACTTCTTCGCCGCGAGCGACCAGAGCGCGTCAGACGCCCTTGCGCGGCGCCCCCCGGCCGGCCATGCCGTAGGGTAATGACGTCGTCCCACGATCCGATGAGAGAGGGCGCGCGGGGCGTCCCCGCGCGGTCGTCGGCCGACCAGCCGACGCTCGAAGTGCCGACGAAGGGCGGCGCGTGCAAGCCCCGGCCCCTGCCGACCGAGTTCGACGACTACGCGATCGTGCGGCTGCTCGGGCGCGGGGCGACGGGGGCGGTGTACCTGGCCGAAGACCGGCTGCTGGCGCGGCAGGTGGCGATCAAGTTCGTCGACGCGGCCGACGTGGGCGACGAGGCGCGCGAGCGCTTCTTGAACGAGGCGCGGGCGGTGGCGCGGGTGCAGCACCCGAACGTCATCGGCATCTACCGCGTCGGCGAGCTCGAGGGGCGGCCCTACCTGGTGACCGAGT
>DASTPP010000330.1:0-35587 GCA_035762175.1 Polyangiaceae bacterium | reverse complement strand
GCGGGCGCGGCGGCGGTGGCGGTGGCGGTCGCGCCGTCGCCCTTCGAGGGGCGCTCGAGCGCGGGCGCGGGCGTGGGCGCGGCGGCCGCGGGCGGCGCCGGCGGCTCTTGCTCGGGCGCGCGCAGCGGCGGGGCCGCCGGCTCGGCCGCCGCGGGCGGCGCGAGGCGCGCCGGGGCGCGGGTCGAGGGCGGCGTCGGCGGCTCGTCGTCGAGGACGGGCGGGGGCGCGTCGAGCAGGGCCGCGCGCTTGGCCGAAGCGCGCGGGGGCGGGGGCGTCGGTACCGCGGCGGCGGCGGCCGCGGCGGGGCGCCGGGTCGAGGGGCGCGCCGAAGGGGGCGCCGGAGGCACGGGCGCCTCGGCCTCGGCCGCCACGCTCGGGCGCGCCGTGCTCGGCCGCGCCACGCTCGGGCGCGCCGTGCTCGGCCGGGCGGACGGCGGCGCCGCCACCTCGGCTCCCACGTCGCGCGAGCCTTCGGAGGGCGGCACGCGCGTCGAGGGCGTGTCGGCTTTGACGGCGCCGCGGCGGCGGATGACGGTCGAGCGGATGCGCTCCTCGACGACCGAGGGGGCCTTCGCCTTTTCGAGGTGACGCTTGACACGGTCGACCACGTCGGTGTCGACCGCGCTCATGTGATTCTTGACGTCCGCCAAGCCCAGGGACTGGAAAAGGGCGACGAGCTCTTTCCTGTCCATGTTGAGCTGTTTGGCCACCTCATAAACACGAACCTTGCTCATCCGACCTCCGAAACCGCCCGCCCGGGCCCGGCGCCGTCGGCCACGGCACACGCCCGGGCGATTTTCTCCGCGACGCCCGCGTCGCGCACGAACACCATCGAGAGCGCCCCGCGCCCGAAGAGCGCCCCGAGCGACTCGCGCCGCCCGAACGCCACCGCCTTGCCTCGGCCGACGGCCTCGCGCAAGGGGGGCCCGAACGCTTCGGGGGGGCAATCGCACGCGACCACCGTCAGCGCCGCCCCCCCCCCCGGCTCGGCGCCCGCGAGCCCCCGGGCCGCCGCCGCCCCGAGCTGCGCCGCCGCCCGCCCGAGCGAGCCCTCGCGCACCGCAGCCGCGAGCGCCTCGGCCCGCGCCCGGACGGGGCGCTTGAAGCTCCTGGGCAGGCCCTTCTGCGCCGCCGCCCGCAAGCACGCCGGCCGCGGGTGCGCGTGCGCCCCCCGCCCCGCCGCCTTCGGCCCCGCCCCGAAGCTCGACGGGTCGGCGAGCGGCTCGCCGCCCGGCCCGAGCACGAAGCGCACCATCGCCCCCGGCACGTCGCGCGCGCCGCACCCGACGCACGTGCGCCGCGGGCCCGCGGCGTTCGCGGGCCCGGCGGGGGCGGGGGGGAGGGGGCGTCGGGGCACGGGTTCGATCACCTCGCTGCGGCCGGGCGCGCGCCTCAGGCGCCGCCCTCGACCTTCGGCTGCGCCGCGAGCGCCGCCTGCTGCTGGCGGGCGAACAGCCGCGCCGCCTCGACCTGCGGCCACTCGCCCTCGGCGAAGGCCCGCGCCGCCTGCTGCAGCGCCTGCGCCTTCTTCGCGCCGAGCCCCGCCTTGATGGCCAGCCGGTCGGGGTCCTCGCGCAGCACGCTGTCGAGCGTGCCGTAGCCGGCCTCGGCCAGCGCGTCGACCGTGCGCTCGGTCATGCCCGGCACGAGCAAGAGCTTGTCGCGCTCGCCCACCGGCTCGCCCCGCTCTTTGGCCGCCTGCAGCCGCTCGAGCCGCTTCTTCTCGAGCGCCGCCTCGGCGCTGCCGCGCAGCCGCTCGGCCGCCCCCTCGTTGCCGCCCACCACCGAGGCGAGCTCGGACGCGGTCGCGTCCGCGATCTCTTCGGGCGACCGGAAGCCCGAGCGGTACAGCGCCCGCGCCGCCGCGTCGTCGACCCCGTCGATGCCCTGCATCGCCACGAGCGACTCTTGCTCGAGCTGCCGGAAGCGCGACTCGCTGATGATGTCGAGCCGCCAGCCCGTCAGCTGCGCCGCCAGCCGCACGTTCTGGCCCTTGCGCCCGATCGCCAGCGAGAGCTTCTCGTCGGGCACCACCAGCTCCATCCGGTGGTCGGACTCGTCGACGATGACCTTGAGCACCTCGGCCGGCTGGATCGCCGCGATGACGTACTTCGCCGGGTCCCGGTCGTAGGGCACGATGTCGATCTTCTCGCCCCGCAGCTCTTGCACGACCGCCTGCACGCGCGAGCCCTTCATGCCCACGCACGCCCCCACCGGGTCGACGTCCGCGTCGCGCGAGGCGACCGCGATCTTCGACCGCGCCCCCGGCTCGCGCGCCACCGACACGATGCGCACGATGCCCTCGTAGATCTCGGGCACCTCGGCCTCGAACAGCTTCTCGACCAGCCGCGGGTCTTGCCGCGAGAGCACCACCTGCGGCCCCCGCGCCTCGCGGTCGATGACCTTGATGAGCGCCACGATGCGGTCGCCCGGGCGGTACGTCTCGCGCGGCGTCTGCTCGCGCGAGGGCAAGACGCCCTCGGTCTTGTTCAGGTCGACGATGAGGTTGTTGCCCTTCTCGAACCGCCGCACGATGCCCTTGATGAGCTCGCCCTGCTTGTCCTTGAACTCGTTGTAGATGAGGTCGCGCTCGGCGTCGCGCACCCGCGCGAGCAGCACCTGCTTCGCGGTCTGCGCCGCGATGCGCCCGAAGGCCGCGCGCGCCTGCTTGATGTGCAGCATGTGGCCGAACTCTTCGTCCTGCTGCCGCGCCTTCTGCGCGTCCGCCGGGTGCCAGAAGATCTGGAAGCCGAGCTCGTCGCCCACCTCGCCGTTCAGCTTGTCTTCCTCGCGCTTGGCCCGGTCGTCGTGCGCCCGCACGTCCGCGATCGAGATCTCGCGCTCGGGCTGCGTGATCTCGTCGACCACCGTCATGTAGAGGTAGAGGTCGACCTGCCCCGTCTCCTCGTTGAAGCGGGGCTCGAGCTCGCGCGTCGGCCCGAACGCGCTCTGGGCCGCCTTCAAGATGGCCGCCTCGACCGTCTCGATGAGCACCTTTTTCTCGATGCCCTTCTCGCGAGCGACTTGCTCGAGAATGAAGCCGAGGTTGGTCTCTATGCCGGTCGCCGCTTGCGTCGCCATGTCCGTCGCTCTCACTCCCCGCTCCGCGTGTTCGGGCGGCCCGGGCGCCCGGGCCGACCGGCCTTGCCCCCCGCCGCCTGCTGCTGCTGCCGCCCCTTCGGCCCCGGCTTCGGCGCCGGGCCGAACTCGAAGACCAGGTGCGCCCGCTTGACCGAGCCGATCGGCAGCTCGACCTCGCCCCCCGAACCCGTCGCCAGCCAGAGCCGCTCGCCCTCGACCCGCGCGATCGCGCCGTCGTACGCGAACTGCCCGTCCGGGCCCGGCTCGCTCAACACCACCTTCGCCCGCTGGCCCCGGAACCGCTCGAACTCGGCCGCCGTGCGCAGCGGCCGCTCGACCCCGGGCGAGCTCACCTCGAGCGAGTACGCCTGCCGCACCACGTCCGCCACGTCCAGCGCCGTCGACAGGTCCCGCGACAAGTCGGCGCACCGGTCGATCGTCACCCCCCCGCCCGGCTCGGTCGAGCCCGCCACCTCGATCGCCACCCGCAGGACCCAGCCCCCCCGCTCCGGCTTGAACGTCACCTCGACCACGTCCACGCCGTGCGCCCGCGCCACCGGGTCAATGACCCGCATCAGCGCGTCGCGGTCGATTCCGTGAATGGTCGGGGCAGTCCCTGGCACAGCGAGTGGCGTCCTTACGGTGGTCGTTCGAGCAAAGGTTCGACGGGGGGTCGACCTAGAAAACGGGCGAAAAAAAAGCGAACCCTGATGGGGGTTCGCGCGCGATCCGCCCAGTTTGGCGGGGCAGAATACAGAACACGCCCTCGACGCGCAAGGCCTTACTCGCGCGCACGCCGAGCGGCGGGAGCCCCGCACCTTCTCGAACGAACCCGCCAGGCATAGCACCAGCGCCCCCGACCCGGCAAGGTCACACCCGCACCCATGAGCGACCCCAAGCGCCCGGCCCCCGATGACCCCCTCGCGCGCCTGCGCCACCCGAGCTTCGTGCCCCCCGACCGCGAGCTCGGCCCCCTCCTCGACCGCCTCGCCCGGGCCGACGACGACGAGGCCGACGCCCTCGTTCGGGCCCTCGCACGGCGCGGCCCCGCCTCCGCCGCCCTCGCCCGCGGCCGCTGGGCCGAGGCCGAGCCCCCCCTGAAGGCCCGCCTCGTCCAGCTTCACGCCCGCGTCGCCCGCGCCAAGGGCGGCGACGAGAGCCACAACGACCTCGTCGCCGCCCTCGACGACGGCGCGCCCAAGGTGCGCCGGGCCGCCGCCTTCGCCCTCGGCAAGAGCCAAACGCCCGGGCTCGAGGCCCCCCTCGTCGCCCGCTTCCGGGTCGAGCGCGACGAGGCCGTCCGCCGCTCGCTCGCCGAAGCCCTCGGCAAGATCGGCGGCGAGGCCGCCCTCGAGGCCCTGCGCGGCGAGGGCGGCGAGGGCAACCTCGGCGCCGCCCTCGACCGCGCCCGCCTCACCCTCGAGCGCACCCTCGCCCGCGCCGAGCCCTCGAGCATCGACCTCGGCCGAAGGCCCCCCCGCCCCCTCGATCTCGTCGTCCACTGCCGCGCCGGGCTCGAGCGCTGGCTCGCCGACGAGCTGGGCCCCGAGCTCGAGCCGACGCGCGTCGCCCCGGGCACCCTCCGCGCCCGCCTCGCGGGGCCGCCGGCGCGCCTGCTCGACGCCCGCCTGATGCTCTGGTTCGGCTTCCCCCTGCCGCCCGAGCCCCTCGGCGAAGGCGGCCGCGTCGCCGCCCTCGCCCGCGCCCTCGACGCGCCGCCCGCGCGCGCCATCTTCGACGCCTTCACCCGCGGCCCCCGCCGCTTCCGGCTCGCCTGGGCCGACGGCGCCCACCGCCGCGCCGACGCCTGGGCCCTCGCCCGCGCGCTCGCCGGCCGGCCCGGCACCCCCCAGAACGACCCCAGCGAGAGCCCCTGGGAGGCGCGCGCCCACGAGCGCGGCCCCACGCTCTACGTCACGCTCGTGCCGCTCGCCTACGACGACCCGCGCTTCGCCTACCGCCGCCGCGACGTGCCCGGCGCCTCCCACCCCACCATCGCCGCCGCCCTCGCCCGCGTCGGCGGCGTCCGGCCCAACGACACCGTATGGGACCCGTTCGTCGGCTCCGGCCTCGAGCTCGCCGAGCGCGGCCTGCTCGGCCCCTACCGCGAGCTCGTGGGCACCGACCTCAGCGACGAGGCGCTCGACGCGGCGCACGAGAACCTCGCCGGCGCCGGCCTCGAGCGCTTCGCCCTCGAGCGCGCCGACGCCCGCTCCTTCCGGCCCGGCGTCGCGCCCTCGCTCATCGTCACCAACCCCCCCTTCGGACGCCGCGTCGGCCGCGGCAGCGACCTCGCCGCGCTCTACGAGCGCTTCCTCGCGAACGCCGCCCGCGCCCTCGCCCCCTCGGGCCGCCTCGTCTGGATCACCCCCCGCCCCGAGCCCTCGGCCCGCGCCGCGTACGAGCTCGGCCTCGAGCCCGCGCTGCGCCAGCAGATCGACATGGGGGGCTTCCCCGCTGAGCTGCAGGCCTACGTCAAGCCCGAGCACGACCCTCGTTAGTCGACGGCACGACCGCTCTGCTCGCCTCGCCGGCGGGGGCGCGAGGGGCACGTCGCTCGAACGCTCGCCCGACGATGGGCGCGCTCAGCTCGGCGCGCTCGCCCGCACGTGGCTTCGGCGCCGCCGGCCCCGGGACGGCCCGAGCCCTTCCTTGCTCGGCCCGCGGCCGACTGCTAGCCGTGGGGCATGCTCGACGTCGTGCCCCTGAAGTACGGCACCGCCTTCAAGAAGGCCTTCAGTGACCCCGCGGTCTTCTCGGGCTTCGCGGGCGCGGTGCTCGGCGTCGAGGTCGAGGTCGAGCGGGTCGAGCAAGAGCACGGCTTTCGGCCCGTCTTCGGCCAGGTCGACGTCAAGTACGACCTGTTCGCCGAAGACGCCCGAAAGCGCCTCGTCGTCGAGCTGCAGCACGTGCGCGAGAACGACAGCTTCGACCGCTTTCTGTACTACCACCTGATCGGGCAGGCCGAGCAGATTCAGAGCGCGAGCGACGACCGGTTCCGCCGCACGGTCTACACCATCGTGGTGCTGACGCGCCGGCCCAGCGACCCGGCGCTGCGCTTTGACGTGGCGGCGCAAGACGGCGACCTGCGCGATCTCGGGGGCGCGAAGCTCGGGGTCTACGGCCACCGGCTGGTGTTCGTCAACGCGGCGGGGCTGCGGCCCGAGACGCCCGCGCCGCTGCGGCGCTGGCTCGAACTCATCGACGACTCGCTCGACCAGCGGGTCGACGAGACGCGCTACCCTGAGCCCCTCTTGCAGCGGGTCTTGCGCACCATCGAGCGCGCGCGCGTCTCGCCCGAAGAGGCGTACCTCCTGAAGGAAGAGGCGCAGTGGGAGAGCGCCAAGCGCGAGGCGCGCGACGAGGGCAAAGAAGAGGGCTTGCGCGAGGGCGAGGCGCGCGGCGAGGCGCGGGGGCGGGCCGAGGGGCTGCGGGCGGCGGTGCTCGACCTGTGTGAGCTGCTCGGCGTCGAGCCGACCGGCGCGCAGCGCGCCGCGCTCGCAGCGATGGGCGCGGGCGAGCTCGAGGCGCTGCGCCAGGCCCTCAAGCAGACGCGCCGCTGGCCGGCGTGACCGGGGGCGTCCCGCGCGGGCGCGTCGCGCGGCGCCTCTCGCCCCCGCGCGACCCGGCAGACGCCCGGCCCCATCGCTGCTAGTCCCCCGCCGATGGAACGACGACCCTTCGGCACGACCGGCCTCACCGTCTCTGCCCTCGGCTTCGGCGCCGGCCCGCTCGGCGACGCGCGCCTCGGCGAGGCCGAGGCCGAGCACCTCTTGCTCGCCGCCGCCGACGCCGGCATCACCTTCTTCGACTCGGCCCGCAGCTACGGCCTCTCCGAAGAGCGCCTCGGCCGCGCGCTCGCCGCGCGGCGCGACGCGATCGTGCTCTGCACCAAGGTCGGCTACGGCGTCGAGGGCCTGCCCGACTGGACGGGCGCCTGCGTCGCCCGCGGCATCGACGACGCCCTCGGCCGCCTGCGCACCGACCGCCTCGACGTCGCGCTCTTGCACTCGTGCCCGGCCGACGTCGCCCTGCGCGACGACATTCTGGGCGCCCTCGACGCCGCCAAGCGCGCCGGCAAGGTGCGCGTCGTGGGCTACTCGGGCGACAACGAAGACCTCGCCGCCGCGATCGACTCGGGCCGCTTCGACGCCGTCGAGATGTCGCTCAGCTTCGTCGACCAGGGCGCCATCGACCGGCAGCTCGCCGCCGCGCGCGCGCGCGGCCTCGGCGTCATCGCCAAGCGCCCGATCGGCAACGCCCCCTGGCGCTTCGACGCCCGGCCCGACGCCCACGATCTCGGCGAGTACTGGGCGCGCTTCCGCGCCCTCGGCTTCGACCCCGGCCCCCTCGCCTGGGACGAGCTCGCCCTGCGCTTCGCCGCCTTCTTGCCCGGCGTCTCGACCACCATCGTCGGCACGACCAACCCCGCCAACCTGCGCCGCAACCTCACGCTCTTCGCCCAAGGCCCGCTGCCCGAGGCGACCGCCGCCGCCCTGCGCGAGGCCTACCGGCGCGCCGACCCCGGCTGGCGCGGCATGATCTGAGCGCCCCGGCGCGCCGACCCCCGGCCGGCGCGGCACGATCGGAGCGCCCCCCTTCGTCGCGGCTGCCCCCCGGGCCCCGGCGGGGGTAGGCTGCGCCGCCATGCACTACACCAAGCTCGGACGCACCGGTTTGAAAGTCAGCCGCCTCTGCCTGGGCACCATGAACTTCGGGCCCCAGACGAGCGAGCCCGACTCGTTCGCCATCATGGACCGCGCCCTCGAGCACGGCATCAACTTCTTCGACACGGCCAACGTCTACGGCTGGAAGAAGGGCGAGGGCTGGACGGAGCAGATCATCGGCCGCTGGTTCGCCCAGGGCGGCGGCCGGCGCGAGAAGGTCGTGCTCGCCACCAAGGTCTACGGCATCATGGGCGACTGGCCCAACGAGAAGCACCTCTCGGCGCTGCACATTCGCCGGGCCTGCGACGAGTCGCTGCGCCGCATGAAGACCGACCATATCGACCTTTACCAGATGCACCACGTCGACCGCGACACGCCCTGGGAAGAGATCTGGCAAGCGATGGAGGTGCTGGTCCAGCAGGGCAAGGTGCTCTACGTCGGCTCGTCGAACTTCGCCGGCTGGCACATCGCCCGCGCGTGCGAGACCGCGAAGGCCAGAAACTTTCTCGGCCTCGTCTGCGAGCAGAGCCTCTACAACCTGCTCGACCGCACCATCGAGCTCGAGGTCGCGCCCGCCTGCCAGGCCTACGGCCTCGGCCTCATCCCGTGGAGCCCGCTGAAGGTCGGCGTGCTCGGCGGCGCCCTCAAGAAGGCCGCCGGGGGCCGCCGGGCCGGCGAGCTCGCCCAGAAGACCATCGACAAGAACCGCGACAAGCTCGAGCGCTACGAGGCCTTCTGCGACAAGCTCGGCGAAGAGCCCGCCAACGTCGCCCTCGCCTGGCTGCTCGCGAACCCCGTCGTCACCGCGCCCATCGTCGGGCCCCGCACCCTCGCCCAGCTCGACGGCTCGCTGCGCGCGCTCGAGGTGCGCCTCGACGAGGGCGCCCTCAAAGAGCTCGACGCCATCTTCCCCGGCCCCGGCGGCACCGCCCCCGAGGCCTACGCCTGGTAAGAAGCGCGCGGGCGCCGGGCTCGGGCCGCCTTCGCCAGGCAGGAGCCTAGAGCGTGGGCCAGGCCGCTTTGGTACGGCCGCCGGCGAGGCTTTGGGAGCGAGGCCGACCGAGGTAGGCCGCCACGAAAAAACGCGGCATGCGGCCGTACCAAAGCGGCCTGGCCCACGCTCTAGAACGACCGCCGCGGTCGCCCCGGGGCGGCGCTCGCGGCGCCGGGCCATGAGGGGCGGCGCCCCCCTCCGTCCCGTACATCTGCCGTAGACGAACCCCATGCGCGCCCCCCGCCCTTTGCTCGTGACCCTCGGCCTCGTCGCCGCCGCTTGCGCCGGGCCCGCCGCCTCGCCGCCCGCGCCGCGCGAGGCGCCCTCGCCCGCCCCGCCCGCGAGGGCGCCCTCGCCCGCCTCGCCCGCCTCGCCCGCGACGGCGCCCGAGCCGCCCCGGCCGAGCGCCGCCCGCCGCCCGGGCGCCCGCTCGGCCCCCCAGGCCGCGTCGCGCCGCCCCGACGAGGGGCGCCGCGACGTCGCGGGCGTCGAGCGGCACGAGCCCTCGAGGCTGCAGCTACCGCCCCGGCGCTCGAGCGTCTTGCCCGGCCCCTACGACTGCAAGGTCGACGTCATGTACAAGCTGCGCGACTGCAGCGTCGAGCTCGACTTCGAGGGGCGCACCTGGCTCACCGTGCACGAGGGCAACCTGCTCGCGCTCAAGGGCCTGCTCGTCGACGAAGACGGCGAGGTCGTCTTCGAGGGCGCGCTCACCGACGAGAAGCCCTTCGGCTGCCCCGCGTGCGTCGAGGGCTGCACGAGCCAGCTCTTCGCCGAGGCGTCCGAGTGCGTCGCGCAGGCCGTGTTCATTCGCTTCCACCGGGCGGGCAAGCGCTGGCAGGGCCTGCTGCAGTACACGCACTTCACCGAGCGCTTCGAGGGCACCCCGCCCGACCGGCACGTCGCGGGCTTCGACCGAAAGAGCCAGAGCTACCAGGTCGTCCTGGTGCCGCGCGGCGTCCGCTGAGCCGAACGGTTCGCCGCCGGCCGGCGGCGGGAGGGGCGTGCGCGATCGCCTCCGTCGGGGCGCGGCGACGCGGGCCGCTCGCCGCCGGCGCCCGGGGCGGGGGCGCGAGGGGCGTTGAAAGGGCGCCCGCCCCTCCCGTACGTTGGTCGCATGGCGACGCAGAGGGTGGCGACGGGGCGCGCGCGGGGCGACGGCCCGAGGGCGCCGGGCGAGAAGGGCGCGCGCGCGAAGGCCGAGGGCGACGAGGGCAGGGCGCGGGCGACGTCCGAGGGCGGCGGGCGCAACGCGCGGGTGACGTCCGAGGGCGGCGAGGGCAAGGCGCGCACGAAGGCCGAGGGCGACGAGGGCAGGGTGCGGGCGGCGTCCGAGGGCGGCGAGGGCAGGGCGCGGGCGGCGTCCGAGGGCGGCAAGGGCAGGGCGCGGGCGGCGTCCGAGGGCGGCGAGGGCAGGGCGCGCGCGAAGACCGAGGGGCAGCGGGGCAGGCTGCGGGCGGCGGCCGAGCGGCGCCTGCTCGAGCTGCCCGCCGAGTACGCCTTGCCGCCCGACTACTCGGTCGTCACGGTCTTGCACGAGGCGCGGGCGCTCGAGGCCATCTTGCTCCGGTACGGCAAAGACTTGCTGAGCGGCACCAAGCTCGACCGCAAGACGCCCGCCGAGCTCGGCGCGCGCCGCAAGACGCTCGAAGAGGCCGAGCAGGCCCGGCTCGCCGCGCGCGAGGCCCAGGCGCCGCGCGAGGTCTCGCGGCTGCGCAAGGAGTCCGAGGGGCTCGTGCGCGACGTGACCGCGGCGGTGCGCTACTTCCTCGAGCACGACGAGCGCGCGCAGCGCCGCGTCGAGGCCATCCGCGAGGGGGCGAGCGACGCCGACCGCATCGACGACCTCAAGCGCTGCGCCGACCTGCTCGAGCGCCACGCCGAGGCGCTCAAGAAGGCCGACCTGCCGAGGGGCGCGCCCGCGATCTGCCGCGGCCTCGCCAGCGAGCTCGAAGGCGCCGCGACCGAGCGCTCGGCCGACGCGGGCGACGCGGCGCGCGCGCAAGCGCTGCGCAACCGCGCCTACTGGCACCTGCGCGAGATGATGGACGAGATCCGCGCCGCGGGCCGCTACGTCTTCCGCCACGAGCCGAAGCGGCTCGCGCTCTTCCGATCGTCGAGCAGCAACGCCCGCCGCGCCTCGCACCCGCCGCCGCCGCCGTCCGAGTCCGAGTGAGCGGGGCGCGGCGCCGCCCCAGAACGTGAATCGTCACGTTTCGAGGGGGCGCGTTGCGTCACGTTTCGAGGGGGCGCGTTGCCCCAAAAAACGTGAATCGTGACGTTCGGGCGGGTTCGCGAACCGTCCACAACGTGAATCGTGACGTTCGGGCGGGTTCGCGAACCGTCCACAACGTGAATCGTCACGTTTTTTTGTGCCCGAGAACCCCTCGAAGCGTGAATCGTCACGATTTTTTGTGACTTTTGAGGGCTTCGCGAGCGAAAGGGACCCCTTTTCGAGCCATCCGAAGCCCCAAAAACGTGACGATTCACGTTGTGGACGGTTCGCGAACCCGCCCGAACGTCACGATTCACGGTCCGGAGGTTGTGCCCCCCTTCGGCGGCCTGGGGGGTGCGGGCCTACTTCGGCGGCGTGGCGGGCAGGACGCGGTCGTAGGTGACGGCGTCGAGGGTCAGCTCGTAGAGCGAGGCGGCGAGCGGGCGCAGGCGATCGAGCTCGGCGCGGCCCTCGGGGCTCGTCGCGCGGTCGTTCGCCTCGAGGAAGTCGGCCCGCGCGTCGAAGAGCTGGTCGCCCGCGGCGCGCTTGGCCCCCGGCCGCGAGAGCAGGGCGCGGGCGCCCCCGCGCTCGAGGGCGAGGTCGTCGGCGTAGGCCATGTACGCGTAGCGGCGGCCGGCGGGGGCGGGCTCGACGAGCGAGTGGCCGACGCTCGCGGTCGGGTCGTGGATGCCGAGCAGGTCGAGCAGGGTGGGCATCAGGTCGACGTGCGACGAGGGCTCGTCGTGCGGGCCGCGCAGGGCGGCGAGGCGCGGGTGGTCGCCGGCGACGACGAGCGGCACCCAGGAGACGGCGCGGCCGAGGGGGGCGCCGACGCCGTGCGCGCCGCGCTCGCCGAGGTGAATGCCGTGGTCGCCCGTCACGACGACGAGGGTGCGGCGCATGAAGCTTTCGCCCTCGAGCGCGTCGAGCAGCTCGCCGAGGGCGCGGTCGGCGTAGCGCATGGTCGTGCCGATGCGGTCGGGCGTCGCCGCGCGCTCTTCGGGGGTCATGTCGTCGGCGCCGTTGAAGGGGAAGTGGTTCGTCTTGGTCATGGCCGCGACGAAGAAGGGCCTCTGGTCGTCGAGGTGCTCGCGCATCCAGCGGGCCAGGTGCCGCATCATCGACAGGTCGGTCTGCCGCTCGCGCGCGTAGTCGTAGCCGTCGTACCAGCGCGAGAGCCAGATGGTCTGGTTGTCCCAGTCGGGGGCGACGGCGGTGAAGAAGCGCGCCTCGTAGCCGCGGCGGCGCAGCGCCTCGGGCAGGCAGTCGTAGCGGCTGACGGTGTGCGAGGTGGCGATGTGGCCCTCGCCGATGCCATAGAGCGAGCAGTGGATCGAGAAGAACGAGTCGATGGTGGGCAGCCCGTTGACCGAGTGCCGCGTCCAGTAGGCGCCGCGGGCGGCGAGCGCGTCGAGCCGCGGCGTCGCGGCGCCCGTCGCGCCGTAGGGCTGGAGGTGGCCGACCTCGAGCGCGCGGTGCGTCTCGAGAATGACGAGCAGCACGTTCCACGGGCGAGCGTCGGCCCCCGAGCAGTCTTCGTCGACCCCGTTCGAGGGCAGGTCGGCGGCGCCGGGGTGCGCCTCGGGCCGCGCGTCGTCGCAGTCGGCGCGCGCCGGCGCCCCGTCGCCGTCGTCGTCGCGGTCGCAGCGCTCGCCGCCCGCGAGCCCGCGCCGGCAGGCCTCTTCTTCGGTCAGGCGGTAGAAGGGCGCCGCCTCGTCGGGGAAGGCCCACGCCCGCCCGCTCGCCTCGCGCCACGCCGCCCGGTGCGCCTCGCGCGCCGCCGCGTACGCCGCGGGCGCGAGCGGGGGCGTGCGCCCCTTGCGCGCCTCGTCGAGCCACAGCCGCACGACGGGCGTCAGCCGCGCCTCGCGGAAGCTGCCCCCCCAGAGCCGCGTCAGCGGCAGCCCGAGCGCGGGCCAGCCGAGCGCGACGGCGAGCAGGGCGGCCGGCGGCACGCGCCGCGCGGCGAAGCGGCGGCCGAGCCAGCGCGTCAGGGCGAAGAGCGCGGCGGGCGCGGCGAAGATGAGCGCGATGGGCAGGTAGGGCCCGCCCCGGTCGGTGCTGACGAGCGAGCCGAGATCGCGCACGGTCTCGCCCCCGACGTAGGTGCGCACGAAGTCGGGCGAGGCGTGCACGCCCATGTAGCGCATCACCTCGTGGTCGAGCAAAACGAGCAAGACGAGCGGCAGGTGCAGCGCGAACGCGAGGCGGAAGGGCAGCGCGTAGAGGCGGCCGATGCGCCCGCGCGGCGGCCGCACGAGCAGGTAGAACGCGAGGACGGGCGCGAGCAGGGGCAGGGCCCAGCGCGCGTCGAAGGCGAGCGCGTGAAAGTAGTACCACTCGAAGCGCTCGACCAAGGGGCTGCCGTAGGGCGCCGGGCGGCCGAGCTCGAGCGCGCGCAGGGCGGCCTGCACCAGCCAGAACGCGAAGAGCAGGGCGAAGCTCTTCCAGAGCAGATGGTGGCCCGCCACCCCGAGGCGCAGGCCGACCCGCGGGCGGTCGCGGTAGGCCGCGATGACGCGCGACGGGGGGGCCTCGTCGGTGAAACCCGACATGACCTCAGGGGTACCCTGAACGCCAGGTGACGTCTAGGTCGCGAAGGCAAAGCGGGGCAGTGACGTCGCGCCGCGCCAGCTCAGCGGAAGGCGCTGCCGCCGATGGCGGCGAAGCGCGAGAGCGGGCCCAACTTCTCGGCCCAGCCGGGCAGCGAGGCGAGCGAGGGGGTGGCAGGCCGACGCGAGCGCCGCCATGCCGAAGCGCGAGCCGTTGCCCTTGAGCGTGTGCAAGAGGCGTATCTGCTCGTCCTGGTCGCGCACGACCAGCCTCGTGGCCTCGCGCTGTCCACGCTCGCAGGCGAGCCCCGTGCGTTCGACCTTCGCCCCGACGCCCGGACGAACGTCAAAAGAGGTTGCAACGTCGCCCGGAGGTCGGGAACGACCCCCCGGGGAAGGTTCGAACTCAGACCGAAGCCTAACAAGGCCAGAAGCGACCGAGGGCGAACCTCGCGCGGGGGCGCGCCGAACCAAGGGGGGGCGGCGCGCCCGGTCTTCGCCGGGCCTGGCTTCGGGGGCGGGGCCACAAGCTCAGGGAACCTCTCGCCCGTGCCTTGAGCGTGAGGCCCCCTCGGGGCCCGGCTGCCCGTCGTCGACGATCGTGAACGCGCCGGGGTTATCGAGCTGGTGGACGCGGCGGCCCCGCCGCAAGACGCCGCGGACGGAGACGAACTGCTGAGCGAGGTGCGCCTGGACGGCGTGGCGATATTCTTCGGGGCCGAGCGCGACGCGCACCCGCAAGAGCTCGTCGTCGTGCTGCGCCTGGAGCACCACCTCGCCCTCGAGCGCGCCGCTCACGTCGGGGCCGCCCGAGAGCTCGACGACGCGCCCGACGAACTGCTCGCTCTGCGCGCCATGCTTCGGTCGAAGCTCGTTGCCGACGCTCTCGATGGCCTCGTACATGCTTCGGTCGATGACGACCATCGAGGGCATATCGGCCGGGGGGGCCAGCAGGGGCGACCAAGAGGTGCGCAGGCGCAGGTCGGCGCTCTCGTCGGACGGCATCATCTCGACGAGGGCTTCGCAGAGGTTGGCGCTCAGGTCCGGTTCGAGTTCGAACACGGTTTGGAAGGCGGCGGCCCCGGTGGCATCTCGCCCCCACTGTCGAATCGCCTCGACCAAGAAGGCCGTCGCCCGCATCAAATGCGCCACCGCCTTGCGCCCGAGGGGCTCTTTGCCCAGCGCGGGCCGCGCTCGCGCGTCAAGGGGGGCCTCGACCGTGAGCACGAAGCTGCCGACCTCGGTCTGGCCGAGCTTGCAAGACCGTACGAACGCCTCGGCCTCGGCGAGGTCGAGCCTCGGGTGGTAGATGCGGGGCTTCTTGACGCTGCACGCGCTGGCGAGCAGGGCCTTCTTCGCGCCGCCGACGAGCTTGGCGCCGTCGAGCAGGCCGATCGTGCCGGCCTGCGTGATGGGGCCTTCGAGGGCGAAGCGCACGACGTCGTGGCGGGGGCGGAGCAGGTCACGGAGCACCGACTCGGGCGGCCGCCCCTCGACGGAGGCGACTTCACGGGCCACGTTGACCATTGCCCTACCGTAGTCGACGAGAGAGGGGTCGAGGGGCACGATGGCCTCGGCCTCTGACTCGTCGGAGAGGTGACAGATGGCCTCGTCGGCCCGCGGCGAGGCCACCTTTTGCCACCCCTTCGCTTCGAGGTAGGCGAGCGCGGCCTGAGAATCGACCTTCGCGCCGAGCTCGAGCAGCTTGCTGTTCATGGCGGCAGCTCTCTCCGACAGGCTACCAGGGTCAAGAGCGAGCGTATCGATTCGGGGTTGAACACGTGCCCGCGCGGCACCTTCACGCTCTTCGAGCGTATGTTGGTCGTCGACTCACGGCCCGCGAGCGAGAGCCAATAGGCCGAGTGGCGCAGGACGAGCGAGTCCTCCGTCCAAGAGAGCCACTGGGCCTCGCTCTTGGGCATCACGAAGACGAGCAATATGCGAGGCACGAGGCGTGGGCCGACCAGGTGGTTGTAGTCGTCGGCGTCGAGCTCGTAGCTGAATTCGACGGGCGGCAGCGCGCCGAGGGCGGCGGTCGACTTGAGTTGGACTTCGAGCCTCGGCGACTTGGACACGGCGTCGTCGGATAGCTTGCCGCGCGCGCAGATCGTCAGGTCGACGCCGTCGCGATCTTTTCGGGTCTCTTCGACCGAGAAGCCGGCGCGGGCGGCCACGGCCCGGACGTAGGCGAGGCCGAGCTCTTCTTTGACGTCGCTGCCGAACAGCATGGCCCCCCGGCTGCGCTTCAGACGTCGAGATCGTCGACGGCGGCGTCGCGCGCCTGCTCCATGATGAAGCGGAAGCGGGCCTGCGCGTCTTTGCCCATCAGCTCGTTGAAGATGCGGTCGGTCTCGACCTCGCCCTTGATGACGACCTTCATCGCGCGGCGCTTCTTCGGGTCGAGGGTGGTCGACCAGAGCTCGGAGGCGTTCATCTCGCCGAGGCCCTTGAAGCGGCTGATGTCGGGCTTCACGTTCTTGGCCAGCTTGGCGAGGATGCGGTCGCGGTCTCGCTCGTCGATGGCCCAGTGCGTGTCTTTGCCCGCGTCGATGCGGAAGAGCGGGGGCATGGCCAGGTAGATGTGGCCGCCCCGCAAGAGCCAGGGCATCTGGCGGTAGAAGAAGGTGAGCAAGAGCGTCGTGATGTGGTAGCCGTCGCTGTCGGCGTCCATCAGCAAGAAGACCTTGCCGTAGCGCAGCTTGTCGGGGGCCGAGTCTTTGCCGAGGCCGCAGCCGAGGGCCTGCACGATGTCTTGCAGCTCTTTGTTGTTCAAGAACTTCGACGCCGTCGCCTGCTCGACGTTGAGCACCTTGCCGCGCAGGGGCAAGATGGCCTGAAAGTTCTTGTCGCGCCCCTGCTTGGCCGAGCCCCCGGCGCTGTCGCCCTCGACGATGAAGAGCTCGCTGTCGGCGGGGTTGGTCGACGAGCAGTCGGCGAGCTTGCCGGGCAGGTTGAGGCGGTGGCTGACGGCGCCCTTGCGCACGACCGACTGGGTCGCCTCGCGCCGGGCCTCGCGGGCGCGGGCGGCCAAGATGGCGCGGCCGACGATCTGCTCGGCCATCGAGCCGTTGTCGAGCAGCCACTGCTCGAGCGCGGGGCGCACGATCGAGTCGACCTGGCCCGAGACCTCGGGGTTGTTCAGGCGGTTCTTGGTCTGGCCCTGAAACTGGGGCTCGGTGACGTAGACCGAGAGCAGGGCGACGACGCCCTCGCGGATGTCTTCGGCCGTCAGGGTCAGGCCGCGGGGGGCGAGGCCCTTCGTCTCCATGAAGGAGCGCACGGCCTTGACGATGGCGGCGCCGAGGCCGTTCTCGTGCGTGCCGCCGTCGCGCGTGGGGATGCCGTTGACGTACGAGCGCACCGACTCGGTCGTGTCGTCCGTCCACTGGAGGGCGACCTCGAGCTTGAAGGGGTGCTGGCCCGCGCCGTTCGCGCCGCTCGGCGCGATCTCGCGCGCGGCGTAGAAGGGCGCGGGGTGCGTGACGGCCTTGCCGCGCCGGGCGATGAGCACGGGCAGGTAGTCGGCGATGCCGTTCGGGTGCAGAAACTCGACCTTGTCGCCGGTGGCCGCGTCGACGTAGTTGATGCGCAGGCCCGCGTGCAAATACGACACGATCTCGAGCCGCTCGCGAATCAGCTCGGCGTCGAAGGCGATCTGCTTGCCGAAGATGTCGGGGTCGGGCCGAAAGTAGATGGCCGTGCCGTGGCGGCGCACCTTCGGGCCCTTCTTCAGGGGCGAGGCGGGCTTGCCGCGCGAGAACTTCTGCACGTGCTCGAGCCCCTCGCGCCAGACGGTGACCTCGAGCCGCTCGCTGAGGGCGTTGACGGCGCTCGAGCCGACGCCGTGCAACCCGCCCGAGACCTTGTAGTTGGCGTCGCTGAACTTGCCGCCCGCGTGCAGGGTGCAGAGAATCAGCTCGAGGGCGGGGCGCTTGTACTTGGGGTGAATGTCGACGGGGATGCCGCGGCCGTCGTCGCGCACGGTGACGCCCTTGCGGTCGGCGTCGAGGGTGACCTCGATGTGCTTGGCGTGGCCGTTGATGGCCTCGTCGGTCGAGTTGTCGACGATCTCCCAGAGCAGGTGGTGGTAGCCCTGCGTGCCCGTGTCGCCGATGTACATGGCCGGGCGCTTGCGCACCGGCTCGAGCCCCTCGAGGACCTCGATGTCTTTTGCGGTATAGGCCGTGGTCATGGCGGGCAGCGTTTCGGGCTAGGGCGGGGGTTGCGGCGGGGCTCGGGGGCTCAGTTCGCCTCGAGCGAGCGGGGCGAGGGCGGGGGCAGGACGAGGCGGGCGATGCGCTGCTTGGAGACGGCGACCCCCTCCCAGGCGCGGGGGCCGGCGACCTGGTTGAAGGCGTACTCGAGCAGCTTGCCCTTCTCGGTCTCGAGGGTGACGCTCTCGCGGGGCCCGAGCGCCTGGGCGCCGACGACGCGCTCGCCCTCGGCCAGGCGAATCGCGAGCGAGCCCTTGCCGGGGCCGCCGAGAATGGGTATTTCGCGCACCATCACGCCGAGCGCGCGCCCGTCGCTCGCGGCGAGCACGACGCCGTCGCGCTCGCCGACGGGGCCGACGAAGAGCACCTCGTCGCCCTCGGCGAGGCGGGCGAATCGTCGGCCGGCGCGGGTCGAGGGCTCGCGGTGGGGCGAGAGCGAGAAGCGCAGGGCCATGCCCTGGCGCGTGACGGCGACGCAGAAGGGCGGCCGCGGCTCGCCGCCCTCGTCGGGCGGGGGCGGCACCTCGAGCGCGCGCGGGTCGAACGAGAGCATGGCGACGATGCGCTCGCCGTCGGCCATCTTGAAGAGCTTCTGCACCGGGTCGCCGTAGCCCGTGGTCGGCGGCACGTCGTTGACGCGCGTGACGTAGCAGGTGCCGTAGTTCGAGAAGAAGGCGACGGGGGCCTTGGTCGAGCCGGCCACGACCTCGAGCACCTGGTCGCCCTCGCGCAGGCGCGTGGTCGACAGGTCTTTGAGCTCGCGGGCGCGCTTGACCCAGCCCTGGGCCGTCAAGATGACGTTCGCGTCCTCGTCGACGATGAAGTCTTCGGCCGCGTACTCGGGCTCGTCGGTCGAGCCGACGATCTTGGTGCGGCGCCGGTCGCCGTAGCGCTGGCGGATGTCGAGCAGCTCGTCTTTGATGAGCTGCCAGCGCTTCGGCTCGCTCGCGAGCAGGGCCTCGAGCTTCTTCGCCTCGGCCCGCCGCTCGGCGAGCTCTTTGCGAATCAGCTGGATCTCGAGCTGCGCGAGCCGGTAGAGCCTAAGCTCGAGGATGGCGTCGGTCTGCTCGTCGGACAGGTCGAAGCGCTTGACGAGCTTCGCGTGCGCGTCGGCGCGCCCCTCGCTCTTGCGGATGATGCGGATGGTCTCGTCGAGCGCGTCGAAGACCGTGGCGAAGCCCTCGAGCACGTGGATGCGCGCCTTGAGCTGGGCGAGGTCGAAGCCCAGCCGCCGCACCACGGTCTGCATGCGGAAGTCGAGGAAGTGCCGCAGCAGGGCGGCGAGCCCGAGCCGCGCGGGCTGCGGGGGCAGCTCGTCGGTCGGGCGGCCGCCCTCGCCCGCGGCCGGCACGAGGCAGGTCAGGTTGACGGCCACGCTGACCTGCAGCGGCGTGTGCTTGTAGAGGTAGGCCATGACGAGCTGCGGGTCGGTGCCGCGCTTGAGCTCGAGCACGATGCGCACCTCTTCGGTCGACTCGTCGCGCACGTCGACGAGCGCGGGCAGGCGCTTGCCCGTGATGACCTCGGCGATCTTCTCGACCAGCGTGCCGCGCTCGACCGCGTAGGGCACCGAGGTGATGACCAGGTCGACGCCGCCGCCGCGCCGGTCTTCGAGCTTGTAGTCGCCGCGCAGCTTGAGCGTGCCCGAGCCCGACTCGTACGTGCGCAAGAGCTCGTCGCGCGTCGCCAAGAGCTGCCCGCCCGTCGGGAAGTCGGGCCCCTTGACGTGCTTGAGCAGCTGCTTCGCCGCGAGCGGCTCGGGCGCGTCGATCACCGCGACGCAGGCGTCGATGATCTCGTTCAAGTTGTGCGGCGGGATGCTCGTCGCCATGCCGACCGCGATGCCCTGCGAGCCGTTGACGAGCAGGTTCGGGAAGCGCGCCGGCAGCACCACCGGCTCGCTCTTCGTGCCGTCGTAGTTCGGCCGCCAGTCGACCGTGCGCCGCTCGAGCTCGCCGAGCAGCTCGAGCGAGAGCGGCCGCAGCTTCGCCTCGGTGTAGCGGTAGGCCGCCGCCGCGTCGCCGTCGGGCGAGCCGAAGTTGCCCTGCCCGTCGACCAGCGGCGCGCGCATCACCCAGGGCTGCGCCATGCGCACCATCGCGTCGTAGATCGCCGCGTCGCCGTGCGGGTGGTAGTTGCCCATCACGTCGCCGACGATCTTCGCGCTCTTTCGATACTTCGCGTCGGGCAAGAGCTGCAGGTCGCGGCGCATCGTCAGCAAGATGCGCCGCTGCACCGGCTTCAGCCCGTCGCGCACGTCGGGCAGCGCCCGCGCCGTGATGACCGAGAGGGCGTAGTTGAGATAGCGGCGCTTGGCCTCTTCGCTGAGCGATGCTTCGAGAACGTTCATCGGCCTCTGCCCCCCGGCGCGCCGCGCGCGCGGTCGGTAGCTTGCCCCATCTAGCCAACGGTACCCCCCCGGTCAAGCAAGGGGCGGGCCTCGACCGGACATAATTTGTCTCTCGCGCCCGCCCGGCACCCGCCCCCGCCCGGGGCCCCCCGCCGCGGAAAACACGCCCCCTCGGGCCCCTCGCGCGCGCCCCCCGCCCGCGCGCGCCCCGGGCGCGCGGGCGACTCAGGGGCCGCCGCCGCGCAGGAAAGCTTCGATCTCAGCGGCAACGCGCGCGGCCGCCGCCGGGCCGAGCCCCGGGTAGAGCGGCAACGCCAGCGATTCGCGGGCGGCGCGCTCGGCCTCGGCGAGGGGCCCGAGGCGCGGCGCGTCGATGTAGGGCGCGCACGCATGCAGGGGCCGTTCGTAATAAACCCCCGCGCCCACCCCCCGCGCCGCGAGGTGCCGCGCGAGCGCGTCGCGCCGCCGCGCGCGCACCACCATCAGCGCCGCCGCGTGCCCCGCGCAAGGCTCGGCGGGCCCGAGCGGCGCGATCTCGGGGCCGAGGCCGGCGAGCGCCTCGTGGTAGCGCCGGCGCAGCGCGCGCCGCTCTTCGAGCGCCCCCGGCAGCCCGCGCAGCCGCGCCGACAGGAAGGCCGCCTGCAGCGCGTCGAGGCGGCTGTTGCGGCCGAGCCGCTCGCCCACGCGCCCGCGCTCGACGCAGCCGTGCTGGCGCAGCGATCGCAGCTCGCGCGCGAGGCGCTCGTCGTCGGTGACCACCGCCCCGCCGTCGCCGAGCGCCCCGAGCGTCTTGGTCGGAAAGAAGCTGAAGCACCCCGCCGCGCCGATCGCGCCCGCCGCCCGCCCGGCGCTCGAGCCGCCGAGCGCCTGCGCCGCGTCTTCGACCACCCAGAGCCCGTGCCGGGAGGCGAGCTCGGCGAGCCCGCCCGCGTCGACCACCGCGCCGAAGAGGTGCACCGGCACGATCGCCCGCACCCGCTCGCCGCCCGGCAAGAGGCGGCAGCCCTCGGGCGAGCGGGGCAGGCGCGAGAGCGCCCCGTCGACGGCCTCGAGATCGATCAGCCAGGCCCCGGGCTCGACGTCGGCGAAGACCGGCCGCGCGCCGGCGTGCACGATGGCCTCGGCCGTCGCCACGAACGTGAAGGGGCTCGTCACGACGGCGTCGCCCGGGCCGACGCCGAGCGCACGCAGGGCGAGTTCGAGCGCGTCCGAGCCCGAGGCGACCCCCACCGCGTGCCCGACGCCGCAAAAGGACGCGAGCTCGCGCTCGAAGCGCTCGACGTGGGGCCCGAGCACGAACGAGCCCGAGGCGAGCACCTCGTCGAAGGCCGCGCGCAACGCCTCGCGGTCGCGCTCGAGCCCGGGGCCCAGATCGATGAGGCGCGTCGGCGCGGGCTCGGCCGGTGCGCCGGGCGGAGGGGGCCTCGGCGGCGGGCTCATCGGTTGCGGCAGGCGCCGGGGGCGCCGGGCGTGCAGGCGTCGCGAGGCGACCCGCACGAGCACGACTCGGCGTAATTTCGCGACAGGTCGGACGCGCAGGTCGCCGCCGCCTCGGGCGGCGTTTTCGACGACGGCACGCACACGTCGACCTCGATGCGCGCGGTGTCGTCATAGTCGGTCAGGTACGAGCAGAGGCAGGTATACGCGCGGCCCGACGCCCCCTCGGCCGGGCGGCGGCAGCCCCCCGCCGCGGCCGCGAGCGCGAGCACGAGGGCCCGGAGAGTTGCCCCCGACGGAAGTCGGGGGCAGCGAATGCGCTCGGAAACGGCCCGCAAAGCCCTGCCGGAAGCAGGGCTCAAGCGCCGCGAGCCGCTTCGCGCGCTCGGGCTCAAGCGCCGCGAGCCGCTTCGCGCGCTCGCCCCAGGGCGGGTGCGCGCCAGCCCGAGCCACTCACGTACGCTCGCCCAGAAGCCGGAGCCCGCGGGAGCCCAGCCCCCGGCGAGGGGGCGGGCTTGGAGGGCCGGACCGACGCCGAGGCCGTGCGGCACGATAGCGAGTTCGCTGCCCCCGAGTTCATTCGGGGGCGGCCCGGCGGTACCGTACGAGGTCGGGTCAGGGCGGCGGGGCGTCATGGCGGCTTCGGGTCCCTCAGCGAATGCCCACGATCTTGTGCATCTGCACCGAGAGGCGCCACCGCGGGTGCGTCAGGCAGTAGTCGATGCAGGCGCGCGTCGCCTCGGCGAGGCGGGGCCCGTCCATCGGTTGGAGCAAAAAGTGCCGAAAGTTGAGGCCCTCGAAGCGCTCGGGCGGGGCCTCGGGCTGGGGGTAGACGAGCTTGAGCTCGTCGCCCTCGGTGAGCACGAGGGGGGCGCTCGCCTTGGGCGAGACGCAGACCCAGTCGAGGCCGGGCGGGCGGGGCTTGGTGCCGTTGGTCTCGACGGCGATCTCGAAGCCCTCGGCGTGCAGGGCCGAGGTGAGCGTCTCGTCGACCTGCAGCAAGGGCTCGCCGCCGGTGAGCACGGCGAAGGGGCGGCCGGGGCCGCGAAAGGCCTCGACTGCGGCCCGGGCGAGGGCGCCGGCGTCGTCGAAGCGCCCGCCGCCGGGCCCGTCGGTGCCCACGAAATCGGTGTCGCAGAAGCGGCAGGCGGCCGCCGCGCGGTCGGCCTCGCGGCCCGACCAAAGGTTGCAGCCCGCGAAGCGCACGAACACGGCGGCGCGGCCGGCCTGCACGCCCTCGCCTTGCAGGGTGTAAAAGAGCTCTTTGACGGCGTACGCCATGGCGGGTCGGGGGCAGGCGCTCTAGCATAACCACCTCGGCGCGGCCCTCGGCGGCGCCCCGCTCGGGGCGCTTCGGGGCCCTCCGAAAGGGGGGCGCGCCCCGCAAAGCCTTTGCGGCGCGGTCGAACCGTGCGAGACCCGAGGGGCCGTGGCCAGCTCTCGCCTCGAGCGACCCGCGGGCGCGCGCCCCCCCGAGCGGCCCGGGCGCGGCCCCCGCGCCGGGCGCCCCCCGCCCGAGGCCCGCCCCGCCCCCGAGGCGGCGGCCGGCGTCGTCGGGCCCGAGGCCGCGGCCGCCGACGACCCGACCGCTTACAACGTGCACCTGCCCTCGTTCGAGGGCCCGCTCGATCTGCTCTTGCACCTGGTGCAGTCGCACCAGCTCGACATCTTCGACATACCCATTCACTTCATCACCGAGAAGTACCTCGAGTACCTCGACGTGATGCGCCACCTCGCCATCGACGTGGCCAGCGAGTACCTCGTCATGGCCGCCGTGCTCGCGCACATCAAGTCGAAGATGCTCTTGCCCGAGCCGCCCGCCGACCAGGCCGACGACCTCGGCGGCGAAGAGCTCGACCCGCGCGAAGAGCTGGTGCGCCGGCTGCTCGAGTACCAGAAGTACAAAGACGCCGCCGCGCGCCTCGCCTCGCTCGGCTCGGCCGGCCAAGACGCCCTGCCCCGCCCGCCCGTCGAGGCCGAGGCCCAGGGGCCCGCGCCCTTCGCGCCCCTGCCGGTTTTTCAGCTCCTCGATGCGTTTGCCAAGCTGCTCTCGAAGCGCAAGGTGAAGGTCGACCACGAGATCTCGTTCGACCGGCTCTCCATCACCGAGCGCATCCACGAGCTCGGCTCCGTCTTCCGGGCCCGCGGCCGGCGCCTGGCCTTCGAGGCGCTCTTCGAGGGGCAAGCGACGCGCTTCGATCTCGTCATCACCTTTCTCGCCCTGCTCGAGATGAGCCGCCTGCGCATGACAAGGCTCTTCCAAGACGAGGCCCTCGGGCGGCTCGAGGTCGAGTACACCGCCGAGCCCGAGGGCGGCGAGGCGGCCCCGACCCCCGCCGAACCCGAGGCCGGCGAGGCGGCCCCGTCCGCCGACGGCGCTGCGCCGGGCGAGGGCGGCGAGGCGGCTCCCGACGGGCCCGCGAAGGGCGAGGGCGGCGAGACGCTCTCGGGCGGGCCCGCGAAGGGCGAGGGCGGCGAGGCGGCTGCGGCCGCCGGCGAGGCCGATTCGCAGGGCGATTGAGGCCCGGCGCTCACTTCGGCTTGAAGGTGCGCCGCTGCCAGGCGAGCGCCTCGGCCTGCCGCTCGAAGAGATCTTTGCGGCCGCCCGCCTCGAGCACGTAAAGGTGCTTGCGGCCGACGAAGAGCGCGATCTCGTAGAGGTAGACCCGGCCCCCTTGCTCGTAGCCGAAGCGCAAGAGCCGGCCCTTCGCGCCCCCGCCCTCGCCGAGGCCCGACTCGCCGAAGGGCGCGTAGCCGAGCTCTTCGCGCACGCGGGTGTTGACGACGTTCGTCCAGAAGGCAAGGTCGCCCTTGCCCTTCGTGTCGATGACGCGCAAGGCGCTGACCACGCCCGTCGCGCTCGAGGCGCGGTAGTCGTAATCGAGCCGATCTTCTTCGAGCTCGACGAAGCCGGGCGGCGTCTTGATGTCGAAGGGGCGCCCGCAGCCGGCGGCGCCGAGCCCGAGGGCGAGCGCGGCGGCGGCAGCGAGCGCGCGCGGCGGGCGGCCGAGGGCGGGGGCGAGCGCACGTGGCGCGCGGCCGAGGGCGGCGCCGAGAGCGCGCGTCAGGGGGCCGACGGCAGCGAGCGCGCCCGGCGGGCGGCCGAAGGCGGCGGCGGGCGCGCGGGCGGCGGCGCGCGGCGAGGGGCGGAGGGGGGCGCTCATGGCTCAGCGGTCCGCGCGGTTGAGCAAGAGGGGGCCGAGGCCCAGCCGCCGCACCCACGCCCAGTCTTCGGGCCAGCGCCGCCGCTGTGACACGACGTTCTGGCGCACGCGGGGGCGGCAGTTGACCTCGAGGCGGGCGAAGGCGATGCGCGCCGACAGGCCCTTCAGCCGCCCCTCGAGCAGCTCGATCGACTCGGTGATGCGCCCGAGCTCGCGCTCGATCTTGATGGCCTCGTCGACGTTCGCCCGGGTCAAGAGCGCCTGCAGCCGGTCGCGCAGCGTGCGCGCGTTCTTCAGGCGCAGCTCGAGATCGCGGTACTCGTCGGTCACGTCCTGGGCGTTGATCGTGCGGTTTAGCACCTCGCCGAGCGGCTCGACCTTCCGGACGCTCTCTTCGAAGCGCGCCTGCGGCACCCGCACCACGATCTGCGCGTTGCCCCGCGAGACGAGGTAGCCGCCCGCCTCTTTGCCGAGCGCCTCGACCGCCCGCAGCGTCGCCTCGACGTCGTTGACGGCGAGCACGAGGCTCGCCTCGTACGTGAGCTTCATGCCGCCGGGCGTCGGCTTGGGCGCGGCCTCGCCCTCGCCCTTCGCCGCCGCCGCGCCGGGCTGGGGCGGCTCGGGCGCCGGGGCGGGCGGCGCCTGGGGGGGCGGGGGCGGCGGGGGCGGGGGCGGGGGTGGCGCGTCGGACGTCGAGAGGCCGTCGACGACGTACGCGTTCTCGGGCGAGGTCGAGCCCGATATCGAGGCGCCGTACGTGTCGGCGCGGCCCACCGGCACCGCCTGGCTGGTCAGGCTCTCGAACGAGCGGGCCGGGGCGCCCTTGCCGCCGCCCGCCTGCCCCCCCACGACCGTGACCTCTTCGGCCATGAGCTGCTCGGGCACGAGCGCGAGGTCTTGGCGCGGGTACGACCCCTGCCCGATCGCGACGCCGTTGCGCTGCTCTACCCGGTAGCGATCGGCCTCGACGCGCAGGCTATAGTGGCCGGGCGCCAGGCCGAAGAGGCGGTAGACGCCCGAGGCGTCGGTCACGACCGTCTGCTCGCCGGCCGGCGACGACGCCGTCACGACCGCGTCGGCCACCGGCGCCCGCGTCGAGGCGTCGACGATCTGGCCCCGGAGCGCGTCGGCGTCTTCGGGGCCGTCGACCCAGGCCTCGGCCGGGGCCGGCGCCAGGGCCGTCTTTGCCTCGCGGGCGCCGCAGGCCGCGACGCTCAGGGCGAGCACGACGACAGAAAGAGTTCGAACGAGACGCATGGCTTGGCTCGACCGCATACGTTGGCAGGCCCCGCGAAGCGATACCATGCGGGAGCCCCTCAGCGCGCGCCGTCGCGGCGCCGGCTCTCGCGAAGCCCACTTCGTGATACGACGCGGCGCCGATGCCCCCCCCCGGCCCTCGGCCCCCCAAGAAGAAAGGCGAGCGCCGCGCGCTCGGGGGCGCCTCGCCGGGCCCCGGGCCGGCCCAGGGGGCTAAGCCTGAGCCCGGTGACGTCGCGAACGAGCCGGGTGACGTCGCGAACGAACCGGGTGACGTCGCGAACGAGTTGGGCGAGTCCGAGGGCGACACCGCGAACGAACCGCGGGAGGCCGAGGACACCGCCGCGAACGAGCCGGGCGAGCCTGCGGGCGACGTCGCAAACGAGCCGGGCGAGGCTGCGGGCGACGTCGCGAACGAGCCGGGCGAAGCTGCGGGCGACGTTACGAACGAGCCGGGTGACGTCGCGAATGTGCCGGGCGATGTCGCGGGCGACGCGCCTTCGCCCGGCGAGGCTGCGAACGACGACGCGCCCGAGGCGGCGAACGACGCCGAGCCTGCGACGGGCGGGCCCCCGCGTGGCGACGAGGCGGGCGATGGGGCGGCCGGGGCCGACGCGGGCGAGGCGGGCGCCCCGGTCGACGGGGCCGGGCCCCCGCCCGGGGGCGAGGGGCGCGAGAGGGCGCCCGAGCGGACGAGTGTGGTGGTGCGCGAGCACCTGCGGGGGCTGCTCGAGTCGCTCCTCTTCTTGAGCAACGAGCCGATGGGGGTCGCCGAGCTCGCGAACCTCGCCCAGGCCGACCGCAAGGTGGTGCGCGAGCTGCTCGCCGAGCTCCACGAGTTCTACCGCCCGCGGGGGCTGCGCCTCGACGAGGTCGCCGGCGGCTGGATGTTCCGGACCAACCCCGCCTACGGGCCCTTCTTGCGCGAGCTGACGGGGCAGAAGCCCGTGAAGATGACGCGCGCGCAGATCGAGACGCTCGCCATCGTCGCCTACCGGCAGCCGGTCACGCGCCCCGAGGTCGACGAGATCCGCGGGGTCGACTCGGGCCCGGTGCTCAAGGCGCTGCTCGAGCGCGAACTCGTGCGCATCATGGGCAAAAAAGAAGAGCCGGGTCGGCCCCTGCTCTACGGCACGACGCCCCAGTTCTTGCACTTCTTCGGGCTCACGTCGCTGCGCGATCTGCCCACCTTGCGCGAATTCACCGAGCTCAGCGACGACTCGAAGGTGGCCTTCACCCGCGAGACGGGCGAGTCGCCGCCCGAGGCCGACCCCATCGAGAGCGGGCTCGCGGGCGGCGAAGGCCACCTCAAGCCGCCCGGGGCCGAGGGCGCGGCGGCCCCCGAGGGCGCGGCGGCCCCCGAGGGCGCGACGGCTGCCGAGAGCGTGGCGGCCCCCGAGAGCGTGGCGGCCCCCGAGAGCGCGGCGGCCTCCGAGAGTACGATGGCCGAGGGAAGGGAAGACGCCGAGGGGCCGCCGGTGGCGCCCGAGGGCGAGGCGAGCGTCGACGACATCGAGGCGCCCCCCGAGTCGGGGCCCCGCAGCGCCAGCGAAGGCGCCGAGGTCGCGGAGGAAGGCGAGCTCGGCGGCGAGGCCGCGGAGGGGGACGAGCCCGGTGCCGAGGCCGCGGAGGGGGACGAGGCGGGCGCCGAGGGCGAGGGCGAGCCGGGCGCCGAAGGCGAGGGCGAGCCGGGCGACGAGGACGAGGGCGAGCCGGGTGACGATGACGAGGGCGAGCCGGGCGCCGAGGGCGAGGGCGATGCTGAAGGCGAGGGCGCGGGCGACACCGAAGGCGAAGGCGAGGGCGAGGGCGACGCTGAAGGCGAGGGCGACGCTGAAGGCGAGGGCGACGGCGAGGGCGACGCTGAAGGCGAGGGCGGGGGCGACGCTGAAGGCGAGGGCGGGGGTGACGCCGAGGGGGCGGGCGCGCCGGGCGAGGCGGAGGGTGGGGACGAAGGAACGGGACCCATCGGTAACGGGGAGGGGGGGGACGAAGGCGGGGAGGGCGAGGGCGACGGGGAAGGCATCGACCTCGACGCCCTGCTCGCCGACGTGAGCGACCCCGAGCGCCCCGACGGCGAAGGCGACGACCCCTGGGGCGGGGGCGGGCGGCGTTGATCTTCGGCGGGCTGACGAACCACCCCCGCGGCCCCGTCCGAGCCCCTGGCGCGGCGCTTGCGTTTCGCGCCGGCTGCGGGCGGCGCTCGAGCGGCCGGGGGCGTCGAGTGAGCTTCACGTCTACCCGGAAGAGATCCGCGGGTATAATGTCTTTCTGTGGCGGCCGGCTGCGCGCGCGATGTGGCAGGTGCCCCTTGCTTCCCGGCACGCCACCTCGGCAAGGCCGCCCCCGCGGGGGGCGCCCCCCCAACGATCTCGACGTAGGCCTCCCCCGCCATGAACGATTCGTCTCCGCTCCCGCCGAAACGCGACGTGTGCGTCGCCCTGCTCGAGAGCTCGAGCGTGTTCGTGCACCTCGACCCGCGAAAAGAGGGCGTCCAGGTGCCCGCGTGGCTCAAGCGACAGCCCCAGCTCGTGCTGCAGGTCGGCTACCAGATGGCCGTGCCCATCCCTGACCTGACGGTGGGCGACGAGGCGCTCTCGGGCACGCTCTCGTTCAACCGCGCGCCCTTCCTGTGTTCGATCCCCTGGTCGAGCGTCTTCGCCCTGGTGAGCAGCGAGGGGCGGGGCATGGTCTGGCCGCCCGACGTGCCGCCCGAAGTGGCCTCGCAGATCCAGGGGCAGCGGCCCCAGGCCCCGGTCGAGGCGCCGCCGAAGCCGGCGAAGAAGGGGCGGTCCTCGCGCAAGGCCCCGCCCGCGCCCGAGGCGGCCCCGCAGGCCGCGCCCGCGCCGGCCGAGGCGCCGCGAAGCGACCCGCCGACGCCGCGCGCGCCGGCCGATCCGCCGGCCAAGCCCAAGCGCGAGCTGCCGCCCTACCTGCGTGTCATCAAGTGAGCCGGGCCGGGGGGCGTGGGCCTTCGCCCCCGCGCTCGCCCTGGTGGCGCTGGCGGCCGGGCTCGAGGCGGGCTTCGAGGCCGTCTTGCCCTACGGCTCGTGGCGCCAGCTCGCGCTGACCGCCGCGGTCAACGTGCTCGTCGCGCTCTCGCTCACCGTCGTCAACGGCTGGGCGGGCCAGTTCAGCATCGGCCACGCCGGCTTCATGGCCGTCGGCGCCTACGGGGCGGCGCTCGTGGCCTCGAACGCGCACCTCGCCCTGCCCGGCGACGTGACCTTCGTGCGCTCGCTCGTCGTCGTGCCCGCCTCGCTCGGCACCGGCGCGCTCGCGGCGGCCTTCTGCGGGCTGCTCGTCGGGCTGCCCTCGCTCCGGCTGCGCGGCGACTACCTCGCCGTCGTCACCCTGGCCTTCGCCGAGGTGGTGCGGCTGCTCGTCGCCACCGCCTCGGCCGACGGGGGCGCGAACGCGCTGACGCGAGCGCTCGCCGGGCTCGGGGGCCCGGGCGGCTACGCCGGCCCCGACGACCGAGGGGTGCCGCTCTACGCCGGGCCCTTCTGGGTGGTGCTGGCGCTCGGCTTCGGGCTCTGGGCCTGCTACCGGCTCAAGTTCTCGCCCTGGGGCCGGGCGCTGCGGGCGACGCGCGACGACGAGCTCGCCGCGACCGCGTCGGGCGTCGAGGCGACGCGCTACAAGGTGACGAGCTTCGTGCTCGCGGCCTTCGGGGCGGGCGTCGCGGGGGGCCTGCTCGCGCTCTTGCGCGACGGCTCGCCGCTCGTGCAGCCCGCGCAGTTCACCCTGCAGACCTCCTTCGACGCCGTCGTCATGGTGATGGTGGGCGGCGCCGGCAGCGTCTCGGGCGCCGCCTTCGGCGCGCTCTTCGTCACCTTCGCCGGCCGGGCCTTCGAGGCGCTGCAGGGCACGCCCGCGCTCGCCGCCTTCCAGGCCGCGCACCCCGCGCTCGATCTGAACGCGCTGCGCGCCGCCGCCTACGCCCTCCTCTTGCTCGTGCTCGTGCGGGCGCGCCCCCAGGGCCTCTTCGGCGACGGCGAGCTCGGCCTGCTGCCGGGCGGACGGGGGGCGCGGTGAGCTCCGGACTCGAGGTCGCGAAGGTCTCGAAGACCTTCGGCGGCCTGCGCGCCCTCACCAACGTGTCGCTGCGCGTGCCGCCCGCCTCGGTCTTCGGCCTCATCGGCCCGAACGGCGCCGGCAAGACCACGCTCCTCAACCTCGTCACCGGCTTCGGCGCGCCCGACCCGGGAGGCTCCATCGCCTTCCGGGGCACGCCGCTCGCGGGCCGCGGGCCCGTGCACGCCGCCCGCGCCGGCGTCGCCCGCACCTTCCAGAACATTCGCCTGTTCGAGCGGCTGAGCGTGCTCGACAACGTGCTCGTCGGCGCCGAGGTCCACCAGCCTGCTCGCCTGCTCGACGGGCTCTTTTACCCCCGCCGCGCCCGCACCCTCGAGGCCGATCGGCGCGACCGCGCCCTCGAGCTGCTCGAGCTCTTCGGCCTGACCCGCGCCGCCGACCGGCCCCCCGGCTCGCTCTCGTACGGCGACCGCCGCCGCCTCGAGATGGCGCGGGCGCTCATGGCCGCGCCCCGCCTGCTCCTGCTCGACGAGCCCGCCGCCGGCATGAACCAGGGCGAGGCCGCCGCGCTCGCCGGGCGCGTGCGCGCGCTGCGCGACCGCTTCGGCCTCACCGTCGTGCTCGTCGAGCACAACGTCGGCCTCGTCATGAGCCTCTGCGACGTCGTGCACGTGCTCGACCACGGCGAGACCGTCGCCGAGGGCGCCCCCGCCGACATCCGCGAGCACCCCGCCGTGCTCGAGGCCTACCTCGGGCGCGCCGCCTCCCTGCCTCCGCCCCGCCCCCTGCCGACCCCGCCGCCCGGCGCCTCCGCCCCGCCGCCCGGCGGCTCGGTGCCCCCGCCCCGCGTCATCATCACCCCCACCCCGATGCCCCGCCCGCCGTCCGCGCCGCCCGGACGCCCCTCGCGCCCGCCCGGGGCGTAGCCATGCGCACCGCCCACCCGACGCGCCCGCCGCCCCGCGCCCAGCCCGGACGGCCCCTGCTCTCGGTCGAGGGCGCCCAGGTCGGCTACGGCGGCGCCGCCGACGTCGTGCGCGGCGTCTCGCTCGACGTGCGGCTCGGCGAGATCGTCGCGCTCGTCGGCGCCAACGGCGCGGGCAAGACGACGCTCCTGCGCGCCCTCGCCCGCAGGCTACCCCTGCGCCGGGGCCGCCTCTCGTTCGACGGCGACGACGCGACGTCGTGGGCCACCGACCGCGCCGTCGCCCGCGGCATCTCGCTCGTGCCCGAGGGGCGCCACGTCTTCGCCCCGCTCACGGTGCGCGAGAACCTCGAGCTCGGCGCCTGGAACCACCGCCACGCCCCCTCGATGCGCGAGTCGTTCGACGATCTCGTCCGGCTCTTCCCGAGGCTCGGCGAGCGCATGAAGCAGCCGGCCGGTACGCTCTCGGGCGGCGAGCAGCAGATGCTCGCCATCGCCCGCGCGCTGATGGCCCGCCCCGCCCTGCTCTTGCTCGACGAGCCGAGCCTCGGCATCGCGCCGAAGCTCGCCGAGCAGCTCTTCGAGGCCATCGTGACCATCGCCCGCGCCGGCGTCACCGTGCTGCTCGTCGAGCAGAACACCCGCCTCGCCCTCGCCGCCAGCGCCCGGGCCTACGTGCTGCGCGACGGGCGCATCGCCCTCGAAGGGCCCTCGGCCCGCCTCGCCGACGACCCCGACTTCCGCCGCGCGTACTTCGGCACGTAGGCGCCCTCGCGCACGCCACGCTCAGCGTCTACGTGCTCGTCTGCCCGCGCCAGGCCGCTGACGCACACGCTCGGCACGGTGACGCCGGCGCTGAGCTTCTTCTCGTCGGCCGGCTGCCCGCCCGTCGGCGTCGTCTTGCTCGTCTCCTGGCTCAAGCCCGAGGTGAAGGCCTGGTTCGACGCGGGCAAGATCGCGCGCCCGTACGCGGGCTGAGCGTAGGCTCTTCGGGCGAGCCGCCCTCCGCTCGAAGGCCGCCAGGCCTCGCGGTACACTTGCGAGTCGCCTGGCTTGACGTTCTTGTCGAGCCGACCTGTACTCGACATCGATGAGCTCGCCCACGCCGGAGTACTATCGAGGAGACCAGGCTGACGGCATCACGCCGCCAAACCTTGCCGACACATCGACGTATGCCCAGCACATCGTCCACGCGCGGGGCAAGCGCACCCGCTACACCTCGATAAGCACGGACCCGGCCTCGATCACGGACTTCGGCACTCAACTCTGGCGGGTGTTGCGGCCCAAACTCGACGAGGAAAACCACAGCATAGAGCATCATGATGCCCTGCTCCGGGTTTTGCTCGACCAGGCTCACACGGCTGCGGACAAGGCTGCACGTCAGATCGCGCGGGAGGCCCATCGGCGCGCCCAAAGGCGGCGAGAGGCGCTCATTTGTTGGAACTTTGACGTCTCGGGGGTCGCCCGAAAGGACCTCCAGGCGTGGGCCCAGCGCCACGTTCGGCCCTACTTCGCGCGGGTTTAAAGATGGGCCTCTTTACCTGCCGCAACTGCATCCACAACCCCGCCCAGGGGCTTACGTTCGGCCCCGGCCCGGGCTTTTGCCTCCAATGGGGGGCGCTCCTGAAGCAGCCCGACCGAACGACCTGCAAGTACCTGCACCGCAAAGACCTGCCGCACTTTCTCGTGCGAGAAGCCCAGGTCGAGCACGAAGCAGAGTTCGCGGCGAACCGGGCCCTCGCGGACGTGGAGACCCACGACGACGTGCCCGCGAGCGCCTTCGATGACAGGGCCTTGCCGCGGGCAGAGCGCATCGACCCGGTGACCCGAGCCGTGGCGAACTACTACACCTTGGCCGCGGCCCCCACCGTCCCCCTAACCCGGCGTTCCCGGCTCATTACGCTCTTCGCCGGCTCGCGCGACGCCCGCCGTGCCTCCGCGCACGCTTGCCTCGTCAGAGGCATGGGCGACCCCCAAAGTCGCCACGAGTGGTTCCGCCGAATCCTCGGCCTCATCGAGGAGGTCGACATCGAGTTCGTCGTCTCGCCGAGCGACCTCATCGGCTCCGGCGAGGCCTCGAAGGCCGATGTGCAGTGGGAGATCGCCAACATCCGGCTTGCTGCCGTCCAAGAGTATGGCTGGCACCTAGGGCGTGAAGAGCTTAAATTCCCCCTGAACAGCGAGCTCGAAGCGCTCGCCGCCGATCAGAAGTGGGACGGGTTCATGGCCAAGCTGGGCGAGCTCAAGGGCGAGTGGGCTGACCAAATCTGGGCGAGCCCAGCCGCTGACGCCCTGCACTCTAGGCTCCCGCTCAAGCCGGCGCCCCTTCGGTCCGACCCCGAGCCTCGTTTCGAGGGGCTGGGCCTGCGAGACAGGTGGGTTCAGAAGGGCGCCTCCAGCCCCCCCAGGGAGCAGAACTGATGTACATCACGGCACAGCGCGTACGTTCTTCTTCTCTCGCGGCTCGCCAGGGGGTCAACGCGTTCCTCAACCTCCACGATAAGGCCGAAGCGCGGGCCGAAAACTGGGACAACCCCTCGATCGAACGGCTCGCCGACGCCAACCCGGGCATCCTGGTTGACCAAGAGTGCGACGTGCCGCCCGGCGGCAACAGCGTGAGAAGCTTCCTCGATGTCGTGACCGCGGACACGACCGACGTCTCGCGAGTCAGCGCCGCACTCGAGGCCTTCGAAGCGTCGCTCGCGAGGGCGCCTTTGCCCCACGTCGAGACGATCGACCGCGTTGCCGTCCGCTTCAACGCCGAGCGCGCCCTCGAGCCCGAGCGCATCGACGAGTACCGAAGGCTCAAAGCCCGCGTCACGCTGCTGCTAGAGCGCTGGCTCGATCGAGACGCCAAAAAAGTCGCCTCGTCGGGGGGCTGACGCAAAGCGCTGCGACGACCGAGGGCGATAGGCCCTGCGGTAGGAGTTCGGCCGCCGGATCGCTGCACATCTCCGGGGCGTCACAGGCATGCCAGCTCAGCCCGGCCACCGTCTCGTCTGCTTGAGCGCCGTTCGCAACGCCTCGAGTTCGCTCACCCCCTTCGCCTCAAGCCGCGCCCGCTGCTCGCCCGTGAGCGCGATGCCGAGCACCTCGCACAGGTCGAGCACCGCCGCCCGCAACCCCTCGGCCTTGCCCTTCGCCTCGCCGCGCGCCTCGCCGCGCGCCTCGCCGCGCGCCTCGCCCTCGGCCAACACCGCCTCGAGCCCCGCGTAGCCCTTGCGCTCGAGCAGGTTCTGCAACGTCTGCTCGTTCGCCGCCTCGGGGTCGTACAGCGCCTCGACCAAGGGGCGGCTCTTCAGAATGCCCGGCGCCTCGAGCCGCTCGCCCGGCCGCTTCGTCACCACCGCGCGCCCCTTCTCGTAGACCTCGACCCGGCGCGGCCCGACCAGCCGCACCACCCACACGAAGCGCGTGCCGGCCGCGAGCAGCTCTCGGATCTTGGTCTGCAGGTCGGCCTCGTCTTGGCCCGGCCCCGCGTACTCGACCGCGAGCGGCGGCGCCTTCGGCGCCCACGTGCCCTCGCCCTCGCCCCAGTCGCCCACCGACAGGTCGGGCGCGCGCAGCGTCTTGCCGTCGAGCGCGTGGCCAACGTCGACCCCGACCCGCGGTCGGGCCGGGTCGCTGCCGAGCGCGAGCGGGCCGACGCCGTGCGGCTCGGCGTGCGTGGGGCCGGCGGGCGCGCAATAGAGGGTGTGCCCCTCGCTCAGCTCGTAGCGGCTGCCCTCGGGCACGTGCTCGAGCCGGAAGGGGCCCTCGGGGGGGCTGCCGGGCCAGCGCGCTTGGCTCATGCGTTCAGGGTAGCAAAGGGCCCGGGCCCTGTCAGCCCGCGCCCCCGCCGCCCCCGGCTCTGGCGACCGCCCCCTCAGGGCCCTTCGTCGCCCACGACCTCGCGCGCCGAGGCCGCCCCGAGCGCCCGCGCCAGCCAGCGGTCGAGCTGCGCGCCGTCGTCGCACGCCTCGATGCGCGCGCGCGTCTCGCCGTCGACCGCGAGCCCGCGCGCCGCGAGCACCGTCAAGAGCGCCGCCGCCTTGCCCTCGCGCAGCCCCTCGGCCTTGCCCTTCGCCTCGCCCCGCGCCTCGCCCTCGCGCAGGCCCGCCTCGCGGCCCCGCAGCTCGCCCTCGCGCACCCGCGCCTCGGTGAGCTCGGCCACCTCGCGCGCCCAACGCCCCAGCTCGGCGGGGTCGTCGGGCGGCGGCGGCAGGCCTTCGGGCAGCGGCTCGCCCGGGGCCGGCGGCGTGGGCAGCGAGGCGCGGACGGCGTCGGGGCCGCAGAGCGACGCGAGCCGCTCGAGGCACACCTCGCGCACGCGCGCGGCGAGGTCGAGCACCCGCGCCTGCAGGACGGCGAGCTCGTCGAGCGTGATGCGGTAGGTGCGCGAGTAGCGCGCCTCGATATACGCCTTCTTCAACAAGAGGAAGAGCCGGTTGTCTTCGGGGTCGTCGCGGGGAAAGGCGCCGTCGAGCCGCGGGTGCTGCGCGGCGGCGCTCTTGCCGAGCGCTTCGAGGTCGTGCGAGCGCTCTTTGTACCCGCTCAAGACCAAGGCGGCGGCGTGGTAGTAGCGCTCGGCCGCCTGGTGCAGCGAGAAGGCGGCGTGGTTGAGCTCGCCCCGGCCGGCGTAGTAGCGGCAGCCGCGAAAGAAGCCGCTGGCGCTCTCGAACCAGTGGGCGAAGTTCTTCTGCCCGGTGTCGAG
>DASTPP010000329.1:0-65216 GCA_035762175.1 Polyangiaceae bacterium | reverse complement strand
CGTGGCGCCGAAGTGGCGCGCCAGCGCCGGCGGGTCGAAGCCCAGCCGCTCGCACAGCGGGCGGAAGCGCGCGCGCGGGGCCACGAGCGCGGCGGCGACGAGGTCGGCCGTCGCCTCGCGCTCGGGCCCGCCGACGCGCAGGCGCCCGAGCCACCACTCGCCCAGCTCGTGCAGGGCGGCGAAGGTGCGCTCGGGCCCCGAGAGCCGCCGGCTGACCCAGACCTGCCAGCCGAACAGCGTGTGCTCGAGCATCGCCTCCTTGCCGCCGACCAGCCGCCGCACCGTCTGCAGCCGCCCGGCCGCCTCGAGCTTCGCGACGAGCGCCTCGGCGGCCCCGGGCCGGCCCCCGTCGAGGCCGAAGAACTCGTAAATGGCATCGGCGCAGTGGTCGGGGTGCGGAGGCACCTCCCCCATGCGCGAGACGGTAGCAGAGGCGCCGGGGCCCGACCGGCGAAAAATCTGAACGGGCGATCAGAGTTTTCTTTGACACTGATGTCTTTAGACATTATATTGGGCCCGTCCTCGCCGGACGCCCACCCGAGAGGCCAGCCCATGCGAACCCACGCCCGACGATTTCGGTCGATCGTTCACCGCCACCCCTCGCTGCCGCCCCGCCCCTCGCTCGCGCCGCACCCCGGCCCCGCCGTCCCGCCCTGCGCCGCGGCCGACGAGCCCGCCCCGCCCGCCCGGGGCGTGAAGGCCTGGTTGCGCCTCGGCGCCCACGCCCTGCTCGCTGCCCTTTGGGTCACCCTGCCCCAGTTCGTCAGCTCGCGCGCCCGCCCCGAGAGCGAGCCGCTGGTCGTCGAGGTCGACCGCCCTTGCCCTTGCGGCCGGGCCGCCTCCGCCCACGGCGGCGGCCCCTCGCTGCGCGACATCCTCGCGCCCAACGACGACGCGGCCGGCCCTGACGAGGCCGCCGGCTTCGTCGGCGCGGCCCCCGCGAGGCCGCGGCCGGTCGGGTCACCGCGCGGCGCGTGCGACGAGTGAGCGGGCGCGCCCCGCTCTCCCCGCTCTAAAAGCGCAGGCTCAAGTCTAAAAGCGCAGGCTCAAGCCCGAAAGCCTGGAGCGCCACGACGTCGGAACCTGGTCGGGCCCGAAGGTGCTCTTGCTCGGGTCCTTCTCGGTCGAGAGCGCATAGATCGTGGCCGCGCCGCCCACGGCGAGCACGCTGGCGCCGGCCCAAAACCACCACTGCGACCAGGCGGGGCTCGAGGTCACGTAGATGGTCTTGGTCTTCTCGACGACGGTGACGGGCGGGGCCTGGCGGTTGAGCTGCACGTCGAGCTCGAGCGAGCTGCCGCCCTGCAGCGTATGCTCTTTGCGGTAAGGCTGGTACCCCTCGTGGAGGATCTCGACGGGCGCGCGGCCCTCGTTGAGCGAGACCTCGAGGGGCCGGTCGGCCGGCTGGGTGCCGACGATCGCGTCGCGCACGAGCACGCGCGCGCCCGGCACGTTGACGTGTACCTTGAGCACGGCGACTCGCTTGCGCAGCGAGTTGACCCGAGCCTCGAGGCCCGGCGCGTCGTCGAGCTCCTCGCGCGAGGCGCCCGACTTGAAGCGCGAGAGCGCGGCGAGCGCGTCGGCGTAGCGCCCCACCTTCTCGTACGCGGAGGCGAGGTTGTAGAAGTTCTTGGGCTCCGGCGAGAGTCTGGCCGCCTCTTCGTAGTCGACGAGCGCGTCGGCGTAGCGCCCCTCGCGCCAGGCGCGGTTGCCCTTGCGCCGCAGCTCGGCCCCGCGCTCCGCGGGGTCGACGGGCCCGGCCGACGTCGCGCCGGCCCCGGCCGCCGCGGGCGCGCGGGCGGGCGCGGCGGCGCTCGCGGCTGCGGCGGCGGCCGGCGCCCCCGCCGGGGTGGCCTGGGCGAAGGCACCGGGCGCGGCGCCGCTGAGGGCGATGGCGAGCAAGGCGGTGCGCCGTCGGGCCGAGATGGGCTTGGTCATGGGCGGGCGTTTCAATCGAAGATCTCGCGGTCGGGGGGTTTGGGCTCGGACGCCTTGGCGGGCGCCGGCGGCGCCTCTCGCGACGTCTGGCCGCCCGTCGCCTTGCCAGGCGGAGCCTTGGTCGTGCGGGGCCGAGCGCTGGCGTGGGCGGCCGAGGCGCTCGGGCCCCCCGGCGGCGCCGCCGTGCCCGCCGCGTCGGCCCCCGGGCTCGGCTCGGGCGGGCGCGAGGCGGGCGCGTCGACGGGTACGATTTGCGGCGGCCTGGCCCCGACGGCCGTCGCCGGGGCCGGGGGCGTCGTCGGGGTCGAGCGGGCGGACAGGTCGCGCGAGGGCGCGGCCACCGGCGGGGAGGCCGACGTCAGGGTGGTGGCGTCCGAGCGCATGCGCGCCGCCCGGACGCCCATCGTGACGCCGCCGGCGAGGGTGAGGAGCGCGCCGAGGAGCCAGAGCGGCATGGCCGACGGGCCGGCGACGGGCCCCTTCGACTTGATCGGCACGACGTGGCTCTTCGACCCCGACGTGACGCTCTCGTTCGGCACCCCGTCGCCCGCGGTCGCAGGCGGCCGGAGCCCCCGGCGCGTGGGCTCTCCGAGGGTCGTGCCCACGTCGGCCGGCGCGGGCGGCGGGTGCGGCTGCGTCGGCGCGTGCCCGAGGTCCGAGAGGGTCGCCGGGGGCGTCACGCCCGAGGCGGGCGTGGCCGGGGGCCCCGAAGACGTCGCCGGGCGCGGCAAGCCCCCGCCCGGCGTCAGCGCCGGGGCGCTCGGCCGCCGAGACGCACCGCCGGCGGGCGTCAACATCGAAAAGCTCGGCGAGCGCGGCGGGAGCGACAGGCGCGCGGTGTCGAAGGGGGCGAGCGCGTCGGACAGCTCGCGCACGGTCTGGTAGCGGCCCTCGAGCTCTTTCGAGAGGGCGCGCTCGACGACGGCGACGAGCGCCTCGGGCACGTCGGGGCGGGAGGCGCGCAGCGGCGGCGGGGCCTGCGTGGCGATGGCGTAGACCACGCCGAGCGCGCCCTCGCCGTTGAAGGGCGTCTTGCCCGAGAGAAGCTGGTAGAGCACGACGCCGAGCGACCAGACGTCCGTGCGCGCGTCGACCGACCGCGCCGAGCGCGCCTGCTCGGGCGACATGTACTTGTACGTGCCGAGCGGCGCGTTCGTCGCCGTGTGGTAGTCCGAGCCGCCGACGTCGTTCGCCTTGGCGATGCCGAAGTCGACCACCTTGACGACGGCGACGCCCTCGCCCTCCGCGCTCAGAAAGAGGTTCGCCGGCTTGATGTCGCGGTGCACGATGCCCGCGCGGTGCGCCTCGTCGACGCCCTCGCACGCCTCGCGCACGTAGCGCACCGCGTCCTCGATCGGCAGGGGGCCCCGGCGCGCGAGCTCGTCGCGCAGGCTGTGGCCCTCGAGCAGCTCCATCACCAGAAAGGGCAGGCCCTCGGGCGAGGTGTCGACGTCGAGCACCCGCACCGCGTGCCGGCCGCGCAGCTTCGCCGCCGCCCGCGCCTCGTGCTCGAAGCGGTAGGCGAGCTCGGGCCGCTCGGCCACCTCGGGCAGCACCACCTTGATGGCCACCTTCTGCCCGAGCCGCAGGTGCGTCGCCTCGTAGACGGCGCCCATACCCCCCTGGCCCAGCTTGCGGGTCAGACGGTACTTGCCCGAGAGGGTGTCGCCGACCGAAGGGAGCTCACCACCGTTCATGCGCGAAGCCCGCCCCAGGAAGAAAGAACCGGAAGGTCGCTGCCGGCCGCCCGAGCGCCGGGGCTCAGCCGCCCGTCGCCATCCTAAAGCAACCTTCGAACCCTTGCCTAGGGCGTTCCTCCGAACCCACCGGCGGGAGCGATGTAGGTATGTCCGCAACCGCGGCACCTCAAAGTGGCCAAGGCGCTCGGTCGTTTCAACGTCCGGGCTCACGGCTGTAGGCGACATGCGCTCATCATGGCACCCGCAGCGGGTCGCCGAAGGAGAGGCGTCCGGCCGCGCCGAAGGCCCCCCGGCGCCGCACCGGGCTCGCGTAGCTACGTCACTCTCAACAAAGGCCGCATCCACGTTCTTGCTACCGATATCGAAATTATTGTCTTTTACGTGAGCGCCGCGGTCCCTATACTCCGCCGCATGAGGGTGCGGCTGGGGGCGCGGCTGGGCGCGCGGTGGCTCGTCCCGTCGGCGGTCGCGACGATCGCGGCGGGCGGTTGCCAAGAGGCGACGCAGATCCGGCTGAACGTCAAGACCAACCTGCCCTGCAGTCGGCTGAACAACGCTGCCATCGCCGTCGGCTCGGACGGCAATGATCTCGCCCGAAAGGTCGCCGAGCAAGGCGACTACGCCTTCGCCCACCACCAAGTGGGGCCGGGCGGGCTCTGCCGGGACGGCGCCGGCGGCTTCAACGAGATCGGCATGACGGTCTTGGTGCCCGGCGGCCAGGCCGACGCGCCGGTGGCGTTCCAGATCGTGCTCGGCATCGACAAGCCCGTCGCGCCTTCGCTCTGCGTGGCGGGCAACGAAAGCTGTGTCAGCGCGAGCGGCAGCCTGAAGTACGTGCCCAACCGGGCGCTCGACGTGCCGGTCACGCTCTTCGAGGTCTGCTTGGGGGTCGTCTGCGACCCCGGCAGCACCTGCTACGAGGCGGGCAAGTGCGTCTCCAACGCCGTCACCTGCCTGAGCGGCCCCTGCGATCTAGCCGACCCCGTTTCCCCCAGCGGCGAGACGCGTTGCCTGCGCGCAGACGGCTGCCGAGGCGTGGGCGGCGCCGGGGGCGCGGGCGGGGCGGCGGGCGCCGGCGGCGGTGCCGGTGAGGCAGGGCAGGGCGGCGGCCCCGCGGGGGCGGCGGGGCAAGGCGGCGAGGGCGGCGGCGGTGCGGGTGGCGCCGCGGGCGACGGGGGCACGGGCGGCGCCGCGGGTGACGGGGGCGGGGGCGCGGGCGGCGCAGCCGGTGACGGGGGCGCGGGCGCGGGCGGCGCCGCCGGCGATGGGGGCGCGGGCGGCGCCGCGGGTGACGGGGGCGCGGGCGGCGGCGGTGGCGCGGCGGGGTCGGGCGGCAGCGGCGGCGCGACCTTGGGCGCCACGGCCATCGCGGCCGGCGACAACCACACCTGCGCGATTGTGAACGGGGGCGAGGTCGTCTGCTGGGGCAACAACTTCTACGGCCAGCTCGGCGACGGCTCGGAGGGGAACGACAAGAACGTCCCCGTCTTCGTCGAGACTTCTCCGGGGGTTCGGCTCACCGACGTGCAAGCGCTCTCGCTCGGCGCCAGCCACAGCTGCGCGCGGCTCGGCGGGGGCGAAGTGCGCTGCTGGGGCCGCAACGAGAGCGGCCAACTCGGCAACAACTCGCAGGCCAACAGCCCGCGCCCCGTAACGGTCTCGGAGACCGCCCTGCCCCTCCAAGACGTTACGGCCTTGGCCGTCGGCGCCAACTATAGCTGCGCCTTGGCGGGCGGGCAGGTGCGCTGCTGGGGCGCGAACGCCTTGGGGCAGCTCGGCAACACCGCGCCGAGCCCACAGCTTACGGCCGCCACCTTCGTGCAGCGGGGCGGCAGCCCCCTCGCCGGCGTGACGAGTTTGGCCGCGGGCGATTTGCACGCTTGCGCCCTCACGTCTGCCGGCGAGCCGGTGCTTTGCTGGGGCGCCAACAACGAGCGCCAGCTCGGCGACGGCACGACGGCACCGTCTCAGGCCCAAGCCGTCGAAGTCAAGGTGGCCGGGGGGGCGCCCTTCACCGCGCTGTCGTTGAGCCTCGGGCATTTTCATAGCTGCGCCCGCGTGAGCGGCGACCAGGCCCGCTGCTGGGGCAGAAACGCCAACGGCCAGGTCGGCGACGGCAGCCCCTTGCCGTCGCCGCCCCCGGCGCAGCCCCTCCCGACGGTCGTCAGGGGGGTTGGCGGGGCGGTGTCGCTCGACGGCGTGCAAGCCCTCGGGCTCGGCTACGACCATGGTTGCGCGCTCTTGAGCGGCGGCGGCGCCGCCTGTTGGGGATACAACGTTGCCCGTCAGCTCGGCGGCGATCTGACGTCGGACAGCAGCGTCCCGGTGTCCGTCTTGGCGGCCCCGGGGGGGCCGAGCTTCGTCGGCGCGCAGGCGGTGACCGGCGGCCTCTACCACACCTGCGCCCTGATGACGAACAACCAGGTCCTCTGTTGGGGCGGCAACAACGAGGGGCAGATCGGCGACGGCACGGCCGAGTTGACGCGGCCCCACCCGACGCTCGTCCTCGCCCCCTGAAGAACGCCCCGCCGACCCGCCGCGTCCGTGCGTGGCGAGCCCGCGTCGCGCGGCCGCTTCGACGCGCCCGCCGAAGCCTCGCGCGCGCCGCGTGATGGGCGCGCGCCGGCCGCCGCGGCGTCCGGCCGGAGGCCGTTCGAACCCCTGTGCGAGGCCGCGTTCGTTCGCGCGGACGCATACCTTCTTCACAATCTTTTTATCGTATCGGAGAGTACGAATTGTCATTTTCCGCCACAGACGCCTCTGTTATGTGTCGTCCTGGGTGGGGCTTCGCGGGGGTGAGGTCCAGCCCGACTGACATGGGGTTCGTCGGCGCCGGGGGCTCGGCGCAGGTCGGCTGCGCCCCCCGCCGAAGAAGCAGGGCTGGGCATCGGGGCGTCGAGCCGCGGGCGCGTTGTGCCGCCGCGGCCCCGGCGCCCGCGCGCCCGACCCGCCCGGCGGCGCGTGCCACGGCGCGATCGAGACAACGAGGAGATGGATCATGGGAGCGAAACCAGTACGACGCATTCTTCTGTTCTGCCTGGCCCTCGTCGCCCTCTTCGCGCTCGCCACGTGCGCGCGCGGCGGCCCGACCGGCGACGCCGACGAGGCGCCGGTCGGCTCGGTCGAGGCGGGGTTGCAGTGCGGCTGCAGCGCCACCGGCCCCTACCTGCCCCCGGCCCAGGCCGCCCCCCGCGCGCCCCTGCCCAGCGATCTGTTCCGCATCGAAGCGCCGCCGGTCGCGCCCGGCCAGCCCTTGCGCGTGGCCGCGCGTCGCAACAGCGACGATGCGATCGTGTACAGCGTTGAAATTCCGAACAACCACGTCGGCGCGTCGCTCGGCCTCGACCCGAACGGCACCCGCCTGACCTACTCGTTTACCAACAGCCTCGACGCCCCGACCCAGCGGACGGTGCACGCGGTCGACCTGCTCGCCCCGTCGCCGGCACCGGTCTCGCAGGCCTTCAACGTCGCCGGCGCGGCCTTCGATCTCGGCTTCAGCCCCCACGGCACCTACCTCTTCGTCGCCGCCCCGACCGCCGCCGCGCCGCCGGGCCTGCGGCTCGCCGTGGCCGACTTGCGCAAGGGCGCCAGCGCGTTCACCGGCGCCTTCGTCCGCACCGTCGCCGCGACGCTGCCGCCCGACCCGAGCCTCGACACCGTCGGCGACGTGACCTGGGGCTTCAGCCCCGACGACGACGCGTTCGCGTACGCCCACCGGACGGGCGAAGAGAAGCCCATCCACTGGTCGCTCGCCAACCTCGTCAGCGGCCGCGACGTCAGGTCGTTCCCCAACGGCAGCCTGGAGCCGGTCGGCCTGGCCGCCGGGTCGAGCTGGTCGTTCAGCCCCTGCGGCGACACCGTCGGCCTGGCGACGCCGCCGCCCGCCGCGTTCGTGCCCACGCCCGGTCGGGTCTTCGAGACCAGCGGCGGCCTCCCGCGGCTGGAGGGCAGTCAGAGCTCGGCCCTGCTCCCCACGTTCCGCTCGACCACGACCCAGCACCAGATCTTGTTCAACGGCACACCGGCCTTCAACGTCGCTAACGAGGCCGGCATCGCCTGCCCGACGGCCTTCCCGGTCGCGCTCACCTTCGCCGAGCCCTCGGTCGTCGGCGGCCGGCTGACGTCGGGCACCGTCGTCTTGAGCCAGCCGGCGCCCGCGGGCGGCCTCACCATCAAGCTCCAGAGCGATGACACCGACCTGGCCCGCGTGCCGACGACGGTGCCCGTCCCCGAGGGCGCGTCGTCCGCGACCTTCTCGATCGTCACGCTCACGGTGGCAGCGCCTGCCGACGTGGCCCTGCACGCGACGCTTGGTACCATCGATCAGGTGGCGTTCTTGCGCCTCACCCCGGCCCCGCCCCGGGCCATCGCCAGCCTCACAGCCTCGAGCCCCTCGGTGACCGCCGGCACGGCGCTCTCGGGCACCGTGACGCTGGCCGGGTTCGAGGGCCTCACGGCCGTGACCCTGCAGGTCGACAACCCCGCGGCCTCCCTGCCGACGGCCGCCTTCGACGTGTCGACCGGTGAGCCGGGCGTCACTTTCGCGATTCAAACGTCGGCGGTGCTCGTCACGACGCCCGTGACGATCACGGCCACGACCGACGCCGGGTCGACGGCGACGGTGACCTTCGACGTGTCGCCCGACGTGCAGCCCTCCGAGCTCGTGCCCTGCTCGGGCCTGACCCTGCCGCCCAACGACGACGGCTCGGCGCCCCCCTTTCCGGTGCCCTTCGACCTGAACTTCTTCGGGGCCCAGACCGACCTCTTGCACGTCAACAACAACGGCAACGTCACCTTCGAAGGGCCGATGGCCACCTTCACGCCCTTCGCGATCACCGCGAACACGCGCCCCATCATCGCGCCCTTCTTCGCCGACGTCGACACGCGCGGCACGCCCGCGAACCCCGTCGTTTACGGCCAGACCACCTTCGAGGGCCGGCCGGCGGTCTGCGTCAGTTGGGTCGACGTCGGGTACTTCTCCCAGCACAACGACAAGCTCAACCGCTTCCAGCTCGTCCTCGTCGACCGCTCGGCCGACTTCGTGGCCGGCGACTTCGACATCGTGATGAACTACAACCAGATCCTCTGGGAGACGGGCGACGCCAGCAACGGGACGGACGGCTTCGGCGGCATCTCGGCCGGCGCGGGGTACTCGGCGGGCACGAACGTCGACGGGCAGTTCTTCGAGTTCCCCGGCTCGCGCGAGCCGGGCTCGCTGCTCGACTCGAACCCGACGACCGGCCTGACCCGCACCCGGCGCAACTCGCTCTCGCTCGGCCGCCACATCTTCCCCGTGCGCAACGGCGTCGCGCCGGTGGGCGCCTCGGTCCTGGGCCAGGTCACCGCGAACGGCGCGGCGCCCCTCGCCGACGCGCCCGTGCAGGTCTGCCGCGTGAGCGACGGCCGCTGCGTCTTCTATACGCTGTCGACGCTCGACGGGCGCTACGCGGCGACGAGCGTGCCGCCGGGCACGTACGTCGCCACCGCCTACCCGCCCGCCGGCTCGTCGCTGCTGCCGGCGACCTCGGCCCCCTTCGACGTCGGCGCCTCGAACCTGACCGTCAACCTGAACCTCGTCGGGCCCGCACCCTTGCCCCCCGGCACCTCGATCGGGCCGACCCACGGCGCGACCGGCGGCGTGCCCGTGGTCAACTGGAGCGAGCCGCTCAGCTTGCGCACCCTCGGCTGCCAGGGCGGCCAGGCCCAGTTCTCGGTCACCCAGGGCACGACCACCCTCGCCTCGGGCGCCCTGACCGAGGCGCCGCCGCCCGACTTCCTGGCCGGCACCTTCGCCGGCACCATCCCGCCCTTCTTCCCCAACCACGGCCAGGCGACGGTCAACGTCGCGATCGACTGCCCCGACGGCAAGCCCGACGAGTCGCTCTCGTTCTCGATTTACATCGACCCGAGCGGCAACATCGTCACGCCCTCCGGCGACCGGGTGCCCGACGCCATCGTCACGCTCTTCCGGTCCGACTCGCCGAGCGGGCCCTTCGAGCCGGTGCCCGACGGCAGCGCCATCATGTCGCCTTCCAACCGCAAGAACCCCGACCGCAGCGACGCGCAGGGCCACTACGGCTGGGACGTCATCGCCGGCTACTATATCGTCCGCGCCCAGAAGGAGGGCTGCCTCGCCCTCGATGGCGGGCCATTCGTCGAGTCGCACGTGCTCACCATCCCGCCGCCCGTCACCGACCTCGATCTGGTGCTCGACTGCCCCGACGCCGACCTCACGCCGCCCACGGTCGAGGTCAGCCTCCCGACGCCGCCGGGCGGCGGCATCTACCAGGGCCCCGTCGACCTGACGTTGAACGCCAGCGACGCCGGCTTCGGCGTGGTCGGCATCCTCTTCGAGCTCAGCGGGGCCCAGTCGGGCGCGGGCTCCACCTCGGGCGACCAGGTCACGCTCCACGTCCACGCCGAGGGCGAGACCGTCGTGACCTACTGGGCCGTCGACGCCGCCGGCAACGAGACGCAGCGCCAGACCCTCGTCATCCGCATCGACACGGTCGCCCCGACCATCGCCTGCTCGGTGACCCCCTCGCAGCTCTGGCCGCCCAACCACAAGCTAGTCGACGTGGGCGTCTCGGTGCAGGTCGAGGGCGCGACCGGCTTCACCCTCGTCTCGGCGAGCTCGAACGAGCCCGACGCAGGCCAAGGCGGCGGCGACAAGCCCGGCGACATCAGCGACTTCGCGGTCGGCACCTCCGACGTCGCCGGCAAGCTGCGGGCCGAGCGCTCGGGCAAGGGCAACGGCCGCGAATACTCGCTCGTGTACGAGGCGGTTGACGCCGCCGGTAACGCTGCCCAATGCACCGCGGTCGTCCGAGTACCGCACTCGCTCGGCCAGAAGTAACCCAGGCTAGTCGGGCGCCGCCTACCCCCGCTCGGGCGCGCGGCGAGCGCATCCTCTCGAAGCGCTCTCGCCGCCCGGCGAGGGGCCCTCTCCAAGCGCCCTCGGCGCGCGGCCGCGTCGGCCGCCGCGCCCCCGGGCGCGTCGCCCCTGCCGCCGGGCACCCGGCCCCCGGCGATTCGCCCTTATACCATCCGCCCGAGCCTGCACCCGACCCAGTGCCCTCGCCAAAGCCTGGCGAGGCTGCGGCGTGGGGGCCATTCCTGGCCGCAGCAGCCAGAAATGGTATTACCTCGGCTTTGACGCGCGCCGCCCCCGCGGCGGGGCGCGGCGGGCGGCGGCTGAGCCGCGGCGTCGCCCGGGCGCTCGCTCGACGTCGCGGTCGTCCTCCTCGCCGTCGCCCCCTTCGCCCCGCCCGCGCCCGCGCCGTCGCCGGCATCCCTCCAGCCCCCGAGCCGGCCGAGCCCCGCCCGCGCCGACGCCCGCGTCGCCCGACCCTCGAGACCGGCCCGCGGGGGGCGCCCCCGCCGCCTGTGGACTCGCTACCACAGAGTGCAGACCTCGCGCGCCGGCCGCCGGCCTCACGCGCCCGCCGCGGGCCCCTGACGCGGCGTCGATTCGACGCAAAACGAGTCGCCCGTTGCGCCCTCCGCGCGCCGCGCCGCCCGGCCCTCCGGGCCTGGTACGGGCGTTGCGATGCCAGGGACGCGAGGCCGGCGTCGCGGCGCCCGACCGAGAACGCGTCGGCGACCTCCGGGGCGCCTCGCGCCGTCGGCGTCGGCTTCGAAACAACCACGAGAGGGACACGATGGGTCGTTACAATGACGGGCGGGGGCGAGGCGCAAACGACGACGGGGGTGAGCCGGCGCCGGCGCACCTCGGGAGGCTCCGGGGGGCGTGCGCCGCCGAGCACGACCCCTGGCTCGACTCGTTGCGACGCCTGCTCGGCTCGTCGCCGGCGCCCCCCTCGGTCCAGTGGGCGGCGAGCTCGATGGGCATGTCCGTGCGCACCTTGCAGCGCTATTTGCGCAGCCTCGGCACGAGCTTCCGCCGGGAGCTGACCGCGACCCGCCGGGGCCTAGGGCCCCTTCGAGCCGCGCGACGGGCCCTCGTCGAGGCCGTGCTTTCGGATGAGCCGGTGCACGTAGCTGCGATCGAGCCCGGCCGCGTCGGCGACGGCCGAGACGTTGTGGCGTAGCCGGGCGAGTAGCCCCGCGATGTACTCGCGCTCGAGGTGGTTGAGCCAGCGATCGCGCACCTCCTTGAAGGGCTCGTCGAGCGGCACCGGCGGCAGCGCGCCGGGCGCGGCCGGGCGCGCGGGCGAGGGGCCGCCCCCCTCGCCCCGCATTGCCTCGTCGGGGCCCAGCGCCTGCAGCCGCTGGGCGAAGATGCGAAGCTCGCGCACGTTGCCCAGCCAGGGCCTCGCGTCGAGCTCGCGCCGCACCTCGGCGGTGACGAGCAGGCGGTGCTCGCGCGGCAACATCGCGTCCAGCAGGACCGGCACGTCCTCGCGACGGTCGCGCAGCGGCGGCATCGTGACGAGCAGCACCGCCAGCCGGAAGTACAGGTCTTCGCGGAAGGCGTTGCGCGCGACCAGATCGCGCAGGTTGCGGTGCGTCGCCGAGACGAAGCGCACGTCGACCGGGCGGTGGTGCAACTCGCCGAGGCGGCGGACCTCCCTCTTCTCGAGCACGCGCAAAAGCTTCGGCTGCATCGCGAGCGGCAGCTCGCCGATCTCGTCGAGGAAGATCGTGCCGCCCTGGGCCACCTCGAAGGCGCCCGCGCGCGTCGCGGTCGCGCCCGAGAAGGCGCCCCGGGTGTGGCCGAAGAGCTCGCTCTCGATGAGCGACTCGGGCAGCGCCCCGCAGTCGACGACGACGAAGGGGCCCTTCGCGCGCGGCGAGGCGCGGTGCACGGCCTCGGCCGCGAGCTCTTTGCCCGTGCCCGTCTCGCCCTGAATCAGCACCGTCGCGTCCGACCCCGCGACCCGGTCGAGCCGGGCGAAGAGCTCGCGCATCACGGCGCTCCGGCCCACCATGCCGTGGAAGTTGTCGTGCGGCCAGAGCGAGGCCGCCGAGGGGCGCCGCTCGTACGTCACGGTGATGGTGGTCGAGCCCACGCGCAGCCGCCCCCCGTCGGGGATGCGCGCCCGCCCCACCAGCACGTCGTCGACGTACGTGCCGTTGCGGCTGTCCAGGTCGCGCACCCAGAGCCCGTCGGCCCGCGGCTCGAGCTCGGCGTGCAGCCGCGACGCCGTGGGGTCGTTGATGCGCACGTTGACCGCGGGCGACGAGCCGACCACGACGTTGCCCTCGATCGTGACGCGGTGGTCGCCGCCGTAATCGCGAAAGCTGAGCACGGCGCGCCGCCGCTCGATGCCCGGCATGAGGTGGCCCGAGGGGGGCATGATCTCCGTGTTCGTGCCGTCCGCGAAGTCTTCGTCGTTGACCATGTGGGAAGGCTACCCCCCTTGTCGCCCGCCGGCGAGCAAGGCGTGCCCCGTGGCCCGCCGGCGAGCAAGGCGTGTCCAGTGGCCCGACGGCGAGCAAGGTGTGCGCCGTGGCCCGCCTGCCAGCGAGCAAGGCGTGCGCCGTGGCCCGCGCGCCAGTGAGAAGGCGTGCGTCCTAGACCGCCCGCCAGCGAGCAAGGCGTGTCCCCTGGCCCGCCCGCCAGCGAGCAAGGCGTGTCCCCTGGCCCGTCCGCCAGCGAGCAAGGCGTGTCCCCTGGCCCACCCGCCAGCGAGCAAGGCGTGTCCCCTGGCCCGCCCCCGCCGGCTTCTCCCGCCGCGCCGGCCGGACGCGCCCGGCCGCCGCCCGCCCCGCCGTTGGACGAAACGCTCCACCCGGGCCCGGTCCGGGGTCAGTTTGGGATCTCGTACGGCGTCCGCGGCGGCGGGTCTGATGGGGCTTCCCCCCTCGAACGCGCCTCTCGCCGATCGCCGCATCGGCAGGGCCCCTTGGCCCCGACCGAGGCGAAGAGCGCGGGAGCAGGCGGCGCGGCCGCGGCCTCACCTCGCCGCGGGCGCCCGGGCGGTATGAGCGTTGCTTTAAGGGCCTTCGTCGAGCGCGTCGCATCTCGCGCCCGCGGGCCCGAGGCACAGCGCCTGGCCCGCGCGCCTCGGCGCTCGCTGGCAACGTCGCGCCCGCCGATGCCGAGGCTTCGCGGCGCGAACGGGAAAGGCCTATCATGATAGCATACGACGACGATTTGCGCGGCCCCGAGGGCTTCGGCGAACCCTTCACCGACTTCGGCGTGCTCTGCGCCGCCGCCGGCGACGAGGGCCCGCCGCAGGGGCGCCTGCCCTCGGCCTGGCTCGCCGAGCTCCGCCGGCTGCTCGACGCGTCGGGCGGCGAGCTCACGGTGGCCGAAGCCTCCGACCGCCTGGGCTGTTGCACGCGCACGCTGCAGCGCCACCTGCGGACGCAGGGCACCACCTTCCGGGCCGAGGCGACGGCCGCGCGCGGCCGGTCGCGCAGGTGCTGAGGCAAGAGCGCGCCCCGGCCCCCAGGCGGGCGACGCAGCCCGCCGCCCCGCGACCTCATCCGCCCGCGCCCCCCGCTTTCAACAGGCCCCCGTCGGCCCGGGGGGCCCGCGTCGGCGTCGGGGCAGTCGTGAGGAACGTCGGCGCCCCCCCCACCTGCGGCGAACCGAGCTGGCCGTACGTGTTCACGCCCCAGCACGCGAGCTCGCCCCGCGCGCCGATCCGGGCGCAGCTATGTACCAGGCCGAGGGCCAGGTCGCTCGCCCCGCGCAGCACCCCCGCTGGGCCCCCGAGGACCGCCTGGGCCGTTTCCGAATACGTGCCGATGGGCGCGCCGGCCGCCGCGCTCGAGCCGCCGAGCTGCCCCATCGCGTTCGACCCCCAGCAGGCCGGCGCGTCGTCGCCTTCGCGCTGCAGGCAGAAGTGAGCGCCGCCCGCGAAGATGCGCCAGGAGCCCTCGCTACCGGCGACGAGGCGGGGCTCCTCGTCGCCGGGCGCGGGGACGATGAACTCGATGTCGGCGATCAGCGCCCGCGAGCCCCAACAGATGACCTGACGCCGCGAGAGCAAGGCGCAGATGCCGAACGCGCTCGCGACGATCTGCGTCGCCTCGCCCCAGGGTTCGCCCCCGCCGACGCCCGGCACCGCCTTCACCCCGCTGGGCACGGCCCCGAGCCCGACGGGCCGGTCGGGGTGGCCGAGCTCCCCGAATCGATTGCTGCCCCAGCACCACACGCGCCCGCCCTCGCGCAGCGCGCAGGTGTGCATATCGCCCGCCGCGAGGTCGCTCACCCCCCTGAGCGGCGCGCCGGAGTCTTCGCGCACCGGCCGGGGGCTCGGGTGCGCCGTCCCTTCGTCGTCGATCGCGTTGGCGCCGTCGAGCTGGCCGCGCTGGTTCCTCCCCCAGCAGGCGACGTCGGCGCTGGCGGGGCCCTGGCCGGGCTCGAAGCGGGCGCAGGTGTGGTCGGCGCCGGCGGCGATCGCGAGCACGTGGCCGAGCGGGGCGCCTGCCTCGTCGAGCACCGGGCGGGGGCTCGGGGTCGGAGCCTTCTCGCCCGCGCCCTGCGGATGGCCGAGCTGGCCGTAGCGGTTGTCGCCCCAGCACTCGACCGTGCCGTCGTCGAGCAAGGCGCAGCTATGGCGCGCGCCGAGGGCGAGCTGGCGCGTCGTCATCGCCTTGGGCAGCCCTTCGTCGCTCGCCACCGCCGACGGGCAGCCATTGGCCGTCTCGACCCCCGCGTTGAGCGCGTTGCCTAGCTGGCCGTGGGCGTTGTGCCCCCAGCACGCGACGCGCTCGTCGAGCTGGGCGCAGGTGTGAAACCTGCCGGCGGCCAGGTGGCGCACCCCCTCGAGCCGAGGCGGCTCGCCTCCGGCCAGGCCCCCGCCCATCGTCGCTTCGTCGGAGCCCCAGGTCATCGGCGGCACGCAGCCGAGGGCCGGCGCGCCCGCCGCGCCCGCGCTGCCGCCGGCGCCCGCGTCCTCGGAGGCGCCCCCTTGTCCCCCTTCGCCCGCGGCGCCCGCGGCCCCCGCGGCCCCCGCCGTCCCCCCGTCGCGATCGCTCGCGCCTCCGCGCCCCCCCGCACCGGCCTCGCCTCGGCCGCCGCCCGTCGCGAACAGCGCCACCCACTCGGCGCTCGAAGCTCCGCCCCGCCCGGCCGCGCCCGGCGCACCTCCCGGCTCGTCGCGATCGTCTCGGCCGCCCGCCCCAGCCGCGTCGTCTCGCCGATCGAGCTCGGCGACCCTCCTCGCCTTGACCCGGCCCCGCCCCCCGGCTCCGCCCGCGCTCTGCGCTTCGTCGCCGCCGTCGACGCGCGACGCCTCGAGGGCATCGCTCCGACCGCTGCTCTTCTCGGCGGCGCCGGCCGGGGGCGACGCTCTGTCGAGGTCGGCAGGGGCCGGCACGTCGCGCTCGCCGCCGGGCGCCTCGGGCCGCCATTCGTCTGACCTCACGCCGCTATCGGTATCCGAAAATGGAGCGCCATCGTCGTCGCGAGCGCCGCAGCCCTCGGCCGCGCAAGCCTCGTCGGCGGGCCAGTCGGTCTCGCTCACGGGGTCCGAGCCGTCGGGGGCCCCGAAGGGCTCGACCTCGAACCCCTCGAAGGGCGGCGCCGCCTCGGACACGAAGCGCCGCTCGAGCCCCGGCCAGGGCGCCGCCCCCGAGGTCGCTCGAGCCTCGCGGTCGATGCCGCCGGACGGCCACCGGCTCGGCGCCGCCCGAGCTGCGGTGGCGTTGTCCGCCTCGCCGGCGAGCGCCTCATCGGGGGGCGGCTCGAGCACCGGGGGCGACCTCGCCGCCGACCGGAACGCTGGCGCTTGCGCCCCCTCGTCGATCTCGAACTCGATGAACTCGAGGGTGACGACTTGTCCGAGCTCAGACCTGGCCTCGCCCCCCCGCCCCGATGCGGAGAACGCGAGGGCCGCCGGCACAACGACGTGCAAACCCGACGCGACGCCGAGCGAGACGGACAACCTACGCCGTTCGCTGCGCCGCCTCGCGCCTGGCGCGAGCGACTCGCTCGCCCCGCCAACCCCCACCCCGCCCTTGTTCTGCGCCAAGTCGATGGCCTCCGCTCGCCGTCCATTGCAAAAAGCAACGACGGTGCCACCCCCACCGCTCGGGGCCGGCTCGAGCCCCCGGCCCGTTCACGCCCGCGGCCTCGCTCGAGCCCGGCGGCCTTTCTCGACCGCCCGGCGGCCTTTCTCGACCGCCCGGCGTCAGTCTGCTCGCGCCGCGCGCGCACGACTCGGCACGAGCAGCCCCCGCAGACTCCATGCAACACCGTGCGGACGCCAGGCCTCGGCCGGCCAGCTTACCCATACCGTGCGGACGCCAGGCCTCGGCCGGCCAGCTTGCCCATACCGTGCGGACGCCAGGGCTCACACGGCCAGCCTACCCATACCGTGCGGACGTCAGACCTCGCTCGGCGACCATACCCATAGAAGCGCAAGGCAGGCGCGGCGGCCGAGCGACGGCGCGGTACGGCGCTTGCTGTGGTTTACCCAGAAGCCCAGGCCCGTCGCGGCCGGGGCGGTCACGCAGTGAACCGCGCGCGGGCGGCCGAACGAACGCCGCCCGGCGGACCCCTTGGCAAATCGAACCCTCGAGACGAGGCCATGGCACCCTACGCTCCCAATCCGATAGTCCGCGACGATCGGTCTCTCGAGGGCCCTACGAAGACGAGCCCAAGGCGACCCTCGCGCCCCGGTCGTCGCGGGGCCGACCCGCGCCGCGCTTCGACGGCGTACGCGCTCGGGGCCCTCGCCTGCTCGGCCCTCGCCGCCGGCTTCGTCGCCTGCGAGCCTGTCGCCCCACTACCGTCCGGGGTCGACGTAGAGCCCGAGCGCGGCGCAGGCGGCGCCCGAAACCCAGCCGGCGTGGCGGGCGTGGCGGGCGTGGCGGGCGACGCGGGGCAAGCCGGCTCGCCGGCCGCGAGGTGCCCACACCCGCTATCGTCGAAGGAAGGCCTCTCGGGCCGAGCCGGCACGTCGGGCGCCGGGGGCACCGCCGTCATGGCAAGGGCAGGGGGCACCGCCAGGCCTGGCGACTCTCAGGGCGCCCGCGGGCCTGCCAGCTCTCAGGGCGCCGGCGGGCAAGCCGGCTCGGAGGGTGCCGGGGGGCAGGCTGGCTCGGAGGGTGCCGCGGGGCAGGCTGGCTCGGAGGGTACCGCGGGGCAGGCTGGCATGGCGGGGGCAGGGGGCGCCGGGGCAGAGCCCCCCCGCCTCGAGGGGGTGCGTTTTGCGGCCGCCGGTGAGTTTCACACCTGCGCCCAGCTCGACGAGCGCATCGCGTGCTGGGGGCTCAACGCCAAGGGCCAGCTCGGCCACAGCGTCGGGGCTGGCGGCGTGGCCTCGGACCGAAGCCCCTCGTTCGTGACCGACGAAAACGGCTCACCGCGCGCCATGTCGTCGCGCCAGCTCGCGCTCAGGGCGCATAGCTGCGCGCTGCTCGACGGCGGCACGGTCGAGTGCTGGGGCGGCAACCGCTACGGCCAGCTCGGCCGCCCCGACCAGCTCGGCTCGGACGTCGGCGACCCCGTCCCGCGCCCGGTGCTCGACGAGCGCGGCGCTCCGCTCGGCCGCGTGCTCGCGATCGCCGCCGGCGCCGACCACACCTGCGCCCGCTTCGAGCCCGGCCAGGGCCCCGCCGGCGCCGACGTCGCCTGCTGGGGGCGCAACGACGAAGGTCAGCTCGGAAACCCGTCGCAAGGCGGCCCCATGAGCCCCGGCAGCCCGACGCCGCTACCGGTCGTACTCGGCGGCCCCGACGGCCCGCCCTTGCTGGGCGTCGCGCAGATCGGCCTCGGCGAAGACCACGCCTGCGCAAGGCTTCACGGCGGCCAGGTCTATTGCTGGGGCAGCAACGAGCACGGCGCGCTCGCGCGCCCCGAGGGGTACGGCACGACCGACGCGCAACCCTTCGCCTTGCCCGCCCTCGACGAGTTCGACGAGCCCGTCGAGGGGGTGGTCGCGATGGCCGTCGGCTATGGCGTCTGCGTCTCGCGCGACGAGGCCCACGGGGGTAGCGTGGTCTGCTGGGGGCGCAAGAAGCTATCGCTCAAGGGCGAACCCATCGAAGCGGGAGGCTCCTGCCCCTGGGCCGTCCGGCACGACGAGGCGACGCCCCTGCGCGGCCCGAAGCAGATCTTCGCGGGGGGCGCCCACTATTGCGCCCTCATGCCCGACGACACCCTACGCTGCTGGGGCAACGGCGACGCGGGCCAGCTCGGCCGGGGCTCGGCGGTCGTTCCGGGCGGCACGGCCACGTACTACCTGCTCGGCGACCTTGCGCTGCCCGTCCTCGACGCGCAAGGCTCGCCCCTGCGCGACGTCGCGCAGGTGAGCTTGGGCGCCGCCCATAGCTGCGCCCAGCTCTCGTCATCGACCCAGCTTCTCTGCTGGGGCGCGAACGAGCCCTGCGGGCAGGCGGGCTACGCCGCGCCCCCCGGCGCGTTCACGCCCATCGTGCCCTCGCCCTCGCCCGTGCAAGGCCTCGAGCCGGCCACACCGTAGGGCCTACGCCAGGCCGCCCCGGGGGCGACCTGGTGCGCGCGTTCGAAGCGCAACCCGAGCCCGTCGAGCCGCGTGCCGAGCGGCCCGACGACGCGGCCGATGCTGCCCTCGCCCGGGGCCTTCTCGGTCGAGAGCGCGTAGGCCGTCGCCGCGCCGCCAGCGACGAGCACGCCCGCCCCCGTCCAGAACCACCACTGCGACCAGAAGGGCTTCGCGTCTACCGGCTTCTCGCGCTCGTCGGGCGAGGCCTTCTCCTTGAAGCGCAGAAACCATGTGAGGGCCTCGGCGTAGCGCCCGACCTTCTGGCAGGCGGCCGCCAGGTTGTAGAAGTTCTTCGGCTCGGGCGAGGCCCTCACCGCCTCTTCGTACGCGATGATGGCGTCGGCGTCGCGGCCCTCGTCCCGGGCGCGGTCGCCCTCCTGCGCGTGGCTCGAGGGGGGGCGCAACGCGTTCTGCTGGGGCTACAACCAAAGTGGCACTACCGGCAATGGCGTCTTGGGCGAGCCGGTGCTGACCCCCTCGCAGATGTTGACCAGCGTCGCGGGCATGCCGACGGACGTTCGGCAAATCGCGGTCGGCAATGCGGCACGTTCACGTGTGCGCTGCTCGCGGGCGGTCAAGTCCGTTGTTGGGGGCACAATGACTGGAATCAACTCGGCCCCACGCCTGTCCCGTCCAGTAGCCTCCCGATCGTCATCGAAGAGGCGGCCGGTAAGCCATTGGCGAACGTGACGGACATTGGCCTCGGCCAGCAGCAGGCTTGCGCCCGGCAGAGCAACGGGCGCGCGCTGTGCTGGGGGCGAGGCGATCGGGGGCAAAGGGCAAACGGCTCGACCCCGCCCGGGGCGTTGCCTAACGTCGCCGTCACAGCCGAAGATGTGCCGCTCTCGGGCACGACTCGCCTCGCCCTCGGAGACTTCCACGCGTGCGCTACGTTGGCCGATCGAACGCTGTGGTGTTGGGGGGGGCAACGAGTTCGGCCAAGTCGGCGACAATAGCGTGGTCAACCGTTCACGAGCGGTCCTCGTGTTCTCGTACTGACTAGCCACTCTCGTCTCGCGCACGCCCCGGCGCTGGCGCTCTTGTGCCAGCTCGACCCGCTCCCTCGGGCTCCGAACACACGTCCTCGCCGCCCGCGCCCCCCTCAGCGCGCGTCCGCGTCGTTCAACCACGCCGCGAGCGCCTCGCCCGACAGCTCGGTCGCCACGTCGCCCAGCCGGTCGGGCCCCAGCGTCTGAAAGCGCCGCGCCAGCGCGCCGCGCTCGGCCTCGCTCAGGGGGCGGCCGAGCCGGCGCTCGAGCACGCGCTCGAACAGACGTAGCCCCCGCTCGATGCCCCGCTCGATGCCTTGTTCGATGCCCTGCTCGATGCCCTTCGCGAGCCCCTGCTTGTAGATCCAGTTCTGCATGACGAGCTCCCTCGGCAAGTGTGCCACAATCGCCTGCTGCAGCCCAGGCCGCCGCCGCCGGTCGGCGTCGGCGAGCACCGTCATCGCCAGGGCGAGCTCGTCGAAGTCGCGCGGCGACGACCGGCGGCGCAACGCCTCGACGACCTGGGCCATGCGCGCGGGCGTGGCGTCGACGGCGAGCGGGGCGAAGATCATCCACAGGGGGCTGCCCTTGGCCTCGAGCTCGGCCACCCGGCGCTGGTAGACTGCCTCGATTCGAAACCGTACCCCCGAGAAGGGCGCGCCCTCGGGCGAGGTTCGGTACTCGCCCCACGCCGGCCAAGGCTCTTCGCGGCCCGAGAGCAGCACCACGGTGCTCTCGATGCGGGGCGGCGCAAGGGCGGCGCCCGGCGGGCGCGGGGGCCTGGCGCTGGCCTTGGCCGCCTCGAGCTCGTCGTGCAACGAGAGGGCGAGCAGGGCGTGGTACTCGTAGACGCGAAAGGGCAGGTCGGCCTCGAAACGAAGCTGCCACTCGGTATGCAAGAGGCGGCGGCCGCCGGCCGCGGTGCGCACGTCGAGCGCGCGGTCGAGCCTTCGCTGGCGCGCGGTGACCTGCGTATCAAGCCACGAGGCCGAAGCGACCCGGCTGCCCGGGGGCAAGAGCGCGCGGGCGAACTGTTCGGGGAACCGCCGCGACACGTGCCGCAGCACCAGATCGACGTCGTCGGTCGGCGAGGTCGGTTCGTCCGTGGGGGCCTGCCCAGTCACGGGCCACACCGTAAGGGCTGGCGAGAAGCGCACAACGGTGCGCCCCTTGCGGAGGGGCGTCGAATGGGCCCACCCATACCCCGACCCGTTCGTGGGTGCCGTCGAGCGCCCCGGCCCAGACCCCGACCCGTTCGCCGAGGTGGCTGAGCCGCCCAGGTCATACCCCGACCCGTTCGCCGAGGTCGTCGAGCGACCCGGCCCAGACCCCGACCCGTTCGCCGAGGCCGTCGGACGACCCGGTTCGAGCCCCGAACCCTTCGCCGAAGTCGTCGCGCGACCCGCGATCATCGGCCGACCCTTGCGCTTGGGTCGTCAAATGACGTCGACCCCATAGGGCTCACCGTTCTTTCGAGTCGACGCATGACCTGAAACAACGGGTCGAGGTATGGGGTCGAGGTCGTCCAGCGACCTGGGTCGAAGGGTCTGGCTTCGACTTCGGGTCGATCCAGGTCTTTGACCGGAGGGTCTGGGTATGAATTCGGGTCGATCGACGCCCCGGCGAACGGGGCGGGTCGTTCGCGACGTCCTAGGAGCGACCTCCGCGAACGGCGGGGAGGGGTTCGCTGCGGCATGGCTCGACCTCGGCGAACGGGGGGAGGGGTTCGCGGTGGCGTGAGGCGACCTGGGCGAACGGGGGCAGGGGTTCGCGATGCCGTGAGACGACCTCGGCGAACAGGGGCAGGGGTTCGCGATGCCGTGAGGCGACCTCGGCGAACGGGGGCAGGGGTTCGCAAGGTCAGGGGGCGACCCCGGCAGGAGGGCGGGGTGACGGTAGCGGGGGTTCGAGCGCCTCGAGGGTGGGCCGCGCCGGGGGTGGGGGGGGCGTAGGGGCGGGTCGCCCAGGGGCCGATTCGCGGGGTTTTTCGGGACCAAAAAAAATCGACGGGTCGCTAGCAACCGGGTCGGGGGCTGGCCGAAGGGACTTCAGAAACGCAACGCGCCTGCCCGCCACTCGGCGGGTGGGCCCCCCTTGAGCGGCCGAGGCGCCGCCTTCGAAAGGATGGACCCCGTGAGCACGACGACGATTTCTGATACCCCGAACGAGCCGGCGCAGGCCGACGAGGCCCAGGCCCCGGTCGAGCGAACCCCGCCCGAGGCCGAAGCGGGCCGGGCCCTGGGCGAGCGAGCCCCGCCCGAGGCCGAAGCGGCGCAGGCCCCGGGCGAGCGAGCCCCGCCCGAGGCCGACGAGGCATCGCTCTCGTACGAGCGGGTCGAGGACGAGGTCTGGGCGCTGCCCGACGAAGAGGTCGGCCGCGTTACCGCCTATGTTCCCGATGTGGTGGCCATCACGCTGGGCGCCCAGCCGAACGTCGAGGCGCACATCGACGAGATTGCGCTGCTTCATGACTTTGACGTCGACCGGTTGCGCAAGCTGCCCGACTACGCGCGGGCGCTCTTGCACGTGTATTTGTTGACGATCCCTTCGTCCGAGCTTGCCACGCGGGTGCAGACGCTGCTCGCCGAGGCGACGCCGCTGCGCGAGCGAATGCTCGTCGCGGCCGAGGGGCTCGCCCTCCTGGGCTTCGTCGACCCCGAGCGCGTCTCGGCCATTCGCCGCGGCACCGGGCACCTCGACAAGGCGAACGATCTCATCGCGCTCTCGCAGCTCTTTCAGGCGGGCGGCGCCGAGCTCTTGGCCAAGACGCGGCTCGACCCCGCCGACGTCGAGCGCGCCTACGACCTGGGGATGCAGCTCGTCGACGCGCTCGGCAAGCAGCGGGTGGGCACCGACGGCCGGCGCCAAGCGCGCGAGTACGAGGAGGCGACCGCCCGGCTCTTCCGGCTGGTGGTGCGCACCTACGACCAGGGCCGCCGGGCGCTGACCTACCTGCGCTGGGGCAAGGGCGACGTGAACGTGCTGATGCCCTCGCTCTTCACGCGCCGTAGCCGCGGCCAGGGGTCAGGCGGCGGGGGCGAAGCACCGAGCGACGGGGGCTCGGGCGGGCTCGACCCGGTCGAGTGAGCTCGCTCGCCGCGCACCCGGACCCCTCGGGCGCGTAGCTGCGTTCGCTCGCCGCGCGCCCGGGCCGCTCGGGCGCGCGGCTGCGTTCGCTCGCCGCACGCCCGGGACCTTCCGGGCGCCGTCGGTCGGTTCACGCTCGGGCCCTCGCGCCTCTCGGGCGTGGGCGTCTGGCCTGACGCTCGAGCCCCGCGGGCGCGCGTGTCCGGGCGCGCGTCCCTCGGGCGCGGGTTGGCTGGGGCACGCGCATGTACTCTCCGGGCGGGCCGCCTCGGCCGCGGGCTCTTCAAAAGCTCAGGCCGATGCGGGAAGGGAGGGCGGTGCTCGTGGGAATTAGCGGACCGCCCTCGGTGTGCCCCTTCTCGGTCGAGAGGGCGTAGATCGTGGCCGCGCCGCCGGCGACCAGCACGCTGGCGCCGGCCCAGAACCACCACTGCGACCAGAAGGGCTTTTTGTCGACGAGGCGGTCACGAAAGATGAACCCCCCGGTGCTCGGCTTGAGGTCGCCCTGTTGGGTCAGGTGCACCGTGACCACCGCGGGGCTGCCGCTCGGCAGCTCGAGCTCATCGCGGTAGGGCTTGTAGCCCTCGGCGTTGATCTCGATGACCGCGTGGCCGGCGTTCACGGGCACCTCGAGCGGCCCCTCGGGGGGCTTGGTGCCGACGACCGAGTTGCGCACCAGCACGCGGGCGCCGGCCACGTTGACGTTGACCTTGAGCAGGGCAACCTTGTTGCGCAGGGTGGCGATGCGACGCGGCACATTGGGCGCCTGGGCGCGCTCGTCCGGCGAGGCCTTCTCTTGAAAGCGCTGAAGCCAGGTGAGCGCTTCGGCGTTGCGCCCGACCTTCTGGCAGGCCGAGGCCAGGTTGTAAAAGGCCTTTGGGTCTTGCGACACCCTCGCCCACTCTTCGTAGTAAGCGATGGCCTCGCCGTAGGCGCCGGCGTCCCAGGCGTCGTTGCCCTTGCGCTTCAGCTCGGCGCTCCGGGTCGCTCGGGCATCGGGCCCGTCGGCCGCGGCGGCGCCCTGGTCGGGCGCGGCCGCGCGCGAAAGCGTGCTCGCCTGGGCGCTCTTCGTCGCCCCCCCAGCGGCTCGCGATGGCGCCGCGCCCGACGGCGGTTCGGCGGACGCGGCGGGCGCGACACCCGCGAGGGCGAGCGCCAGCAAGAGGGCATGTCGTTGGCGAAGGAGACGGTGGTTTATCATTCGCGTACGCCTTCTGCGTGGTACGTGGGAGGTTCACTCGCGGAAGATCGGAAGGTCTGCCGGCGCGGCGGGGGTGGGCGCGGGCGGCGGCGAAGCTGGCGCGGCGGCCGCGGGCTCGGTGGCCGACGGGCCCCGCGGCGGCTTGGCCCGCTTCGACTTGGTGCCGGCGCGCGCCGTCGGCTCGCCCGAGAGGTCGGGCGGCAGCTTCGGGGCGGGGCGTTCTGCCTGCTCGCTCGACTCGCTCGCGCGCGCCGCCGGGTCGCCGATACGCCTGGCGCCCGGCGCCCCTTCGGGCGTGGTGGCCACCCCTTCGGAGGGCGGCGCAGGGGTAGGCGACGCCGAGGAGGCGGGCGGGGCCGTGAGCTGCACCGGGGTCTGAACCGTTCGGCTCGCCGTCAACGCCCCGTTGGACAGGGCGGCGGGCGTCAGGGCCGACTCGTCCGAACGCAAGCGCGTCGCGACGACGCCCGCCACGACGCTGCCCCCGAAGAGGAGCGTGGTGACGCTGACGACCGCCCAGAGCGGTAGGGCAAAACGACTCTCCGCTGGCGGCGTCGGCCCGATCGGTACGACGTGGCTCTTCGCCCCTGACGTGACGCTCTCGTGGTGTGCTTCGTCGCTCGAAGCGTGCCCACGCCCGAGAGCCCTCGGGCCCACGGGGCTCTCGAGAAAGACGGGCAGCTCGTGGGCCGCGAGCCCCTCCGGGGGCGTGGCGAATGCACCTTCCGGCGGTCTCGTAGCGAGCGGGCGGCGTGGGCTCTCTGGCGGTCTCGAAGCGAGCGGGCCGCGCGGGCCCTCTGGCGGATGCGAAGCGAGCGGGCCGCGCGGGCCCTCCGGGGAGTGCGTCGGGAGTGCGGCAGGGGCGCCCTCGAAGGGGGCGAGCGCATCGGACAGCTCGCGCACGGTTTGGTAGCGGTCTTCGCGCGCCTTCGTGAGTGCACGCTCGACGACGGCCGCGAGCGCCTCGGGCACGTCGCGGCGCGCGGCGCGCAGGGGCGGCGGCGCCTGCGTGGCGATGGCGTACACGATGCCCGCGGCGCCTTCGCCGTTGAAGGGCGTCTTGCCCGTGAGAAGCTGATAGAGCACGACGCCGAGCGACCAGACGTCGGTGCGGGCATCGACCGAGCGGGGCGACTGGGCCTGCTCGGGCGACATGTAGCGGTAGGTGCCGAGCGGCGCGCCCGTCGCCGTGTGGTAACCGTGGTCGACGAAGTCGCTGGCCTTGGCGATGCCGAAGTCGACGACCTTGACGAGGCGTCGGCCGCCCTCGACGCTGAGAAAGAGGTTGGCGGGCTTGAGGTCGCGGTGCACGACGCCGGCGCGGTGGGCCTCGTCGACGCCCTCGCAGGCCTGGCGAACGAAGCGCACGGCCTCATCGACGGGCAGGGGGCCGCGCAGCCGGAGCTCGTCGCGCAGGCTGTGGCCCTCGAGCAGCTCCATCACGATATAAGGGAGGCCGTCGGGCGTGACGTCGACGTCGAAGACGCGCGCGGTGTGCGGGCCGTGCAGCCGCGCGGCCGCGCGTGCCTCGTTCTCGAAGCGGTAGGCGAGCTCGGGCCGCGCGGCCACCTCGGGCAGCACCACCTTGATGGCCACCTTCTGCCCGAGCCGCAGGTGCAGCGCCTCGTAGACGGCGCCCATGCCGCCGCGCCCGAGCTCGCGGGTGAGCCGATACTTGCCGGCGATCGCGTCACCGACCGAAGGGAGCCCGTCCGGGTTCATGCGCGAAGCCTCGCCCCGAGAGAGAAAAGAAGGAGAGCGGGGCCTGCTTGCGGGCCCCCGACATCGGCGACCGCACCTCGGTCACCCGGCACTCATCCTAAGCTCATGACTCAACCCTTGCCTAGAATCTTTTGTCGATTGCCCCGCGTGACGACAAAGTTAGGTGTGTACATGAATGGCGTAACGGGTAGCCGACGAGCGAGGGCTTGCGCGCACCTCCGCCGCCGCGCTCGGGCGCACGGGCGAAGGCGGCTTATGACCGCGTCGAGCCAGAAAAGTCCACGAATTGCGCCCTCTGCCGCGTCGCCATGCCCTCGCCGCCTCGCCGCGGGCGGTGCGTCGGAGGCGACAGTCTTAACAAGATTGCCGCCGCGCATCGCGCTGCAGGTATAGAAGCAATTTTGTTTCAGCATGTCGAATCGATGCGATATGGTTCGTGGCATGAGGGCGAACGCGAAGGGGTGGTTTTTGTTTTCGGCGTCCGGCCTGTTGGCGGCGGGCGCGTGCCAAGAGCCGACCGAGGTCAAGCTGCGGCTGTCGACCGACCTCGGCTGCGACGAGCTGCACGGCACCACCGTCACCGTGGGGCGGCCGGGCGAGCTCGAGAGCGCAAACCCGGCGGCCACGCTCACCGTCTGCGAGAAAGGGGGCGACGGCAAGAACAGCCTGGGCCTGGCGGTGCTCGTGCCGCGCTCCGACTCGGGCGAGCTCATCGGCGTCAAGGTCGTCACGGCCGTGAAGGCGCTGTCGGTCAACGACTGCGAGGCCGCCCGGGGCTACGAGGGGTGCATCGTGGCGCGGCGCGAGTTCCGCTACCTGCCGGGGCAGTCGGTCGAGCTGGCGGTGCCGATGCTGCGCGAGTGCATCGGCGTTAGCTGTACGCCGGCGAGCACCTGCTTCAGCGCGACGACCTGCATGCCGGCCGAGGTGGTGTGCAGTGAGGAGGCGTGCGTCATACCCGAAGATGTGGAGAAGGCTCCAAACGCGGGCTCGGGGGGTGGGGGCGGCAGCGCAGGGGCGGCGGGGACTGGTGGGGGCGGTCCTAGCGGTGCAGGTGGCGCCGGGGGTGGGGGCGGTACGGGCGGCGTTGGCGAGGGCGGGGCGGGCGGCAGCGGGGGGGGGCTAAGTGGCGCGAGTGGGGCAGGGGGCACGGGGGGGCAAGCCGGAGCAGGGGGCGCCGGTGGTATGGGGGGCTCCACTGGTGCGGGGGGCACCGGAGGCGCGGCCGGCACCGGGGGGGCAGGCGGCACCGGTGGCTCGGGTGGCGTTGGCGGATCGGGCGGCAGCGGCGGTTCGGGAGGTGGCTGCAACCCGGGCTATGGCAAGCCCTGTCAGAACGTTTGCTTTAGCGGCACCGTTCTGTGCGACGGAAGTTGCAGCGCTGATCCCCTTCCCCCCGATTACGGGCAAGACTGTAGCAATGCCTGCCATGGTGGCATCATTGGGTGCGATGGCGTTTGCACGGCCAAGCCGCCGCCGCCCGACCACGGCCAGACCTGCAGCAACGCGTGCTTCAGCGGCACCATTCTGTGCGATGGCCTCAGTTGTAGTGCTCCTCCACCCCCGCCGAAGTACGGCGAGGCGTGCGGCAACGTGTGCTTCAGCGGCACCTATCAGTGCAACGGCGCCTGCAGCGCTCCGCCACCCCCGCCGAACTACGGCGAGGCCTGCGGCAATCAGTGTTTCAGCGCCACGACTCAATGCGACGGTAGTTGCCCGGCGGCCCCCTTGCCTCATGGATACGGCCAGGACTGTTCGAACGCGTGCTCGAATGGCACCATCCAGTGCAATGGGCAGTGTAGCGCCGCGCCCCTGCCGAACAACTATGGCCAGAATTGCTATGTCGACTGTCCTTGCAAGCCTAATGTCTTGGGCACCATTGGTTGCGATGGATATTGTCAAGCGGACTGCGCCGACGCCGGCAGCGTGAAGCCCTGTCCCCCCCCTGATGATCATCCATAGGGTCTTTATTGACCCCGGCCTGCATAGCTAAACAAGTCTGGTTTGCTAGGCTTGGGGGGCCATGGCGCCCACGCATGCCGGACGAACGGCCCCGATCAACTGGAAGGAGGGGCGCCGGAGGCAGGCCTGGGAACTTCACCCTGAGTCGCCCCTCTCTATGATCCCAAAATTTTGGCCAAAGATCGCGTGTTCACGGACCACCTCGCCGAAGGCGGTCATCAACAGGAGCGCCCTCTCGTCCTTCATGTTCGGCAGGGCACCATAACAGGAGACGCCTTGACCGAGGAGCGAAAGTGCCCGACCGCGCTTGGGGCTGGTTTGAAACTCCCGATCTAGTCCGACTCCCTCGCCTCGGCGGCGCCGAGCAACGTCAACAACGCATGGGCGATGGCCGCAAGCAGGAGCAGCCGGCCGCGCCGGTCGCACGAGCCGACGTGCGTTGCCGACGGGCCCAAGCCGAAGTGAATGTCCTTCGGGTTGCGAAACGTCTCCTCGAGCGCCCAGCGCGGCGGCTTGTGGCCGGGGCAGCGGCGGAGGGGCGTCGAGCAGGTTGCACGTCGGGCGGAACGCACAGGATTGGCTCGTCGCGGACTCAGGCGATGGGTAGGCGCTCGCCCAGAGCACGCCTTCTCAATTCTGCGCAGCAGCGGTTCTGCCGGTTGCCTGCGGTCGCTGCCCGACGAGCGGCGAGCTCTGCCGTTCGCCCGCCCTCGCCTTTCCGGGGCCCGCGGGGGCTCTGCCGCGACTTCGGCATCGGGCGTCGTCGAGGCGCGGGGCGTTCTGCGACGCGGGGCAAGTTGCCATGGCCACGCCGGCGCGAGGGCACGGGCGAGGGCAGGGCGTCTCGTCATACCTTTGCTCATTGGCGCTTCGTGGACAAATTGAATAAACATAACGCGCCGGCCGGCGTGGTGTTAGCCCGAGGGGGTGAGGCTCGGGCGGCGACGTTTCGGCCCGTTGCGGCGGCGGCGGGCGGGGCGAGCGCGCCGCGCCGATGGGCCTGGGGTTGCGCCGGCGCGTGGCCGCGCGAGCGCGCTCACTTCGACCTCGGTCGCGGCCTTGTTTGATTGGCACGGTTCGGGCATCACGCGCCGACCGGGCGTTGCCAGGGCGCTCGCCCCGCCGCTGAGCTTCGTGTCCGCGGCCGGGGGGGCGGCGCTGCGCCAATCAACACAAGGCCCACACGGCGACGCGCGGCCGCCGGGGGCGAAGGAGAGGACGACCATGATCAACGTGACACGCGCCCGGCCGCTCATCGGCCTTCTCGTCGCTTGCGCTTGCCCGGCGGCTTGCGAGGGCCCCGAGCCCGCGGCGCCGCCCGGGGCGGGGGTCGGTGCGACGGGCGGGGCGCTCGACGCCGAGCTGCACTGGGCGTGCGTGCCGGACGCGACGACTTGCGACCGGGTGCTCGAGCCCAACGGCACCGGCTACCTCGCGTTCGACGGCACCGGTCTGGCGCCCGGGTCGCGCATCTGCTTGAAGGCCGGACAGTATGGCGAGCTCGTCTTCAAGAACCTGCTCGGCACGGCCTCGGCGCCCATCGAGGTGACCAACTGCGGCGGGCGGGCGGTCATCGGCAGCTCGGGCGGTACGCTCGCGTTCAGCAACTCGAAGCACTTTCGGGCCGTGGGCACCGGCTCGACCGACCCGGCGGCGAAGTACGGCATCAAGATCGACGGCTCGCTCGCCGCCGGGCAGGGCGTGAGCGTCGCCGGGGGCAGCACGAACTTCGAGATCGCCTGGCTCGAGGTCGACCGGGCCGACTTCGCGGGCGTCATGGCCAAGAGCGACCCCGACTGCGCCCGCAAGTACACGCGCGAGAACTTCGTCCAGCTCGACACGCACATTCACCACAATTACATTCATGACACCCGGCGCGGCGAGGGGTTCTACATCGGCTACTTCACCCACAACGCCGTGACCAAGACCTGCGACGGGCAGCAGGTGACCCTCTTGCCGCACGAGCTGAAGGGCGTGCGCATTCACGACAACCTCGTCGAGCGCGCCGCCTCCGACGGCCTGCAGCTCGGCTGCGCGGTCGCCGACGTCGACGTCTACCGCAACGTCATCGACGGCTACGGCATGGATCCCTTCCAGCAGTACCAGAACAACGGCGTCCAGATCGGCGGCGCGAGCACGGGCCGCTGGCACGATAACGTGATACGCAACGGCGGGGGGGGCAACGCGTTCATCGTCTTCGGGCCCGCCGTCTGGGTGTACAACAACGTGCTCGAGAACACGGGCGGCATCTACTTTCACAACGAGATCCCGGCCGGGGCCGAGGTGGCGGTGCTCAACAACACGTTCGTGCGCACCACCCGGCGCGGGTTCGAGCGCGGCGCGCTCGTCTCGAACCCGTCGCGAATCAAGATTCACAACAACATCATGGTGCACGACTCGACCGTCGCGCCCATCCCGAGCGGGTCGGGCTTCACGGCGTCGAACAACCTCTTCACGACCGACGAGGCCGTGCCGAAGTTCGTGAACTCGGCCGGGGGCGACTTCCACCTGCGCGCCGACTCGCCCGCGCGCGACGCCGGCGCGAACATGGGCGCGTACCTCACCACCGACTTCGAGGGCGACTCCCGGGCCGACGGCGCCTTCGACATCGGGGCCGACGAGTACGGCGGGGGCGGGGGCGGCGGCGGCGCGGCCTTCTCGCAGAACTTTTCGTCCTCGACCTCGGTCGCGGCCTACGTGAACGCGGCCGCCCCCTCGAGCGGCCAGTTCAACGACATCGGCGCCGAGATCAACGGCGGCGCTTGGTCGATCGCGGGCGGGCGCCTGCGCCTCGTGCGCGAGGGCATCGGCAGCGCCGACAGCGGCGCGGGCTTCGAGCGCTGGACCGACCTCGCCGCCCCGCCGCCCGCGGCGCTCGCCGTGCGCTTCGACGTGGGCGTGAGCGACTGGACCATCAGCGCCTATCAGAACAACGCCCTCTGCCTGGCGGTGGGCAACTTCGCGGGCCACATCGACTACTCTTCGGCCGGCGCGAGCTACCAGGTCTTCAACCTGCTCTGCGTCGACGGCAAGGGCCCGGGCGCCTTCGCCTTCGAGACGGCGGGCCTCTCGTCGGCGAACTACGCCGCCGACGGCACGATGTACCGGGTCTCGTACTTCTTGAACGGCTCGTCGGCGACGCTCGGCTACCGCGGGCCCGACGGCAGCATGCGCAGCCTGGGGCCGGGCCGCGTCGCGGTCTGGGTCGGCACCTCGCTGCAGATCGACGGCGCCCTCGCCTCGAACGGCTCGGGCAGCGCGCTCACCGATTTTCGCATGTACTGGGGCGCGGCCAACAACGGCACCTGGGAGCTCGACAACTTCGTCATCGATACGTCGCTGCCGCAGTGAGCCCCCGCCGCTCGGTCGCCTTGCGACCGGCCGCGGCGAGCCCGGCAGTTGCGCCTGCCCGCGGGCTTTCGTTCGCCTCCGGGGCCGTTTTCGGCCACACTGAGGGGGCCGGCCGGCGCCCTCGCGGGGGGCTCCGGCCCCGCTCGAACGCTCTTGGAGGCACGATGACCCAATCGAACGCAGGGCCCGAAAAGGCCTCGAAGCCCGGTGAAGCCGAGGGGCGACCCCCGGCCGATGCGGGGGGCGAGTGGCGTCCGCCGACCCCCACCCACGCCCCGTGGGAGCGCTGGCTCAGCCGAACCGCCGAGGGGTTTGCCGCGGTCGGGGCCGAGGCGGTGCATGCGGCCATGCTCAAGACGCTGAGCTCGCGCCGGGTGTACGCGGCGTTCGCGCGCGAAGGCGCGAAGGTCGAGGGGCCGGCCGACGTCGCCGCGCTCGACCCCGCGGTGGTCGAGCGGGTGGCGAAGCGGGTGCGCATGAAGTACCTGGCGATCGCGGCGACCGGCGGCGTCGGCACGGGCGTGTTCGGGCTGCCGGGCTTGGTGGCCGAGGTGCCCTTCATCGCGGCGCTCTCGCTGCGGGCGGCGTCCGAGCTCGCGATGGTGTACGGCGTCGACGCGTCGGCGCCGGCCGAGGGGCGGCGGCTGCGCAAGGTGCTCTCCGAGTTGCGCCTCGCGCCGGGGGGCGAGGGCCCGTCGACCGGCGAGCTCGCCTCGCTCGGCGTGGGGGCCGCGCAGCGCTATTACCGTGACGGGGCCGTCGCGGGGCTGAGCATGCCGGTGGCCAAGCGCGCGCTGAGCACGCTCGTCCAGCGCTGGGGGGCGCGGCGCGTGGCCCGCCTGCTGCCCTGGGTGGGCGGCGCCGTGGGGGCGGCGATGGGCGCCTGGTACGTCAGTCGGGTCCTCGACGCGGTCGCCGAGCACTACCGCGCGCGCGGCTCGGCCGGGGGCGAGGGCGAGGGGGCGGCGCCGGGCTGAGCGCGTCGCGGCCGCAGGGCGAGGGGGCGTCGGGCCGAGGGGCCGCGGGGGCGGGGGACGCGCGACGAAGCGTCGGGCCGAAGGGCCGCGGGGGGCGGGCAATGCGCGGCGAAGCCCCGCGGCTCGGAGGGTGGCGCCCGGCGAGGCGCAGGGGGGCGGGGGCGGGCAACGCCCAGCGGGGCGGCGAAGTCAAGGCCCTGCCCCGGCCCTTTGGGGGGTTCGGGGGGCCCGAGCGCCCTTTGCAGGCCGCGGCGCTCGCTATAAGGTCAGGGGCCCGGACGGAGGCACTCACCCCCGATGAGCATCCCCCCGACGACTGACGACGACAGGCCCCACGAAGAGGCCTTGGCGGCCAAGCTGAGGGCGCTCATCAAGGTCTGCTACGACGCCGAGCAGGGGTACCGCGTCGCCGCGTCCGCGCCCTGCGCGCCCGAGCGCCGGGCGCTCTTCGAGCGCTACGCCGAGCAGCGGGCCGAGTGCGTCGCCGAGCTGCGGGCCGAGCTCGCGCGCCTGCCCGCGGCGGGCGAGGCGCCGGCCTCGTCGCCCGAGCCGCAGGGCCCCCGGCACACGCTCGCCGGCGACGAGCACGCCGCCGTCGCTTGCTGCGCCCGGCTCGAGGGCGACGCCATCAAGGCCTACGAAGACGTGCTCGGCGACCGGCTGCCGCCGCACGTCGAGCCGATCTTGCGGCGCCAGTACGAGGCGGTCAAAGGGGCCTACGACGCGATGAGCCACCTGCGCGGCGACCGCAGCCCGACCTCGCGCCCGCCGGCTTGATCGCCCCGCCCCCGCGCCCGACGCCCGCCCCCGCGGCGCCGCGCGCCCGGGGCGGGCCCCGCCCACCGCAGAAGGATGGTACGTGAAGACCTACGTCGGCAGCCCCTACCCGCTCGGCGCCACCTGGGACGGCGCGGGCGTCAACTTCGCCCTCTACTCGGAGCACGCGACCGGCGTCGACCTCTGCCTGGTCGACGACGAGGGGCACACGACGCACGTGCCCTTGCGCGAGCGGACGGCGTACGTCTGGCACGCGTACCTGCCGGGCCTCGGCCCGGGCCAGCGCTACGGCTACCGGGTCTACGGCCCCTACGAGCCCGAGCGGGGGCTGCGCTTCAACCCGCGGGTGCGCCTGCTCGACCCCTACGCGAAGGCGGTCGCGTCGCCCGAGAACTGGTCGGCGGGGCTCTTCGCCTACGACCCCAAGGCGCCGGGCAAAGATCTCGCGCCCTGCGAGCGCGAGCAGACGGGCGCGCCGCTCGGGCTGGTCATCGACCCCGCGTTCGACTGGGAGGGCGACCGCCCGCCGAACGTGCCCTTCCACGCCTCGGTCATCTACGAGACGCACGTGCGGGGGCTGACGATGCGCCACCCCGAGGTGCCGCCCGAGCTGCGCGGCACCTACGAGGGCGTCGCGCACCCGGCGATCGTCAGCCACCTGAAGACGCTCGGGGTGACGGCGGTCGAGCTCTTGCCGGTGCACCAGTCGATCGACGACCTCAGGCTGCACGAGGCGGGGCTGCGCAACTACTGGGGGTACAACACGATCGGCTTCTTCGCGCCCGAGGTGCGCTTCCGGCGGGGCAAGGCGCCGGGCGCCGAGGTGCGGCAGTTCAAGTCGATGGTCAAGCAGCTGCACCGCGCCGGCATCGAGGTGATTCTCGACGTCGTCTACAACCACACCGGCGAGGGCGACCACCTCGGCGCGACGGTGTGCTTCCGCGGCATCGACAACCCGACGTACTACCGGCTGCGCCCGGGCGAGCCGCGGCTCTACTTCGACGTGACCGGCACGGGCAACACGCTGAACGTGCGGCACCCGCAGGCGCTGCAGCTCATCATGGACTCGCTCAGGTATTGGGTGGTCGAGATGCACGTCGACGGCTTCCGCTTCGACCTCGCCTCGGCGCTCGCGCGCGAGCTGTACGCGGTCAACCAGCTCTCGAACTTCTTCACCATCATTCACCAAGACCCCGTCATCAGCCGCGTCAAGCTCATCGCCGAGCCCTGGGACATCGGCGAGGGCGGCTACCAGGTCGGCAACTTCCCCGTGCGGTGGGCCGAGTGGAACGGCAAGTACCGCGACACGATGCGCGACTTCTGGCGGGGCAAGGGCGGGGTCGCGGCCGAGCTCGGCTACCGGCTGACGGGCTCGAGCGACCTCTACGAAGACGACGGGCGGCGGCCCTACGCGAGCATCAACTTCGTCACGTCCCACGACGGCTTCACGCTCGCCGACCTCGTCGCGTACGAGAAGAAGCGCAACGAGCGCAACGGCGAGCACAACCGCGACGGCAGCGACGACAACCGCTCGTGGAACTGCGGCGCCGAGGGCCCCACGAACGACCCGGCGGTGCTCGCCCGGCGGCGCCAGCAGCAGAGAAACTTCCTCGCGACCCTGCTGCTCTCGCAGGGCACGCCGATGCTGCTCGGCGGCGACGAGTTCGGGCGCACGCAGCGCGGCAACAACAACGCCTACTGCCAGGACAACGAGACGAGCTGGTACGACTGGAACTGGGGCGAAGAAGAGCGCGAGCTCTTCGAGTTCGCCCGCAAGCTCATCGGCATCCGCCGAAGGCACCCGCTCTTGCACCGGAGCAAGTTCTTCAAGGGGCGCAAGATCCGCGGCACCGACGTGCACGACATCATGTGGTACCGGCCCGACGGCCGCGTGATGAGCGACGCCGACTGGTCGAACCCGGCGACGGCGTGCCTGACCGTGTTCCTGTCGGGGCACGGCATCGACGAGACCGACGAGTTCGGCGAGCCGCTGGTCGACGACGACTTCGCCCTCGTCCTGAACGGCAGCGCGGGCGCCGTGCCCTTCGTGCTGCCGCCGCCCTCCGAGGGCGCGCGCGACTGGCAGATCTTGGTCGACACCGCCGACGCGCCCCTGCCGAGCCGCGCCTCGCCCGGCGGCCGCGTCGAGGTGCCCGCGCGCTCGCTGCGGCTCTACCGCAACCCCCGCGCGAGCTGAGGCGCCGCGCCCCGCGCCTACGCCCGCGCTCCGCGCCTACGCCCGCGTTCCGCGCCCGCGCGGTGCGCCCCGCGTCCGCGCCCGAGGGCGGGACGTTCGCGGCCCCCGCGCGCCGAGCCCCCCGGGGGGGCCCCGCCGTGGTACAACCGAGCCGGGCCCGCCCCGGCGCGGCGGGGCGCCCGCGCGAGGGCCCTCGTGGAAGACCCGACCCTAGACCCCCCGGCCACCTACCAGAAGAACGCGCTGCGCCTGCTGGCGTTCCTGCTGGGGCTCGCGGCGCTGCACACGCTCTCGCCGCTCTGGACGGCGCTGGTGCTCTCGGCCTGGGTGGGCAAGCTGGCGCGGCCGCTGGTGCGCCGCTTCTCGCGCGCGGTCGGCGGGCGCGAGCGGGCGGCGGCGGTGCTCACCATCTTGCTGCTCTTGGCGCTGGTGGTGCCCTTCCTCGTGCTGCTCGCGGCGCTGACCGGCGACGCGGTCGACCTCGTGCGCCGGGTGCTGGCGTCGCAGGGCGGAAGGGACGCGCTCGAGTCCATCGTCTCGGGCGGGGGCAACGGCAGCGCGGCCGAGACGCCCTTCAACTGGCGCGGGTTCGGCATCGGCCAGGCCTTCGACCTGTTCAAGCAGTACGGCTCGAACGCGCTGCGGGTCTTGCAGACCGTGGCGGGGGCCGCGGCCGAGGTGGCGCTCTGGCTCTTCCTCTTCCTGCTCGGGTCGTACACCTTCTTGACCGACGGGCCGCGGGCCTACCGCTGGCTCGAGGCGCGGGCGCCGCTGCACCGCCGGCACACCCGCCGCCTGGTCGGCGCCTTCCACGAGACCGGCCGCGGCCTGCTCATCGGCGTCGGCCTGACCGCGCTCGTGCAGGGCCTCGGCGCCACGGTGACGTACGTCGCGCTGGGCGTGCCGCGGGCGCTCGTGCTCGGGGCGCTCACCTGCTTCGCGGCGCTCATCCCCTCGTTCGGCACCGCGCTCATCTGGGTGCCGGTCGCCGCGGGCCTGGCGCTCGCCGGCCGGCACGTGCCGGCGATCATTCTGGCCGTCATCGGCACCGTGGTCATCGGCTCGCTCGACAACGTGCTGCGCCCGCTGCTCTCGCGCTTCGGCGAGCTGAGAATGCCGGGCTTCGTGCTGCTCGCGGCGATGTTCGGGGGCCTCGGCGTCTACGGCACCTGGGGCCTGGTGCTCGGGCCCCTCGTCGTGCGCCTGCTCATCGAGGTGCTCGACATCTTGCGCGAAGAGGGCGCCTGGGGCCTCGGGCAGCCCCCGGTCGAGCCCGACGATCTGACGGCCGACGAGACCGACCCGCCCCCGCGGGGCGAGAGCGAGCGGCCCCCGCGCATCGCCTGAGGGCGGCGTTACAAGATGCTCATGCCCGGGTCGAGCAGGTGATACTTGCCCTTCTCGCGCGCCGGGCCCACGAGCTTCTGCGAGCTCAGCTCGCGGAACGCGTTCTCGCGCTCTCGGGTCGAGAGCCCCGTGGCCACCACCTCGGGCGACTCGGTGTGCGTCGTCCAGGTTTCGATGTGGGGCTCTTGGCGGGCCCGCTTGCAGAGGGTGTCGTACACGGTGCGCGCGGTCGAACTGAGCGGCATGCCTGCACTTTACCGCATTTCGCCCGCCGGTCACGGACGGGCCCGCGCGCAGGGGGTGCTCTCAGCGGGCCGCCGACGCCGCGCCCGGGCGCCGGGAGGGCCAGCGCGGCAGCGGTTCGGGGCGCGCGTAGACCCAGAGCGCGAGGGCGACGAGGCCGACGTCGCGCGCGACCGTGAGCCAGGTGACGGGGCCCGAGTCGGCGCCGAAGCAGCCGCAGCTGATGTTGACGCCGCGCACGACGGCCGAGGTCGCGGCGACGGTGAAGGCGCCGAGCAGGAGCGCGGCCGCGAGCGCCCCGGCCCTCGCCCAGGGGCGCGGCCCGGCCACGAGCGCGACGCCGACGACGATCTCGGTGGCGGGCAGGGCGGCGGCGAGCCAGGGCGCGAGCGCGGGGAAGAGCTGGTAGTTGGCGATCTCGAGCGCGAACGCGTAGGGGTCGCGCAGCTTGAGGGCGCCGGCGACGAGAAAGAGCGCGCCGAGGCCGAGCCGGGCGGCGAGGTAGGCGAGCGGCCTCACGGCGCGGCCCCCGCCGGCCCCGAGGCCATGCACTCGTCGCAGGGGCCGGCGGCGCAGGCGAAGCCCCGCGCCTCCCAGGCGGGGAAGCCGCCCCGCAGCGCCCGCACGCTCGCGCCCGGGTGCCGGCGCCGGAGCGCCTCGGCCGTGACGGCCCCCTCGTCGCTCGTCTGCCCGTAGACGACGACCAGGCGCGCGGACTCGAGCCGGCGGCCGACCGCGGGCGCGATCGAGACCGCCCCCTCGCAAGGCACGTGCAGCGCGTCGGCGATGTGGCCCTCGGCGTACTGGGCGGCGGGGCGGGCGTCGGCGAAGGTGACGTCGGGCTGGCCGCAGAGCGCGGTCGCCTCGTCGGGCTCGATGAACGCGGGCTGGCCGCCCTCTTCGGTGCCCTGGCACGCGGTCGGCGGTTCGAAGGCCGCGAGCGAGAGCGAGGTCGGGCGCAGCCAATGCACGCCGAAGCCGGCGAGGGAGCCGCCGAGCAGAAGCACGGCGGCTCGGGCGAGGATGGGTCGCTCGAAGGTAAGACGCATAGGCATACCCACTTTAGCGCAGGCGACGACCACGTTCGAGGGAGGTACCGCATCAAGGCCGAGGTGCGGGCCCAACACCCGAGCATGGCGGGAGATTCCGGCCCCGGGGGCGGGGTCAGGGCGCCGCCCGCCTTGGGACACTCGATCGTCACGGGGGGCGCCGCCCGCCGTCGCCCGGGCGCGGCGGGCGAGCTACGCTCGAGGGGCCGGCGCCCGGCGGCGAAGGCAGGCGGCCCCGGGCCCCGGGCGCGGCCCCTTCGCGCCCCGCGGGGCGCCCGCTCGAGAGGCTTCCTTGAACGACGATCGGCGCAACGCGCCCGCCACCTTTCGCAACCGTGAGCCTATTCTCGAGGTGCTACGCCGGGCGCTACCGCCCGAGGGGCGAGTGCTCGAGATCGCCAGCGGGACGGGGCAGCATGCCGTCTTCTTCGCCCGCGCGCTGCCGGCGCTCGTCTGGCAGCCGAGCGACCCCGACCCGCTCGCGCGGCGCAGCATCGCCGCTTGGGCCGAGGCCGAGGGGCCTTGCCCGAACCTGCGCCCGCCGCTCGAGCTCGACGTCCTGCGTCAGCCCTGGCCGGTCGAGCGCGCCGACGCGGTCGTCGCCATCAACCTGGTGCATGTCTCTCCGCGGGGGGCCTCGCGCGCGCTGGTCGAGGGGGCCTCGGCGCTCTTGCCGCCGGGGGGGCTTCTCTACGTCTACGGGCCCTTTCTCGAGCGGGGGCGTCCGGCGGCGCCGAGCAACGTGGCCTTCGACACGTCGCTGCGCGAGCGCGACGCGGGCTGGGGCCTGCGCGTGCTCGAAGACGTCGAGCTCGAGGCGAAGGGCGCCGGGCTCGCCCTTGATGAGGTGGTGGCGATGCCGGCGAACAACCTGTCGCTGCTCTTCCGTAAGCGCCGCGCCTGACGCGTCGGGGCGAGCGGTGAGGGGGGTCGGGGGGTCGAACTTTTTTTCGAAGTAGTGCGGGCGCCTCCTAGCCTTGCGTTGTAAGCTGAAGTAACGTGAGGCCCCCCCGATCTACCTTGGTTTTCTCGTTGCTTGCGGGCGCCCTCTGTTTCTCGTGCGCCGCTGCCCCGCCCGCGAAGGCCCCGGCGCCGGGCCCGAAGGCGGCGCCCGCGGCGGCCCCGCCCGAGTCGACGGCGCCGCTCGAAGCGGGCGCGGCCAAGGCGCCGATCTTGCGGCACGCGCGGCTGCGCTACGAGCCCGAGCTGTCGCGCGCGGGCATCGCCGCGCCGCTCGTCGACGTGACGGTGCGCGGGGTGCAGGCGACGCTGCTGGTCGATACGGGCTCGGCGATGCACGTGCTGGCGCCCTGGCTGGTCCGCGACGCGGGCCTGCGCTCCGACGAGGCCGACGGCGGGCTCTACGACGCGACGGGCAAGCTCTTGCCGGTGTCGGTCTTGCGCGACGTGTCGGCCGAGCTCGACGGCTGGGGCGAGCTCGGGCCCGCGCAGAACTTCATCTCGTCGCCCTTCCCGAGCGTGTTCGAGCGGCTGCGCATCGGCGGCCTGCTCTCGCCCCAGCTGCTCGCCCGGGGCGACGAGACGGTGATGCTCGACTTCCGCGAGCCCTCGCTCTGGCTCGAGGGCCCGGCCGCCCGGCGCCGGGTCGCCGCCGCCCCGGCCACCCCCGCCACCTTCTGTCGTAGCCCGGTCGGCCGCCTCGACAACCTCCTTTTTCTGACGCCGGTCACCATCGGCCGCAGCGTCGCCCGCCTGACGCTCGACTCGGGCGCGGGCGCGACGCAGCTGAACGAGTCGTCGAACGCGGGGCGCCTGGCGCTGCAGAACTCGGCCCCGACGCCGATGCAGGCCCGCGGCATCGCCGGGCGCGCGGTGCCGCTGCGCGTGGTCGAGAACGCGACCGTGCGCCTCGGCTCGGCCGAGCAGCGCGCCGACGTCTTCGTCGCCGACGTCGGCTCGTCGTACTGCGCCGGCGAGGGGCGCGTCGGCATGGACGTGCTGCGCTCGTGCCGCGTCGGGCTCGGCCGCTCGCACTTCTCCATCTCCTGCCTGCCGACGAGCCCCTGAACGGCGGGCGCGGCCCCCGGGGTGCGGGCGACGGGTAAGCCGCCCGGGCCGTCGTCGGGGGCCGCGTCGCCCCCGATCAGGAGCACGCGCCGCGGCGGGGTCGGGTGGCGCTGGGTAAGGGGGGGCCGCCGGCCTCGGGCGGCTGCAGGGTCAGGGCCGAGCCGGCGCGCGGTGGCCGCAGGGTCAGCGCGGGGCCGAGGTGCGACGGGCGCAGGGGTAGCGCGGGGCCGAGGTGCGGCGACCGCAGGGGTAGCGCGGGGCCGAGGTGCGGGGGCGCCGTCAGCGCCGGGCCCGAGCCCTCGGGGCCGCGGGCGGCGCCTGCCGCCCGTGCCGCGGGGCGCAACGTAAAGGCCGGCGAGGGCAGGGGGGGGCGGCCGGGCAGGGCCGAGGGCGACTTCACACCGACGAGTACGGCCGGGCGGGCCCCCGCGTCTACGCGCGAGGGGGAGTTTCCACCGTTTCGAAAAAGGGGGCCCCGCGCGGGTTGACGGGCGGGGGGCGCCGCGACTGTAGTCTTGCTCCATGACGCCGCCCCTCCCCGCCGCCCCCGGCCGGGCCGCCCTCGCCGGCCTCGCCCTCTCGCTCGCCGCGCTCGGCCTCGCCCGCGACGCGCGCGCCGAGCTGCCGACCTACGCCCTCGGGCTGCTCGCCCGCGCCAACGCGCCGGGCAACCCCGTCGGCAGCTACCGCATCCCGCTCGGGTGGAGCATCTCGAGCGAGACGCCCAAGGTGACCGACGCCCGCCAGCTCGCGCTGCGCATCCCCGCGACGACCAACCTCACCAAGGCGATCTGGTTCGGCGACGTCCGCGCCGGCGGGGTCGTCTACGAGAGCCCGCCCGACGCCTTCCTCTTCGACTTCGCGCCGAACGCGCAGGGCGACATCGTCTTTTCGCTCTCCGACCTGCCCGCCGGCCAGCCCCCGGGCCTCTACCGCTACCGCGCCGCGACCGGCGGGCCCGCGGCCTTCTTTTCGAACAAGCCCGAGGGCGCCTCGTCGTGGGGCTCGCTCTCGCTCGACGACGCGGGCCGCGTCGGGGTGCGGGCGTCGTTCTCGTCGTACCAGGCCTTCGCCGTCGTCGACCCGAGCGGCGCGACGGCCGCCGTCTACGTGCGCGAGAAAGATGGCGACCCGCAGAGCCCCGCCGAGTTCCTCTATTCGCCCTCGATGAACGAGGCCGGCCAGATCGCGGGCGTCACGTCGCCCACGCTCTCGCCGCTGACCTTCGAGGTGCGGCGCTTCCAGGCCGACGGCAGCTCGGTCGTGCTGGCCGCCGACGAGATCGTGCAGCCCGGCTCGCCCTACGACCGCTTCGACTCGAGCGCGCCCTCGATCGACGACGCGGGGCGCGTCTCGTTCTGCGCGACGCTGGTCGGCGGCGGCCGCGGCGTCTTCCTCACGGACGGGGTGACGACCCTCACCATCGCCCGCGAGGGCCAGAACGGCGTCAAGACCATCGAGTCCTTCCCGACGAGCCTGAACAACGCGGGCCTCGTCGCCTTCCGCGCCATCGACGTCGACAACCGGCGCGCGGTGTGGGTCGGCGACGGCACCTCGCTCGCGGTCGTCGCGCGCCAGGACGACGTCGTGCCGACCGACCTTGGCCCCGGGCGCATCGGCCAGCACGACACGAGCCCCGCCTTCGGCGGCGCGCCGACCATCAACCAGCACGGCGACGTCGCCTTCAACGCCGGCCTCACGCCCCCCGACAACAACCAGATCGAGTGGGGCTCGGGCGTCTTCGTCGCCTTCGCGCAAGGGGCCGGCGGCGGCGCGGGCGCCGGCGGCGCGGGGGGCGAGGGCGGCGGGGGCGAGGGCGGCGGGGGCGCGGGCGGCGCCGGGGGCGCGGCGGGCGCGGGCGGCGGCCAGGCCTGTACGCCCATCGCCATCGGCAGCGATCTCGAGCCCCTGACCGACGTGTTCGGTGAGGTGTTCGGCTACGACACCACGGACGTCTCGCCCGACCTCGTGACGGTCGGCGGCGACGACGCCTTCCGGCTCGAGCTCTATGGCACCAACCTCGGCCTGCCCCCGCTCGAGCCCGGCGTCTTCGACCTCGGCAGCCCGCCGAACGACAATTACGCCACCTGCGTGCACTGCTTCCGGCTCTTCGCGCTCGACGCGTCGGGCAACCTGGTCAAGCAGTTCTACCAGGAGAGCGGCACCCTCAACTTGACCGAGGTGAGCGATCCGCTGACCGAAAACGCGGCGGGGGCGGTGACGAACCTGAAGCTCGTCGAGGTCACGATCGGGCCCGACTTCACCTCGACGCCCGTCCCGGGCGGCGAGTGCCTGACGCTCGACAGCTACGCGTTCGTCTCGACGGGCGGCGCGGGCGGTTCGGGCGGTGCAGGCGGCTCGGGCGGTGCAGGCGGCTCGGGCGGCGGAGCCGGCACGGGCGGTGCAGGCGGCTCGGGCGGCGCCGGCGGTGCGGCCGGCGCCGGTGGTGCGGCCGGCGCCGGCGGCGGCGTGGGCGGCAGCGGCGGCACCGGCGGCGCGGGCGGTGGAGGCCCGCCGAGCTGCGTGGCGGACGACGGCACGCTCTTCTGCGGCGGCCCGTCCGACGACGGGTGCTGGTGCGACGACCTGTGCGTGCAGTTCGGCGATTGTTGTCCCGACAAGTTCGAGGCCTGCGGCGGCACCGGCGGCTCGGCCGGCGCGGGGGGCGGTGGCACCGGCGGTTCGGGCGGCGGCGGCCCGGCCAGCTGCGTGGCGGACGACGGCACGCTCTTCTGCGGCGGCCAGTCCGACGACGGGTGTTTTTGCGATGATCTTTGCCCGGTGTTTGGCGACTGCTGCCCCGATTACAACCGGGTCTGCGGCGGCACGGGCGGCTCGGGCGGCACGGGCGGCGGCCCGGGCAGCTGCGTGGACGACGACGGTACGCTCTTCTGCGGCGGGCAGTCGGACGACGGCTGCTTCTGCGACGATCTATGCGAACAGTTCGGCGACTGCTGCCCCGATTACAACCAGGTCTGCGGCACCGGCGGCTCGGGCGGTGGCGGCGGTTCCGCTGGCTCGGGCGGCACCGGTGGTACCGGCGGCACCGGCGGCTCGGGCGGCAGCGGCGGTACAGGCGGCACGGGCGGCTCAGGCGGCACCGGGGGCACGGGCGGCACCGGCGGTTCGGGGGGCACCGGTGGGACGGGCGGCTCGGGCGGCAGCGGCGGCTCGGGCGGTTCGGGCGGCAGCGGGGGTACGGGCGGGACCGGCGGTACGGGCGGTACGGGCGGCACCGGTGGGACGGGCGGCTCAGGCGGCACCGGGGGCACCGGCGGTTCGGGCGGCACCGGGGGCACGGGGGGCACCGGCGGCACGGGCGGCACCGGCGGGACCGGCGGTTCAGGCGGTACCGGGGGCTCGGGTGGCTCGGGCGGTGACGGCGGCTCCGGCGGCACCGGGGGCGACAGTGGCAGTGGCGGCACGGGCGGCACGGGTGGTACCGGAGGCACGGGCGGCACTGGTGGGACGGGCGGCTCGGGCGGCACCGGTGGGACCGGCGGCTCGGGCGGCACCGGCGGTTCGGGGGGCACCGGTGGGACGGGCGGCTCGGGCGGCACCGGGGGCGACGGTGGCGGTGGCGGCACGGGTGGTGACGGCACCGGTGGCACCGGCGGAATCGGTGGCAGCGGCGGCGGCAGCGCGGGCAACGGCACCGGCGGCAGCGGCGGCGAGGCCGGCGCGAGCGGTCAGGCGGGCAGTGGCGGGAGCGCCGGCAGTGCGGGCGGCGCGTCCGGGGAGGCGGGCAGCGGGCAAGGGGGCAGCGGGGGCATGGGCACCGCGGGTGACGGCGGCTCGACGGGCGGCACGGGCGGCACGGGCGGCATGGGGCCGGGCACGGGCGGCACGGGGCCGGGCACGTCCGGCTCGACGGGAGCGCCGGCCGCGGGGTCGACGGGCGCATCGCCCGACGACTTCGAGTTCGAGGGCGGCTGCTCGGGCTGCACGGTCGGCAACGAGTCGTCAGGGGCGCGCGGGCGCCTGGCGGCGGCCTTGGTGCCCTGGTTCTTGGTCGCCGCCGGCGTTCGCCGCCGTCGGAGGGCGGGCTCGGGCGAGCGCTGAGAGGGCCGGTCGCGAAGGGCCGGTCGTGCCGTGGGGCGGCGCGGGGGGGCGGGGCTTCTTGCCGCCGAGCGCCTCGCGCCCGCCCGGCCCTTCGCCCGATCTTTCGCGGGGCGCGGGCCCGGCCCGCGGGCTCACTCGGGCGCGGAGGCCGAAGGGGCGGCGGGCGAGGGGGCGCCTTCGAGGATGCGCCCGAGCATCGTGTCGTAGGTCGCGTCTTCGCCGCCGCGCAGCACGCCCCACTGGTCGTAATAGCCCTGGAAGCCGGCGCGATCGAGGCAATGCACGGCCGTGCGGTACGACTCGCGAATCGTCCAAAGGCGGGGCGGGTCGCGGGGCGTTTGCCCGGCGACGACCTCGATGAGCTCGTTGAGGGGCTTGGCGAGGTCGGGGCAAGAGCCGACGGTGGGCACGCGCAGGGGCGCGACGGGCTGCGGGCAGCAGAAGCCGCGGATGGCCGCGAACGAGGCCATGTTGTACCACCCGAGCATCGACCACTCGCGCATGCCGGGCGTGACGCGGCGCTTGCCGCCGGCGCGAATGAGCTCGCTGCGCAAGAGGTGCGTCGCGCGCCGCGGGTCGCTCTCTTCGCAGAGGAACTGAAAGCTGCCCGCCCAGCCCTCGGGGAAGCTGCCCGGGGCGAAGGCGCGCTCGACGCAGACGCCGATGGCGCGGCCGGCCTCGGTGGGCGGGGCCTCGTCGCGGTGGGCGGGGCCGGCCGAGGCCTCGGCCTCGGGCTCGCGCGGCGCCTCGCTCGCCGAGGGGGCGGCGTCGGAGGGGGGGGCTTCGGCGCTCGACGCCTCGGCGGGCGCGGCGCGCGTGCGCCCGAGGACGCCGATGCCCTCGAGCGCGACGGTGGTGGCCCAGGCGGTGAGCGAGCCCAGCACGAAGCCGCCGCCGTAGAGCGCGAGGCGCAAGAGGGGCCCCGGGGAGCCGGGCGTCGTTCGAAGGTCGTGGCGCACGGGGCCGAACGTTCTCGCGGGGCGAAGGGGGAGGGGGGGCTTAGAAGCGAAGCGGCATAACGCTGCGCGCCGCGTCGACGAAGGCCTGCCGGGGTATTGTACCCGCTTCGTCGACCGGATACTCGTCTCGATCGACGAAGCCCAGGGCGGTCACGTCGGCGTTGCCGCGAACCGTGTAGGGCACCGTGGGGCTGCCGGCCGAGGCGGCGACGAGGCCGGGCACCACGGCCCAGGGCACCATCATGGGCACGGCCAGCACGACCGAGCGGCCCGAGGGCAGCACGGTGTTCGGGCTGAACTGCAGGGGCACCGCGTACTGGCGCGCGAGCGTCACCGTCGCGCGGACGTTTCGAACCTGCACGTCGTAGCTGTTCGTGTTGTTGATGATCAGAAAGACATCCATGCCGAGCCCGTACATCGTGGCCCCTCGGACCGCGGCGTGGTGCAGCTTGACTTCGGGCTTGCGTACGCAAGCCTGCAGGGCGGTCGACGCGAGGGAAGCGAGGGCGAAGATGACCCAAGGGCGCGGCGCCCGGCGCGAGCCGGGAGAGCGTTTCGCGCGGTTCATCCGACCATCCTAACGCCCGGGCGACGGCCGCGCCAAAAGCGAGGGAGGGCGAGGGAGGGCGGGGTGCGCGGGGCGCCGCCGGACGACCCACGCGCGCGCCGAGGCGCTTGGGCCCGGGCGGGCGTGGCGAGCGTGCCGAGAAAACCCCCGACGCCGGGCCCGCCTGACGGCGGCGAGCATGCCGAGAAAACCCCCGACGCCGGGCCCACCTGACGGCGGCGAGCATGCCGAGAAAACCCCCGACGCCGGCCCCGCCCGACGGCGCGAGGGCGAGCCCGGCCTTGGGCGCGGGCGGCGGGCCCCGCGCCTCGGGCGCCCGGCGGCGCCGCGCGGCAAAGCGCGCTAGGCTCGGCGGCTCCATGGCGGACAACGACTCGCGCGCCGGCGTCTCGTACCTGAGCTCGGCCATCCTGGCCTACGCGGACGCGACGCACGCGCCGCACGACGGGGCGCTGCGCCGCGCGTTCGAGGCGCCCGAGCGCGCGGGGCTCCCGCCCATCCAGCTCGGGCCCAGCGAGGCGAAGCTCGTCGCGCTGCTCTTGCGGCTCGCGGGGGCGCGCAAGGTGGTCGAGCTCGGCACGCTGGCGGGCTACTCGGCCCTGGTGATGGCCCGCGCCCTGCCCGACGACGGGCACTTGTGGACGGTCGAGCGCGACGCGCGCACGGCCCGCGTCGCGCGCGAGAACCTCGCGGCGGCGGGCCTGGCGTCGCGCGTGACGGTGGTCGAGGGGGCGGCGCTCGAGGTGCTGCCCTCGCTCGAGCGGCACGGCCCCTTCGACGCCGTCTTCCTCGACGCCGACAAGGGCAACTACGACGCCTACGGGCGCTGGGCGGCCGCGTGGGTGCGGCCGGGCGGGCTCTTGCTCGGCGACAACGCCGTGCTCTTCGGCCGCCTGCTCGAGCCGGGCGACCCCGAGGCGGCGGCGATGCGCCGCTTTCACGAAGAGGCCCGCGCGGCCTTCGACACCGTGTGCGTGCCGACGCCCGACGGCCTGCTCGTCGGCGTGCGCCGCGGGCCGGCCTGAGGCCCCGCGGGGGCGCCGGCGGCGCGCGGGGCGCCGGTCGTGTATAGTGGCGGGCGCCGGCCTCGGCCGGGCGATCGCCCATGAAAAAGAGGCCCTTCTTCAACCTCTACTCGCACGACTTCGTCCGCGTCGCGCTCGCGGTGCCCGAGGTGCGCGTCGCCGACCCCGCCTTCCACGCCCGCCAGGCGCTCGGGCTGCTCGAAGAGGCGGCGTCGAAGGGCGCGGCGCTGACGCTCTTCCCCGAGCTGAACCTCTCGGCGTACACCTGCGACGACCTCTTTCACCAGGGCGCGCTGCTCGACGCGTGCCTCGGCGCGCTCGACGAGGTGGTCGAGGGCTCGCGCGGCCTGCCCACGCTCGGCGTGGTCGGCCTGCCCCTGCGGGTCGAGCAGTCGCTCTTCAACTGCGCGGTCGTCTTCGGCGCGGGGCGCATCTACGGGGTGGTGCCGAAGACGTTCTTGCCGAACTATCGCGAGTTCTACGAGGCGCGCTACTTCGCCCCGGGCTCGGCGGCGGTCACGACCGAGGTCGCGCTGCCGGGCCACGCGCCGGTGCCCTTCGGCTCGCGCACGCTCTTCGAGGTCGAGGGGCTGCCGGGCTTCACGTTCCACGTCGAGATCTGCGAAGACCTCTGGGTGCCCATCCCGCCCTCGTGCGAGGCGGCGCTGGCGGGCGCGACGGTGCTCCTGAACCTGTCGGCCTCGAACATCACGATCGGCAAGGCGGGCTACCGCCGGCAGCTGGTGGCGAACCAGTCGGCGCGCTGCATCGCGGCCTACCTCTACACGGCGGCCGGCCCGGGCGAGTCGACGACCGACCTCGCCTGGGACGGGCACGCGCTCGCCTGCGAGAACGGCACGCTCGTCGCCGAGAGCGAGCGCTTTCGGCCCGGGCCGCGCCTCACGCTCGCCGACCTCGACCTCGCGCGCATCGCGCAAGAGCGCATGCGGCAGACGAGCTTCTCGGACGCCCGCCGGGCGCTCGGCGGGGCGGGGGCGGCGGCCTTCCGGCGGGTGCGGGCGCAGGGGGCGAAGGCGCCGTCGCGGGCGGTGCTCCTGCCCGAGCGGCGCTACGAGCGCTTCCCCTACGTGCCGGCCGACCCGGGGGCGCGCGACGAGCGCTGCGCCGAGGCGTACAACATCCAGGTCCAGGGGCTCGCGACGCGCCTGCGCTCGACGGGGCTCGAGCGCGTCGTGCTGGGGGTCTCGGGCGGGCTCGACTCGACCCACGCGCTCGTCGTCTGCGCCCGCGCGATCGACCTGCTCGGCCTGCCCCGCGAGAACATCATCGGCGTGACGATGCCGGGCTTCGCGACCTCGTCGCGCACGCGCGAGCAGGCGCTCGACCTGATGCGCGCGGTGGGCTGCCAGGCGCTCGAGATCGACATCCGGCCGAGCTCGCGGCAGATGCTCCACGACATCGGGCACCCGGCCGGCGCGGGCGAGCCCGCCTACGACGTCACCTTCGAGAACGTGCAGGCCGGCGAGCGCACGAGCCACCTCTTTCGCCTCGCCAACCACCGCCGCGCCCTCGTCGTCGGCACGGGCGATCTGAGCGAGCTCGCGCTCGGCTGGTGCACCTACGGCGTGGGCGACCACATGGCGCACTACAACGTCAACGCGAGCGTGCCGAAGACGTTGATCCGTTACCTTTTGCGCTGGGCGGCGCAGACCAACCAGCTCGGCCCGGCCGCGAGCGCGGTGCTCGAGCGCATCGACGCGACCGAGATCAGCCCCGAGCTCGTGCCGGGCGAGGACGAGGGGGGCGAGCCGGCGCAGCAGACCGAGCGGGTCATCGGGCCCTACGAGCTCAACGACTTCTTTCTCTACTACACGCTGCGCTACGGCTACGAGCCGACGAAGGTTGCCTTCCTCGCGTACTGCGCCTGGCACGACCGGCGCGCGGGCGCCTGGCCCGACGTGCCGCCCGCGCGGCAGCGCCAGTACGACGTCGGCGAGATCAAGCGCTGGCTCGGGTCGTTCCTGGGCCGCTTCTTCGGCAACAGCCAGTTCAAGCGCAGCTGCCTGCCCAACGGCCCGAAGGTCGGCTCGGGCGGCTCGGTCTCGCCCCGGGGCGACTGGCGCGCGCCGAGCGACGGCCGGCCCGAGCCCTGGCTCGCCGCGCTCGCCGAGGTGCCCGGCGAGGGCCCCCCCGGCGGGGCGGCGGGCTGAACCCGGCGCCGCCCTCGCGCACCACCAGAGAGGCCAGCCATGTCGACCGCCACGACGACGACCGACCAGCCCCGAGCGAAGCGGCCCCGGCCCGCCGCCGCCGAGCACGTGCGGCCGCTCTTGCTCCTCGAGATGAACGAGATCCCCTGGCGCCTGCTCGACCGGGCGCTCGGCGACCCTCGCTACCCGCACCTGCAGGCCTTCTTCGCCGCCGCGCAGACCTACACGACGGTCTCGCCCGACGTCGGCGAGCTCTCGCCCTGGGTGACCTGGCCGACCTTCCACCGCGGCCTGCCGAACACCGAGCACGGCATCGCCACCCTCGGCCAAGACGTGGCCACCTTCCGGGGCGTGCCGCTCTGGCAAGAGTACCGCCGCCGCGGCCTGAGCGTCGGCGTCTGCGGCTCGCTGCAGAGCTGGCCGCCGGTCGACCCGGGGCCGGGCGGGTTTTACATCCCCGACACGTTCGCCCACGACGAGCGCTGCATCCCCGCGTACCTCGAGCCGCTGCAGCGCTTCAACCTGAGCCTGGTGCGCAAGAACGGCCTGGTGATGCGCGACAGCGGGCTCTTTTCCGAAGAGTTCGTGCGCCTCCTGCCGGCGCTCGCGCGCGCCCGGCTGCGCCCCCGCACGCTCGCGCTCGCCGCCGCCCAGCTCGCCCTCGAGCGCGTCGACCGGGCGCGCGTGGCGCGGCGGCCGATCTTTCAAACGCTGCTCTTCTGGGACGTCTTCTTGGGCCTGTACCGGCCCGACGCGCCCCCCGCCCTCGCGACCTTCTTCACGAACCACGTTGCCGGCGTCATGCACCGCTACTGGGACCACGTCTTCCCCGAAGACTTCCCCGGGCGAACGCCCGACGGCTGCCCGCACGCCAAAACGATGGATTTTGCCCTCTCGGTCTGCGACGCGATCGTCGCCGACGCGCTCGGCTTCGCCCGCGCGCGGCCCGACCTCGTCGTCGCCTTCGCCACCAGCATGGGCCAGGCGGCCGTCTACCGCGATCACGAGGGCGTCGCCGCGTCGGTGACCGATCTCGGCCGCCTGCTCGCCCTCGCCGGCGCGCCCGCGGGCTCGTTCAAGCCGCTGCTCGCGATGGTGCCGCAGGTCGCCGCCGAGGTGCCCGACGCGGCCCTACGCGCGTCGGTCGCGCGCGCGCTCGAGCGGGCGACGACCACGTCGGGTGGGCGGCTCTTCACCGTCCAAGAGCTCGGCCAGAGCCTGACCATCACGATTCACACGCCGCGCCGCCACGACATCGACGCGGGGGGCTTCTACCGCGCCGACGAGGGGGGCCGGCAGGCCTTCTGCGCCTGGGCCGACGCGGGCGTGACGATGAACGACTTCGCCGGGGGCACCGGCTACCACGTGCCCGAGGGCGTCCTTGCCCTCGTCGGCCGCGGCCTCGCGCCCCGCGACGACCGGGCCCGCCTGCCCTCGACCGAGGCCAAGGGCCTCTTGATGCGCCTCGCCGGGCTCGAGCCGTAAGAGCGCCGAGCAGCCCCCCGGGCAGGCCGACCTCGTCGGTCGTGGGTGCTCAAAACCTTCCGGTTTCTGTGCTCTTCCGCCCTCGCTCTCGGCCTGCCCGGGGGCTGCTCGGCACGCTACGCAGCGGCCCCTGGCGCTTCGCACGGCGTCATAAAACGGCCGCGCTCGGGCGGGGGGCGTTCGGCGGCCTTCGCGCCGGTAGGGGCGGCCCTCGTACCCCGGCGCCTCGGCCCCGGGGGGCCCGACAGCGCGGGCCGAACCTCGGCCGGTCGGGGCCCGCCGGAGTCGTGTTTTGCCTCACGAGAGGCGGGCGCCCGGCGGGGCCATGGGTTACGCTAAGCGCATGTCGGGTAATACCCATTGGTCGCATCGTTCGTTCTGGCGCCCCGGCCTTTGGGGCCTCGCGGCGGCGCTGCCGGTGCTGCTCGCCGGCGGGGCCGCCTCGGCCGAGCCGCCGACGCCCTTCACCGACCGGGTCCACTTCGAACCCACCGCCCACGCCGACGCCGAGGCCTACGCCGGCCCGGGCACCGGCGAGGTCGACGCCGAGTCGTTCGAGGTGCCGGGCGCGTACGTCGTCGATCTGCGCGACGACGCCGAATCGGGGGCGATGCTCGAGCTCGCCCGCCCGCTCACGCTCTCGGTCTTGCCGACCGCCAGCGAGCCGACGACACGCACGTACGTGGTGCGCGCGCTGCCCGCGCTGGCCAAGGCGGCCGTCGCCGCGCTGCGGCTCGACCGGCGGGTCGAGTTCGTCGAGCCGCTCTACCGGGTCAAGGCCCTCGGCGGGGCGCCGAACGACCCGCTCTACAAAGACCAGTGGCACCTCGACCGCGTCGGCGCCCCCGCTTCGTGGGATTTTGGCATCGGCCGGGGCGCGACGGTGGCCGTCGTCGACACGGGCGTCGCCTGCGAAGACTACGGCCCCTACACGAAGGGCACCGACCTGAACCGCACGCAGTGCGTCGCGGGCTACAACTTCGTCTCGGGCAACGAGCACGCGAACGACGACCACGGGCACGGCACGCACGTGGCGGGCACGATCGCGCAGTCGACCAACAACGGGCTCGGCACCGCCGGCGTCGCCTTCGGCGCGCGGCTGATGCCCATCAAGGTGCTCTCCGAGAGCGGCTCGGGCACCACGGCCGACGTGGCCGACGGCATCCGGTGGGCGGCCGACCACGGGGCGCAGGTCATCAACCTGAGCCTCGGCGGCCCGCGCAACTCGAAGGTCTTGCAGAGCGCGGTCGACCACGCGCGCGCCCAGGGCGCGCTCGTCGTGGCCGCCGCGGGCAACTCGGGCGGGCCGGTCAACTACCCCGGCGCCTGCGAGAACGCCTTCGGCGTCAGCGCCACCGACAACAACGACTCGCTCGCCAAGTTCTCCTCGCGGGGCCAGGGCGTCGACCTCGCCGCGCCCGGCGTCGCCGTCGTGCAGCAGACCATCTGCAACAACGGCCGCGGCGGCTGCGAGCAGTTCGCCTCGTGGAATGGCACCTCGATGGCGACCCCGCACGTCGCCGGCGGCGCCGCCCTGCTCGTCGGCCTCGGCGTCACCGACCCGGCCGCCGTCGAGTCCATCCTCTCGCGCACCGCGCGCGTCGTCGACGACTCCGACAAGGGGCGCCTGCTCTACGGCGCGGGCATCCTGCAGGCCGACGCGGCCGCGCGCTGGGTCACGCTCGTGCAGGGGCTCACGCGCCTCGGCGCCGTGCTCGCCCTCGGCTTCTTGCTCCTGCGCGGCGCGCGCAAGGCGGGCTCGGCCGAGGGCTCGGGCGGCGCGGGCTTCTGGCTCGCCGCGCTCGCCACCGGCCCCGGCCTCTTCTTCTTCGCCCCCTTCCTGGTCTCGCGCGAGGCCTTCGCCGTCGACCTGCTCTCGCGCCCCGTCGCCGACCTCGATCTGCTCGTCGACGCGTCGCTGCACCGCTGGCTGCCGCTCGCCAACGCGCTCTGGCCGCTCGCCCTCGCCGCCGTCGGCTTCAGCGTCCGGGCCCTGCGCCCGCTCATCGCCGGCATCGCCGTCGGCACCGCGGCGTACCTGGCCACCACCGCCGGGCTCGGCTTCGCCTACGGCCCCTTCGGCAAGGCGCTCTTGACCCTCTGGTGCGCCGGCAACGCCCTCGTCTGCCTCGGCGTCGCCCGCGCCGTGCTGCTCGACGCGAGCCGCCTGCCCTCGCGCCGTTGAGCCCCCCGGGCGCGGCCCCGCGCGCCCGACCGCCCGCGCCCGCGCGCCGCCGCTTCCCGCGGCGCGCGGGCGTTTCTGCGCCGGGCGAGGCCGCTTCGCGCCACCTTGCGGATGCGCTAGGGTAGCCCCGCCATGATGAAAGACCTGTCGCGCGAAGAGCGCCTCCGCCTCATGCGCTTTCTCTGCTCGTTCGCGTGGGCCGATCTCGAGGTGCACGCCAAGGAGCAGGCCTTCGTCGCCAAGATGGTCCAAAAGCTCCGGCTTGAACCCGACGAGGCCGCGCTCGTCAAAGGGTGGCTCAAGGTGCCCCCGCCGCCCGAAGAGGTCGACCCCTCGTCGGTGCCCGCCGAGCACCGACGCCTCTTTCTCGACACCGTGCGCGATCTCATCGCCGCCGACGGCGAGACCCGGCCCGAAGAGCAAGAAGCCTTCGCCCTGCTCGAAGCGCTGATGCGCTGAGCCTGCCGCGGCGCGTCGCCGCCCGCCGGGCGGGGGTCGGGGGGCGTCAAAGGGGGCGAGGTGCGCTTGACCGGGGGGAGCAGTTTGCTACCTGTAGTGCTCGCTTTTTCACGTCGGGGCGGGGCCTTCGGGCCCGCGGCACTCGCCCCCCGACCCCCCGCCATTCGCTCGAGGAGGGCAGGCACGATGTTGCGGTCGCTTGAGGGCTCTGCCGGGCGTACTCTCGTCTGGTCGAAAAAACGAAGCAAAGAGGCCGGCTCGATCTACGAGCTACGCAACGGCACCGACATCGTCGGCGTCATCAAGCCGACCGGGCGCGCCTGGGTCAGCGCGGTGGCCGAGTCGTCCGAGGGCGTCTGGTTCTTCTCGATGAAGGGCTTTCTGAAGAAGGTCGTCGAGGTCCGGCGCTCGATGACGGGCGCGCCCCTCGCCACCTTCACCTTCGCGGGCCTCGGCAGCGGGGGCACGCTGACCCTGGCCGACGGCCGCGTCTTTCGTTGGGACACCAAGGGCCTCTTCCGCCAGCGCTTCTTCTGGCGGGGGCCCGACGGCATCCCCCTGGTGTACTTGAACCACGCGTCGTCGCTCCTGCGCGAGCGGCTCGAGGCGACCGTCGAGCGGCCCGACCTCTCGAACGACGATCTGTCGCTGCTGACGCTGCTGGGCCTGTACAACTGGCACATTTACCAGCACATGTTCGCGGCGGCGCTCGCGCGCGTCAGCTCCGACTGAGCCGAGTGGCCGACGCCTCGGGGCCTGCCGACTGAGCGGCAGGCGCGTGCGAGCGGGTCCAGAGCGCCCGCATGGGCACCTGCCATGCGGGTGAGGGCGGTCCGCGGCCCCGCCGGTGAGGGCTGCGGCGAGGGGTACGGCCGGCCTGGGGGGCCCTTTCGGGGCCCGAGCGAGGGCTTGCTAGAGCGCCGCCCCAGAAGAACCGGTCGGCGCTCTAGCACGCCTACCAGGTGGCCATTTTCTCGACCTCGCAGCCCCTGGTAGGCGAGGTTTGCGGCCGTTTTTGGCTACGGCTAGCGTTCGGGGGCCCGAAAGTCAGAAAAAACGCCTGCCCTCGCGCGCACAAACTTGGCCACGTCGGGGCAACGCCGGCATGAAGGGCGGGCCATGGCACTGAACAGCACGCAGCGGGAGGCCGGCGCCGGTGACGACCACCAGGCGCCCGCCCAGGCGGGGAGGCAGGCGTCGGGGTTTGCGCCGGCCGACAGCGCCGAGGCGACGGCGTACGCGCAGGCGCTCGAGCTGGTGGGGCAGACCCTGGGCGGCAAGTGGCGCCTCGACGCGCTCATCGGCGTCGGGGGCATGGCGGCCGTCTACAGCGCGACGCACCGCAACGGCCACCGCGCCGCCGTCAAGCTGTTGCACCGCGGCTTCGGGCTGAGCGCGTCGGTGCGCGCGCGCTTTCTGCGCGAGGGCTACGCGGCCAACGGCGTCGACCACCCGGGCGTCGTGCGCGTGCTCGACGACGACGTGCTCGACGACGGGCGGGCCTACCTCGTGATGGAGCTCTTGACCGGCGAGACGCTCGAGTCGCGCTGGAAGCGCCGGGGCTACCGGCTGAGCGCGGCCGAGGTGCTCGCCGTCGCCGACGAGCTGCTCTGCGTGCTCGCGTGCGCGCACGCGCGCGGCATCACCCACCGCGACATCAAGCCCGAGAACATCTTCTTGACCGACGACGGGCGGCTCAAGGTGCTCGACTTCGGCATCGCGCACTTCCGCGACTCGCTCGCCGCCTCGGTCACCAAGACGCAGACCGGGGTCGCGCTCGGCACGCCCGCGTTCATGGCGCCCGAGCAAGCGCGCGGGCGCAGCCGCGAGGTCGACGGCCGGAGCGACCTCTGGTCGGTCGGCGCGACGCTCTTCACGCTGCTGACGGGCGAGTACGTGCACCGCGCCGACTCGTCGAACGAGATGCTCATCCTCGCCGCCACCGAGCGCTCCCGGCCGCTCGCCTCGGCCTGGCCGGCGGCGCCGGCCGACCTCTGCGAGCTCGTCGACCGCGCCCTCGCTTACGAGAAGCACGAGCGCTGGGCCGACGCCTCGGTGATGCGGCGGGCGGTGCGCGCGGCGCAGGCCACGCTCGGCCTCACGCACAACGCCACGGTCGGCTCCGGCCCGCTCGCGAAGGCCGGCGCGCTCTTCGTCGAGAGCCCCACGGTCGTCACGCCGGTCGAGGCCTCGGTGCTCGCCGCGAGCACGCCGAGCTTCGCCCCGCCCTCGACGGCGCCGGCGGCGATCACGTTCATCCCGTCGATGACGCAGATCCGCGGCGGCCGCCACCGCGGCCCCCGCGTCGCCGCCCTCGCCCTGCTCGCGCTCGCCGGCGCGGTCGGGCCCTTCGCGCTGCACTCGTCGGGGCTGCTCGGCGGCCCCGAAGGCCCGGGCCGCCCCGCCGCGGCGCTGCACCCGGCCGTGCCGGCCGAGGCCGCGCCCCTCACCTGCGAGGCGGCCTCCCCGCGCGAGGGCGCGCCGGCCGCGACGCAGGTCGCGAGCGCGACGCCCCCGAACGGCAGGGCGCCGGGCGGGGCCGTCGGATCACCCGAGCCGAGGCGCTAGGCTCTGTCGGACGAAGGCGGACCGAGCGCGGCGGCCGAGATGCAAGCCCTCGGTCGGGGCCGGGGGCGAAGGAATCCGCCCGGAGTTCGAGCTCCCGGCCCCGACCGAGGGCGCCGCGGATCGGGCGCCGGGCGACGGGAGCCTTCGTCCGACAGCGCCTAAGGGCAGCCGCTTCGCCCGAAGGCGCCCGCCTCACCCGGGCGAGGGGGCGGACCGGGCGCCGCTTCGTCGAGCGGGGCCGGCCAGCCGCTCGGCAGGGTTCGGCGCTCGTCGGGCGAGGGCGGCGTGCGCCGCAGCCAGCGGTCGCCCGCGCGGGCGTAGAGCTCGGACAGGCCAATCGTCGCGCCCTCGGGGGTGCGCGCCTCGAGCCGCACCCAGGCGAGCCCCTCGCCGATCGGGCGCACCTCTTCGACCCTCGCGCCCAGGCGCAAGACCGGCGGCCCGGAGCGCGCGTCGGCGGTCCGGCCGGGGGGCGGGGCGCCGCCGGGGGTGGGCGGCGCGGACGAGAGCACGTCGCTCACGGCGCGCTGCCGCGCGGGAGGCGGCGCCGGGCCCGCCGGACAGTCGCCGGTCGGGGGCGCGGGCCGCTGCAGCTCGTCGTTTCGCGCGCCCGCCCCGCGCTCGGCCCCGGCGCCCGGGCCTCGCTCCGGGGCGGCCGCGGCGCCGGAGGCCGCGCCCCCGTCGACGCAGCCCTCGGCGCCCGGCGAGCCGAGCTCGCGGGCGAGCCAGCAGCTCTTCGCCGCGCGCTCGGGGGTCGAGAGATCGAGCTCGCCCGGGTCGGCGGCCGAGCGCACGAGCGCGTCGACGAGCGCGAAGGGCCGCGCGAACGAGAGGCCCCGCGGCTCGCTCACGACCTTCGAGGTGTTGACGCCGACGAGCTCGCCGCGCTCGTTGAGCAGGGGGCCGCCCGAGCTGCCGAAGCTCAAGAGGGCGTCGTGCTGGACGGCGCCGTGGTGCAGCGCGCTCACCTGGCCCGCGGTGAACGACCACACGTTCTCTTGGGGGTGCCCGATGGCGAAGACGCGCTCGCCGCGCCGGGGGGGCCGGGCGGAGGGGCGCAGCCGCGGCCGCCGCGACGTGTCGGCGTCGACGCGCACGAGGGCCAGATCGCTGCGCGGGTCGACGCGCTCGACCCGGGCGCCCACCAGGTCGCGCTCGTACTCGAAGAGGTAGCGGGCGAGCCCGCCGTCCATCGGGGTGTAGCTGATGCGGGTGGGCTCGTAGAGCATGGCCTTGAGCGAGCGCGAGCCCGACAGCACGTGCGCGTTGGTGACCACGAGGCCGCGCCCGTCGAGCACGATGCCCGAGCCGTACGACACGCTGCCGTCGCCGCGCGTGCCCACCAGCAGGACGACCGCCGCGAGCGCGCGCTCGACCACCTCGGCGTCGGGCGCGGACGCCCCCGGCGCGGGCGGCGCCGGCGCGGGCGTCGGGGCACAGCCGGCGAGCAGCCCGAGGGCAAGGATCAACGCGGAGAGGCGGTTCATCGTCACGTCACCCCCTTCTTCGATCGAGGGGTGGGGGCAATTGCGGGGGGTCGGAGGCGCCCTCCGGCGCCGGGCTCTTCGGCCCCGCTCGGGCCTAAATTTAAGGTTGGTGAGGGGCGGCGACCAGGGCCGCGCGGGCGCGGCGGCGGGGCCCCCGGGCGGGGCCGCGAGGGGTGACAGGGGCGGCGGCCGCGGGCAAGTTCGTTCGTTCGAACGATCGCCCCGAGGGCTGGAAAAAAGGCACCCTTAGGGGGGGCGGCGTCGCCCTAGAACGGCTAGGGTGGGGCAGTCTTTCGCCCGAGGAGGCCACGATGGCGCAGACCCCTTCGTCGTTTTCGCTCGAACTCGGCTCGCCGATGCCGGTCTTTGCGCTGCCCGACGCGGTGGGCGGGGGCGAGGTGACCCACGAATCGCTGCGGGGCGCGCCCGCGGCGCTGGTGATGTTTATTTGTAACCACTGCCCCTACGTCGTGCATGTGCGCGGGGCGATCGGGGCGCTCGAGCGCGACTATACGCCGAGGGGCGTGCGGCTCGTGGGCATCAACGCCAACAGCCTGCGCACGCACCCGCAAGATGGGCCGGGGCCGATGCGCGAGCTCGCGCGCGAGCTCGGGTGGGGCTTTCCGTTCTTGTTCGACGAGACGCAAGAGGTGGCGAAGGCGTTCGGGGCGGCGTGCACGCCCGACTTCTACGTCTTCGACGGGGGCGGGCGGCTCGCCTACCATGGGCAGCTCGACGAGAGCCGCCCGGGCCGGGGCGGCGCGCCGACGGGCCGCGACGTGCGCGCGGCGCTCGACGCCGTCTTGGCGGGCCGGGCGCCGGAGGCCGCGCAGAAAGCGAGCATCGGCTGCGGCATCAAGTGGCACCCGGGGCGGGAGCCCGCGTATCTTTAGGGGCGCGGGCGCCCCGGCCGGGGGCGCCCGTAGGTTTGGTAAGGAGACTCATGGCCATGGTTGTGGATGCTCGACGCCGCCCCGGGGGCGGCCGGGGGGTGGCGGCGTGGGCCGGGGCCCCGCTCGCCCTCGCGGCGCTCGCGGCGCTTTCGGCGGGCTGCGGCGGGCGGGGCGGGGGCGCCGAGGCGTCGAAAGATACGGCGGGCGGGGTGGCGAGCGCCGCGCCCGCGGCGGTGCGGGTGCGCTTCGCGCGGGCCGAGCACCGCTCGCTGCCCCCCGTCTTGGAGTTCAACGGCACGCTCGACGCCGAGCAGTCGAGCGAGGTGGCGACGCAGGTGGCGGGGGTGGTGTCGAAGATCCCGGTCGACGTGGGCACGCGGGTGAAGCGGGGCGAGACGCTCGCCGTGCTCGACACGCGCGACGCGGGGCTGCGCGTGACGCAGGCGCAGGCGAACGCCGAGCAGGCGCGGGCGCGGCTCGGGCTCGACCCGGGCGAGAAGTTCGACCCGAACCTGGTGCCCGACGTGCGGGCCGCCAGAGAGGCGATGGACCTGGCGAACACCGAGGCGGCGCGGGCCAAGTCGCTCGTCGAGTCGGGCGCGGCCTCGCAGGCGGCCTACGACAACGCGAGGAGCGCGGCCGAGCGGGCGAAGGCCCAGTACGACGCGGCCCTCAGCTCGGCGCGCCAGTCGTGGGCGTCGTACGGCGCGGCGCAGGCGCAGCTCAGCCAGGCGCAGAAGGCGGCGGCCGACTCGGTCATCCGGGCGCCCTTCGACGGCGCCGTGGCCGAGCGCAAGATCAACGTCGGCGAGTACGCCAACACGGGCCGGGCGCTGGTGACGCTGGTGCAAGACCACCCGCTCCGGCTCAGGCTCGACGTGCCCGAGAACGATCTGCCGCGGCTCGGCGTCGGCAGCCGCGTCGTGGTGACGGTGGCGGCCTACCCGGGGCGCACCTTCGAGGGGGTGGTGCGGCGCATCGGCGCGAGCGTGCGGGCGCAGTCGCGCACCCTGCCGGTCGAGGCCGAGGTGCCGAACGACAAGGGCGAGCTGCGCCCGGGCTTCTTCGCCCGCGCCTCGGTCGTGCTGCAGGGTCAGAACGAGAGCGCGATCGTGGTGCCCCAGGCCGCGCTCGGCACGACGGGCTCGTCCACGCGCGTGTTCGTGCGCGCGGGCGGGCGCGTGTCCGAGCGGCTGGTGCTGGTGGGCCGGCAGGCGGGCGACCTCGTCGCCGTCAGCGGCAACGTGGCCCCGGGCGACGAGGTGGCGGTCGAGAACGTCGCGCAGCTCAGCGACGGGGTCGAGGTGACCACGCCCTGAGCCCGGGGGGCGCGCGAAGGGGGGCGCCCCCTCCCCACGAAAGGCCCTTGTCATGCAGTGGCTCGCCGAGATCTGCGTCCGCCGCCCCGTCTTCGCGTCGGTCATCATCCTCGTGTTGACGGTGATGGGGGCGTTCTCGTACGGCCGGCTCGGCCTCGACCGCTTTCCCAAGGTCGACTTCCCCACGGTGGCGGTCACGACGGTCTCGCCGGGCGCGGCCCCCGAGGAGGTCGAGCTCGAGATCACCGACAAGATCGAGTCGGCGCTCAACACCATCAGCGGCATCGACGAGCTGCGCTCGGTCTCGACCGAGGGCGTCAGCCAGGTCTACGTCACCTTCGCGCTCGAGAAGGACATCGAGGTCGCCGCCCAGGAGGTGCGCGACAAGGTCAGCCAGGTGATGCCCTCGCTGCCGACGAGCGTCGAGCCGCCGACGGTCTCGAAGACCGACTCCGACGCGGCGCCGGTGCTGACGCTGGCGCTCTCGGCGGCCGACAACGTGCGCGCCGTCACCGAGTTCGCCGACAAGTCGCTCAAGCGGCGCATCGAGTCGATCGCGGGGGTGGGCGAGGTGACGATCGTGGGGGGCCGGCGCCGGCAGATCAACGTGCTGGTCGACCCCTCGAAGCTGCAGAAGTACGGGCTGACGGCGGTCGACGTGAGCCGGGCGCTCGCGGCGCAGAACGTCGAGATCCCGGCCGGGCGCATCGAGCAGGGCGGGCGCTCGCTCACGCTGCGCACGCGCGGGCGGGTCGAGTCGGTCGACGAGATGGGCGAGCTGGTCGTCGCCTCGCGCCAGGGCTACGCGGTGCGCCTGCTCGACGTCGCGGCCGTCGAGGACGGCATGGCCGAGCCCGAGACGGCGGGCTTCAAGGGGGGCAAGTCGGCGGTGCTGCTCAACGTGCGCAAGCAGAGCGGCACCAACACGGTCGAGGTCATCCGCAAGGTCAAAGAGCGGCTCGCCGAGCTCCGGCCGCAGCTGCCGGCGGGCTACGCGATCGATGTGGCGCGCGACCAGTCCGAGTTCATCGAGAACTCGATCGGGGCGGTGCAAGAGCACCTGGTGCTCGGCTCGGTGCTGGCCGCGCTCATCGTGCTGCTCTTCCTCGGCGACTGGCGCTCGACGCTCATCGCCGCCGTCGCCATCCCCACGAGCATCGTCAGCACCTTCTGGCTGATGCGCGCGGCCGGCTTCACGCTCAACGCGCTGACGCTCCTGGCGCTCACGCTCGCCGTCGGCATCGTCATCGACGACGCCATCGTCGTGCTCGAGAACATCTACCGGCGCATGAGCGAGAAGGGCGAGGGCGGGGCCGCGGCGGCCGTCGAGGGCACGCGCGAGATCGGGCTCGCCGTCCTCGCCACGACGCTCTCGCTGGTGGCCGTCTTCGCCCCCGTCGCGATGATGGAGGGCATCGTCGGGCGCTTCATGCGCTCGTTCGGCCTGACGATGTCGTTCGCCATCCTCGTCTCGATGCTCGTCAGCTTCACCCTGACGCCGAGCTTCGCGGCCCGCTTTTTGCGGCCGAAGCCGGGCGGGGGCGGGCACGGGGGCGGGCACGGGGGCGCCTCGCGGGCGTACCTCGCGGTCGAGGGGGCGTACATGCGCGCGCTGTCCTGGTCGATGGCGCACCGCGGGGCCGTCGCGCTCGCCTGCCTGGTCGTGCTCGGGTCGACGCCGTTCTTGGCGCGCGCGGCGAAGGCGAACTTCCTGCCGCTCGAGGACGAGTCGCAGTTCCAGGTCACCTTCCGCGCCCCCGAGGGCACGAGCCTCGACAGCACGCGCCTGGTCGGCACGCGCCTCGCCGCCGAGCTCGAGAAGATGCCGGGCGTGCGCTACACCGTGGTGACCGTCGGCGACGATCCGCAGCGCACGCCCAACCTGGGCGGCGTCTACGTCAAGCTCGCGCCCGCGTCCGAGCGGGCCGACTCGCAACAAGACCTCATCGACGGCGGCCGCCGGCGGCTCGGGGGCCTCATCAAGGGCGAGGGGCTGCGCGCGACCGTGGGCCCGGTGCCCGCGTTCTCGATGCCGAGCGCGGCCATCCAGTTCATGGTGCAGGGCCGCGACCTGCCGAAGATCACCGAGTACTCCGAGCGGCTCGTCGGGCGCCTCAAGCAGCTGCCGGGCGTGGTCGACCCGGACACCTCGCTCGTGCTCGGCAAGCCCGAGGTGCGCGCCAACGTCGACCGGCGCCGCGCCGCCGACCTCGGCGTCAGCGTCGCCGACGTGGCCAACGCCCTGCGCCTGCTCGTCGGCGGCGACGAGGTGTCGAGCTACAACGAGCGGGGCGAGCGCTACGACGTGTTCCTCCGCTCGCACGCCGACGCCCGCGCCGACGCCGACCGGCTGCGGCTCATCAGCGTGCCGTCCTCGAAGCTCGGCTCGGTCACGCTCGACCAGCTCGTCACCTTCACGACCGGCACGGGCCCCTCGCGCGTCGACCGCCGCAACCGCCTGCGCACCGCGACCATCTCGGCCAACCTCGAGAAGGGCTACTCGCAGCGCGCCGTGCTCGACGAGCTGCAGCGGCAGGTGGCCGAGATGAGGCTCGAGCCCGGCTACACCGCCGCCCCGACGGGCGTCTCGCGCGAGTTCGGCCGCGCGGCCGAGAACTTCTTCTACGCCTTCGGCCTCTCGCTCATCTTCATGTACCTCGTGCTCGCCGCGCAGTTCGAGTCGTGGCTGCACCCGATCACCATCCTGCTGAGCCTGCCGCTGACGGTGCCCTTCGCCATCCTCTCGGTCATCGCCTTCAACCAGTCGCTCAACATCTTCTCGATGACCGGCGTGCTCGTGCTCTTCGGCGTCGTGAAGAAGAACTCGATCCTGCAGATTGACCACACCATCCAGCTGCGCGCCCAGGGCCGCCCGCGGCTCGAGGCCGTGCTCGAGGCGAACCGCGACCGGCTCCGGCCCATCCTGATGACCACGCTCGCCTTCGTCGCCGGCATGGTGCCGCTCGTCGTCTCGGGCGGCGCCGGCGCGGGGCAGAACCGCGCCACCGGCTTCGTCATCATCGGCGGCCAGTCGCTCGCGCTGCTCCTGACGCTGCTGGCGACGCCGGTCGCCTACACCCTCTTCGACGACCTGTCGGCGCGCTTCGGGCGCCTCCTCGGCCGCGTTCCCGAGCCCGAAGCCTCCGTGCCCACGGCCCGCGTAGCGCGGCCGCCCGCCGAAGAAGAAGAGCCCCCGCTGACCCAGCCCTCGCGCGAGCGCTCGCAGGCTCAGGCCCAGAGCGCCGAGTAGCCCCGGGGCGGGCGCGGCGGGGCCCTCTCCCGAGGGGCAGGCGGAGGGCCCTCACCCCCGGCCCCCTCCCGAGGGCGAGGGGGGAAGGCCCTCACCGCCGGCCCCTCTCCCGAGGCAGAGGGGGGAGCCCTCATCGCCGGCCCCTCTCCCGAGGGCGAGGGGAGGGGAGGGCGGGCGTGCGCTCGGGCGCCGCCGTGGTAACAGCCCCTGCCGGAGGGTACGCCGGTGAAGATCGTGTGCATCGGGGGCGGGCCGGGCGGCCTCTGCCTCGCCCTGCTCGCCAAGAAGGCCGACCCGCGGCGCGAGGTGCTCGTCGTCGAGCGCAACCCGCCCGACGTCACCTTCGGCTTCGGCGTCGTCTTCTCCGACGAGACGCTCGGCAACCTCGCCGAAGCCGACCGGCCGCTCTTCGACGCCGTCGGCGCGGCCTTCACGCGCTGGACGGCGATCGACGTGCACGCCTTCGGCGAGCGCGTCCGGTCCGAGGGCCACGGCTTCGCGGGCGTCGGCCGCGCGGCGCTCTTGCGGCTGATGCGCGGGCGCTGCGAAGAGCTCGGCGTGCGCGTCGAGTTCGCGCGCGAGGCGCGCGGCCCCGAAGACTTCGCCGACGCCGACCTCGTCGTCGCCTCCGACGGCGTCAACAGCGCGACCCGCGCGGCGCGCGCGGCCGCCTTCCGGCCCTCGCTCGACCGCCGCCGCTGCCGCTACATCTGGCTCGGCACCTCGCTGCCGCTGGCCTCGTTCTCGTTCTTCTTCGTCGAGACCGAGCACGGCATCTTCCAGGCGCATGCGTACCGCTACGACCGCGAGACCAGCACCTTCATCGCCGAGTGCGACGAGGCGACCTGGCTCGCCGCCGGGCTCGACCGCGCGACCGAGCCCGAGACCCTCGCCTACCTCGAGCGCGCCTTCGCCGCCCACCTCGCCGGCCACCGGCTGCGGGCCAACCGCTCGGCCTGGGTCAACTTCGCGACGCTGCGCAACGAGCGCTGGCACGACGGCAACGTGGTCTTGATCGGCGACGCGGCGCACACGGCGCACTTCTCGATCGGCTCGGGCACCAAGCTCGCGGTCGAAGACGCCATCGCGCTCGCCGAGGCCCTCGCGCGCGAGCCCTCGCTGCCCGCCGCCCTCGAGGCCTACGAGGCCGAGCGCCGGCCCGTGGTCGAGCGCACGCAGAAGGCGGCCCAAGACAGCCTGGTCTGGTTCGAGCACGTGCGCCGCTACCGCCGCCTGGGGCCGCTCACCTTCGCGCTCAGCCTGCTGACCCGCAGCAAGCGCATCACCTACGAGAACCTGCGCCGGCGCGACCCCGGCCTGGTCGAGCGCGCCCGCGGCGAGTTCGCCCGCGCGGCCTTCGCCGCGGCGGGCGAGCCCGCGCCCGAGGCCGCCCCGCCGCCCATGTTCACCCCGCTCAGGCTGCGGGGCTTGCGCCTCGACAACCGCGTCGTCGTCTCGCCCATGTGCATGTACTCGGCCCGCGACGGGCTCGTCGGCGACTTCCACCTGGTGCACCTCGGCGCGCGCGCCCTCGGCGGCCCCGGCCTCGTCATGACCGAGATGACCTGCGTCGCCGCCGACGCCCGCATCACCCCCGGCTGCGCGGGCCTGTACCGGCCCGAGCACCTCGCCGCCTGGCGGCGCGTCGTCGACTTCGTGCACGCGAACTCGGGCGCCAAGATCGGCCTGCAGCTCGGGCACGCGGGCCGAAAGGGCGCGACCAAGCTCATGTGGGAGGGCATGGACGAGCCCCTGCCCGAGGGCGGCTGGCCCCTCCTCTCGGCCTCGCCCCTCGCCTACACCCCCCGGAGCGCCGTGCCCCGGGCGATGACGCGCGCCGACATGAGCCGAGTGCGCGACCAGTTCGTGGCCGCCGCCCGCCTGGGCGACGAGGCCGGCTTCGACCTGCTCGAGCTGCACATGGCGCACGGCTACCTCTTGGCGAGCTTCCTGTCGCCGCTGACGAACGTGCGCGACGACGAGTACGGCGGCCCGGTCGAGAACCGGGCGCGCTTTCCGCTCGAGGTGTTCGACGCGGTGCGCGCCGCCTGGCCGGCCGACAAGCCCATGAGCGTGCGCCTGTCGGCGACCGACTGGTACCCGGGCGGCGTCGCGCCCGACGAGGTGCTCGCCTTCGGCAAGCTGCTGCGGGCGCGCGGCGTCGACCTGCTCGACGTCTCGACGGGGCAGACCGTGCCCGACCAGCGCCCGGTCTTCGGCCGCATGTGGCAGGCCGGCTTCAGCGACTTTCTGCGCCACGAGGTGCCGGCGGCGACCATGGCCGTGGGCAACATCGCCAACGCCGACCACGTCAACACCCTGCTGCTGGCGGGGCGGGCCGACCTCTGCCTGCTCGGCCGCCCCCACCTCGACGACCCCCACTGGACCTTGCACGCCGCGGCCCAGCAGGGCTACCCCCGGCCGCTCTGGCCCCTGCCCTACGCGGTGGTCGACCCGGCCCGGGCGCCCGGCCGCTAGCGCGCCGGGGCCCCCGATCTCGGCGGTAGATGGCGCCGGGGCATCGCCTTGGTGTAAAAAGAAGGCCCTTGTCGTTTCGCGGGCCGCACGCCGTGCGCGGCCCCGGGGGCGCTCGGGCGGGCTACCCCCGGCCCCCCGTGCCCCGCGACCCGGCTGCCCCCGCATGTCCAACGCCCCCTTCCTTCGCTCGCCCCTGGCCCTGGCCGCCGCGCTCGTCGTGGCCACGGCCCCCTTCGCGCACGGCCCGGCCGAGGCCCAGCCGGCGTCGCCGAAAGACCGCAAGCGCGCCTGCGTCGACGCCTACGAGGCGGCCCAGCAGCTGCGCAACGTGGGCAAGCTCATCGAGTCGCGCG
>DASTPP010000328.1:0-26792 GCA_035762175.1 Polyangiaceae bacterium | reverse complement strand
GGTCGGGGCCGGGGGCGAAGGAATCCGCCCGGATTTCGAGTCCCCGGCCCCGACCGACGGCGCCGCGGATCGGGCGCCGGGCGACGGGAGCCTTCGTCCGACAGAGCCTAGGCCTCGCCCCGGCCCCGCCCGCCGCGGCGCAAGAGCGACTCGGCCGACAAGAGCCCCCCCGGCCCCGCGCCCCCCGCCGCCGGCGCCCCGGCCCCCGGCTCGCCCTCGGCCTGCAGCGCCTCGAGCGCCCGCTCGGCCTCGTCGAGCTCGCCCCCGCTCGCGGGGCGCACGTGCTCGACCCGGGCGAGCACGCGCAGGCGCTGGCCGGCCAGCGGGTGGTTCGCGTCGACCAGGAAGCCGTCGGGCACGACGTCGATGACGCGCAGCGAAAACCCTCCGCCCTCGCCTTCGACCCCGAACTCGTCGCCGGGCTGCACCCGCTCGGGCTCGGGGAACTCGTCGCGCTCGACCTCGAACACCTGCTCCGGATCGTGCGGCCCGAAGGCGTCGTTCTCGTCGAGCCACACCGAGCGCTCCTGGCCGGCGACCATGCCTTCGAGGGCGGCCTCGAGCGCGGGCAAGAGCTGTCCGTAGCCGTGAATGTAGGTGAGCGGCTCGTCGGGGTCGGAGGCCTCGACGAGCTCGTCTTCGGCGTCATAGAGCGAGTAGCCGAGCCCGACGACCGTGCCGGGGCCGACCTGGGTGCCGTCGCCGGCCTGGGCCCCGTCGCCGGCGTCGAGCGCAGGCGGGGGCGCCCCCCCGGGCGCGGTCGGGGGCGGGCGGCGACGGCGCCGGCTGGCCATGCCGCTCACCTCCGCCGCCGGCGCGACGCGCCGAGGGCCAGGGCGACCAGGGACGCGGCGACGAGGGCGCCGCGCGCGTCGCGATCGCGCGGGCCGAGGGCGCAGGCGCAGCCGCCCCCTTCGACGCGCGCCGCGGGGTCCGAGGGGTTCGAAGGCCCGGCGCCGCCCTGCCCCCCGCCCGGCGCGCCGCCCGTGGCGCCCGAGCCCCCCGCGCCGGCGACGCCGCCCGAGCCGCCCGCGCCCGGGGGCGGCAGCGTGCCGCCGCTCAGCACGACGTCGGTCGTGGCCTCGGCGACGACGAAGGGCGCGGCCTTGCCCGTCGCCTCCCACGCTTCGCGCAGCTTCTGGCCGCGCTGGTTCTTGCCCGCGTTCGCCTGCTCGAGAAGCTCGATATAGTGCTTGGTGGTGGCCTGGTAGACGACGCGAATGAACGCCTGGCCCGGCCCGTCGGTGAAGGCCGAGGGCAGGGTGAACGAATACGCGACCTCGTCGTAATCGCGATAGCCGCCGCCCGGCGCGTCGTACCAGGTGACGCCGACGGGCCGGGTCGTGTCGACCGCCCCGGTGAAGCCCGCGGGGGGTATGCGCGAGTCTTTGACCACGAGGTCGTGCTTGGCGAGGTGCCCCTCGGCCGCCGCCCCCTCGCTCGAGGCGTGCACGGCCTCGTAGACGCGCAGCTGCGCGTCGCCCTCGGCGACGAGGTCGTCGTCCTCGTAGCGGCCGCTCAAGACGATCTCGCGCCCCGTGCGGTCGCGAAAGCCCACCTGCACGAAGGCCCGGCGCCCGTCGGCGTACCCCGTCGGGAACTTGTGCCCCGACCGGTTCTTGACCCGCGCGCCGAAGGCCACCTGCGCCCCCGCCGCCACCGGGCCCGCCGGCGCGACGGGCGCCTCGATCGCCGCCGACGCCCGGAGCATCTCTTCGGCCGCGGCGCGGGCCAGCTCGAAGGCCTCGACGTTGTCGACCGCGCCCGCGTAGGCCGGGTCGGCGTGCGCGACCGCGTCGATGCCCCAGCGGTTGCCGCCCGCGAAGAGGTGGCGCGGGGGGTTCGGCCGCAGCGGGTCGACGCCGTCGCTGCCCGTGCCGACGACGTAATTGCCCTCGATGCGCGGCATGTGGCAATCGACGCAGCTCTTCTTCTCGGCGGCCTGCTCGTTCGAAAAGACGCTGTCTTTCCACTCGTCGTACGTCGTATCGAGCGGGAAGGGCTTGCCCGTGTCGACGCCGGCCGCATCTTTGAGGGTGACGAGCGGGTTCGAGACCTGGTGGCACTGGCCGCAGAGCTCGGACGAGCTGGTGAAGGGGTCGAGGACGCCCGAGTGGCCCGAGCTCTCGATGTTCTCGTAGGGCCCGCGCCGCACGCCGCTCGGGTCGAAGTAGATCTGGGCGTTGCCGATGAAGGGCGCTTCGGCCGGGACGCCGGGCACGGCCTCGTCGACGGTCGAGAGGTGGCAGACGTCGCAGCCGACGCCCTGCAGCTCGCGCGTCGTCCACTTCGTCTCGTCGAGCGGCGAGGTGGTGCCGGCGACGAAGGCCGCGGGGCTGTGGCAGCGCACGCACCACTGGCCGAGGCCGACGGGCGGCTCGGCCGGGTTCTCGCACTGGGCGGGGGCCGGCACGTCTTGCTCGGCCACCGCGAGCGCGGCGAGAAAGAGCGGGTCGCGCAGGCTGTTGGCCATCATGGTGCCCGCCCAGGTCGTGTAGGCGCGGAACGAGACGGGCGCCTGGTCGTCGCCCTTCTGGTGGCACTTGCGGCAGCCGGGGTTGGGGGTCGTAAAGAGGTTGGGGTCGATGGCGGCCGGCGGCGTACCCCCGGACGGAAAGAGGCACTCGGCCGACGCGCCCCGCGCGGCGAGCAGGGCGGCGAAGAGCGCGACCCCGCCGTACGCGGCGGCGCCGCGCCGGGGCCGGCGCGGGCTCATCGCCTCGCCTTCCTTCGCAGCAGCGCCGCGGCGACGCCCGCCCCGAGCAGGAGCGCGAACGACGCCGACCGGTCGCCGCCGGCCGTGCGGCAGCCGCACCCGTCATCATCGTCGTCGCCGCCGTCGGCCGGGTTGCCGCCCGCCCCGGCCGCGCCCGCCCCGCCGGCGCCCAGGCCGCCCTGACCGCCCTGGCCGCCCTGGCCGCTGCCGCCAGTGCCGGGCGCCCCGCCCCCGCCGCCCGAACCGCCCGGCCCGCTGCCGCCCGAGCCCGCCATGCCGGGCGGCATGCACCCCGGCTCGTTCGCCGGCTGCTTCGGCGTCACCCGGGCGACCGAGGAGGGGCCTTCGTAGCCGAGCACGACGACGTAGAGCGCGCCGTCGGGGCCCTCGGTGAGCTCGGTGACGCCCTCCTCGTCGCCCACGCGCAAGAACTCTTGGGCCTGCGTCGCGGCGAAGCCGCGCCGGTCTTCGGTGACGTCGATCGACCAGACTTTGCCCTCTTTGTCGTTGTCGCCGAAGAAGTACTTGCCGCGGAACGACGTGGGGAAGGCGCAGCTGTCGACGATCTGCCCGCCCGTGATGGAGATGCACTCGTTGTCGATGCCGGGCACGTTCAAGAAGTGCGAGCACATGTACGCCGGCGGCACGCAGTCGCCCGGCGAGGGGCTCAGCGTCGAGCACTGGCTGAGGGGCCAGCCGGCGGGGTTGACCGGCCCCTCGATGAAGGGCCAGCCGTAGTGCTTGCCCTTCTCGACGATGTTGATCTCTTCGTACTGCTTCTCGCCGACGTCGCCCGCCCAGATGAGCCCCGTCGCGGGGTCGGCCCAGAGCCGCCACACGTTGCGGAAGCCCGTCGCGTAGATCTCGGGCCGCGCGTCGTAGGTGTTCTGCAGGCCGCCCTGATCGTTACAGGTCGGCGGGTCGATCGGCACGCCGCTCACGTTCGTCGCCCCGACGAGGGGGTTGTCGGGCGGCGCGCTGTTCGGAAACTCTTTGTTCGGGTCGACGCGCAAGACCTTGCCGTTGGCGGAGTTGAGCGCGGTGCCGAGCAGGTTGCGGTGGAAGCGGTCGGGCACCGTGTCGGCGTCGGGGCCGTCGAGCGGGATGTTCTCGTTGCACCCCGTGTCGCCCGTGCCCACGTAGAGCATCTTGTCGGGGCCGACCGTCAGGCCGCCGCCGTCGTGGTTGCCGGGGCCCTCGATGTTGTCGACCAGGATGACCTCGCTCTTCGCGTCGATGGTCGTGCCGTCGAGCACGAAGCTCGAGACGCGGTTGCGCTTGTCGTCGGTCGAGGCGGCGACCGACCAGTAGACGATGATGCGCTTGTTCTGCGCATAGTCGGGGTGGGCGACGACGCCGAGCAGGCCCTTCTCGCTCTCGGCGTCGACGCAGAACGTCGTCGCGCAGGCCGACGAGGTGGGGGGCACGGTCGTCAGCGTGCTGTTCGCCCAGACCTTGAGGTCGCCCCCCTTCTCGGTGATGAGGAGCCGCCCGTCGGGCAAGAACCTCAGCCCCGTCGCGGCGACGAGCCCCGTGATGTAGGCGCTGTCGACGTCGAACGTGTCGGCCGGCGCGCCCGGCGCGAGGGTCACCACGGCCCGGGCCGTCTGAACGTAACCACTCGCGGCCAGGGCGAGCAGAAAGGGGGTCAACGGAAAGCGTCGTCGTCGCGAAGGCATGGAGGCTCCCTGGGGTACAGTGCGCGGCCAGCGTAGCAAAGTCAGACCCGGCCGGCGAAGTGCCCTTCCATACTCATGCTGCCCGCAGCCCGCGGCAGCCGTCGAGGACAAGGCGGGCCTCGGGGTGAGAACTCGACCGAGCTGGCTCAGCGGTTCGCACCCCTGTCACCACCGCACGGGGGTGTGTTGCCCCCGATGTAGTCACCCCTACTCGGCCCTACCGGCTGGCTCGCTCCTTCATGCCCCCCGCCCACCTTTTCGAATTGATCAGGGCCCCCGCCCCCCCTCCTCTTTTGTAATCGATTGGTTAGGGTCCCCCAGGGTGCCCTCCCCCTCCGCTACTCGATTGAGTACGACTCCCCCAGGGGCCCCTCCCCCTTCCGTAATCGTTCGATTACGCCCTCCCCAGCGTACCCTCCCCCCCGGCGAATCCGCCGATTACGACCCCCCAGGGTACCCTCCCCCCTCCTGGAATCGACCGGTTCCTCCCCCCCCAGGGTACCCTCCCCCTGCTGTAACCGATTGGTTACGCCCCCCCAGGGTACCCTCCCCCCTTTCTACTCAGCCGAGTAGGCTCCTCCAGGGGGCCCTCCCCCCGAGCTACTCGGTCGAGCACGCAACCCCCAGCGGGCCCTCCCCCCGAGCTACTCGGTCGAGCACGCAACCCCCAGCGGGCCCTCCCCCTGAGGTAACCCGGTGCTTGGAGTCGCCGCCCAACTCACCCGTTCCAGGTTGCCGGCCCCTTGTGGGGGGGCACCTTGGCCTTTGTGAGCTTTGGTCGAGCGTTTGGACCGACCCGAAGAAGCGACGCAACTGGGCGCCGGGGTGGCCGAGAGGAAAGTCAGACCCTCTCGGTGGCCCCCGGCGCATGCGTTCTCGCCCCCTTGGTTGGTTCGTCTTGGTCTTGGCAGGGCTGGCGCCCGTCGGCGCGCGCGCCCAAGAGCGAAGTCGGCGGGGGCGCCGACGCTCGGGCTGGTCGTCACCCCGAAGAGCGTCGGGCTCAAGATCACGTTCTGAACGGGCGGGCGCGGCGGCCTCAGCGCGCCGTGCGGTACATGCGGCCGTTCTTCTGGCTGCGAGGCCCGCCGGCCGCCGCGGCGGTCAGCGTGCCGGGGTCGGCGATGTAGAGGTAGCCCTCGTCGAGGGCGAGCACGAAGGGCCCGAGGGGGTTGCCGGAGTAGCCCGCGTCAGCCGGAGCGATGCGGGTCAAGAGCACCTCGCCGCCGCCGTCGAGGGCGCTGCGCTTGACGACCAGGCGCCGTTCGTCCGGTCGAAACGCGAGGCGGTAGACGGCGTCGCCTTCGAGCGCGATGCCCTCGACGAGCTCGGTCGCGTCGCGCACGAGCGTCGTGGCCGAGAGGGCCCCTTCGGCGAGCAGGGCGACGCGGCCCGAAGAGCGTTCGGCCCACGCGAGGCGCCCGCCGCCCGCGGCGACGGCGATGGGGTCGCCGGCGCGCTCGACGATCTCGGGCGCCGCACCCGCCCGCGCGCGCATCACCTGTCCGTCGGGGCCCCGGTTGACCCAGTAGGCCGTCGCGCCGTCGACCGCGAGGGCGTCGGGGCGCAGCTGCGCGCCCGCCAGCTCTTCGGCCGGGCCGCCGCCGAGGGGCGCGCGGTAGACGCCGCCTTCGGCGCGCGTCGCGTCGAGGGCGCCTTGCGTCCAGTAGACGTGCTCGCCGGCGACCACGACGCGGGTGACGTCGGGCCGCCCGGTCGCGAGCGCCGTCGCCTGCGCGGCGCCCGGGGACCGCCGCGAAATCGTGGCCCCGTCGAGATCGCCCCAGACGAGCTCGCCGCCCGGCGCGAGCGCAACGCCGCGGGCACGGAGCGCGGAGCCGCCGAAGAGCGGCGAAGGCAGAGCGCCTTGCGGCGCAGAGCGCGGGAGCGACAACAAGGGCGCGGCGACGTCGCCCTTGGCGTCCCGGGCGGGTGACGCCCAGAGCAGGCCCGCGTCGGCGACGACGAGGCCGTACGGGCCGGTCAAGCGGTCGGCGAGCAGCTCGGGCTGACAAGCCCCGTTCTCGCAGGGCGCCCCGCGGCAGTCGCGGCCGCAGGCGCCGCAATTCTTCGCGTCGGTCGCGAGGCGCTCGGGCTCGCACGCGCCCGCCGCGCCGCCCGTGCCGGCGCCCCCCGAAGCGCCGGCCGAGCCGCCCTGGCCGCCCGCGCCCGCGGTCGGCGTCACGCACTCGCCCGCGGCCTGGTCGGCGACGGTGCCCGGCTCACAGTAACGAATGGCGCCATCGGGCAGCGAGCAGGCGGCGATAGCCAGCGCGCCCGCGAGGCCCCCGGTGACCACCGCCTTGGCCCCTCGCGATGTGCCCCTCATGCTTCGACCCTCGCAACGCTGTGGCCCCAGCCCGCCCGCGGCCGCAGGGCGTCAGGGGGGTAGCTCGCGCGCCAGGGCCCGTCAACGCCCGGCGCCGGCGCCTTCGCCCGCCGCTGCGGCCCGGGGGGCGGGCCGAGGTCGCGGCTTCGAGCCTTGACGGCGGCCCGCGCCGGCGACGAAAGTCGGCCCAGGTTTGGCCGAGGCGGGCGAGAAATTTTAGCAACCGAGCCGCGCCCTCGGCCGAGGGGTGGGTATGAGAACGAAAATCATCGGGTGCGGGGCGTTGGTGTTGGCGGGCGTCGGGGCCTGCGTCTCGGACGAGTTCGAACAGCTCGAGCCCTGCCCGTCCGGCCAGGCGCGCGGCGAAGGCGGGCAGTGCCGGCCCGCCGCCGGCGCGGGCGGCGCGGGCGGCGGGGGCGGCCAGGGGGGCTCGGCCGGGCCCTCGGGCGGCGGGGGCATGGCGCCTTCGGGCGCGCCGGTCTTGCAAGTGCCGCCCCGGCGCGTGGGCCTGCGGCGGGCGCGGGCGCTCGACGTGCCGGTCGGGCTGCAGCAGCCCGTCGGCGTCGACCTGCGCGTGACGGTCGAGGGGCTGCCGGCCTACATGACGGCCGAGCCGCTGACGATTCCGGCGGGCGCGAGCGCGGGCGTGCTCATCATGCGGGCGACCGAAGGGGCGCCGCTCGGGGTGCCGAGCCAGGTGCGGGTGCGGGCGGCGGGGGCCGGGCAGCCGGCCGAGGCGGTGCTCGAGGCGTGGGTGCAGGGCGAGCCGGGCACCCTCGACGAGACGTTCGGGGAGGGCGGAATCGTGGTGGGGCCGGCGATGGCTAGCCTCGCCGGGATCGCGCCTCTGCCGGACGGTTCGCTCGTTGCCGTCGGAAACAGCGACAACAAACGCGTCATGCTGGTGCATCACCTGGCCGACGGGCAGCCGGACCCGGCCTTCGGCGACCAAAACAACAGCGGCCCGGTGGTCTTCTACGCGCCGCCGTCGGCCTCACCGAACGTATACGCGGACGAAGAAGAGGCGCGTGCGGCGGCGGTACAACCGGACGGGAAGGTCGTCATTTTCGGGATTCGAACGCAGCTCGAGCGGGCTTCTTCGTCGGGCGAGATTCAGATCAAGGGGTATCAGTGGCACGTGTCACGCCACCTCGCCCAAGGCACCCTGGACGCTGCCTTCGGTGAAGGAGGTGCCGCCTCGTTCAGCGACGGGGTCGCGGCGCCCGTGGGGGCCAAAGCGGCGGAGTTCGATACGCCTCTCGGCGGCATCGCGGTCGCCGGGGACGGGACGTTGGTCATCGCCGCGCGGGACTCGTACGATCCGGCCAGCCCCTACCGGTTGCTCCGGCTGACCCCGGGCGGGAAGGCGGACGAGACCTTCGGCCAGGCGGGCTTCGTGCGGGGCCCTCAGATCGCTTGCCGTCCTACATCCGTCGTCGTCTCCCCCGGCGGGGACGTGGTCGTGGGCGGGAACAAAGCCGACGGCCAAGGCAGAGAACAGGCCTGCGTCGCGCGCTTCTTGCCTACCGGCGCCCCGGACCTAGCCTTCGGCGACCAGGGCAGCCGGGCCTTGCCCGTCTTGCAGCGCGAGGGCGTCCTCTACGAGCGGGCGCTCGGCGTCGCCGTCGACGACGAAGGCGCCGTCTTGGGCGGCTTTACGAGAGGGCAGAACTCTTCGGACACGATACTGCTCGCCAAGCTACTTGGCGACGGCGCGTATGACGCGTCGTTCGGCCAAGGCGGCCGCGCGACGCAAATACCGTCGTTCCTGGCGACCGACTCTGCGCTGCGAGTGACGGCCGTCGTCCGCTCCGCCTGGAGCGGCGATCTCATCGCGGCGCAGCAAGTGGTCACCGACGGGTCGTTCGGGGGGGTGTCGCCGCTGGCCCTCAACGTCGCCAAGTACGACGCGAAGGGTGGCTTGGTTCAAGCATTCGGCACGGGCGGCGCGACCGAAATACCCATCAACGCCGGTCAGGCGTATCTCTTCCGCAACGTGCGCTTGGCGGAAGACGCGGGCGGGCGCATTCTCATCGCGGGCGTGCAAGACGGCACGCAGCGCATCGCCCGCCTCTGGCCCTGACGGTGCGCCCCGCCGCCCCCGTGGCCGCGAGGTGCGGTCGCGCTCGGCCCCCGCTGGGGCGCGGTCCGGGGGCGGGGGCGTCGGGGTCGGCCGGGGCGCCCTGGCTCCGCCGGCTCGGGCGGGGCGGCGGCCGAGCGGCGCGGCGGAAGGCGCCGTGGCGGGAGGCGCGGGCCCTGCCCTTTCGGGCTTCTCGCCCCCGGCGAGGCCGTGCTAGGCCTCGCCGGGCGCGGGGGCGCGCGGCGAACGCTGGGCGCCGCGGGCGCCGGCGCGGGGCGCCTGCCGCGGCCGCGGGGGTGCCTCCGGGCGTCGAAGCCGGAATGCGAGTCCCCCCCGCGTGCTTGGTGTTGCCATGAGACGACGAACGACGACTCTGCCCGCGCTCCTGCTCGGGCTCGCGCTCTTTTCGCCCTCGGGCGCGCGGGCGCAGCAACCGCAACCGCAACCGGCGCCGCAGCCGCCGAAGGGCGCCCCGGCGCCGGCGCCGAAGGGGGCGCCGGCGGCGCCCGCGGCGCCGGCTACGGCGGTGCCCGAGATCAAGTACGAGAGGTACTCGCTGCCGAACGGGCTCGAGGTGATCACGCACCGCGACGCGAAGCTGCCGGTGGTGGCCGTCAACGTCTGGTACCACGTGGGCGCCTTTCACGAGCAGCCGGGGCGCACGGGGTTCGCGCACCTCTTCGAGCACATGATGTTCCAGGGGAGCAAGCACGTGGCCGACGACGTGCACCTCGGCATGCTCGAGAAGCTCGGGGCGACGGACCTGAACGGCACGACGAACTTCGACCGGACGAACTACTTCGAGACGGTGCCGAGCCACCACCTCGAGACGGCGCTCTGGCTCGAGAGCGACCGCATGGGCTTCTTGCTCGACGCGCTGACGGCCGAGAAGCTGAAGACGCAGCAAGAGGTGGTGAAGAACGAGCGGCGGCAGGGGCGCGAGGCGGCGCCCTACGGGCTGGCCGACGAGAAGGTCTGGCAGGCGCTCTTCCCGCTGCCGCACCCGTACCACGGGCAGGTCATCGGCTCGATGAACGATCTCGAGGCCGCGACCGACGCGGACGTGCGCGGCTTCTTCACCAGGTGGTACGCGCCGGCGAACGCGACGCTCACGATCGTGGGCGACTTCGAACCCGCGCGGGCGCGGGCGCTCGTCGAGAAGTACTTCGGGTCGCTGCCGAGCGGGCCGAAGCCCGCGGCGCCGAAGGTCGAGCGGGTCAAGGTCGCGCAGGAGGTGGTCATCCGCCACGACGAGCCGGTGGCGACGCTGCCGGCGCTCTTCCTGGGGTGGCTGACGCCGGCCATCTTCGAGCCGGGCGACGCCGAGGCCGACGTGCTCGCGACCTCGCTCGCGACGGGCAAGGCGAGCCGGCTGCACCGGCGGCTCGTGCACGAGAAGCAGCTCGCGCAGAGCGTGACGGCGAACCAGCAGTCGCTCGGGCACCAGTCGGCGTTCCAGATCCAGGTGGTGGCGCGGCCGGGGGTGTCGACCGACGCCCTGCGAAGAGAGGTCGACGCGGTGCTCGACGAGGTGCGAAAGGGCGGGCTCACGGCCGCCGAGATCGCGCGGGCGAGAAACCGCTACGACACCCAGGTCGTCTCGGGCCTGCAGCGGGTCGGCGGCTTCGGCGGCAAGGCCGACGTGCTGCAGCACTACAACCACTACGTGGGCGACCCGGGCTACCTCGGCAAAGATCTGGCCCGCTACGCGCAGGTGACGCCGGAGAGCGTCAAGCGCTTCGTCGCCGAGCACTTGCGGCCCGACGCGCGCGTCGTCTTGCACGCCGTGCCGCCGGCCGAGAAGGCCGCCGCGGCGCCCGGCCAGGCGAAGGCCCCGCCCGGCGCGCCCGCCAAGCCCGCGGCGCCCGCCGCCCCGAAGGGGGGTACCTGATGATGCGCGCCCTCCGCTCACCGCGCCCCTTCGCGCTCGCGCTGGCGGCCGTCGCCGCGCTCGCGTGCGAAGACCCGCCCCGGCCCGCGCGCACGCCGCGGCCGCCGCCCGGCCCCGTGGCGCCGCCCCCGGCGCCGGCCTCGCCCGACGCCTGGCGCGCGCAGGCCCCCTCGCCCGGGCAGCCGCCGAAGCTCGTCTTGCCGCGCTTCGAGAAGGCCACGCTGCCGAACGGGCTGACGGTGCTGGTGGCCCCGCGCCACGAGCTGCCGATGGCGAGCGTGGTTGTGGCGTTCGGCGCGGGCTCGGCGAGCGACCCGCCGGGCCAGGCGGGCGTCGCCGAGCTCTCGTACCAGATGCTGGCCGAAGGGGCGGCGGGCAAGGACGCGCTCGCGCTCGACACGGCCTTCGCCGACCTCGGCGCGAGCCTGAGCGTCTCGACGCAGCCCGACGGGGCGATCGTGGGCGCGCGCGTCCTGCGGCGCAACCTCGAGGCGGCGGCCGCGCTCATGGCCGACGTGGTGCAGCGGCCGACCTTCGCGGCGCGCGACTTCGAGCGGCGGCGCAGGCAGACGCTCAGCGATCTGGCGCGGCGCATGGGCGAGCCGCGCTTTCTGGCGCAGCAGGCCTTCGTCGCGAGCGTGTACGGGCCCGAGCACCCCTACGGGCACCTGGTGAGCGGCAGCCCCGCGAGCGTCGAGCGCCTGACGCTCGCGCAGGCCAAGGGCTTCTACCAGAAGCACGCCGGGCCCAAGGCCGCGGCGCTCGTCTTCTCGGGCGACGTGACGCTCGAGCAGGCGACGGCGCTCGCGCAGAAGCACTTCGGCGCCTGGAAGGGCGAGGCGGCGCTGCCGCCGGTGCCGCCCGCGCCGCCTTCGCCCGAGCGGTCGCAGGTGGTGGTGGTGCCGAAGCCGGGGCTGCAGCAGACGATCGTGCTGGTGGGGCGGCCGGGGGTCGCCTCGGCCGACCCGAACGACGCGACGCTCGAGCTCGCCTCGTCGGTGTTCGGCGGCTTCTTCGGCAGCCGGCTCAACATGAACCTGCGCGAGGCGAAGGGCTACACCTACGGCGCGCGGGCGGGCAGCGACGCGCGGCTCGGGGTCGGGCCGCTCAGCGCGTCGAGCGCGGTGCGCGCCGACGTGACGGGGGCGGCCCTGCAGGAGGTCTTCAACGAGCTGAAGGGCATGAAGGCGCGGCCCATCAGCGTGCGCGAGCTCGAGGAGGCGCGCGAGGGGCTGGTGCGGGCCTACCCCGGCTCGTTCGAGACCGTCGAGGGCCTGGCCGCGAGCGCCGCGTCGCTCTTCTTCGAGCGCCGGCCGCTCGACGAGTACGAGGCCAAGGTCAAGGCGCTGCAGGGCGCGGGGGCGGCGCAGGTGCAGGGGGTGGCCGAGGCGTTCCTCGAGCCCGGCAAGATGCAGGTGGTGCTGGTGGGCGACCCCGAGCTGATTCGGGCGCAGGTGGGCGGCCTCGGCCTCGGGCCGCTGGTGACGAGGGCGCCGGAGGCGGCGGCGAAGCCCGCGGGGGGTCGCTAGCGTGTTGCGCCGCGCCCTCGGGCCCCTCGCCCTCGCGCTGGCGTGCTCGCGGGGGGCGATCGCGCAGGAGGCGGGGGGCCCGGGCGGCGCGGCGGGCGACGTGCAGGCGGCGCGCGCGCTCTTCGAGGAGGGCACGCGCGACGAGCAGGCGGGGCGCTGGGGCGAGGCGCTCGCCAAGTTCCAGCGCGTTCTGAAGATCAAGGAGACCGCCTCGGGGCGCTTTCACGCGGCCTACTGCGAAGAGAAGCTCGGCCGGCTCGCCAGCGCCTACGCCGACTACAAGCGGGCGCTCGAGCTGGCGCGCTCGACCCAGGGCCCCGACCGCAAGCTCATCGTCGAGCAGAGCGCCGAGTCGATCCGCGGGCTCGAGGCGCGCGTGCCCGAGGTGTCGTTGCGGCTGCCGAAGGGGGTCGAGGGCGCGCGCGTGTCCGTCGACGACGTCGAGGTGCCGGCCGAGCGCGCGGCGGGGCCGCTGCCGCTCGACCCGGGGCCGCACACGCTCTCGGTGTCGGCGCCGGGCAGGAAGCCCTTTGGGCTCAACGTTTTGCTGAAGGAGCGAGACCGCCCCACGGTCGTCGTGAACCTCGAGCCCTTGGCCGCGCCGCCCGCGCCGGCGCCCGCCGGGCCGGCGGCGCCGCCCGCCGCGACCGCCGCCGGGCCCGCCGAGGCGCCGGCGGGCTCGGGCGGCGCTTCGATCGCGCCCTGGGTGGTCGGCGGGGCGAGCGTGGCGTTGGCGGGCGTCGGGGCGGGCTTCTTCCTGGTCGGGCGCGGGCAGGCCGACGATCTCGACGAGTGCCGCGAGGCCGGCGTGGTCTGCGACCGCGACGCCATCAACCAGTCTCGGACGCGCAACTACGCGCTCGCCGGGGCCGCGGGCGTGCTCTCGCTGGTGGGCGCGGGCGTCGCGATCGCGATCGCGCTCTCGGGGGGCGACGACGCCCCGGCCGCGGCGAAGGCGGCCGGCGGCCTGGTGGTGACGCCGCAGGGCCTCGGCTGGGCGGGGCGCTTCTAGGCTCTGGACGGGGCGTCAGGTCGAGATACGAATCTTCTTCTTGAGCGCGTCGAGCTCGTCGTCGACGTCGGGGCCGCCCTTGCCGGAGCGGGCGGCGCCCTTGCCGCCGCCCCCGCCCTCGAGGGCGGCGAACTTGGCCTCGAGATCGTCGCGGCTGAGGCCGCTGCGGGCCTTGCCGGGCTCGAGCGCCTCGTTGACCTCGCGCTGCGCGGCCGCCTCGGTCTCGACGCGATCGATCTGGTCTTCGAAGCGCCGGAACTCGTCGAAGGCGCTGCCGCCCCTGGCGCCGAGCGCCTCGGAGCCGCCGCCCGCCTTGGCCTGCTGGGCCCGGACGGCGATGGTGCCCTTGCGGGCCTCGAGCTCTTTGTGCTTCGCGTCCATGCGGTCGAGCTCTTGCTTCATGCGCTGGGTGGTGGCGCGGGCCTCGGCGAGCAGCGCCTCGGCCTTGTCGCGCTCGGCGATGACGCGCTTTTTCTGCACGAGCGCCTCGCGCGCGAGCGCCTCGTCGTCGGCCTTGAGGGCGAGCTCGGCGCGGCGGGCCCACTTGTCGGCGTCGCCGTCGAGATCGTCGACCTTCTTCTGGAGCTGCTTCTGCGTGGCGAAGGCCTCGACGAGCTCTTTCTGGGCGCGCCGCAGCTGGTCGCGCATCTCTTCGAGGATAAGGTCGAGGTTTTTCTTCGGGTCTTCGGCCTTGTCGAGCAGGGCGTTCACGTTGCTCGAAATGACCCGGCCCATGCGGTCGAAAATGCCCATGAACTCAGGTGTACCGCGGCGGTAGGGGGGGTCGCAACGGGGCGGGGGCGGTCCGGCGAGGCGGCGGGGCGGCGGAGCGGGGGAACGGGCGGCGGCGGGGCGGGCGAAGCGGACGGCGGGGCGGCAGAGCGGGCGGAGCGGGCGGCGGGGCGGGCGAAGCGGGCGGCGGCGGGGGGGGCGAAGCGGACGGCGGGGCGGCGGCGGATGGTAGGCGGGGGGCCGGGCGGCGGTGCCGGTAGGTCGCGGCCCGCCATGGCGCCGCGGGGCGGGCTCGTGGCGGCGGCGTGCCGCCGCGTGGCGGGCTCGTGGCGGCGGCGTGGCGCTGTGAGGTGGGCTCGTGGCGGCGGCGTGGCGCCGCGGGGGGCCTGCCTGGGCGGCGCCCCCGCGACGGCGGGCGAGGATTCGCGAAGGCGGCGGTAGGCCGAGCCCCGCGGCTCTGGCATGCTTCGGGCCATGTCGACCGACAAGTTGAACCGCCAAGAGCTGAGCTGGCTCCTCGCGCAAGAGGCCCGGGCCGCGGCGGACTTGCTACGAAGGGGCGTGAGCGACCTGTCGCTCGAGCCCAACCCCTTGCCTTACCTCGGCGAAGTGACGAGCACCCTCGACGCGCTCGACGACGCGATGCGCACCCTCGCCTCGCTCAACACCGGCGGGGGGGCGAGCACGACGCGGCGCGGCCGCATCGACCTGGCGACGCTCTTGCTCGAGATGGCGCCGACGGCGCGGGTGGGCATCGAGCCGGGCAAGGGCACCGACGTCTTCGGCGACGAGGGCGAGCTCAAGCGCATGGTCCAGGTGCTCTTGAGCTTCGGCATGACGAGCGCGGCGCCCTCCGCCGAGGGGGCGGCGAGCGCCGTGGCCATCCGGCGCGAGGGCGAGCTCGTGCGCGTCACGGTGGCGCTCGGCCCCGACTCGAGCGCCACGGGCGAGACCGAGCAGGCGTGGCTGCACCGCATGGCGCTGCGCTACGGCGGCTCGCTGGTGCTCGAGGGCGGGCAGGTGACGCTCGAGCTGCCGGCCGACACGGCCGAAGAGCGCAGCGAGCTCGAAGAGCTGCGGCGCGAGCTGGCGGCCGCGCAGGAGCAGGCCGAGACCTACGCGCGCGAGCTGGCGTCGATGTTCCAGCGGCGCACGCTGCCGCCCGGCGCGGCCACGCGCCCGCCGCCGCGCACGGCCGACGACCGCTTCGGCCCGGCCCTGCGCCTGGTGCTGGCGCTCGACCGGCGGGGCGAGGCGGCGCCGGGCGCGGTGCGCGCGCTGACGCCGCTCGTGCGCCACCTCGCCCACGAGCCGCCGGGGCCGGTCGAGCTCGGGCCCTGGCTCGCGGGCGCCGTCGAGGCGCTCGGGCGGCGGGCGGCCGCGCGCGAGGTGCGGCTCGAGGCCGTGGCGGGCACGCCCCAGGCGTCGGCGCGCAAGCACGCGGCGCTCGCGGTCCTGACGCTGCTGGGCGAGCAGGCGATCGAGGCGACGCCGCCGGGGGGCCGCGTCGAGATCGGCGCGCGGGCCGAGGGCGAGGGCCTGCTGGTGTGGGCGAACGACGAGGGCCCGGCGGTGCCCTTCGCGCACCGCGACGCGCTTTTGCGGCTCGAGGGCGACGGCTCGTCGCTCGGGCGCCCCGCCGACCTCGAGCTCTTTTTCGCCGACGCGCTCGCGCGCCACCTCGGCGGCTTCGTCGAGCTCGGCCAGCAGGGCGACGGCAAGGGGCGCGCCCAAGCGTACTTGCCGGTGCTCTTGCCGCGCGAGTGAGAGGGGCGACGAGGGGCGAGCGCCCCGCCGGGGCCGGGGCGCGGGGCGGACGTTCGGCGGCCCCGTTCAGAGCAGGTGCTTGAGGCGCTTGGCGCGCTCGCTCGCGACGCGCACGAGCTCGTCGCTCTCGCCCTTGTCGATGTGCAGGCGCTCGGCGAGCGAGTCGAGCAGGGCGCGCTCTTTGTCGTGCAGCTCGCCGTCGACGAAGGTCAAGAGCACGGCATGCTGCAGCAGCACGCGGCGGTCGCCGGCGTCGAGCTCGGTGAGGGGAATGTCTTCGAGGCCGCGGGGCTCGGACGCGTAGTCGCGCACGAGGTCGACCTCGGCGGACGAGGCGTTGTAAGCCTGCAAGAGGGCGTCGATGACCTCGGTCTCGTCGGACGTCACTCGGCCGTCGGCCCACGCGATGGCGACGAGCGATTTGACGATGGCCATGTCTTGCGCGTGCATAATGCCGGCGACTATTGGCCAAGGGCGCCCGAGGCGTCAACGGGCGCGCCCCCGGGCCGGGGCCCCGGGCGCGAGGACCGAACGCGCCCGCCGGCGGGGCTCAGGGCGGCGCGGCCCGCGGCGGGGCTCAGGGCGGCGCGGCCCGCGGCGGAGCCCTTCGCGAGGGCTGAAAGAAGTGCGGGGCCTGCGCCCAGAGGGCGACGAGGGCCCCCAAGGCGAGCGCGAGAAGGGCCCAGCGCAGGGCGGCGAGCGTGCGCGGAGCCCGGGGCGGGCGAGGCGGCTCGCCTTCGCGCAGGGGCGCCCTCGGCCATGGGGGGGCGGGGCTTGGTGCCGGCAGCGAGGCGGTGGGCTCGGGCGTCGGGGCTGGCAGCGAGGGCGCGCCGGCAGGCGCGGGCGCCGGGGCCGACGGCGAGGGGGCGGGCGCGGGCGCCGGGGCCGCTCGTTCGGGCGGGCGCATGGCCGGCGTCAGGGGGCCGGGGGCGCCTCGCGCACCCGCACGCCGCGCGCCGCGAGCCAGCGCTTGACCTCGCCGACGCTGTGGTGCCGATCGTGAAAGATGGACGCGGCGAGGGCGGCGTCGGCGACGGCGAGGCCCTCGGCGATGTGCTCGAGGCCCCCGACGCCCCCCGAGGCGACGACGGGCACGTCGACCGCGGCGGCGACGGCGCGGAGCAGGTCGAGGTCGTAGCCGGCGCGGGTGCCGTCGCGGTCCATGCTGGTGAGCAAGATCTCGCCGGCGCCGAGCTCGGCCGCGCGCGCCGCCCACGCGACCGCGTCGAGGGGGGTGGGGCGGCGGCCGCCGTGGGTGAAGACCTGCCAGGAGCCCTCGGGCGTCCGGCGGGCGTCGACGGCGACGACGATGGCCTGGGTGCCCCAGATGGCGGCGGCCTCGGCGATGAGCTCGGGGCGCTCGACGGCGGAGCTGTTCATCGAGACCTTGTCGGCGCCCGCGAGCAGGAGGGCGCGCACGTCGGCGACGCTGCGCACGCCCCCGCCCACGGTCAGGGGCACCTGGAGCGCGTCGGCGGCCCGCCGCACGACGTCGAGCAGGGCGGCGCGCCCCTCGGCCGAGGCGTCGATGTCGAGCAAGGTGACCTCGTCGGCCCCCTCGGCGTCGTAGCGGGCGGCGCACTCGACCGGGTCGCCCGCGTCGCGCAGGCCCTGAAATTGTACGCCCTTGACGACACGGCCGGCGCGAACATCAAGGCAGGGGATGATCCGTTTGGCGAGCATGGGCCCTCCTGCCTTAGCGCAGCTTGACGCGGGGCTCGAACCGGGGTTTTTGAGCGCCCCCTGCGGGCCCCCTGGCGGCTCGGGCGCGACCCCGCGCCGTGCCGGGGCCCGGCGGGTGCCGGCCGCCCACCGCGGCCCCTTCGCGTCCTCGCACGAAATTCGCCCCGGACGTCGGGCGAGCGGCACGAAAAGTAGCCTGGTTTATACTGGTGCCTCCCCGCCCCGAGTCTGGGCAGATTCCGGGCGGGCGGCGCCGGCGCATCCCAACGGAGAGCTTTGTGATGACGACCTGTCCGCAGTGCGGCGCGACCCTTCAGGCCCAAGCACGCTTCTGCGGCAGCTGTGGTTTTACGGTCCCCCCCCCCGCGGCCGCCCCCCCGGCCCCCGCGCCGGCGGCGCCCAAGGCCCCGGCGGGCGCGCAGACGGTGGTGATGCCGGCGATCCTGGGCATTGCTGGCACAGCGCCAGGGTCGGCAGCGCCGGGCGCGCCGACGGCAGCGCCGGCCGGGGCGGCGGCGCAGGGCGCGCCGGCGGGGTTGGCGGCGCAGGGCGCGCCGGCGGCAGCGCAGGGCGCGCCGGCCGGGTTGGCGGCGCAGGGCGTGCCGGCCGGGGGGCCCGGGCAGGGGGGGGCGCCGGGGCCGACGGCGGGGTCGGCGAAGGGGGCGTCGGCCACCGTGCTGGGCATGCCGACGCCCTTCGCCAGCCCGAGCGAGCAGGCCAAGCTGAGGGCGGGGGCGGCCCCAGTGCCGATCGAGCAAGGTAGCCCGGCGGCCCCCGCGCCGAACGAGCCGCCGAAGCGAGCGGCGGCGACGATTCTCGGCATGCCGGCGCCCTTCGGGCCGCCGGCCGAGGGGGCGGCGGCCCCGCCGGCCGGGCGGGGGCGCGGCGCGGTCACGCAGCTCGGGGTCATCGATCCGATGCGGGCGCTCGGGCCGGGCGAAGGCGGGGCGGGCGGCACCGGCGGCAGCAACGCGGGGCAGGCGGCGGCCCCGGGCGCGGCGCGGGCGCTCGCCCCCGGGGCGCCGCTCGAGGGCAAGTCGACGGTGCTCGGCCTGGGCCAGGGGTCGCCGCCCTCGCCGGGCAAGTCGACCGCGCTGGGGCTCGGGCCCTCGGCGGGCGCCGGGCCGAAGATCGAGTACGCGCCGATCGCGCGCAACGAGCCCTCGCTCGCCGAGCGCCGCACGCTGCCCGGGGTGGCGATCCCGGGGATTGCGCCGGTCGCGGGCGAGGGGCCGAAGCGGCGCCCGGGCGTGCCCAAGGCCCAGGCGGCGGCGCTCGAGGGGGCGGTGCGCGAGAAGGTGGGGCACATCGTGCGGCGGCGCCCGCGCGGCGGCGCGAGCTGGGCGTGGGCGCTCGGCGGCGCGGGGGTCATCGCCGTGGGCGGGCTCGGCGCGGCGCTGCTCGTGCCGGGCTCGGCGCCCCTGCGCGCCGAGGTGCGGCTCGACGAGGCGGGGCGCGACGTGCTGCGCGTCACGTGCGTGAAGTGCCCCGACGGCACCAAGCTCTCGGCCGCCGGCGGCGCGACGGTGACGACGAGCGGCGGCGCGGCCGACGTGCCGCTCGGCGCGCCGCTCAAGGTGGGCGCGAACGAGGTCGAGATCGCGGTCGACCGGCCGGGCGCCGGGCGCGACGAGCGCGTCTCGCTGACGGTGCCGCTGGCGTTCCGCATCTGGGCCGACCTGCGGACGCTGCAAGACGCGACGCCGACGCTCACCGTGATGGTCGAGGCGCTGCCGGGCTCGGCGGTCACCTTGCAGGGGCGGCCCGTGGCGCTCGACGCCGAGGGGCGGGGCCGCGAGGCCTTCGACGTGCGGGGCGAGCTGCGGGGGCCGCGCGGCGAGCCGGCGACGCTGAGCAAGCAGGTGCCGTACACGGTGGCGCCGAAGGGGGGCAAGCTCGAGACCGGGTCGGTCGACGTGCGGGTCGGGGTCGTGCCGCTCGCGCTCGAGGCGCCGGGGCCGAAGCTGGTCACCGAGCGGGCGACCTTCTTGCTGGCGGGGCGCACGGCCAAGGGGGCCGGGGTGAGCGTCGGGGGCCGGGCGCTCTCGGTGCAGCCGGACGGCGCGTTCGTGCAATGGATGAGCATCTCCGACGAGGGCACGAGCGAGGTCGAGGTGCGCGCGCTCGCGCCGCCGCTGGCGCCCAGGCTCGCGACGGTGACCGTGACGCGGGTGCGCAGCCTCGCCGACGAGGCGAAGAAGCGCGAGCAGCAGGGCGGCCCGGGCTACGCCGAGGTGGCCGGCTCGCCCGAGGCGTCGGTCGGCCGGGCGGTGGCGTGGCGGGGCGAGGTGGTCGAGGCGGCCAACCAGGGCCAGCGCACGGTGGCGGTGGTGAGCGTGCGCTCGGGCTGCGAGGCGCCGCCCTGCCTGGCGCGCACCGAGCTGTCGGGGCCGGGCGCGGTCGCGCGCGGCGACAAGGTCGGGCTCTTCGGCAGCGTGAGCGGCTTCGCGCCGCTGCGCGACGGGCAGGTGCCCGAGATCGCGTCCGAGTTCTTCGTGAAGTGAGGGCGCTCGCGCCCGAGGGTCGCGCCGCGCGCGCCGGCGCGCCGGTCAGAGGCAGCAGCGGAAGCCGGTCGAGTAGTCGTGATAGGCGCGGCCGTGCGCGCGCGTCGTGTACGAGCAGCCGCTGCCGTTCGACTCGGCGTCGACGTAGTAGCCGCCGGCGAACACCTCCCGGCCCTCGTCGACCCACTCGTGCAGGTTGCCGACGAGGTCGTAGACGCCGTAGGCGCTGACGCACGAGGCGGTCTCGCCGGCGGGGCGCAGGGTGCCCTCTTGCTGGTTGATGCGGGGGTCGTTGAGGGCCTTGCCCCAGAGCAGGGCGGGGCTGGCGAGGGCGCCGAAGAGGGCGGCGACGGGGTGGCCGCGGCGCCCCTCGTTGCAGGCCTTGGGGGCGTAGTCGTTGCCGTAGGGGTAGACGGTCTTCTGCGGGCCGCGGCACGCGAGCAGGTGCTCGCGGCGCGTGCACAGGCGCTTGCCGGCGGCCTCGCACGCGGAGCGCGCCTGCGCGGCGGAGATGTACCCCTGGGGCACGACGCCGGGGGCGGAGGCGGCGCGGAAGGGGGTCGCGAGGTTGTCGACCGGCTGGTAGGGGGAATGCGGGCGCCAGTCGCCTTCGGGGCCGGGCACTTCGACGTGCGCCTCCCAGCGGTCGATGCAGAAGGGGCCCTCTTCGCCGACCTCGGCCATCTCGCCGGGGCAGCGGCTGAAGGGGCCCTGGGGCGCGACGGGCCCCGCGGGCGCGGCCGGCGCGGGCGCGGACGCGACGGCCGCCGGGGGCGGGGGCGCCGGGAATTCGACCCGCTCGGGCGCGTGGCAGGCGGCGCAGAGCGAGGCCCAAAGTACCCCCCGAACCGCGGCGCGTGCGTCGGCCATGGGCGACTGAGACTAACGCAAACGCGACCGTTTCGGGAGCCCATTTCGGCCTCGGCGCCCGTGATTTCGGACGCTGATTGAAAACTTTCATCGCCCCTCATGTCGGCGTTTTGCGGCGCCGGGCGGCGGCGTCGTTTCCGTCCGAGCGGTACTTATGCTACACGCCGAAGGGAGGGTGTCCTCTCTGCGCAAACGTGCCGTTCTCGGCGGGGCGTATCAGCTCGAGAAGCTCGTCGTCCGGGGCTCGGTGGGCGACGTGTGGGAGGCGCGCGAGCTTTCGACGGGGCGGGCGGTGGTGGTCAAGACCCTCGGCATCTCGCCGCGCCTGCGGCCCGATTTGGCGCAGCGCTTCGCGCGCGAAGAGCGCATCGCGCGCACGCTCGACAGCCCCTACGTCTGCCGGCTGGTCGGCGCGGGCACGGGGGCCGACGGGCTGCCCTTTCTCGCCTACGAGAAGCTCGAGGGCGAGACGCTCGACGCGCGGCTCGAGCGCTCGCCGCGGCTCGCGTTCGCCGAGCTCGCGCCGCTGCTCGGCGACCTGCTCGACGGGCTCGGCCACGTGCACGGCGTCGGCATCGTGCACCGCGACATCAAGCCCGACAACGTGTTCGTCGAGCGGGCCGAGGCGGGCGGGCGCGAGCACGGGCGGCTGCTCGACTTCGGCGTCTCGAAGCTCGACGAGAACGAGGGCGACGGCGTCACGACCGACAGCACGGTGCTCGGCTCGATGGCGTACATGCCGCCCGAGCAGGCCGTCGGCTCGTCGCCGGTCGGCCCCTGGACGGACCTGTACGCGGTCGGCGCGGTGGCCTTCCGGGCGCTGTCGGGGCGGCGCCCCTTCGAGGCGCCGACGGCCGAGGGGGTGCTCTCGCTCAAGCGCTACCGCAACCCGCCGACGCTGACGGCGGTGACGGGCGAGGCGTGGCCGGCCGAGCTCGAGCGCTTCCTCGCGCGCCTCTTGGCCCGCGAGCCCTCGGGGCGCTACGCCTCGGCGGCGCTCGCGCGCCTCGAGTGGTCCGACGTCTGCGCCGAGCTCGGCCTGCGCCTCGAGGGCCCGCCCCCCGCCGGCGCGGGCCGGTCGCCCCCGCCAACCGCAGAGTGAGTCGACGGTGAGCCCTCTCGAGATCGAACGTACGCTCCTCGCGCGCGGCCGGGCCGAGGTGCGCGGCGGCACGCTGCGCGTCATCGGGGGGCGCTCGGCGGCGCTGCCCGTCGGCGTCGAGCCGGTGTCGGTCGGGCGCGACCCCTCGTGCCAGATCGTGCTCAACGATCCGCGCGTCAGCGCCATTCACGCCGAGTTCTCGGCGACCCCGCTCGGGGTGCGCGCGCGCGATCTCGGCAGCCGCAACGGCACCTTCCTCGGCCCGACGCGGCTGACCGAGGTGTACCTGACGCACCGCTGCCGCATCTCGGTCGGCGAGACGACGCTCGAGTTCGAGCCGCTCGCGCCCGAGAAGGTCGCGCTCGGCAAGGCGGGCGCCTTCGGGCCGCTGGTCGGCGAGTCGCTCGCGATGCGCGCGGTGTTCGACCGGCTGACGCGGGCGGCGCCGACCGAGCTGACGGTGCTCATCCTCGGCGAGACCGGCACCGGCAAAGAGGTCGCGGCGCACGCCATTCACGCCGCGAGCGCGCGCAAGGCGAAGCCCTTCGTCGTCGTCGACTGCGGCGCCATCTCGCCCTCGCTCGCCGAGGCCGCGCTCTTCGGGCACGAGAAGGGCGCCTTCACCGGGGCCGACCAGCGCCGCCCCTCGCCCTTCGAGGAGGCGAACGGCGGCACCGTCTTTCTCGACGAGCTCGGCGAGCTGCCGATCGACCTGCAGCCGAAGCTCCTGCGCGTGCTCGCCGAGCGGCGCGTCAAGCCCGTCGGCTCGAACGCCTACCGCGAGGTCGACGTGCGCGTGCTCGCGGCGACCCGGCGCGACCTCGTGCGCTCGGTCAACGACGGCTCGTTCCGCAGCGACCTGTACTTCCGCGTCGCGCAGCTCCGGGTCGAGCTGCCGCCGCTGCGCGAGCGGGTCAGCGACATTCCGCTCTTGGTGCGCCACATGCTGACCGACTCGGGCGACGAAGGCGCCTTCGCCCGCGTCTCGAACGAGACGCTCGAGCGGCTGATGCGCTACGACTGGCCGGGCAACGTGCGCGAGCTGCGCAACGCGGTCACCGCCGCGCTCGCGCTCTCCGACGGCGGCGACGTGTCCGTCGCCTCGCACCTCGGCGCGCTCGAGCGGGCGGGCGTGGGCCCGGGCCTCGGCCCGGGGCCGCCGTCCGAGTCGGGCGAGTCGCCGCTCGGCCGCGACTACCACCAGGCCAAGCGCGACGCGCTCTCGCGCTTCGAGCAAGAGTACTTCGGCGCCCTCGCGCGCGCGTGCGACGGCAACGTCTCGAAGATGGCCGAGGTCGCCGGGCTCGCCCGCGTGCACGTGCGGCGCTACCTCGCGGCGCACGGCCTGCGCGAGGGCAAGCGCCCAGGGAGGCCCCCGAAGGGCGAGTAGGCGGGCGGGGCCGGCGCCGGGGGCCACGGATAGGCTAGCGCGGGCGGGGCCGGCGGCCCGGCCTGTCCGCCGGGCACCCCGAACTCGCCCTTCGGGCTCAGACAGCGGGGCCCCCCCCTCTGGACAGGCCGGGCCGCCGGCCCCGCCCGCGCTAGTCAGGGGTTCGTAGCTTCGCGGCTTCGGCGGCCGCGCGCTCGAGGGCCGGGTAGAGGCCGGCGTAGACGCGGCGGAACCAGGCGTCGTAGGCCGAGCGGGCGGGCCCCGGCGTCACGACGCGGCCCGACGAGCTCATGGCGCGGGCGGCCTCGGCGGCGCCCCCGAACCAGCCGGCGGCGACGGCGGCGAGCATGCCGGCGCCGAGGCAGGTGGCCTCGGCGCTGCCGGTCAGGCGCAGGGGCTTCTGGGTCACGTCGGCGACGATCTGGCAGAAGAGCTCGCTCTTCGTGCCGCCGCCCATCACCCGGAGCTCGCCGACGCCCTGGCCGGTCTCTTTCTCGACGCCCTCGAGGGCGAGGCGCTGCTCGAAGGCGAGCCCCTCGAGCAGGCTGCGGTAGAGCGAGGCGGCGTCGTGATCGCCGCGCAACCCGAACCAGAGCGCGGAGGCGTCGTCGTCCCAGTACGGGTTCATCACGCCGTGCAGGTAAGGCACGAAGAGCAGGCCGCCCGAGGCGGGGGGCTGCGCGCGCGCCTCGCGCTCGAGCGCTCGCAGGCGTTCGAGCGTGCGGGCGCCGCGCCGGCCGAGCACGTTGCCGGCGAACCAGCCGAGCGAGAAGGTGCCGCCCTTCAGATCGGTCTCGAGCAGGTAGGCGCCCGGGTGCGCCGTGTAGAGGGTGCGAAAGGCGCGCCCGACGCGGTACGAGGGCGAGGGCACGCCGCAGACGAGCGCGGTGCCGAGGTTCAGGTAGGCGCTCTCGGGGCCGGTGACGCCCGCGCCGAGCGCGGCCGCCTGCCCGTCGCCGGCGCCGGCTACGACGGGCAGGCCCTCGGGCAGCCCGAGCGCGCGGGCGGCGCGGGGCTGGAGGGGCCCGAGCAGGGCGCCGGGCGGCACGAGCTCGGGCAGGCGCGAAGGGTCGAGGCCGGCGAGGCGGGCGATGCCTTCGGCCCAGGCGCCGCGGCGCATGTCGACGAGGCCCGTGGGGTCGGCGCTCGCGAGCGAGGTGGCGAGGCGGCCGGTCAGGCGATACGCGAGGAAGGCGTGCACCTCGAGGGCGCGCAGGCGCGCGGGGTCGAGCGAGGGCTCGCGCTCGAAGAGGCCCATCAGCTTGTAGACCGAGGGCGTGGTGCAGGGCACCTTGCCGCTCACCTGGTGCAGCTCGTCTTCGCCGAGCGCCTCGCGGGCGCGGCGAACCTGTGGGCGGCAGCGCGCGTCCATCCACACGAGGGCGGGGGCGAGGGGGCGGCCCTCGTCGTCGGTGACGACGACGGTCTCGCGCTGGTGCGTGACGCAGATCGCGTCGAGGCGCGAGGGGGCGCGGGGGCCGGCCGCGGCGAGGGCGCGGCGCAGGGCGAGGCGCGTGGCGCGCCACCAGGCCTCGGCGTCCTGCTCGTAGGCGTCGGGCGCGGGGTTCGAGAGCGCGACGGGGGCGCGGCCCTCGGCGAGGGCGCGGCCGCGCTCGTTCCACAGGATGGCTTTGCAGGCGGTGGTGCTGCAGTCGACGCCGACGACGAGGCGGCCCCGCGGCGCCACGCTAGCGCCCCCCGCCCCCGGGCTTCGCCGGGCCGCGGGGCGGGGCGAAGAAGAGGTCGAAGGGCATGGCGAGCGGGGCGTCGTCGAGCACGAGCGAGGCCATGTGGCGCAGAAGCGGCAGCTCGTCGGGCTCGAGGCGGCCGGCGGCCTCGAGCGAGGGCAGCGCCTCGCGCATCACGGCCAAGATCTCGCAGCACTCGAGCGTGTCGCCCGCCATCTTCGCCTTCGCCTCGGTCGCCGTGAGGCCGAGGCCGAGCAGGCGGCCGAAGCGGCCCGTTCGGCCGCCGTTGCCCGTCACGTGCAGATCGCCGACGCCGGGCAGCCAGCCGGCCGCCGAGGGGTCGGCGCCCATCGCCTCGAGCACGCGCCGCATCTCGAAGATGGCCTGGGCGAAGGCGGCGGCCTCGTAGTTGTGCATGGCCACGCTGCCGGGTGCCCCGCCCGCCCGCTCGTGGGCGCCCGCGGCGAAGGCGACGCCCATCGCGTAGGCGTTCTTGAGCGCGGCGCAGGCGCAGGGGCCCTCGACGTCGACGCTCGGAAAGACGTGGTAGTACGGCGTGCGCACGAGCCCGGCAGCGCGCTCGAGGGCCTCGGGGTCGCGGCCGGCGAACACGACGCAGGTCTCGACCCGTCGGGCGAGCTCGCCGGCGATGCAGGGGCCGGTGACGGCGATGGTGGGCACGCGGCCGCGCAGCCGCTCGGGCAGGCCCTCGGCGACGACGTCGGGCAGCGCGCGCAGGCGCCCGCCCTCGAAGAGCAGGCCCTTGGTGACCATGAGCAGGGGCCGGCCCGGCTCGAGCCTCGGGCCCAGCGTCTCGAGGGCCCAGTCGACGCCGGCCGAGCTGACGCCGAGCACGACGAGGTCGGCGCCGGCGAGCGCGGCGTCGAGCTCCGTGTGTGAGAAGGGCTTGATCGGCGCGGGGAGCCCGAGGCCCAGCTTGGGGTGCGTGCCGTCGCGGCGCAGCGAGTCGACGATGAAGTCGTCGAGGGGCGTGCCCACGAGGCGAACCTCGTGCCCGCGATCGACGAGGGGCAGGCAGAACGCGGCGCCCATCATGCCGGCGCCGACGACCGTCACGGTAGCCATGGCCCCCTTTTCGGACGTCGCCGCCCCCGGCGCAAGGCCCGCCTCGCCCGCCCCGAGGCCGCCGCCCCCGCGGCAAGGCGCGTCCCGCCCGCGCGCCCGCGGCCCCGGCGGCGCGAGGGCCGCCGCGCCAGCGCGGCCCCCTACCCCACCCGCCGCCCGCTCAGGGCGCCGGCTCGACGCTCACGGGCACGCCGTTGAAGGCGGCGTTGCCCGTCGGCACGTCGACGAGCTCGTCGTCCGAGAGCAGGTTGACGTTCACGCCCGCGTGCCGCCCGGCCACCTCTTGCCGCATGCCGGGGCCGTCGTGCCCCCAGCCGTGCGGCAGCGACACGACGCCGGGCATCAGCTCGTCGCTCAGCTCGACGCGCGCGACGACGCTGCCGACGCGCGAGCGGACGCGCGCCGGCGAGCCCGCCGCGAGCCCGAGCCTCGCCGCGTCGCCCGGGTGCACGAGCAGCGTGCAGCGCTCGGGGCCTTTGACGAGCGCGGGCAGGTTGTGCATCCACGAGTTGTTCGAGCGCAGGTGCCGCCGGCCGATGAGCACGAGGCCGCCTTCGCGCAGCGACGCCTCTTCGCGGTCGAGCCGGGCGAGGTCGTCGACGATCGGCGCCGGGGCGAGCTCGACGAGGCCGCTCGGCGTCGCGAGCACCTCGTCGAGCCGGGGCACGAGCGGGCCGAGGTCGAGGCCGTGCTCTTCGGCCTCGAGCCGCGCGAGGGTGAGGCCCCCCGGGGCGCGC
>DASTPP010000327.1:0-5871 GCA_035762175.1 Polyangiaceae bacterium | reverse complement strand
TCATCGTGGGCATGAGCCCGCTCGCCTAAGCACGGCCCGGGGGCCTCGCAACGGTCGGACCGTTCCGCTTCTCGCGGGCGCCGTCCGTCGGTCGTCGGGGGCGTCGGCGCCGCGCCCACGTGGCGTTTGGCGCTACCGCTCCTTGGCCCTCGCCCCCCCGCCCTCGCCTCCCGCCGACGCGCCCGCCGCGGGCCGCCGCCGCGGCCCCTCGTCGCCGACGGGCACGAACGCCGCCCAAGCGTAGGGGGGCGCGTCGTCCGCCCCCGTTCGCCCCCCGGGCCGCCCCTCGCCCCGCCGCCGCGCGAGCTGCGCCCGCCGTCGCGCCGCCGCGCGCCCCTCGCCCGCGCGCAGCCCGCCGTCGTCGTCGCCCATCCGCGCGGCCGTCGCCGCGTCGTCGACCTTCGCCTTGCCGCCTGCATGGGGCCCGCGCCCCCCGCGAGCCCCCCTGCGTGGCCTCGCCCCCGGCCGGGCGCTCGTCCGGCAAGCCGGCGCCGGGGTGGGGGGCGGCTCGCGGGCCAAGGTCGACCACTCCTCTGGGGGCAGTCGGCGGCCCTGGGGAAGAGGTCGACCTCTCCTTCGGGGTGGTCGGCACCCGAAAATGAGTGGTCGACCACTCGAAACGAGGTAATCGGTACCATTCGGACAGAGGTCGACCACTCGAAACGGGGTAGTGGGCACCCGACATTGAGTGGTCGACCTCTCCCGGCAGGGTGGTGAGCACCCCGAAACGAGTGGTCGACCACTCTTCGGGGGTGGCGAACACCCGGGGAGAGTGGTCGACCTCCCCCCCCGGGCTGGGTAGCGCCCTGCCGTCACAGCCGAAATCGGCTCAGTCAGCCGCACCCGGGGGGCGGGGGGCTCCGGCCGTCTCGCCCCCGTGAGGGTCGGAGCGGCCCAGTCAGTCTTACCCCGGGGGCCGGGGCGGCTCCGCCGGTATCGCCGCCCGCGGGGGATGCGGCGGCTCCGCCGGTCTCGCCCCGAGGGGCGGGGCGATCAGTCGGTCTCGTCGCCCGCGGGGGTGGGCTCGGCCGGCTCGTCGGTGGGGCCCTCGCCCGGGCGGGCCGCGCGGCGGCGGCGGGCGAAGAGCGAGGGGGTGAACGAGTCGGCGTCGCCTTGCTTCCAGCGGAGGTAGGTGACGGCCTGGCGGGCGTCGTCGTAGGCGTCGACCATCAGGCGCAACGCGCGGCTTTTGCGGTCGGCCCAGCCCTTGGCGTCGGGGCCGTCGGCGCCGGCCTTGCGCACGCCGAGCGCGACGAGCAGCTCGGTGCCGAGCACGGCGGCGCGATCGATTTCAGCCTCCTTGAGCGGGACCTGGTTCGCGAGCTTCGCCCAGTCGTTCGAGAAGGTGGCGGCGAGGGCGATGAGATCGTTGGCCGTGTCGACGTGGCCCGTGCCCGAGCGAATCTCGGCGATGCGCGTCGAGTCGACGAGGCCGAGGGCGGCGAGCATCTCGGCGACGGGCAAGAGGCGCAGGCGCAAGGGGGCCGCCTCGTCCAGCAGCGCGCGCACCCGGTCGGGGCTCGCCACCTGGGTGCCGAAGCTTTGCAGGTAGGCGTACTGCGCGGCGAGCGCATAGTCGCTCAGCTTGTCGATGCCGCCGAGCGGGTGCTTGGGCAGCCGCGAGGCGATCTCGGGCCGCAACTCGACAATCCGCGGGATCGCGCCGAGCACCGTCGACACCGCCGTCGACACCTCGACGCTCACCACGCCGACGCGCTCGGCGGGCAGGGCGTCGATCTCGGCGGCGACGCGCTGGTAGGCGGCGGCGGCGCTCTCGGGCGTCGGCGGGCGGGCGGGGGCGACTTTGGGCTTCGATGCTTTGACCATGCGGCCGTGCTTCAGTCGCACTCGCCCGTGGCGTCAAGGCGCAAAGAAGGGGGGCGCGCGCCGGGCTCGCGCGACGGCGCGCGGGCCCGGCCCCGTCAGGCGGTGTGCTCGTCGCGCACCATCGTGCGGGCTCGCCCTCGCGAAGCGGCGTGCTCGTCGCGCGCCTGCGCCCGACGGCATGCGTTTTGCGAGTCGATGTGTCGTTAAAAATCGTCATTAAAACGAAAAATGCCCTTGCCTCGCATGCCCGCCCGCGTACAATCATTCGTACGCGATTGCTGCCCTTGCACGATGGCAGGGCGGCCTCTTTCGCCGGCCCAAAGTCGGCTCTCGCATCGGGTGCCACCGACGCGAGAGCCTGGGCCTCACCCGTCAACCGTACAGGTGCTGCTTAATGGTCAAGGTACCCCGCTACCGCAAGAACGGCAAACGCCCGCCTCCCGCCCCCGAGACCCCGCCCGAATCGCCCTCTCTTCCGCCCTCGTCTCCGCCCTCTGCCCCCGGGCGAGGGGCCGGGGGTGAGGGCCCGAGCGGGGCCGGGGCTGAGGGCCCGCGGGCCGAGGCCTCCCCGCCCAGGCGCTGCCCCGCCGACGAGCTCGAAGAGCGCCTGCAAAACCCCGACGAGGGCGCCTTCTTGTTCGGCCTCGAAGCGCGCGTGGTGTACCCCACCTTGGTCGAAGAGGTGACCGCCGCCGGCATGCGTATCTTGAAAGTCATTCGCGAGTATGACGACCCCGCCCTCTGGCACTGGTACGAAGGTCTCGAGTGCGACCTCGGCTTCTTGCGCGAGCGCGCGGCGTTCTCGTTCGGGTATGAGCATGGCTCGGCCGACGGGCGGGCCGAGTTCTTCCGCAGCCAGGTGCCTGCCCTGAGCCAGAAGGCCAAGCGCCTGGCCGACCAGGCCCGCGCGCTCGTGGTCAATGGCGGCGTGACCCCGGTCGAAGCGGCTGCGCTGTTGCTCGAGACCGCGTGGTCGATTTTGTTGACGAAGCCTGCGCCGTCGTTCGAGGGCTGAATGCGGGGCGCGGCCGGGTGAGGGCATCGACCCGGCCGCGCCTGCGGGCGTGAGGGGCGACGGATAGATGGCGCGCCCCGGACTGGAAGTCCGGGGCACGGCGTCTCCAGGCCGTGCCGCGCGGCATCGGCACCGATCCGGAGAGCAAAGCCCGGCCCTCGCTGGGGCCGGGCTCCCGCGGGCTGCGACGGCCGGGCGAGCGCGCGAGCGGCGCGCGGCGAGGGAGCCCGGCCCCAGCGAGGGCCGGGCTTTGCTCTCCGTTCGCGCGGGCTACCCCGTGCCCCGCACTTCAGTGCGGGCCGCCGGGCGTGCCAGGTCACCAGCCGCCTGTAAGAGAGATGGCAGAACGTCTCAGCGGCGGCGCTTCGACCCCTTGGGGGGCGGGCGCGCCGCGCTGGCCTCCGAGGGGGGCGGGTCGCGCTATGCGACAGAAGCCGATACGGCGAAGTGGGCCCCCGATGATGCCCTCATGGTCAAGGCTTGCCCCCCTAGCATAGTCGCCCGCGCCCCATGTGGTACGCTCTGGGGGGTGAATACCCCCGTTGATAAGGTTTGTCTATGACCGACGCGGCTGATGTCGAGGCGCTGCTTGGGCGCGAGCGGATCCCGGCCGCTGAACTACGCAATGCGATCGCGGCAGGGCAACGCGGCGGGGGTGAGGGCTTCGTGCAGAAGGTCCGAGGCGCCTTGGAACGTCGTTTTGCGTCCCTCGAGAAGCCCCCGCCGTCGCTCTCGGAGCAGGCGCTGACCGCCTGGAAGCAAGGCCGGGGCTACCGCTTGGAGGAGCTCCTCGTGGGTCTCATGGCGCTCGAAGGGTTGAGGCCAGAGCCGGCCTATCGCACGCGGAGCGAGCAGATTGACGCGCTCTTTGAGCTCCGCGGCCGGCATTTTCTTCTCGAGGCCAAGTGGACGTCGGACGCACAGTCGGTGTCTGCGCTCTACGAGCTCTGGTGCAAGGTCGACGGGAAATTGGCGGGCACCCTCGGCGTCTTCGTTTCAATGAACGGGTTCTCGGAGGACGCTGCGAAGAGCTTGACGGTGGGCAAGACGGTGCGAGTGATTCTCGTCGACGGGACGGACGTGCGCTCGGCCTTCTCCGGGGAGGTTCAGTGGGCGGAGTTGATTGACCTGAAGTGTCGCATGGCGGCGCAGCGTGGCATTGTCTACTACTCATGGAAGCAAAAAAAGGATCTCGAAAATGCCTGAGCAAGCGGAACGGATCGCGTTCGTCGTCGAGGGTGACGCCGACAAGGCGGTGGTCGAATCGCTCGCCAAGCGCATCTGGCAAACCCCGCCCGAGCGGGTGCATACGGTTCGCCTCGGCGGGCGCGCCGCCGTCCCATGGCTCTGGGCGACGGTGCTCACCCTGCTCGACGAGAAGCACTACAATCATGTCGTCGTGCTGCTCGATGCCGACACCGCCGATGGCGAGAAGGCGGCAGACAGGGTGGAGGAGCTGAAGGCCGAGCTGTTGAAGCACCGCATCACCGATGACTCGGTCTCGATCTTTCTGGCCGTGCCGGAGCTCGAGGCGTGGTTGCTCGCCGCGACGGAAGAAAACCCCGAGGTTCCTGGTGCCAAGCAGCGGCTCCGAGCTGCTCTTCCGGAGGCCACATCGCCCGACGAGCTCGCTCGCTTGGCCAGCAAGCTAAACCTCAGGGAGGCGCGGCGGCGGTCACCGTCCCTGAATACGTTTCTCAGCGCGCTAGAGAGCCTTCATCGTTAAGGCAGGCCCGGGCGGCTACGTCCCGAGGGCGGGGGCCCCACGGTTTGAGCCCCCCAAAGGGGGGGCGAGTTTGGGGTGCCCGGCGGACGTACCCGCCCGGGCGGCGCGCGGTGAGCACCCCGCCGATGCCCCTTGCCGTTGCTGGGCTCTGCCCGAACGCAGCCCCGTCGCCCGGGCGGGCGTGGCAAAAAACCGCGTGTTTCGCCGGGCGGCGCGCTCTGCCCCCGCGTGGTACACCAACGCCAATGCGGAGCGAGGCAGTTGAGCTCGCGACCATCACGCTCGAGACGGCGCGGGGGGGCTTTGCCGTCCGGATCGCCGGGCAGTCGGGCGGGCCGCTCGTCGTCTGCTTGCACGGCTTCGCCGACGACGCGCGCACCTTCGACGCGCTGCTCGCGCGCCTGACCGCCTCGGGCATGCGCGCCGTCGCGCCCTGGCTGCGCGGCTACGCCCCTTCGCCGCTGCAGGGCCCGGTGCGCGGCGACGAGCTCGTCGCCGACGTCTTGGCGTTCGGCGACGCGCTCGCCCCGGGCAAGGCGATGCACCTGGTCGGCCACGGCGTCGGCGCGCAGATCGTCTACCGCGCCCTCGCGCGAGCGCCCGCCCGCTTCGAGCGCGCCGTCACGCTCGGCATGCCGCACCCGGCGGCCGTCGCGGCCAACGCGCTGCTCTCGCCCGCGCAGGCCTGGCGTAGCGCCTACCTCTCGCTCTTCCGGGTGCCGCGGCTCGCCGAGTGGGTGCTGAGCCGCCACAACTTTGCCTACGTCGAGCGGCTCTGGCGCAAGTGGTCGCCGGGCTTCGACCCGCCGCGCATGCACCTGCAGGGCGTCAAGCTGACGCTGATGCTGAGCCTGCCGGCCCCGCTCGCGTACTACCGCGACGACGAGCCGCCCGATCCGCGGCCGATCCGGGTGCCGACGCTCTGCCTGCTGGGCGAGCGCGACGGGTGTGTCGCGCCCGAGCTCGGCGCCGGGCAAGAGCGCTTCTTCAAGGCCCCGCTCGTCACCGAGGTGATCGGGGGCGCGGGGCATTTTTTGCACCTCGAGCGGCCCGAGCTCGTCGGCTCGAAGGTCGCCAACTTTCTCGAGGGCGGCCGGGTGGGGTGAGGCGCGACCGCGCTTGATTCGCCCAGAAAGCGGCGGGGCACGCGCCCCGCACGCGGGCTGCCCCCGGCTGAAGCCCAATGCCGTTCACGTAGCGGCGTTCAAGCGGCTTCTTTCGGGCGTTCGCGCCCCACCGACTGCTCCCACATCCAGCGCTCGGGCGCCGTTCGCCGCAGCCGCTTGGGCGCGTAGCGACTTCG
>DASTPP010000326.1:0-26849 GCA_035762175.1 Polyangiaceae bacterium | reverse complement strand
CCGGGCGACGCCGCTGCCGCCCGCGCCTGGCGCCGGCCGGGCGACGCCGCTGCCGCCCGCGCCTGGCGCCGGTCGGGCGACGCCGCCGCCGCCGGCGCTCATTCGCTCCTTGTCGTCCGACGAGCGAACGAAGCACGGCATCGGTCCCGACCCCCACGCGCCCGCCTCGCCGCGGCAGACCGCCGGACATCCCGATCAAGAGCCCTCCTGGCCTCGCGCGCCGGCATCACCTCAAGGCGCCGCCGCGCGCCTGCCGGCCCCGCCCCCCGGCGCCGCTGCGCGCCTGCCGGCCCCGCCCCCCGGCGCCGCCGCGCGCCTGCCGCCGGCGCCGCCCCACGCCGACGCCGCGCGCCTGCCCGCGCCGCCCCACGCCGACGCCGTGCGCCTGCCCGGCCCGGCCCCGGGCGTGGCGCCGCCCGCGGAGGCGCTTCCCTTTGGCGTATCTGGACTGCTCCCTCACTTGCCCCAGCGGGGGCCGACGTCTCGCAACCCCTCGAGCCTCCCGCCCCCGCCCTCGCCCAACGCCTGGCTGCCGGCGCCGCCGCTCGCGCGACCTCCGTCCACCATTCCGCCCGCGCCTACGCCCCGCCCCGCCTCGCCGACGCCGCGACAAGACGGGCCGCAGGTCGTGGTGCTCCCCCCGAGCGCGCCCCTGCCCAGCTCGCTGCCGAGCCTGACGCCGAGCGGCGGGGCCGCGACGCCCTACCGGCCACAGCGCACCGCCTTGCCGCCGCCGCGCCCCCCGACGCCCCAGGGCCAACCCCGGGCCGAGCTTCGTTACCCTGCCGACGCCGGCGTGGTGCCGCCGCCGACTTTCGTGCCTGGCGTTGCGACCGTGCCCTCGGCCTTGGGCCCCGAGCGGGGCGCGCTGCCGGCCCCGCCGACCGCGCAGGCCCAGCGGCCCCCGCAACCCCTGCCGCCGCCCCCGGCCAAGGCCCAGAAGCCCCTCGTACGCCCGAACGATTTGCCCGAGGCCTGGCACTCCGCTGATGACGATGAGCTGCCGACACGCTTCTACAACCCCAAGCGCAACCACCCGACCCGAGCCAGAACGGCAAAAATGCCGAAGAAAGAGCAATAGAGGGCGAGGGGTGGGCGTTTTATGTGCGCGAAGGTGGGCGAGAATGATAAAACAAAGTGATTTTGCTTCCGGCCCCGGGCGGCACTTGCGCTGACCGGGCAAATCGCGGTGAAATTGGGCGGCGCCTTCGGGCGAAGAGGGCGGCGCCGCGGGCTGGCGCCTCGCCCCCGCAGAAAGGCCCCCCCTGCCATGCCCTTCGTGCCGCGCTTTTCGACCTGTGCCGCCTTCGTGGCACTCGCTTCCTTGCCTGGGGTGGGCTGGGCGGTGACCAACTCGTCGCTCTCGAGCGTGCACGAGGTGCCGGCGCCGAGCTCGGGCACCTCGGCGCCCGCGCGCGAGGGCGCGGTGCGGCCGCTGGCGACCCCGCGCGAGGGCAAGCCGGCGCGCTCGAGGCTCTTGGTGCTCAACGACTGCCCCGGGGTGTCGAGCTCGATCTTGTGAGCCGCGGGCCCGGCGCCGGTCGCCCTTGCCCCGCGCGCCCGCCGGCCCAACCCTTGGTGCGTGCCCGCGATCGTGCTCTTCGACGGCGTCTGCAACTTCTGCAACGCGGGCGTTAATTTCATCATCGATCGCGACCCCGGGGGGCACTTTCAGTTCGCCCCGCTGCAGTCCGAGCTCGCCCGGCAGCTGTTGATCGAGCGGGGCATCGAGCCCGCCCGGGGCGACCCCGAGTCGATGGTGCTCCTCGAGGGCGAGCGCGTCTCGATGCGCTCGACGGCGGCGCTGCGCATCGCGCGGCGCCTCGCGGGCCCCGTCCGGCTCGCGTACGCCCTCATCGTCGTGCCCGCCTTGCTGCGCGACGCGCTCTACCGGCTCGTCGCGCGCCATCGCTACCGCCTCTTCGGCCGCTCCGACGCGTGCCGGGTGCCGACGCCCGAGCTGCGCGCGCGCTTCCTCGCCTGAGCGCTTCGTCGCCCGAGCGCCCGGCGCTCAGCGCCGGTTGAGCAGGACGTCGTCGTCCAACTCGCTCGCCGGCTTGGCCGGCCGCGGCCCCGGCGGGGCGGGGGGCCTCTTCGGGGGGCTGCCGCGGGCGGGCGGCGCCTGGGCCGGCTCGCTCGCGAGCGGCGCGATGGCGGGCGCGACGCTCGGCGCGGTCGCCGTCGCGGTCCCCGTGGCCGTCGCCGCCGTCGCCGCCCCCGTGGCCGTCGCCGCGGTCGCCGTCGTCGTTGCGCCGGGCCCCTCCGGTGGGAGCGGCGCGCTCGGCTCGGGCGGCGGGCGCACCGAGCCGACCAAGGACGCGGCCGTCGGGGACGGCCGGGCGCGCAGGAAGAAGGCCGAGGTGGCGGCGATGGTCGTGAGGCTGAGGGCGAAGGCGAGCAGCCAGAGCCGCCGGGGCGAGGCGTCGTGCGCGGCGCTCAGCACGGCGGCGGGCGCGGAGGGCACGCGCTCGCCCGTCTCGGAGCCCTCGGCCTTGGGCTGCCACGCCTGCCGCGCGGCGCGCCCGGCGCCGAGCCGGCGCGCGGCGCGCTCGGCGAGCAGCGCCGCCTCGGGCGGGCCGTAGGGCGCGATCGCCAGGGCGAGCTCGGCGACCGAGGCGAAGCGCTGCCCGGGGTCTTTCTGCGCGCAGCGGGCCACGGCGGCCTCGAGCCCGGCGGGGACGTCGGGGCGCTTGGCCCCGAGCGGCGGCGGCGGGTCGGCGACGATGACCGCGTACAGCGCCTGGGCCGTGTCGCCCTCGTACATGGGCGCGCCGGCGAGCAGCTCGTAGAGCACCGCGCCGAGCGACCAGACGTCGGTGCGGTGGTCGACGCGGCGGATGTCGCGCACCTGCTCGGGCGACATGTAGCGCGGCGAGCCGAGCACCGCGCCCGGCCGCGTCAGGCTGGGGGCGACCTCGTCGCGCGCCGCGGCCGACGCCTTCGAGATGCCGAAGTCGAGCACCTTGACGGCGCGCCGCCCGTCGCGCCGCCGGGCGAGGAAGAGGTTCGAGGGCTTCAGATCGCGGTGGATCACGCCCGCCGCGTGCGCGGCCGCCACCGCGTCGCACGCCTGCGCGAGGTAGAGCACGGCCTGGTCGATCGGCAGCGGGCCGTGCCGGCGCAGGTGCCGGCTCAGATCTTCGCCCTCCAGCCGCTCCATCAGCATGTAGGCGACGCCCGACTCGAGCACGCCGACGTCGCTGACGCGCACGACGTGCTCGTTGTCGATCCGCGCCGCCGCCCGCGCCTCGCGCACGAAGCGCTCGGTCACCTCGGCGGACGCCTCGCCGGGCTTCAGGAACTTGAACGCCACCTGCTGCCCGAGCGTAATGTGCTCGGCCGCCATCACCACGCCCATGCCGCCCTGACCGAGCACCTCGTCGACGCGGAACTTGCCGCCCAGCACCAGCTCGCCCGGCCGGGGCAGGGCTGGCGGTTCGGCCCGCGCGCCCGCCTCGCTCGCGGGGGCGGCCCCCTCGGACGGGGGCCCGACGCCCGACGGCTCGTTCCGGCGCACGTCGGAAAGATTACGTAACTTCGACGGCAGATCAAACGGCCGCCGCCAGGGGAACCCCGACGACCCGCGCCGCCGGCCGCGCGCGCTCTCGTCTCTCGCCGGGCCAGGCCGGCTTCTTCCAGGCGGCGGGGGCGCCTCGCCCGCGTGGAGGGGCGCCGCGCGCGCAAGGTGCACCCGCGGCCCCCGGATCAGGGCGCCTCGCCCGCGCGCAGGGGCGCCCCCTCGCGCGTCGCGTGCCCCGAAATAGCGCGCACGCGTCTCACCCGGGCGCAGGGGCGCCCCCCGTCGCGCCCGAGCCAGCGTAGGCGGCGTGGCGCGTCTCGCCCGCGCGCAGGGGCGCCCCACCGCTTGCGCCGGCGGGCGAGGCCCCGGCGCCCGCCGAGCCGCGAGTCGACTCTGCCGCCCGGATCAGCGCCGGTTGAGCAGGGCGCTGTCGTCGAACTCGCTCGCCGGCTTGGCCGGCCGCGCCCCGGGCGGCGCGGGTAGCCGCTTGGAAGGGCCGGCGGGCGGGTGCGCCGAGGGCGGCGGGGCCTCGGCCGACGCGGACGCCGGCGCGACGCTCGGGGCGGACTCGGGTGGCGTCGCGCTCGGGGCGGGCCCGGGTGGCGCGGCGCTCGGGGCGGGCCCGGCGGGCGCGGCGCCCGGCGAGCCGGCGGCGGGGGCCCCGGCGGTGGGCTGCAGGGGCGTGAGGGGCTCGCCCGGCCGGTCTTGGCGGGTGCGGGCGAAGAAGACGCCGGCGGAGACGAGGGCGATCGTGGCGGCCGAGGCGGCGAGCGCGACGGCCCAGGGGTGCTTGGCGGGCGGCGGGCGCGCGCTGCTCAGCACGGCGGCGGGCGCCGTGAGCCCGCGCCGGCCCGTGCCGGTGCCCGTGGGGCCGCCGCCCGGGTCGGTGCCGTTGAGCGAGATGCGGCCCGAGGGTCGGAAGGGCTCGCCGCTCGCGCCGAGCCGGCGGGCGACGCGCGCGGCGAGCAGATCGCCCTCGGGCGGGCCGTAGGGCGCGATGGCCAGGGCGAGCTCGGCGACCGAGGCGAAGCGCTGCCCGGGGTCTTTCTGGGTGCAGCGCAGCACCGCCTCTTCGACGCCGGGCGGGGCGTCGGGCCGCTTCGAGCGCAGCGGCACGGGCGGGTCGGCGACGATGGCGGCGCAGAGGGCCGGCAGCGTGTCGATGTTGTACATGGGCGAGCCGACGAGCAGCTCGTAGAGCACCATGCCGAGCGACCAGAGGTCGGTGCGCGCGTCGACGCCCTTGGTGTTGCGCACCTGCTCGGGCGACATGTAGAGCGGCGAGCCGAGCACCGCGCCCGGCCGCGTTAGGCTCTGGTCGACGTCGTGGCGCGAGAGGGCGGGCGCCTTCGAGATGCCGAAGTCGAGCACCTTGACGGTCGAGCGGCCGTCGGGGCGCCGGGCGAGGAAGAGGTTCGAGGGCTTCAGATCGCGGTGGATGATGCCGGCGGCGTGCGCGGCCGCCACCGCGTCGCACGCCTGCAGCAGGTAGAACACGGCCTCGTCGACCGGCAGCGGGCCGTGCGCCCGCAGGTGCTCGCCGAGGTCCTGGCCCTCGAGCCGCTCCATCAGCATGTAGGCGACGCCCGACTCGAGCACGCCGACGTCGCTGACGCGCACGACGTGCTCGCTGTCGATTCGCGCCGCCGAGCGCGCCTCGCGCACGAAGCGCGCGGTCACGTTGTCGGCCGCCGGCCCCCGCGGCGCGAGGAACTTGAACGCCACCTTCTGCCCGAGCGCGATGTGCTCGGCCGCCATCACCACGCCCATGCCGCCGGCGCCGATCAGCGCCTCCATGCGGTACTTGCCGCCGAGCACCAGCTCGCCCACCGAGGGCAACCCCGCGAACGAGGGGCCGCCGGCCAGGGCCGCGCGGGGCGTCGCCCCGGGGCCACCCCCTGGCGCCACTCCGGTCACGCCCATGGGCTGCTGACGACGCACGGAGCCAACGATAGTTGATTTTCTACAACCCTCTCAAGGCCTTCCGTTCGCCGCCGGGCGCTTTCGAGCGGTGCGTAAAGCCTTCCGTTCGCCGCCGGGCGCTTTCGAGCGAGGCGTACGGCCTTACGTTCGAAGACGGGGGCTTTCGAGCCAGATTTATAGTAGGCCAGGCCCGATGATGCGCCCGCCCCGCCGAGCCCCCGCCTTCTGGGCCGCCACGCTGGTGGCGCTCGCGCTCGCCGGCGGCGCCCGCGCGCAGCCTTCGCCCGGCGACCGGGCCTTCGCCGAGGGGCTCTTCCGCGAGGGGCGCGACCTGCTCGCCCGCGGCGACTTCGCCGCCGCGTGCCCGAAGTTCGCCGAGAGCTACCGGCTCGACCCGGCCCTCGGCACCCTTTTGAACCTGGCCATCTGCCACGAGCGTCAGGGCCGCGTCGCCAGCGCCTGGGTCGAGTACAACGACGCGGCCGCCGAGGCCCTGCGCACCGGCCAGAAGAGCCGCCTCGACTACGCGCGCGGCCGCGCCAAGAAGCTCGAACCCAAGCTCGCCTTCGTCGTCGTGCGCGTCGCGGCGCCGCCCGACGGCCTCGAGATCAAGCTCGGCGAGGCCTCGGTCGGCAAGGCCGCCTGGGGCTCGCCCCTGCCGGTCGACCCGGGCGAGCACCCCCTGCGAGCCTCCGCCCCTGGCTACAAGCCCTGGCAAGGCGCGGTGCGCGTCGGCGACGCCGGCTCGCGCACCGCCGTCGAGGTGCCCCCCCTCGAGCCCGAGCCCCCGGCCCCCGCCGCCTCGGCGCCTGCGGCCGCGCCGCCCCCGGCCGCGCCCGCCGCCGCGCCCCCGCCCGCCGCGCCCCGGCCCGCGGCGCCCCCGCCTTCGTTCCCGCTGCGCGGGGTCGGCTACGCCGTCGGCGGTCTCGGGCTCGTCGGGCTCGGCGTCTCGGCCGGCTTCGGGCTGCGCGCCCTCTCGCTCAAGGTCAAGCGAGACGGCAATTGCGAGAGCCCCACCGTGTGCAACGACGCCGGCCTCGAGTACGACGCCGACGCCCGCTCGGCCGCGCGCGTCTCGACCATCGCCGCCGCCGCCGGCGCCGCCCTCACCGCCGCCGGCGTCACCCTCGTCGTGCTCGCCCCCCCGCGCCCCGCGCGCGAAGCCCGCCTCGAACTGCGCCCCGCCTGGGGCGGCCTCGCGCTCGGGGGCGCCTTCTGATGCGCCGCCCCGGCCCGCCCCCCCTCGCCGCCTCGGCCGCCCTCGCCCTCGCCCTCGCCGCCGGCTGCAGCGAGGTCATCGGCCTCGGCCCCGAGCCGACGCGCGCGACCGAGGGCACCGGCAACCTCAACCGCTGCGGCCTCGCCCGCCACCCGAACGAGCCCTGCACCGAGTGCGCCGAGACCTCCTGCTGCGCCGAGGCGCGCGCCTGCGCCGCCGAAGAGGGCTGCGCCGAAGAGGCCCTCTGCGCCGTCGCCTGCGCCTTCGACCTCGCGTGCATCGCCGGCTGCAACGCCACGTACCAGACCCGCGCCTACACCGCGCTGCAGGGCTGCCAGGTCTCCAACTGCATCGCCCTCTGCTTTCCCGCCTCCGGCACCCGCTGCAACGACCTCATCGCCTGCTGCCCGAAGGTGCCCCCCGGCACCGCGAAAGACATCTGCGCGAGCGCGGTCAACGAGAACAACGAGCAGGGCTGCCGCGACGTGCTCGCCACCGGCGTGCTCGCGCCCTACTGCCCCGAGCTCACGCCCTGACCCCGCGGGGGGCTACAGCCCCGACTCGTCGAACATGCCGGCGAAGAGCGGGCTCGCTACAGCCCCGACTCGTCGAACATGCCGGCGAAAAGCGGGCTCGTCAGGTAGCGCTCGCCCGCGTCGGGCAAGACGACCGCGATCGTCTTGCCCTTCATCTCGGGCAGCCGCGCGAGCCGCACCGCCGCCGCCGCCGCCGCGCCGCACGAGATGCCGCACAAGATGCCCTCCTCGCGCGCGAGCCGCAGCGCCATCTCGATCGACTCTTCGTTCGTCACCTGCTCGACCCGGTCGACGACCGACAGGTCGAGCGTATCGGGGATGAACCCCGCCCCGATGCCCTGGATCTTGTGCGGCGAGGGCGCGAGCGGCTGCCCCGCCAGCCGCTGCGTGATGACCGGCGAGTGCGAGGGCTCGACCGCCACGGTCACGATGGCCTTCTTCTTCGACTGCTTGAAGAAGCGCGAGACGCCCGTGATCGTGCCGCCCGTGCCGACGCCCGCGACGAAGACGTCGAGCTGGCCGTCGGTGTCGTCCCAGAGCTCGGGGCCGGTCGTCTCCTCGTGGATGCGCGGGTTCGCCGGGTTCTTGAACTGCTGCAAGAGCACGTAGCGGCTCGGGTCGCTCGCCGCGATCTCTTCGGCCTTCGCGATCGCCCCCGGCATGCCCTTCGGCGCCTCGGTCAAGACGAGCTTGGCGCCGAGCGCCTTCAGCACCTTGCGCCGCTCGAGGCTCATCGACTCGGGCATCGTCAGCGTGATGGGGTAGCCGCGCGCCGCGGCCACGAACGCGAGCGCGATGCCCGTGTTGCCGCTCGTCGGCTCGATGAGCTCCTTGCCGGGGCCGAGCACGCCGCGCCGCTCGGCGTCCCAGACCATCGAGGCGCCGATGCGGCACTTGACCGAGTAGGCCGGGTTGCGGCCCTCGATCTTGGCGAGCACCGTCGCTTCGGCGCCCCGCGTGACGCGGTTGAGCCGGACCAGGGGCGTCCGGCCGATGGATAGCGAGTTGTCTGCGTAGATGTTGGCCACGGGCGCAGCTTTATCGCGTCCCGCCCCGGCCGCAACTGCGCCGGCACGCCCCCCTTCGCCCCGCCCGCCGCCGCGCCCCCTCCGCCGCTCGGATCAGGCGCCGAGCTCGGTCCGCGTTCGCCCGACAGAGCCTACGCCCCCCCGCCGGCCCCCGGCCCCTCGATGTCCGCCGGCTCGTCCCAGTCGTCGAGCGCCGCCGCCGACGCGAGCGGCGCCCGCACCACGCCCGCCCGCCCCAGCAGCGCCTGCAGCGACAGCTCGCCCCGCGCGATCGCCTCGCGCGCGAGCGGCAAGACCCGGGCCGGGTCGTAGCGCGCGAAGAGCGGCTCCCACGGGGCGTCGTCGCCGCGCCGACCGGCGCACACCGCCGCGCCCGGCGCGAACGAGGCAAGGAGCGCGAGGTCGGCCGCCGCGACGCGCGGCATGTCGCACGCGAGCGCGATCGCCGGCGCCCCGCCCGCCTCCCGCAGGAGCGCCGCGAGCCCCCCGATCGGCCCCACCCCCGCGGGCTCGTCGGCGATCGCCGCCGCGCCCGGCAAGAGCGCGGCGTACGCCGAGGCGTCGCCCACCAGCACCAGCGGAAAGCCGAGCCCGGCGACCAGCCGCGCGCTGCGCACGACGAGCGGCCCCGACCCGTCGGGCGCCGGCAAGAGCCCCTTCGGCCGCCCCCCCATGCGGCGCGATCGGCCGCCGACGAAGAGGCCGACCAAGGGCACGGACGGCGCCTTCACGGGCGCGCCCCGGGCGGGGGTCGCGGGCGAGTCGGGGGGCGTCACCGGCGCCCGCGACGATAGCCCAAGCGCCGCCCTCGCGCTGTGCCACCGCTGTGCCAAGCGCCGACGCTGCGATCAGGCGCGGCGAGGCCCCCGCGGGCCGCCCTGGCTCGCCCTCCGGGCCTTTTCGGGCTCGAACGCGCGGGTGGCCCGCGCCTTGCTTTACGACCGAGCGTCGGGTGACCTGGCGCGCCCGAAGGGCGAGCCCCCTGCGGTCCGAGCCGGAGGCAAACGAAGGGCGCCCAGAGGGCGCGCCAGGTCACCCGTCCCTCGCCCAAGGTGCCGATGCTTTCACTCGCTTCGTTCGCTTCGCCTCGCCTCGCCTCGGTTCGCTTATTCTTCCTTCCCCCTCGCCGCTTTTCCCTTTCCTTCCTCCGATCGTCGCTTTTTCCTTCCCTTCCTTCCTCCCTAAAAGAAAAAGGAGCTTACCGAATGCATCGCTTCTCCCGGCCCTCGGGCCCCCGCCGCCTCCTCGTCTCGCTCTCGGCGCTCGCCCTCGCGGGGGGCTTCGCCGGCTGCGCCTCCGACGGCGACCCGGGGCCGCGCCCCGTGCAGCGCGACGGCCTCGGCTTCATCTCCGACTCGCCCGACGCCTCGGGGGGCGACGACGACGACGACGCCCTCGACGCGCCCGAGGCCGGCGACGGCGACGGCGACGGCGGCGGCGAGGCCGAGCGGCTGATCGCCGAGGCCGACATCGTGCAGGTGCGCGGCGACCAGCTCTTCGCCCTCTCGCGCTTCGCCGGCCTCTCGGTCGTCGACCTGCGCGACCCGGCGAAGCTGCGCCTGGTCGGCCGCTACGAGATGACGGGCGTGCCCTTCGAGATGTACCTCGAGGGCACCGTCGTCTACGCCATGTTCTCGTCGTTCGGGCACTACGACGTCGACGAGAAGGGCGACGCGGCCTGGGTGCAGTCGGGCCACGTCGCCGCCATCGACGCGAGCGACCCCGCGAACCTGCGCCTCGCCGGCGAGTTCGACCTGCCGGGCGAGCTCAGCGACTCGCGCATCGTCGGCGACGTGCTCTACGCCGTCACCTACGAGAGCGACTACTGCTGGCGCTGTGCCGAGGGCTCGAACACGACGGTGACCTCGCTGGCCATCGGCGACCTCGCCAACGTGCGCGTCGTCGACCAGCTCCGCTACGAGTCGGCGCCGGGCGAGTACGGCTGGGGCCGCCGCAGCGTCACGGTCACGCCGCAGCGCATGTACGTCGGCGGCGTCGAGTACGGCGGGGGTCTCGACGGCGCCCACTCGACCATCCAGGTGGTCGACATCAGCGACCCGGGCGGCAAGCTCGTGCCGGGCGCCACGGTCGAGGCGGCCGGGCAGATCGAGAGCCGCTGGCAGATGGACGAGCACGAGGGCGTCTTGCGCGTCGTCAGCCAGCCCGGCGCCTGGGCCACGGGCGAGCCGCCGATGCTGCAGACCTTCCGCGTCGAGTCGTCGCAGGCGCTCGTGCCGCTCGCCTCGAAGCCCATGGTGCTGCCGCGGCCCGAGCGCCTGCGCAGCGTGCGCTTCGACGGCACGCGCGGCTTCGCCATCACGTTCGAGCAGACCGACCCGCTCTTCGCGCTCGACTTCAGCGACCCGGCCGACCCCAAGCAGCTGGGCGAGCTCGAGATCCCCGGGTGGGTGTACCACATGGAGGTGCGCGGCGACCGCATCTACGCCCTCGGCTTCGACCAGACGAACCCCGCGGGCGCGCTGAACGTCTCGCTCTTCGACGTGGCCGACATGGCGGCGCCGAAGATGCTTCAGCGCGTGCACTTCGGGGGCGACTGGGGCAACTTCGCCGAAGACCAAGACCGGGTGCACAAGGCCTTCACCATCCTGCCCGAGCAGGGCCTGATGCTCGTGCCCTTCAGCGGGTGGGGGGGCGGCGACCGCTGCGGCCGCGGCGCGTACCAGAGCGGCATTCAGCTCGTCGACTTCACGGCCGACGACCTCGTGCTGCGCGGCGTGGCGCCGCAGAGGGGCGAGGCGCGGCGGGCCTTCGTGCACAACGGCTCGCTGATCGCGGTCTCCGACCAGGGCGTGCGCACCTTCTCGCTCGCCGACCGCAACCAGCCCGCGCAGGTGGGCGACCTCGAGCTGGCGCGCAACGTCAGCCGCACGGTGCTCGCCGGCGACAAGCTCGTGCGCATCGGCGTCGACTGGTGGACGGGCGAGAGCCGGCTCGAGATCGCGTCGGCCGCCGACCCCGAGGGCGCCGCCCTCGGCGCGCTCGACCTGGCCGCGCTCCTCCCGCCCGACGAGGTCTCGTGCTTCGGCGTCTTCGCCTACGGCGCCCACGCCTTCGCCAACGGCGACCTCCTCTACCTCACCTGGAGCGGCTACGACGACCGGGCCGGCCCGGGCAGGGAGGTGCAGCACGTCGCCGTCGTCAGCATCGCCGACCCGGCCCGGCCCGCGCCCCTCGGCCACGCCGCCCTGCCCATGGGCCGCGCTTTCGACGGCTACGGCTACGGCTACGGCTACGGCCGCGGCGCGCTCGTGCCCTCGGGCGCCAGCATCGTCGCGGTCGGCACCACGCTCGTCTTCCAGGTCGTCGAGGGCGCCGACGATGACGACGACGACGATGGCGACGACGACGAGACGGCCAAGCTGCGCCTGAACCTGGTCGACCTGTCGAACCCGGCGGCCCCGCGCCTCGCCGGCGGGCTCGACTGGGCCGAGGGCTCGCACTTCACCGGCCTCGTCGCCCGCGGCACCACCGTCTACGCGTCGCACGCCGAGCCCGTCGCGGGCCGGCCGGGCAAGGTTCGCTTTTACGTCGACGTCGCCGACGTCAGCAACCCCGACGCGCCCGCCGCGCTCGCCCCCGTGAGCACCCCGGGCTCGCTGCTGAACATCGCCGACGGGCGCCTCGTCACCGTCGACTACGCCCGCGACACCATCGCCGCGACCGACTCGACCGACTGCCAGGCGAACGGCCACGACTTCACCTACTACGACTGGTCGAGCGACCAGTGCGTCCGCGTCGAGCGCACCTTCCGCCTGCTCGACGACCAGGGCGGCTGGGCCGCCCTGCGCGGCGGCGTGGCCTTTCCGACCTCGGGCTACGTCACCGGCGTCTTCGTCGGCGACGATCGCATCTTCGCCACCACCGCCGTCTACCACGATTACGGCGACGAACAAGTCGACGGCGTCACCCGCGCCGCCCCCCGCAGCGAGGCCGGCATCTTCGTCCTCGGCGGCATCCGCGAGGGCGCCCTGCGCGGCACCTACACCCCCGTGGCGAGCCCCAACCCCTGGTGGGCCTCGCTCCACGGCCAGGCCGCGACCGGCCAGCGCCTCGTCGTGACCGACTACTCGTCCGAGCCGCACGTCGCCGTCTTCGACGCCACCGACCTCGACGCGCCGTCCTTCGCCGAGAGGGCCAAGCTGCGCGGCTACCTGAGCGGCGTCGAGATCGTGGGCGACGCGGCCATCTGCTCGCTCGGCCAGTACGGCGTGCAGCGCGTCTCGCTCGCGCCCTGACCGGCGCCCCCCGCGTGCGCCTCGCCCCGACCTGAGCCCGCGCCCCGCGCCCCACCGGCCCGGGGCGCGCGCGTTTTGTCGCCCCCCTTTGGCCCGAGCGCCCTCGGCGCATCGGCGTCGCCCCTCACCGCCGGCCCGCGCGGCGCATCGGCGTCGCCCCTCGCCGCCGGCCCCCGCGGCGCATCGCGCGCCCCCCTCGCCGCCCGCCGCTCGGCGAGCGCCCTGACCTCGTCGATCGGGCGCAGCGCCACCCGCACGGCCTCGAGCGCCTCGTCGCCCGCCGCCGCGTACGCCGCGAGCTGCAGCGCGTACGCGCGCAGCGCCGCCTGCACCTCGCGCAAGAGCTCGGCCACGCGCGAGGGCGCCTCCGCCCCGAGCGGCTCGGTGATGCCGAGCACCCGGCCGTACGCGTCGTGGGCCGCCCGCAGCGCCTCGAAGAGCGCCGCCCCCGCGAGCTCGCGCACCTCGCCCCCGAGCCCGTCGGACTCGATCACGTCGAGCCGCCGCTGGCTCTCGGCATACTCGGCCACGTAGCGCAGCTTCAAGAACCCGAGCCCGCCCGCGAAGATCGCCCCGAGCAGGGCCTGGGCCCGCGCCCTCTCGGCCACCCCCTCGGGCAGCGCCAGGAGCGCCTCGAGCCTCGCGTGCACCGCCGCCCAGAGGTTGTCGAGGCGCCGATCGTAGGGCCGGGCGTCTTGTTTCGGCCCGCCCCCCCGCTCGGACCCCTGCCACGCCCGCTCGAGCGCGGCGCCCGCCTCGTCGAGCCGCTCGGCCGCCCGCTCGGCCAGCGGCGGCAGGCTCGCGGGCCTCACCGCGCGCAGCATCTTGAAGAGCGCGATGGCGCTCGGGGCATCGAGGCGGGGCGTACGAAGGTAGGGGGCCCAATCGAAAGCGGGAGACATGGCGGGGTTCGTGTCCTTCTGTTGGTCCGTTCGGCCCGCCCGCGCGGCGGTTGCTCACGATCGTTCGTCGCCATCACCTTTCTCGGGGCGCCCCCGACGTCGGGGCGGGTCAGGGCGGCAATTTCGAGGCGCCCGGGGGGCCCCCGCAGGTCGCCGCGGCGGCTTCGGAGGGGCCGGGCGAGGTGCGGGCGGGGCGCGGCGGTGGCTTCGGAGAGGCCGGGCGAGGTGCCGGTGGGTCGCGGCAGTGGCTTCGGAGGGGCCGAGCGAGGTGCGGGCGGGTCGCGATGTCGGCTTCGGAGGGCGCGGCGAGGTGCCGGCGGGTCGCGGCAGTGGCTTCGGAGGGCGCGGCGAGGTGCCGGCGGGGCGCGGCAGTGGCTTCGGAGAGCGCGGCGAGGTGCCGGCGGGTCGCGGCGGCGGCTTCGAAAGGGGCGGGCGAGGTGCCAGCAGATCGTGCCCGCCGTTTCGGGGCGCCGGGCGACGTCGGGGCAGGGTGGGGGGCGGTTTCGAAGTGGCGCGCGACGTCAGAGCCGGACAAAAGCTACGGATTCGAAAAGCTCGGGAATGTCCGCGGGGCCAGCGAGTGCTGGTGTCTTCGAGGCCTGTAGGGAAGTTCGGGTTACAGAGCCGCGGCGGTCTTGGCGGGCTTATTTGGGCGAGGCGGCGCGATTTTTGGTGATCATGAGAGGCCCCTGCGAGCGTTGACAAGTCGCGGTCGTCCGCCGATCGTACGCGACCCGTCCGGGCACTGCTTCATGGCTAGTTTTCCGCCCTCCGCCGGGGTCGCCCCCAACGTCGATTGTTACAAGGGCGTCGCGGTGCGCGAGCTCGTCGACTGGTGCGTCGCGTCGTTCAGCGAGGCGCGCGTGCACGAGGCGATCGCGGGCCTCGGGGGGGCCCAGTGGCGGGGCTTCGACCTCGGGCGCGAGGGCTACGGCGTGCTCCCCGGCGGTTGGTACCCGGCGACGGCGGTCAACGGGCTGCTCGACGCGCTGCTCGTCGGGGTGCCCGCGGCCGAGCAGGCGCGCCTGGCGAAGGGGGCGGCCGAGGCGACGGCGGGCAAGACGCTGCGGGGCATCTACGGCAAGCTCTTGCGCCTGCTCTGCACGCCGGCGCTCTACGCCAAGCACTCGCAGCGCGTCTGGGACTCGTACCACAACACCGGGCGCTTGATCGTGCGCCTCGAGGGCCCGCGGGCGCTGACCACCGTCACGGACTGGCAGGGCCACCACCCCTTCGTGTGCCGCATGAACGCCGAGGCGGCGAAGATCATCTACACGACGCTCGGGCAGCGCGGGGTCTCGACCGTGCGCATGAAGTGCGTGTCCGAGCGGGCCGAGGCCTGCGTCTTTCTGACGACCTGGACGCCCTGACCCGGGGGCCCCCGGGGCGTCAGGCCGGCGGCGCGGCGTCGCCGCCGAGGCCGAGCTCGCCGAGCGCCGCGCGGAAGGCGTCGGGGCTCTTGCGCGAGGCGCTGAGGCGGTAGAGGGCGTAGGCCTCGACGTCGCCGAGCGAGGCCCAGCGGGCGCGGTCGAAGGCGAGGCCGAGCTCGCGGGCCCAGCCGGCGGCCGCGTCGAGGGCGGCCTCGAGGCGCCAGGGCGGGGGCGAGGGCAGGGGGGGCAGGGGGGTCGGGGCGTGGCCGACCTCGGCGAGCGCCGCGCAGAGGGCGCGGGCGAAGGCGTCGACGTCGGCGTCGCTCGAGGCGGGGGCGTCGAAGAGGCGGCGGCGGGCGGCGGGGGCGAGGGCCTGCCAGGCGGCGAGCGAGGCCTTGAGGCCGGCGCGATCGAGCCGGTAGCGCAGGGCGAGGGGCATGAAGCCGAGCGCTTCGTCGATCTCGGTCTCGAAGGCGAAGGGTTTGGTCATCGTTTGCTTCGAGTGGTGGGTGCGCTTGTCCGCGCTTCGGGGGCCCGGCGTCCCCGGACTCGACGAGGGGGGTGCGAAACGCGCCCGCTGGCGGCCCCCGACTCAAGTCGGGGGCAGCGAACGCCCGCTCGTGCCGCGCGGCCTCGGGCCGATTCGGCGCACAAAGCCCGCCCCCTCGCCGGGGGCCGGGCTCCCGCGGGCGCCGGCTTCCGGGCGAGCGCGCGAAGCGGCTCGCGACGCGGGAGCCCCGCCTCCGGCGGGGCTTGGGCGGCCGTTTCCAAGGGCGTTCGCTGCCCCCGACTTGAGTCGGGGGCCGCCAGCGGGCGCGTTTCGCACCCCCCTCGTCGAGTCCGGGGCCGCGCCGGCCGAGCGAACCGCCGCCCGGATCAGAGCAGCCGGCGGGGCAGGCTGCCGCGGGGGCGCATGCGGTCGGCGACGCAGAAGGCCATCTCGAGGGCCTGGCGGTAGTTGAGGCGCGGGTCGCACTCGGTCGCGTAGTTGCGGTCGAGATCGTTCTCGCTGAGGCCGCCGCCGATGCACTCGGTGACGTCTTCGCCGGTGAGCTCGAAGTGGACGCCGCCGAGGTGTCCGCCGGCGGCCTCGTGGATGTCGAACGAGTGCTCGATCTCGCCGAGGATGTCGTCAAAGTCGCGGGTCTTGAGGCCCGAGGAGGTCGAGACGGTGTTGCCGTGCATGGGGTCGCACATCCACAGGACGGGCGTACCCTCGCGGCCGACGGCCTCGGCGAGCGTGGGCAGGGCCTCGCGCACGCGCTTGACGCCCATGCGGGCGATGAGAATGATCTTGCCCTCTTCGCCCTCGGGGTTGAGCCGCTCGAGCAGGCGCAAGACGTCGTCGGGCGCGGTCGAAGGCCCGATCTTGACGCCGACCGGGTTCTGCACGCCGCGGAAGAACTCGACGTGCGCGCCGTCGAGCTGGCGGGTTCGCTCGCCGATCCAAGGCATGTGGGTGGTCAGGTCGTACCAGCCGGGGCGCCGGGGCACGTTGCGGGTCTGGGCCGACTCGTAGTGCAGGTTCAGGCCCTCGTGGCTGGTGAAGAACTCGATGCGCGTCAGCTCGGCGACGCTCGTCTCGCCGATGGCCTCCATGAAGCGGAGGGCCTCGACGAGGCGGGTCGAGGCGAGGCGGTAGTCGGCCTGCGTCTCTTCGGAGAGGTCGGCGCGGTCGAGGAACTCGAGGTCCCACTGTTCGGGGTGGTGCAGGTCGGCGAAGCCGCCCTCGCTGAGCGAGCGGATGAAGTTGAGCGTCAGCGCGGCGTGCTGGTAGCCCGCGAGCAAGAGCTGCGGGTCGGCGCGGCGGGCCTCGGCCGAGAACTCGGCGCGGTTGACGAGGTCGCCGAAGTAGCTGGGCAGCGTGAGCGGCTGGCCGTCGGGGCCGGGGCGCGTCTCGAGGGGCTTCGAGCGGGGCTTGGCGTACTGGCCGGCCATGCGCCCGATGCGGACGATGGGCTTGAGGCTACCTTGCACGAGCACGAGCGACATCTGCAGCAAGATCTTCAGCTTGTTGGCGATGATCTCGGGGCGGCACTCGGTGAGCATCTCGGCGCAGTCGCCGCCCTGCAGCACGAAGCGCTCGCCGCGCTGCGCCTCGGCGATGTGCTGGCGCAGGCGCTCGACCTCCCAGGAGGTGACGAGCGGGGGCAGCGCGCGCAGCTGCTCGACGGCGCGTTCGAGCGCGGCGGCGTCGTCGTAGGCGACCTCTTGGGCGAGGGGCCGGCCCCGCCACGAGGTGGGCGACCAGGGCTCTTGGCCCTCGGGGTGGCGCGGGGTGGTGGCGGGCGGCGCCCTGCGGGAGGACGGCGCCCTCGGTTCGGGGCGGCGCGCGGATCGGACAGACTGCGGCATGGTCGTGCCGTTAAGAGTACCAAGTCTCGACGCGACACGCAGGATCGATTTTCGATCGCGGCGGGCGGTGTGCCTCTCAAAAACGATCGGGCCCGGCCTCTCAATAAGGTCGGGCGTGACTCTCTCGATAAGACCGGGCGCGACCCGCTCGCGAGGCCGGGCGCGACCCGCTCGCGAGGCCGGGCGCTGCCCTCCTTTCTAAGAGCGCCGAGCCCAACGCCCCTGGCGAAGCCGTCGTTCAGGCTCGACCGGGGGGTGTGCTCGGCACTCTCATCCACGTGGCGGGTGAGTTCGCTCGGCCGGCGCGGCCCCGGACTCGACGAGGGGGGTGCGAAACGCGCCCGCTGGCGGCCCCCGGCGGAAGCCGGGGGCAGCGAACGCCCGCGCGTGCCGCGCGGAAGCGGGCCGATTCGGAGAGCCAAGCCCGCCCCCTCGCCGGGGGCCGGGCTCCCGCGGGCGGCGGCTTCCGGGCGAGCGCGCGACGCGGCGCGCGGCGAGCGAGCCCTGCCTCCGGCAGGGCTTTGCATGCCGTTTCCGCGGGCGTTCGCTGCCCCCGGCTTCCGCCGGGGGCGGCGTTTTGAACCACCCTCTTTGAGTCCGGGGCCGCGCGAGCTCAGGCGCCGCCGGCGCGGAGCTGGCCGCCGAAGGCCCGCTCGTCGCCCTCGTAGACGTCGTCGGTGAGGTGGGGGCGGCCGAGCAAGCGCAGCAGGGCGCGGTCGAGGCAGTTGTCCCAGTCGTCGAGGCTGTATTCGCGCCAGCGCAGGTCTTCGCCGGGCTGCCCGGGCGCCTCGCGCACGCTGCGGTGGACGAGGCGGCCGTGGTAGAAGTAGTCGACGCGCGAGGCGCCGGCGCGCAGCACGGGCCCGAGCGTGACGAGCCCCTCGGGCAGCAGGCGCTCGAGGGGGCAGCCGCGGTGCACCCAGGTCGTCGGCGAGGGCAGGCCGAGCACGGGCTCGTCGGGGGCGCCGCGATCGTTGCCGGTCAGGTAGCTGCCGCGGGCGCGCAGGTGCCAGGTGCCGCCGTCGGTGGTGACGGGCAGCGGCGGCAGCGGCGGCGGCTGGCTGCCCGGCGCCCAGCGGATGCGCACCTCGTCGAAGCCGTAGCGGCAGAGGCGCGGGGGCGTCTCGCCCTCGGCGGTCAGGTGGCTGACCGTGTCGAAGGGGGCCGCCGAGAGCGACGATCGCACCCAGAGCGCCTCGCTCTCGGCGGCGACGAGCGGCCAGAGGCGCCCGGGCCCCCCGGTCGCGTCGGGGGGCGCGCCGTACTGCACGTCGAGGCAGCGGCCGCCTTGGCGGTAGTCGGCCCAGAGCGGCACGCCGCCGCGGGTGTCGCCGTCCGGGCCCATCAGCGCCTCGAGCACGCGCGCGTGGCCGATGCTCGGCCAGCGGCCCTCACCGGGGGGGGCGTCGCCGCCGCGGATGAGGCGCACCGAGACCGTCGCCACCGCGGCCTTCGTCATGGCACGCCCCTGGCTCGGGCGGCGCTGCGGCGGGCGCCTGGGCGGGGGAGGGGGGGGCGCGGCGTCCGCGCCGAGGCGGGCATGACCATGAGCCTTCGCCCTTGGGGCAGAGCGCGTCAAGGGGGTTGCCGGCCGCGTCGGTGGGCGTCGTCGGGAGCGGCCCGAGGCCCGCCGCCCGCGCCTCGAGCGTTCGGGCGCAGGCGGCCCGAAGGGCGCGCGGCCCGCGCCGCCGGGGCGTCGCCCGCGGGCGCAGGCGGCGCGCGCGGGGGAGACTTCGGGCGGGCGCCATAGTAACGAGTGGGGGTGGCGCTCGGTAGGTTGTTCGCCCGGCGGGCTTCGTTGCAGGCGGCGGCGCGTCCCTCATGATTTCGCTCGACGAGGCGCGCGCGCGGGTGCTCGTGGGCCTGGGGCCGGGGCCGAGGGGGGTCGAGCGGGTGCCGCTCGACGAGGCGGTGGGGCGGGTCCTGGCCGAGCCGCTGGTCAGCGGGGTCGATCTGCCGGCCTTCGACGCGAGCGCGATGGACGGCTACGCGGTGGCGACGGCGGAGCTCGGGGCGCCGCCCTTCGCGCTGCCCGTCGAGGGCGAGAGCCGCGCGGGGGGCGAGGCCGGCGGGGCGGGCGGGCACCGGGCGGGCGGGGCGCTGCGGATCTTCACCGGCGCGCCCTTGCCGCCCTGGGCCGACGCGGTGCTGCCGCAAGAGCGCGCTTCGCTCGCGGGCGGGCAGGTCACGTTCGAGGCGGCGCCGGCGCGGGGCGCGAACGTGCGGCGGCGCGGCGAAGATCTCGCGCGGGGCGCGCTCGCGCTCGGGGCGGGGGCGCGCCTCGGCGCGGCGCAGGTGCCGATGCTGGCCGCGCTCGGCCTGCGCGACGTGCCGGTCGCGCGCCGTCCGCGCGTCGCGCTGCTGGCGGTCGGCGACGAGCTCTGCGACCCGGGGGGCGGGGGCGGGGCGGCTTCGGTCGTCGACTCGAACGGCCCGATGCTCGCCGCGCTGGTGCGGCAGGCGGGGGGCGAGCCGCGGCGCGCGCGGGTCGGCGACGACCGCGAGGCGGTGCGCGCGGCGCTGCGCGACGCCTTCGCCTCGGCCGACCTCGTCGTCACCTCGGGCGGCGTGAGCGTCGGGGCCTACGACTACGTGCGCCGCGCCTTCGAAGACGAGGGCGTCGCCTTCGACTTCGGCTCGGTCGCGGTCAAGCCGGGCAAGCCCGTCGCGTTCGGACGCCGCGGCGGCGCGCCCGCGCTCGGCCTGCCGGGCAACCCCGCGGCCGCCTTCGTCACCTTCGCGATGCTCGGCCTGCCGATCGTGCGCGCGCTGCAGGGCGACCTCTGCCCGGCGCCCGCGCCCCTGCCGGCGCGGCTCGCCGGCGAGGCGAGGGCGCCCGAGGGCCGCGTCGAGCTCGCCCGGGCGCGCCTCACGTGGGGCCCCGCGGCGCTCGGGGTCGAGCTGGTCGGGGGCCAGTCGTCCGCCGGGCTCGCCGGGCTCGCCGCGGCCGACGCGCTCGCGTGGCTGAGCGCGCCCGGCGGGCGCCTGCCGGCGGGCAGCGCGGTGCCGGTCTCGCCGCTCGCGCTGCTCTGAAGCGGCCCGGGCGCCCCGTCAGGAGCGGCCCGAGAGCACCAGGCGCTTGTTGATGTTGAAGGGGACGGTCTGGCCGGGCGGGGGCGAGTCGTTGCTCACCCACCAGACCTCGAACGACTGGATGCGATCGTTGGCGGGCCGGTTCTCGATCTTGTGCCAGTTGAGCAGGTAGCGCTTCAGCTCTTCGCGGTAGTTGCTGTTGTTGTCCCAGCTGATGCGAAGGTAGTAGTCGCACCAGAGCTGGCTCTGGAACCAGGGCCCGTGCAGGGGCGCCTCGAAGTCGGGCGCGCCGCCGTTCAGCGGGTCGATGTGGCGGCCGTCGATGGTGACGGCGTCGACGACGATGGTGCCGTCGTCCTTGGGCGCGTCGGGCGAGAACATGCGCCAGCCCTGCAGGAGGCGGTGGTAGAGCAGGGCCTGCTCGAGGGGCTCGGGCTGCTCGAAGCGCAGCTTGGGCGCGTGCTTTTGCACCCAGCCGTTGTCGCGCGAGATCTGGATGAGGCTCGCGAGCAGGCCCAGGGCGACGGCGGCCTCGCGCAGCCGCGCCGCGTTCTTCTGCAGGCGCGCGCGGGCGGGCGTGGGCCCGGGGGCGAGCTCGGCGGCCGGGCCCTCGGCCGAGGCGGGGCGGCCGGGGCGCAGGGCGAGCGAGCGGGCGAGCTCGTCGCGGCCGGCGAAGTAGCGCTCGGCGAGCGCACGGGCGGGCGCGAGCCGGGCGAGCGAGCCGAGCGGCAGCGCGGTCAGGCAGGCGACGAGGGCGTCCGCGTCGGCCGACCAGGGGCCCCCCGCCTCGGGGCGGGCGAAGAAGCGGCCGCCCTCGGGCAGCTCGCCGGGGGCCGCGTCGGCCGAGACGAAGCGCAGGCGGTCGAGCGAGTCGAGGCGCGCGAGCAGGCGGGCGAGCTGGTGCAGGGCGGGGTCGCGCGGGTCGTAGGCGACGAGCAGGCGGGGCTTGCGCGCGGCCCACCGGGCGGCCGCGCCGTCGAAGAGCTCGGGCGGCAGGAGCAGCGCGTTCAGCCCGATCATGACGTACGAGAAGGGCCCGAGCGTCATCAGCAGGGCGATGCCCGCGTGCAGGCCGACCGTGAGGGCGACGTGCAGCGTGCGCAGGTACCGCTGCGCGACGGGCGAGAAGACCAGGACGGGCGCCGCCCCCTCGATGATGAGGGTCGCCTTGGTCAAGACCGGCGAGAGCCACGAGGGCTCGTGCATGCGCAGCCAGGCGGCCAGGTGCGTGGCGATGCGGTTCTGCCACAGCACCCAGTGGATGCTCTCGCCGTGGCGCCAGGTGTAGCCCGTCTTGTGCACCGTGTTGAAGAAGTAGATGGCCGCGATCTGGACGGTGACGGCCAGGATGGCGAGCGAGTAGAAGTGCTCGCGCGGGGCCCGGAAGGCGCCGCGCTCGTTGAGCGCCTCGGGCGCGTGCTCGCGGCGGGCGCGCAGCGAGCGGCGCAAGGCGTCGACCGAGAAGCGGTCGCCGAGCGGCAGGAACATGGTCCAGAACGCGAGCAGGGCGAAGACGACGGTGCCGCCGTTCTCGACGAAGGTGTTGCGGGCGTTCAGCTGCGCGTAAAGAAAGAACGAGAGCACCTGCATCAGCTTCGTGCGGTAGCCGACCAGGTAGAGCAGGTACACGGCCGCGGTCGCGAAGAAGGCGAAGCGCACCTCGCCCGTCGTCGAGAAGGCCGTGTAGATCGAGAAGTAAGGCCGGATGAGCGGGTTGAAGAGGGCGTAGTGGTTCGAGAGCGCCCCCGACGACGAGTAGAAGAAGGCGGCGTCGGGCACCCGCCGCAGCACGTCGATGAGCAGCGCGCCGCCGAAGTAGATGCGGAAGAGCCCGAGCAGGCGGCGGTCGACCCGCAGGTAGGCCTCGCGCAGCTCGGCGAGCGCGCCGCCCGAGGGCTTCGGCGCGGGCTTCGCCGCGGCCGCCGCGGCCGCCGCTTCGGCCCCGTCGGCCTCGCCCTCGCCCGCCGCTTCGGCCCCGGCCGCCTCACCCTCGCCCGCCGCTTCGGCCTCGGCCGCCTCGTCGCGGCGCTTCTTGCGCTTGCGCCGCCGCTTCGGCTTGGCCGGCGCCTCGCCCCCCTCGGCCGAGGCTTCGGCGTCCGCCTCGCCCCCTTCGGCCGAGGCTTCGGCGTCCGCCTCGCCCGCCTCGCCCTCGCCCTCGCCCGGCCGCGGGCCCGCGGGCGCCGCCGCAGGCTCGGCCGGCGCGGAGCCACCGGCCGGGCCGGGCTCGGTCTCGGGATCGTGCGGCGAGGCGGCAGGAGTCGTGCCGGAGCGCGGCTCGGAGGGCGACGTCATGACGGGCCCTTGGTGCCTCTCTGCGCCTCGCGCCGCAAGACCGAAGGGCGCCCCGCGGCGCTCGCGCGCGTCGGCGTCGGCGGGCCGGCGTCACGCACCGTAACGTCAGGCCCCCGCGCGGGCGCCTCGGCTCGCCGGGGGCGCTGCGTCGCGCCCGCCGCTCCTCGCGGCTGCGCGCCGCGCGAGGGCCTATTCCCGGGTTGGTTGCGACTGCCTTCTGGCACCCCAAACTCGCCCTCCCGGGCTCAAACAGTGGGGTCCCCGCCTCCAGGCAGTCGCAACCAACCCGGGAACCGCTCTAGCTAGAGCGCTTCTGCGGTGGGCCTGGTCCGGCCGCATGCGGCGTTGTTTCGCGGCGGCCTGTCTGAGCAGGCCTCGCTCTCAAAGCCTCGCCGGCGGCCGGACCAGGCCCACCGCAGCAGCGCTCTAACTCGTGCTTGGGGCCCGCGCGGTGGGTGGGGGCGCCGTGGCGGGGGCGGTGGGGCGCGGCGCCCGGCGCGGGCTGCCCTGTGGGGGGCGACTTGGCCGCGTCGGTCGTGGGCTTGGCGAGCTCGAGGTCGACGTTGAGCTCGGCGTGATCGAAGGTGACCGGCTGCACGCGCGGCAGGTACCCCTCGGCCTCGGCCTGCACCTGGTGGGGCCGCCCGTCGCGCACGCGCGTGACGCCGGCGCGCGCCTCGGGCGGGATCTCTTCGCCGTCGAGCAGCACGCGCGCGTGCGCCGGCGAGACGTGCACCTTGAGCGTCACCAGCGGGCCCGCGGCGGCCTTCGGCGCGCCCGCCCTGGCGCCGAGCGCGACCGCGGAGGGGGGCGGCGCCGCGCTCGCCGCCGCGCGCGCGGGGCGCGGCACGCCGCGGGTCGCGAGGACGGCGCCCGTCGTCAGCGTGGCCGAGGCGACGACCACGGCGGCGCCGGCGAGCAGCACGCGCTGCGGCGGGGCGGCGCGGGGCGCGGGCGGCGGCTCAGCCGAGGGGCGCGCGGACCCCGGCGCCTGCGTCACGATGCTGGGCGTGAGCCCCCGCCGGGCCGACGACGCCTCGCCGGACGACGAGATCGCGTAGCCGCCGTCGGCCGAGTTGGCCGGGTGCGAGGGGTTGCCGCCCAGCAGCGGCGGCCTGGCCGGGCGCTCGCGGGCGAAGGTCGAGGAGACGAGCACGCCGACGTCGTAGGTCGTCGCGCCCTCGCCCGAGGCCACGATGTACCGCTCGATCGCCTCGCGGAAGGCGAGCGCCGTCGGGTAGCGCGCCTCGCGCTGGGCCCCCATGGCCGCCGCGCAGATCTCGTCGAGCTCGCGCGGCACCCCGTCGACCACGGTCGAGGGGCTCGCGGGCAGCTCGCCCTTGGCGAGGCGGGCGAGCATCTGGTAGTTGGGCACGCCGCGCCAGAGCTTGTGGCCGACCAGCGCCTCCCAGAGCATGACGCCGACCGAGAACACGTCGACGCGGCGGTCGACGTCGGGCGCGCCCTGCACCTGCTCGGGCGCCATGTACGCGGTGCGGCGCTCGAGCGCGCCGGTGCTCGTGTCGCTCGCGACCTCGAGCGACCGGGCGATGCCGAAGTCGACGAGCTTGACCTGCCCGTCGTAGGTCAGAAAGACCGACCGCGGGTTGACGCCCCGGTGCACGATGCCGAGCGGCGCGCCGTCGGGGCCCCGCAGCTCGTGGGCGTAGTGCAGGCCGAGCAGCGCCTCGCTCAGCACGCGCAGCTGCAGCGGGCGCGGCATCGCCTGGCCCTTGCGGCGCAGCGTCGCGACCGTGCGGCGGAGCGTCTGGCCCTCGAAGTGCTCGGCCACGACGTAGTGGCAGCCGGCGTCGTTGCCGACCTCGTAGGTGCGGGCCACGTTCGGGTGGTCGAGCCGCGACGAGAGCCGCATCTCGTCGAGGAACACCCGCAAGAACGCGTCGTCGTTCGCCAGGTCGGGCCAGAGCTCTTTGACGACGACGGGCCGGCTGCCGCCCGGGCCGTCGGCGAGCGCCGAGTACACGATGCCCGCCCCGCCGCGCCCGAGCTCGGCGAGCAACCGGTATTGGCCCAAGAGCCTCGCGCGTGCCGCCTCCACCTTTTTGTACGCCCGACCTCGTCGACGAAACTGTCACGCTATTGCTACCACGGCGCGCGCCGCGGCCCAATGGGCTTGGCGCGGGCGGCGGGCTCGGGGCGGTGGCGCCGCGCGGGAATCTTGCCGGGGGGGGAAAACCCGCGGCGGTGGTTTCTTCCGCAACGGCAGGTATGCCCCGGGCCCGAGCTCGGCCGGAGGCGGCGCGGTGGCGCCCATCACGCTACGTTCCGAGACGTGCCCGCGACCCGTCCCGGCGCCACGCCCTCGGCGCTCGCCCCCCTCGCGCTCGTGCTGGCCGGCTGCGGGGCGTCGTACCCCGAGCTCGTCCGTATCGCCGTCATCGACGCTACGCTCGCCCCCTACCGCGCCAACGGCGAGGCGTGGGACGGCCTAGGTCGCGCGCCGCTCTCGCTCGTGCAGGCGCTCGGCCGGGTCGTGGCCCCGCCCGGCCGCAAGGCCGAAGGGGCGGCGGCGGGCGCGGCCGTCGCGGCGCTGCTCGCCGAGGCGGCGATGAGCGGGCTCGAGGCGCCCGACCCCGGCGGCTGGGCCGACCTCTACGCGGGCGGGGCGCCGCGGCGGCTCACCCTGCCGACTCGCACCAACACGCTCCGGCCCCTCTGGGGGCGCACCGAGTGGGCCGGCGTGCCCTTCCGGCGCGACCTGCGCGTGCGCCTCTTTCTCGAGGACGACGACGACTTCAGCGCCGACGACCCCGTCGGCCTCGTCGAGATCGGCTACGACGACCTCGCCCGCGCCTTCGAGAGCCGCGAGATCTACCAGGTGCGCGTCGCCGAGCGCACGTCCAACCAGTGGCTCTTCGTCGGCGTCTCGGTCGTCGCCGACGAGGGCTCGCCGTCGGGCCTGTCGTCGCGCTGACGCCGCGGCCGGCCCGGCGCCGCCCGCTCAGGGCGCGCCGTCGGGCGGCGGCGCGGCCTCGGCCGGGGGCGCCGCGACCGGCAGCAGCGTGCCCGCCGGCGCCGCGGCCGGGGGCGGCTCGGCCGCGGGCGGCGCGCCCGCCAGCACCTCGCCCGGCAGCACCTCGCCCGGCAGCCCGAAGGTGTCGAGCGGGTTGAAGGGCCGCTCGGAGCCGTCGTTCGGGCAGGGCGAGGCGGGCACGAAGGGCACGCTCGAGAGCAGGCGGCGCGCGAGCTTGACGGCCGGCACGGCGCGCTTGTCGCCGACGGGCGAGCGCTCGGCCGGGTCGACGCTCAGGTCGTAGAGGCGGGTGAAGCCCTTCTCGAGCACGACCTTGGTCTGGCCGACGACGACGCCCCGCAGGGGGGGGCGGGTCTTCCATTCGGGCGAGTCGAGGAAGACGGGCCGGGTGACGGGCCCCTCGGGGCCGAGGTCGTCGAGCAGCGAGCGGCCCCGCCAGTGGGCGGGGGGGGTGAGCCGGAAGAGCGCGGCCACGGTCGGGGCGACGTCGATGACGCTGCGGGGCGTGCCGATGCGGGCCGGGGCGACGCCGGGCAGGTGCACCAGGAGCGGCACCCGGAACTCTTCGTCGTAGGCGCCGCGGCCGTGGCGGTAGTAGCCGTGCTCGCCGAAGGCCTCGCCGTGGTCGCCGGCGACGATGACGGCGGTGCGCCCGGCGAGCGGCGAGCGCTCGAGGGCGGCGAGCACGCGGCCGACCATCGCGTCGGTGTACGCGACCTCGCCGTCGTAGGCGCCGCGGACCGGGTGGCCGCTCGGCGGGAAGTCGGCGTGCGGCGCGTAGGCGTGGCGCGGGTCGACGAAGTGGGCCCAGAGGAAGCGGCGCGGCGCGGGCGTCGGGCTCGCCAGCGTCGCCTCGACCAGCGCGGCGACGGCGGCGCCCGTGACGGCGCCGGGCTGCGCGCCCAGCCCGGCCGCGCCCGCGATGAGGTGCCAGTCGTCGAAGCCGCCGGACGGGGCCGCGTGGCTCGCGAACATGGCGCTGCCGTGCGCGGCCGAGGTCGTCACGCCCGCGGCCTTGAGGAAGGGCGCGAGCCCCTCGCCGAGCCGGTAGTGCGCGACCGCGCAGCGCGTGCGCGGCAGCTCGGACGGGTAGCGCCCCGAGAGCAGCGACGCGAGGCTCGCGGCCGTCACGTTCGCGACCGCGTAGGCGCGCTCGTACACGATCGAGCGCTCGGCCAGGGCCGAGAGGTTCGGCGTGCGCGCGTGCGGGTAGCCCGTCCAGGGTTGGTCGCCGCGCATCGAGTCGATCGTCAAGAGCAGCACGTGCTCGATCGGGGCCGAGGCCGGCGCGGGCTCGGCCGCCGTGGCGGCCGGGGCGGCGGCGGCGAACGCGGCCGGGGCGGCGGCGGCGAGCGCGGCCGGCGCGGCGGCGAACGCGGCCGGCGCGGCCGGCGCGGCCGGGGGCGGCGGGGGGAGGGCC
>DASTPP010000325.1:0-19464 GCA_035762175.1 Polyangiaceae bacterium | reverse complement strand
CGCCCCGGCGACGAGCTCGGACGGGGCGCCGAGCGCGAGCAGGTGCAGGGCGAAGCGGGCGAAGGCGGCGACCGACGCGTGCTCCATCTGGCCGAGGCGGGCCCAGTAGGCGCCGAGCTCGGCGCGCAGCGGCGCGGGCAGGGCGTCGACGCCCTCGGCCGCGGCGGGCGGGAGCGACCAGTCGCCGCGCGCGGCGAGCGGCGCGAGGCGGTTGACGCCCTCGACCCGGAAGGGCCGGCCGACCTGGCCCTCGGGGTCGCTACCCCCCGGGCTCGCGCCGTCGAGGCCAGCGCCCCCCGGGCTCGCGCCATCGAGGCCGGCGCCCCCCGGGCTTGCGCCGTCGAGGCCGGCGCCGGAGAGCGAGACACGAAACGCGGTCAGCGAGGCGCGTAGCTTCATGGCGTACCCCGATCGGAGAAGGGCGTAAGCGAGAGCCCGGCCGAGGCCGAGCCCCATGCCAGTATACGCCGGGGGGCCGCGCCGTTCCAGGGCCGGGCGGGCCGCGCCGACGCGTGGTAGGCCAAGGGCCCATGAGCTTCGGCAAACTCGAGCGGCGCGAGGGCCCGGCAGGCCCCGGGGCCCGCGGCTGGAAGGGGGCGCTCGCCCGGGCGATCGTGCGCGTCGAGCGGCCGATCGACGAGGCGGTCTTCCGCTGGAAGCTCGCCCATGACGCGCTCGACCCGCTCTGCGTCATCGCCTACCGCGGCTTCGGCACGGCGCGCTCGTTGAACGTGCGCGCCCGGGTGCTCGAGCGCTTCGGGCTCGGCGCGCTGCGGGGCGGGCCGACGATCTTGCAGACGATGGCGCACTCGCTGCGGCGCTTCTCGACCGACGAGGTGCCCAACGCGCTCGTGCGCGTCCGCTACGGCGGGGCCACGCTCGAGGCGAGGGGCGACGAAGAGGGCTACGTCGACGTCGCGTTCCCCCTCGAGCGGCCGCCGCCCGCCGGCGAGCTGTGGCACCGCGTCGAGATCGAGCTCGTCGCGCCGAAGGCGCGCGGCCAGGGCGAGGTGATCGAGATCGCGCCGGTGCTGGTGCCGCCGCCGGGGGCGCGCTTCGCGGTGGTGAGCGACGTCGACGACACCGTCATTCGGTCGGACGCCTACCGCTTCGTGCGCCACGCGCGCGCCATGCTGCTCGAGCAGGCCGCCGGCCGCGAGCCCTTCGCGGGGGCGGCGGCGCTCTACCGCGCGCTCGAGGCGGGGCCCTCGGGCCGGCCCCAGAACCCGATCTTTTACGCCTCGAGCAGCCCGACGAACGTCTACGACCTCTTCGAAGAGATCCTCATCGAGCATGGGTTTCCCGCGGGGCCGATCTTCTTGAAAGACTTCGGGGTCAACGAGGAGACGCTCTTCAAGGCCGAGCACGGCCAGCACAAGAGCAAGGTGATCGGCCGGCTCATCACGACGTACCCCGAGCTGCCCTTCGTGCTCGTCGGCGACAGCGGCCAAGAAGACGCCGCGATCTACCGCGAGCTCGTGCGCTCGCACCCCGGCCGCGTCGCCGCCGTGTTCATCCGCGACGTGCGCGCGAAGCGCCGGGCGGCGGTCGAGGCCCTGGCCGCCGAGGTGCGCGGCGAGGGGGTCGGCATGTGGCTCGTGCGCGACAGCGCCGAGATGGCCGAGCACGCCCGCCGCGCCGGCTTCATCGACGACGCGGCCGCGGCCCGGGTGCGGCGCGAGGTCGAGCGCGCCCGCGGGGGCTGAGGCCCCGACGGCCGGAGCCGGGCCGGGCCCGGGGCGCGCTTGCCCGTAGCCCCCGGCCGCGCCAGCCTTGTCGCATGAGCGACAGGCAAGGGCGCCTCATCGAGAGCGCCGACGACATCGCCGAGCTGCTCCGCACGGTCACGAGCGTGGCCGTGCTGGGCATCAAGACCGAGGCGCAGGCCGACCAGCCGGCCCACTACGTGCCGGCCTACTGCCAGCGCGCGGGGCTCGAGGTCATCCCCGTGCCGGTGTACTACCCCGAGGCGAAGAGCATCTTGGGCCAGCCGGTCTACCGTACGCTCGCGGCCATCGAGCGCGCGGTCGATCTGGTGAATGTGTTCCGGCGCCCGGCCGACGTCGACCAGCACGTCGACGACATCGTGGCGAAGCGGCCCCGCGCGGTGTGGCTGCAGAGCGGCATTCGCAACGACGCGGCGGCCGCGCGGCTCGTGCGGGCGGGCATCGACGTCGTGCAAGACCGCTGCCTGATGGTCGAGCTGCGGCGGCTGGGCCGCTGACGCGGGCGGGGCCCCTTGCCTCGGGGCCGCGCACGAGGCGCCGGCGGCCGCCGGCGACGTGGCGCGCGGACGTCGCCCTCAACGCCGAGTTCTACGCCCGGCGCCGCTGAGGCTCGGCTCCGTTCGGGGCGCGGGCGCGGGGCGGCGCGGCCCCCGAGGTCGCTCGGGGCAGACGGGCCTGGCGAGGCCTCGCGGCGCGGGGTAGAATGTTAGGTTGCCGCCATGCGATTTCGCGCTTCCCTCGCCGCCCTCGCCCTCTCTTCGGTCGCCCTGGCCGCGGCGCCCGCGGGCACGCTCGCCCAGGACAAGCCGGCGGCCCCGGCCGCGCCCGCGGCGCCGGCCGAGAGCTGGGAGAAGATCGACGACGACGAGGGCATCGCGGTCTTCCGGCGCGAGGTGCCGGGCAGCCCGGTCATCGCGTTCAAGGGCGTCGGCGTCATCAACGCGCCCATCGCGCGCGTCGTCGCGGTCGTCGTCGACACGCCCCGCACCACCGAGTGGATGGACAGCACGGCCGAGGCGCGCGTCGTGCGCCACGTCGGCCCGCTCGAGAAGATCGTCTACACCCACATCACGACGCCCCCCATCGTCATGAAAGACCGCGACTTCGTGACGCGGGCGAAGGCCGAGATCGACGGCGCGAAGAAGCGCTTCGTCGTGCGCGTCCAGTCGGTGAGCGACCCGGGCGCGCCGCCCACCTCGTACGTGCGGGGCGAGATTCACCACAGCTCGTTCATTTTGACCTCGATCGACAACGGCAAGAAGACGCAGGTCGTCACCGAGATTCACGCCGACCCGAAGGGCTCGGTCGCCAAGTGGGTGGTGAACATGTTTCAAAAGAACTGGCCGCACAACACCATCAAGAACCTGCGCAAGCAGGTCGCCAAGCCCGACATCAAGGACGCGCCCGAGCTGCGCGCCATGCTCGCCGAGCAGGGCCTCTGAGCGGGGCCCGGCGCGCGCCTCAGGGCCCGGCGAAGACCTGCGTCCAGTAGACGCCGAACGAGCCGCCCTCGCCGCGGCCGGCGCCGAAGTCTTGGTAGGCCGGGTTCATGATGTTGGCGCAGTGGCCGTCGCTGCCGAGCCAGGTCGCCATCGCCTGCGCCGGCGTCGCCTGGCCGGCGGCGATGTTCTCGCCCATTCGCGAGGCGTCGTAGCCCTGCGCGGCGATGCGCGCCCGGGGCGTCGTGCCCTCGGGCGAGTCGTGATCGAAATAGTCGCGCGCGGCCATGTCGTCGCTGTGGGCTTGCGCGGCCCGGCCGAGGCGGTCGTCCCAGCGCAGGGGGGGCGCCGCCGCGAAGGCCTCGCCGCCGCACGCCCGGCCCTCGGCGCGGGCCTCGTTGACCAGGGCGAAGAGCTCGGCCACCGGCCCCGCGGGCGGCCCCGAGCCCGCCGGCGACGACGGGGTGGGGGCGGGCGCCGGCGGGGGCGTCGAGGGGGCGGGGCCCGGCGACGACGCCGAGGGCGGGGCCGTGGGGCCGCCCGGCCCGGTGGGCGCGGGCCCGCCGCCCCCGCCCCCCTCGTCGTCGCCTCGGTCGCCCGAGCAGGCGAAGGCGGCCAACCCGAGCGAGGCGGCCGCGACGGCGAACGCGAGCTTTCGGCGCAAGGGGTGCATCGCCAAAGACGATAGCAAAGCCGCTCCGAGCGCGGGCGGCCCGGGCGCAAGAAGATTTTTTCCGCCGCGACGGACCGGCCACGGCGGCGGCCCTGTCACCTTCCCTGAGCCCGCCCGGGCCCGGGTCGCGGGCGAGGCCGGCGCCCTGACGCAGCGCGCGGTCGGCGCGGCAGGGCTGTGCTACAGAGCCGGCGCGCCGCCCGCCCCCGCGGCCGCGCCCCCGTCTCCGAGCCCGAGGAGTGCCCCATGCGCATCGAAGCGTTGTCCATCGGCCGCAACCCGCCCCACGAGGTCAATGTGGTCATCGAAGTGCCGATCGGCGGCGAGCCCATCAAGTACGAGATGGACAAGGCGTCGGGCGCGCTCGTGGTCGACCGCTTTCTCTACACGGCCATGCGCTACCCCGGCAATTACGGCTTCATACCCCACACCCTCTCGGACGACGGCGACCCCTGCGACGTCATCGTAGCCAACACGCGCGCCATCGTGCCGGGGGCCGTCATGGCCGTGCGGCCCGTGGGCGTGCTCTTCATGCAGGACGAGGCGGGGGGCGACGAGAAGATCGTGGCCGTGCCCACGTCCAAGCTGACCCGGCGCTACGAGGGCGTGGACAACTACACCGACCTGCCGGCCATCACGACCGAACAGATCAGGCACTTCTTCGAGCACTACAAAGACCTCGAGCCCGAGAAATGGGTGCAGGTCCTGCGCTGGGGCGACGCCGACGAGGCCCGGCGGCTCATCGTCGAGGCGATCGAGCGGGCCAAGGCAAAGAAGGCTTTAGGCTCGGTCGGGCGCAGGCTCCCGTCGCCCGGCGGCCGAGCCGCGGCGCCGTCACGGCCCCCGGGGGCCTCGAACTCCGGGCGGGTTCCTTCGCCCCCGGGGGTCGCGCCGGCTGGCGTCTCGGCCGCCGCGCTCGGTCCGCATTCGCCCGACCGAGCCGAGCGGCGCGCCGCGAGCGCAACGACGCCCGGGGCAGACCGAGCCCCCCGAACGCAACGAAGCCCGGGCCGCGCGAGGGCGACCCGGGCTTCGGGGTTCGTCGCGAGCGCGGGCCTAAGCCGGAGGCCGGGCCCGCGCTCGGCGGCTCACTTCGACGCGCGACGCTGGCGGCGCCGGCGCACGAGCGCGAGGCCCGCGGCGAGCGCCGGCAGCCACGCGTTGCGCGCGGCCTCGGGGGTGCCGACGGTCGAGCAGCCGCAGCCGTCGTCGTCGCCGCCGCCCGGGAACGGGTAGCTGCCCGCCCTGCCGCCGCTGCCCGGGTTGCTGCCGCCCGTGCCGCTGCCGCCCGTGCCGCTGCCGCCGGTGCCCGAGCCGCCCGTGCCGCTGCCGCCGGTGCCCGAGCCGCCCGTGCCGCTGCCGCCCGTGCCGCTGCCGCCCGTGCCCGTGCCGCCGCTACCGTCGCCGGCCGCACCGCCCGAGCCGTCGCCGGCCGCGCCGCCCGAGCCGCCCGGATCGGAGCCGCCGGTGCCGGTGCCGCCCGTGCCGGTGCCGCCGGTGCCGGTGCCGCCGGTGCCGGTGCCGCCGGTGCCCGTGCCGCCGGTGCCCGTGCCGCCGGTCCCCGTGCCGCCGGTGCCGGTGCCGCCGGTGCCGGTGCCGCCGGTGCCGTCGCCGCCGCTACCGCCGCTGCCGCCGCTGCCGCCGCTGCCGCCGCTGCCGCCCGAGCCGGCAACGACGTCGGGGTTGACCGTGACGGCGACCTCGTCGTTCGACTCGCCCACGCCGTCGCTGACGCGCACGTTGAACGTGAGTGTGGTGACGGCGCTCACGGTCGGGGCGGTGAAGGAGGGCTGCTGGCCGTCGCCGCCGGAGAGGGCGACCTCGGGCCCGGCGGTCTGCGTCCAGGCGTAGGTGAGGTCGGTGTCGTCGGGGTCGGTGGTGCCGGAGGCGTCGAGGGTGACGAGGTCGCCGCTCTCGACGGTCTGGTCGGAGCCGGCGTTGGCGACGGGGCCGAGCGCGCAGGCGCCGCCGGACTCGCCCTGCTGCGAGGTGAAGGGCGTGTTGGCGCCGACGACCTCGACGTCGTCGACGTTCCAGCCGGGGGCGCCGACGCCGCCGTCGGTGCCGATGCGGAAGCGGAAGCGCACGGTCTTGCCCGCGAGCTGCGTGCCGAAGTCGAGCGTCGCCTTCTGCAGGGCGGGGAAGCTCGGGCTGGCGCCGACGAAGGCCTGCCGGCCGAGGAGCGGGTTGCCCGTGGCGCCGGCGCCGATGACGCCGCCGTAGCCGGGGTTGACCCCGAGCTTGGTGACGTCGACCCAGGCGCCGCCGCCCTCGCCGGTCACCTCTTGGAACTCGATGACGCCGCCGTCGTAGTTGGTCGAGAAGTCTTTCTCGAAGCTGAACGAGTGGGCGAACTTCAGGACGAAGGGGGCGTCGGCGCCGACGACGATGTCGGGCGACTCGAGCGTGCCGTCGCTGATGACGGGCAGGTCGTCGCCGTGCCAGACGCGGTTGGCCTTGCCGCCGCCGGCGCGGTCCCAGATCTGGGCGTTGCCGCCGCCGTTGGCCACGACCCAGGGCGTGCTGATGGCGTCGACCTTGTCGATGGCGGACGAGTTGGGCACCTCGTCGAGGTTGGTGCGGCGCTGGAGGGAGCCGACCACCTCGGGCTGGAGCGAGGTCGGGTTGAGGATGCGGACGCTGAAGTTGGCGAGGGCGAAGGGCGGGGCGCCGGGGGAGAGCCGGACGTTGACCGAGGCGGTGACCGAGTTGAACGGGTCGAGCGACTCGGTGGTCGTGGTGTTGCCGAGGAACTCGACGCCGCCCGAGGTGCTCGAGAACTCGACCTGCGAGGGGTCGAGCGGGCCCATGCCGACGTTGCGGATGGTGACGCTGAGCCGCCCGGTCTCGCCCGCGTCGAGGACGCCGTCGCCGTCGCAGGCCTGCAGCGAGTCGTCGAGGGCGAGCCCGACGATGGTGACGTTGCCCTTGAGGTCGAAGCTCTCGACGACCTCGTTGAGGTTGAACGAGTTGATCGGGGGCGAGACGGCGCCGGTGCCCATGCCGCGCTGGGCGAAGCCCTGGGCGAAGCGCAAGAAGTCTTGCGGGTCGGCGGCCCCGACGTACGCCAGGATGGCGTCGCGCTGCTGGTTGAAGGTCGGCTCGACGGGGGTGAGCTTCATGCCGCCGACGAGGTAGTCGGCCATGCGCCGCTTGGCCTCGTCGAAGGGGTGCGCCCCGAGCATGCGCACGTAGATCTCGAAGAGCGTGGTCGCCCAGATCTCGCCGACGTTGTGCACGGCCGAGTTGCTCGGGCTGCCGATGGGGCCCTTCGGCACCTGGCTCGCGGGCGGCAGCGCGTTCTTGTCGCCGACGTGCCGGAAGGAGAGCGGGTTCTTCGTCTGGTCGGTCGAGTACGGGTAGCGCCGGATGCCGAAGTAGAGCGACGGGTCGAACGAGGCGGCGGCGAAGCCGGCGAGGTTGTAGGCCTTCGTCAGGTCGTCGCCGTCTTTGATCTGGAGCATCAGCCCCTGGAGGTCGCCCCAGCCCTCGCTCATGCCGCTGCACTGCTGGCCGCCGCAGTTGACGAGGCGGTGGTGCCAGTAGTGGCCCCACTCGTGGGCGATGATGGCGTTGTCCTGGGTGCCGTCGATCTGCGGCTTGCCCGGCAGGCCCGTCCAGACGAACATCTGCATGCGCGGCCGCGAGCCGTCGGCCGGCGTGAACATGTTCGCGTTGTTGGTGTTGCCGACGAAGAGGCCGTCCTGGGCCTGCGCCTCCATCGCGTCGTTGCCGCCCGTCGGGTGGCGGCCGTAGTTGTCGTTCTGCGCGACGCCGGCGGTCTCGTCGAAGCCCGCGTCGTACCAGTAGTCGTGCAGCCAGTTGGTCACGTAGAAGAGCTGCGTGACCGACGCCCGGACCTGCGCCTGGCTCGAGTTCGGCCCGAGGTTCGGGTCGAAGGTGTACTCGAAGGCGCCGGGCGAGCTCGGCACCGCCGTGATGTCGTTGTTGGGGCTGTTGTCGCCGTTCTGGTCGGCGTACGCGCGCACGTTGTTGCCCGAGGTCGAGGGCGCGTTCGGCGGCAGCCAGGGGTCGGCGTGGGTGTTGAAGCCCTCCTGCGGGACCACCCGCTGGGTGGTGAAGCCGGGCTGGGCCGGCTGCGGCTCGGCGAAGGGCGTGATGTCGACGAGCGGGCTGTCGGTCGGCGGGTAGTGGCGCGCGGCGTCGTCGTCGGCGAAGACCTTGTAGTTGTACGTGTCGTAGGCGACGAGGTCGGCGCGGTAGAGAATGGTGCCGTCGACCGCCGAGACGACGTAGGCGTAGCCCTCGACGTCGCGGCCGCCGCCGCTCACCGCCGAGAGCTCGACGTAGTACGCGGGCACGAGCCGGTCGGCGAGCGGGAAGTAGACCATCTTCGCGCGGGCCTCGTCGCGCATCGCGACGCCGCGCAGCCCGAGCGCCGCGGGCGAGACGTCGAAGAAGCGGTAGCCGTCTTGCGCGCGGCCGGTGTCGCGGAAGGCCTGCGCGCCGACCGAGTAGCCGAACATGTCGCCGAGCGCGGTGGCGAGCGCCTGCTCGTGGCCGAGCCGGAAGGCCGCGCCCTGCTTCTTGAGCGCCGCCGCGTGCGAGGCGGCCGCGTGCGGGGCGCCCGAGATGGCGAGCAGCCGCATGTCGCGCCCCAAGAGCAGCTTGACGTCGGAGCGGAAGATCTCGACGTCGCCCACCTGCTGGCGCAGCGCGACGACGACGCCCCCGCGGCCCGTGTCGTGCACCGCCTGCAGGCGCGCCGCCGCCAGGTCGGCCGGCGTCACCTTGTAGAGCGGGGCGTAGCGCTCGAGGTACGCGCGCGCCGCCCGCTCGGGCGTCGCCCCGAGGGCGTAGGCGTCGGGCGAGGCCCGGTCGGCCAGCAGGAACGCGGGCACCCCCCGCGCCGGGTCGACCGAGGCGACGTGCGCCTTGCGGCTCTGGGCCGCCGCGTCGTCGAGCGGCCGGGCCGGCGCGCCCGGCGCGCGCGCGCCCTCGTCGATGCCGAAGTAGGCGTCGACGTGCGGCCGGCTGAGGGCCTGCGCCGACGAGGCGATCAGGACGAGGGAGGGAAGGAAGGTAATGGGGCGCAGCGATCGCTTCATGGGGCTCCCGTCGGGCCAGACCCGTCTTGAGAGATGGTGCCTAGGCGGGCCGGGGGCGCACCGGTGCGCGCACCCCCGCCTGAGCCCGCCGGCGCAAAGCCGACCACAAGTGCTGTGCGCAAAACAAGGCAGAAATGAACGCCCCGCCCACGATCGCGCCGGGCGCGGGTCGAGAGGCCGCCCGCCCCCGCCCGGCGCCACGACCGGTTGGGGTTCTTCCCAGCCTCGAATTAAATTTATGATCGATTCGGCCACCGCGTCCGAATCGTCTTGCATTTTTTTCGCGAATGCACTTTCTCGCGACCGACGCCCCGGCCCCGCCCCGCCGCCCCACGTCGATCGGCCGCGCCGCCACCCCACGTCGATCGGCCGCCCCGCGTCGATCGGCCGCCCCACCGCCCCGCGTCGATCTCGCGACCGACGCCCCGCGTCGAGCTCGAGGGCCTCGGCCTCCATCGCTCCGACGAGGGCGCGCACGTCGCCGCCGTCGACGCCCCAGCGGTTGACGCCGCCGACCTCGCCGCCACACGGGGCGCTTCGCCAAGGGCCTCGGCGAACGAACTACGCCCCCGCCCGGCGGGTCGACGGGGCGCCCCCCCCGGGCGGCGGGAGCGAGGGGAGCGGGCCAGCGGGCGGCCGCCCCGCCAACGATGAGCTCGCGCGCCGCCCGGGCCGGGGGGCGAAGAAAATTCTGCCGGCGGCGTGACGGGGCGCCGCAAGTACGGCCAAACGCGAATCGCGTTTGACGCTTACGTACGAAAGGGTGTAAGTCGTTCTAGTTAGTATGCGTCACGCAGCAGAGGCGGCCACTCGAGCATTGGCGCGCCAACAGGCCGAAAACCTCACCCGCTTCCTGCGCCAAGAGCAGGCCCTCTCCCTGCAGCTCGTCACGCTCGCCGCGACCACCGTCGGCGCGGGCGAAGAGGCCGCGGCGAGCTTCCTCGCGACGTACATCGACGAGATGGCCGCCGCGCTCGCCGGCAGCGACGTGTTCGCCGCGACCGACGGCGGCGCCCGCCTCAACGCGATGCTGAACTCGCTGGCGCACGGGCTCGCCAACGCCCTCGCCGCGCACGACTGGGCGGGCCCCGTCATCGAGCGCGCCCTCGCCGAGGCCCGCGCCCGCTACGTGCCCCACTCGCTCGAGGCGCTGCCGCGGGCGATCGGCCAGGGCTGAGCGGCGGGCGCCGGCCTCGCCGGGGCGAGGGCGACGCGGGCGGCCGCGCGGGTCATTGACGGGCGGGCGGGCATGGTCCACCACCGGTGGCCGTGCGCTTTCGCTTCCAGTGCCTCGTGGTGCGGCACGTCAGCGGGCGGGTGACCGTCACGCCGGTCGAGCACCCCGACCTCGCCGTGCACGCCGGCTCGCTCGAGTCGGCCCTGCTCGACCTCGCGCTCGCCTTCGACGATCGCATCGGCCGGGCGCACCCGCGCCACCTCGCGCGCTACGCCGCGGGCGCCGAGGGCGAGGCGCTCGACCTGCGCGTCGAGGCGCTGCGCGTCTGGTACGGCGAGAGCCACTCGACCGTCTCGGCGCGCCTGCCGGCGTGGCGGCGGCCCGCGCTCGCCGGCTTCGCCGAGGTGTACGTGCCGCGGCTCGGCTCGCGCTTCTGGCTGCCGAAAGACGCCGACCCGCAGGCGCAGGTGGGCCCCGCCCTCGCCGAGCTCTGCCAGGGCATGGGCGACGGCGAGCGGCTCAACCTGGTGCTGGGCGGCCGCCCCTCGTTCGAAGAGCTCGCCGTCGAGAGCGAGCCGCTCAAGCTCGCGTCGCTGCGCCCGGGCGAGCTCGGGCTCGACGCGCGGCCCTTCCGCACCAAGCAAGAGCAGGCCGAGCTCGACGCCGAAGACGACCCGGCGCGGCGGCGGCAGCGCTCGCGCGCCGAAGAGCAGAAGCGGCGCGCGCGCGAGCGGCGCAAGACCCCGACGCTCAAGGCGCTCGGCGTGGCGCTGCACACGCCCTCGGCGCGCGCCCGCCTCGAGCCCGCGTGGGAGCGCGGCGCCGAGGTCGACCGCCTCGCCGCCCACGCCCGGCGCGACCGGCCGGCCCCGCTCGTCGTGGTCGCGCCCCAGGGCGCGGGCAAGACCGCGGTGCTCGAGGCGCTCGCGCGGCGGCTCGCCTCGGCCCCCCGCCCGAAGGGCCGGCCCGCGCGGCCCGTCTTCGCGCTCGACGCCTCGCGCCTCATCGCCGGCACGGGCGGCTTCGGCGAGTGGCAGGCGCAGCTGCAGGCCTGCCTCGAGGAGGCGCGCCGCAGCGGCGCGGTGCTCCTGCTCGGCCGGCTCGCCGACCTGCTCGACGCCGGCCGCAGCGCCCACAGCGACAACAACGCCGCGCAGGTGCTCGCCCCCGCGCTCGCCGCCCGCGAGGTCACGGTCTTCGCCGAGGCGACGCCCGAAGACTGGGCCGCCGTCCAGCGCCGCAACGCCTCGTTCGCCAGCGTCTGGACCCCGTGGAACCTCGACGAGCTCTCGCCCGAGGCGGCCCGCCGCGTGCTCGAGCGCGTCGCCGCCGGCGCCGCCGCCCGCGCCCCGCTCGAGGTGCGCCCCGGCGTCGTCGACGCGACGCTCGCGCTCTGCCGCCGCTTCTGGCCCTACGGCGCGCTCGTCGGCAACGCCGTCACCTTCCTGCGGCGGCTGCTCGCCGCGCGCGCCCACGACCGCGCCCCCGCGGTCAGCCCCGAGGACGCCGTCGCGTTCTTCTCGGCCGAGGCGGGCATCCCCCTCGTGCTGCTGCGCGACGATCTGCCGCTCGACCCCGAGGCGGTGCGCGCCGCGCTGGGCGCGCGCGTCATGGCGCAGCCGCAGGCGGTCGAGCGCGCCGCGCAGGTCGTCTCCGCCATCAAGGCCTCGCTGCAAGACCCCCGCCGGCCCGCCGCCGTGCTGCTCTTCGCCGGCCCCACCGGCGTCGGCAAGACCGAGCTCGCCAAGGCGCTCGCCGAGTTCGTCTTCGGCCACCGCGACCGGCTCGTGCGCGTCGACATGGGCGAGTACCTCGGCCCCGACGCGCTCGGGCGCCTGCTCGGCGAGGGCGGCTCGCCCGGCCTCCTGCCCGCGGTCGTGCGGCGCCAGCCCTTCTGCGTGCTCCTGCTCGACGAGCTCGAGAAGGCCCACCCCGCCGTCTTCGACGCCCTGCTCGGCGTGCTCGGCGAGGGCCGCCTCTCGGACGCCGAGGGGCGCGTCACCGACTTCCGCAACGCCGTCATCATCATGACCTCGAACCTCGGCGCCGACACGCTGCGCACGCGCGTCGGCTTCGGCGCCGAGGCCGCCGCCGGCGACCCGCTCGCGCTGCGCCAGCACTACCTCGCCGAGGCGCAGCGCTTCTTCCGGCCCGAGTTCTTCAACCGCATCGACGACCTCATCGTCTTCCGCCCCCTCGGCGCCGAGGCCATCGCGGGCATCGTGCGGCGCGAGCTCGAGCGGCTCGGGGGGCGCGAGGGCCTCTTGCGCCGCGACATCGACCTGCGCGTCGCCGACGCCGCCCGCGACGCGCTCGCCCGCGAGGGCCTCGACCCGCGCCTCGGCGCCCGCCCCCTCAAGCGCGCCCTCGAGCGGCGCCTCGCCGTGCCCGCCGCCGCCTGGCTCGCCGCCCACCGGCAGACCGGGCCGACGCGCCTCGAGGTCGACCTCGAGCCCGCCGGCGCCGCGCTCCGGTTCCGCGCCGAGTCGCTCGGCCGCGGCGCCGAGGGCTCGCGCGCCCGCGCCGAGCAGGTGCTCGACGAGGCCGCCGACCTGCGCGCCCTCTTCGGCCGCTGGGACCGCTCGGCCGCCGCCCAGGGCCTGCGCTCGCGCCTGCGCCTGCTCGAGCACGGCGCCAACACCAAGGGCTTCTGGTCCGACCAGGCCCTCGCCGAAGACCTCTCGCGCGAGGCCGCCCTCCTGCGCGACCTGGTCGGCCCCCTCACCGAGCTGCGCCAGGGCGCCGAGGCCGCCGAAGACCTCGCCGTCGAGGCCTGGTACGACCGCAAGGGCGACAACGCCGAGGCCATCTCCGCCGAGCTCGCCGCGCTGCGCGAGCGCTTCGCCCCCCTGCCCCGCCGCATCTACCTCGCGCGCGAGCGCGCCGCGAAGGCGGGCGTGCTCTACCTCGCCGGGCCCCGCAGCGCCTGGGCCGAGCTCGTCGCGCTCTTCCACATCTACCGCCGCTGGGCCGAGGCGAAGGGCCTCACCGCCCGGTCGCACTACACCGAGTACATCCCCCCCGAAGAGCGCCCGAAGACCAAGCCCGACGACCCCGACCACGCCTGGCACTGGGTCCAGCGCTCCCTCGGCCAAGAGTCGTACATGCCCGCCGCCTTCGCCCTCGAAGTGAGCGGCTCGGCCGACGCCACCTTCCTCGAGCTCGAGACCGGCGCGCACCGCTTCGCCGAGGGCGCCGACTCGGTCGTCCGGGCGCGCTTCTTCCGCACCGACCCGCGCGCCACCCTCACGCTGCGCCCCGTCCGGCCCCTGCTCGCCGCGCTCAAGGTCGACGAGATCCGGCGGTATAGCCGCGGCAAGCAGAAGGTGCGCGACTTCCGGCTCGACGAAGACTTCGACCTCGCGTCGGGCGACGGCGGGCACTACCTGGGCTTCGACCTCGACCGGCTGCACGAGCGCTTCGTCGAGCAGGCCTGCCTCGGCGCCGAGGACCCCCTATGGACCTTACCCTGCCCCTCGTCGTCGTGCAGCACGACCGCCGCCTCGTCGAGGCGTGGCTGCCGCGCTTCCCCGAGATTAAGGCCACGGGGCCCTCGCTCGCCGAAATCCGCGACGACCTGGCCCTCGCCGTGATGGAGCGCTTCTACGTCGAGCGCCCCGAGCGCTTCGGCGACTACCAGACCGCCCCCGGCGCGCGCGTCGAACACGTGCTGGTCGAGCGCACGATCCACGACGCCGAGCGCAAGCAGCGCTGGGAGGTGCGCGCCCGCCTCGGCGTGCTCGTCGAGCGCTGGCCCGAGCACGGCTTCCTCGTCGTCACCCCGACGCGCCTGCCCGCCCTGCGCTTCGCCGTGCTCAACGACGACGTGCTCGACGAGGCCGTCGCCGCCCGCGTCGCCGCCTGGTGCCTCGACGAGCGCGTCCGCTCGCTCGAGCCCTGGCACTGCCGGCGCCGAGAGCGCCTCGAGCTCTTGCACGTCGACGCGATCGCGCCGACGATCTTGCCCCACACCCACCCGCGCGCGCTCAAGGCCCTGCGCCCGCCCTCGAAGGCCGCCGAAGACCCCGCGAACGACGACGACGACGACGACGAGGCCGACGGCGAGCCGGCCGAGCCCCCCACGCCGGCCGAGCGCGACGAGCGGCGGCGCATCGCCCGCCTCGCCGCGCGGGTGCTCCGGCAGGTCGGGCGCAACCTCTCGCACGCCGTCGAAGACGACAACCTCGACCGCGCCTTCGGCCGCGACGGCCTGGTCGACCGCCTCGTCGACGAGCTCGGCACGCGCGAGGGCGCCGCGCTCGTCTTGGTCGGCCCGCCCGGCGTCGGCAAGAGCGCGGTCGCGCACGAGTTCGCCCGGCGCCTCTACGCCTTCAACGCCCGCCACGGCCTGCGCCGCGACGTCTGGCGCGTCGACGGCAACCGCTTCATCGCCGGCATGAAGTACGTCGGCCAGTGGGAGGCGCGCGCCCGCGAGATGCTCGCCGAGCTCGCCGAGACCGGCGACATCTTGTACCTCGACGACCTCGCCTCGATGGTGCAGGCCGGCCGCACCGCCAAGGGCGACACCAACGTCGCGCAGTTCCTCGCGCCCGCCGTCGCCAAGGGGTCGCTCACCGTCCTCGCCGAGTCGACCCCCGAGCGCCTCGCCTGGGCCCGCGAGGAGGCCCCCGGCTTCGTCCAGCTCTTCCGCACCGTCGCCCTCGATCCGCTCTCGTCGCGCGCCTCGCTGCCCGTCCTGCTCGGGGCGTTGCGCGGCCTCGAGGGCGAGGTCGAGCGCCAGCGCACCCCCCAGCGCATGACCCCGAGCGCGCTCGAGGCCACCTTGCGCCTGGCCGAGCGCTTCTTGCCCAACGAGGCCTTCCCCGGCAAGGCCGTGCGCCTCCTGCGCGCCACCCTCGACCGCCCCGTCGAGCCCACCCCCGCCCGCGGCGGCGGCCTCGAGCGGCGCTACGGCCCGGCCGAGGTGCAGGCCGCCCTGCAGCAGCGCACCGGCCTGCCCGAGTTCGTCCTCGACCCGAGCCGCGCCCTCACCCGCCCCCAGATCGTCGACCGCTTCCTCGCCCTCATCGCCGGCCAGCCCGAGGCCGTCGACGCCCTCGCCGACCTCGTCGTCGCCCTGCAGCAGGGCCTGACCGACCCCGACAAACCCCTCGGCACCTTCCTCTTTGTCGGGCCCACCGGCGTCGGCAAGACCGAGAGCGCCCGCGCCCTCGCCCGCGTGCTCTTCGGCGGCCCCGAGCGCATGGCCCGCTTCGACATGTCCGAGTTCGCCGAGCCCTACGCGGTCGCGCGCCTCATCGGCCGCCCCGGCGACCCCGACGGCGAGCTGACCGCCCACCTGCGCGCCCAGCCCTTCTCGGTCGTGCTCTTCGACGAGATCGAGAAGGCCCACCCGCGCGTCTTCGACGCCCTCTTGCAGCTGCTCGGCGAGGGGCGCATCTCCGACGCCGCCGGCCGCCTCTCGGACGCCCGCCAGGCCGTCATCATCATGACGTCCAACCTCGGCGTGCGCGAGGCCGCCTCGCACGCGGGCTTTTTGCGCGCCTCGCTCGACGAGGCCCGCGCCCACTACCTGACGGCCGCCCGGCGCTTCTTCCGCCCCGAGTTCTTCAACCGCATCGACCGGCTCGTCCCCTTCCGCCCCCTCGACCCCGAGGCCCTGCGCCGCGTCGTCGAGCAGCAGCTCGGCGAGCTGCTCGGCCGCCGCGGCATCGCCCGCGCCAACCTGCTCGTCGAGGTCGAGCCCGCCACCCTCGACGCCCTCGTCGAGCGCGCCTACGACCCGCGCTTCGGCGCCCGCCCCCTCAAGCGCGAGATGGAGCGCCAGCTCACCGTCCCGCTCGCCCACCACCTCGTCCGCCGCCGCCACGACGACCTGACCCTCGTCATGCTCCAGTGGCTCGGCGGCCGCATGGCCCTCGGCGTGCGCGCCCTGCACGAGCGCCCGAGCCCCCCGCCCCCGCCCCCCGCCCCCTCGACCCCGCGCGAGGCCCAGCAGGCCTTCCGCGCCCTCGGCGAGACCCTCGACGCCCTCTACGCCGAGCTCGGGCCCCGGCTCGAGGCGCGCTCGGGCGACGAGACCCTCGACCGCGCCCGCGCCCACCTGCTCGACGAGCTGCGCGACCTGCGCGACAACGCCCAGCGCGCCGAAGAAGACCCCATCTTGAACGACGAGTTCGTCGAACAAGAGGTCACGACCGAGCAAGAGCAGGCCGACCACTGGGTCAACGACCGCCGCGAACGCGGCAACCGCAACCGCTACCGCGGCGGCCTGCGCCCCAAGCCCGGCTTCATGCTGCTGCCCGCCCTCACCCCGCCCGGCGCCATCGTGCACCGCGCCCGCACCCTGCTCCTGCCCCTGCTCGACGACGCCCTCGTCCTCGGCGCCCAGGGCCGCGCCGCGCACGCGATCGAGCGCTACACCCTCCTGCTCGAGGCCCTGCCCGGCGCGCTCGATCTCGAGGCCCTCGCCGCGCTCTGCCGCGCCCTCGCCGACCAGGTGGGCGGCCGCGCCGAGCGCGAGCTCGAGGCCGAAGGCGCCCCGCGCTGGGAGCCCCTGCTCGCCCCCGCCGCCGCCCCCGCCGGCGAGGCCCCCCGCCCCCCCTCGCGCCGCGTCCGCGTCGTCGTGCAAGGCTTCGCCCTCGGCCCCCTCGCCTCCGCCCTCGCCGGCTTCGCCATCTCCGGCTCGGGCTACCTCGGCATGCGCATGGTGGCGCGCGTGCACGCCCTCGAGGGCGCAGACCCCGACGCCCGCGTCCGCGCCTTCGACGCCGAGCGCGAGCGCGTGCGCGCCCGCCGCCACGCCGGCGAAGACCTGCCCGTGCCCGACGTGCCCGACCGCGTCACCCTCCGCGAGCTCTCGCCGGGCCGCTGGACCCACGTGCCCACCGGCGTCACGATCGGCGCGCACGCCATCCCCCGCACGCTCCTCGCCGCCGTCCTGCGCGCGCCGGCTGGCGAGGCCGCGGGCGGCGCGGCGACGAGCGGCGAGGCAGCGGGCGGCGCGGCGGCGGGGCCGGGCGGCGAGGCGTCGAAGGAGGGCGGGGCGTGAGCGAGCGGTTGGGCACGGTTCGCCCCGGACTGAAGTCCGGGGCACGGGGTAACCCGCTCGAACGGAAGGCAAAGCCCGGCCCTCGGTGGGGCCGGGCTCACGCGCCGCGAGGCGCTCTCGCGCGCTCGCCCGGCCGCCAAAGCCCGCAGGAGCCCGGCCCCAGCGAGGGCCGGGCTTTGCTCTCCGGATCGGGTCGACGCCGCGCGGCACGAATCGGTGACGCCGTGCCCCGGACTTCAGTCCGGGGTCCGCATAAGAGCGGAAGGCCCAATCGTGGATAAGAAATTCCACCTCTTCGTCCGCCGCCACGCCGGCACCGGCGTCACCGCCTCGGTCGTCGGCCGCCCCGAGCTGACGGCCTTCGGCGAAGACGTCGCCGCGGCGCGCGCCGACCTCGCGGCCGCCCTGCGCGCCCTGCTCGAGCGCGATCACAAGGGCCTGACGACCGACGCGACCCACTGGCCCCGCATGGAGCTCCGCCGCGTCGACGTCACCCTGCGCGCCCAGCAGCACGGCCGCCTGCTGCCGGTGCCCATGCGCTTCTCGGTGCTGGTGCGCCCCACCTCGGCCGGGCGCGACAAGCCCGAGAAGGGCAAGCCGCTCGAAGGCCCGGTCGAGATCTTCATCCCCCGAATCGGGCTCCGCCGCTCGGTCGAGGAGGCCAAAGACCTCGAGGTCTGGGTCGAAGAGCTCGTGCGCCAGCACCTCTTCATGGCCCCGCTCGACCGGCTGCGCGCGGCCGCCTACGAGGGCACCGAGTCGCTCGAGACGATGACGGTGGCCTACAAGGCCGCGAAGGCCGACCCCGACGAAGGCGAGAAGAAGGCGCGCGCGGCCCGCGAAGACGACCCCGACGACCTGCGCCGGCGCTTCCCGCCCCTGCCCGACGGGCTCGACGAGGCGAGCCGCGCCCTGCACCAAGAGGCCGCCCTCGGCCTGCTCGACCGCGCCTTCCAGCGCGAGCGCGAGCTCGCCCGCCTCATCGAGCTCGTCACCGGGCCCCGCCGCGCCGGCGTGCTCTTGCTCGGCGCGAGCGGCGCCGGCAAAACCGCCCTCGTCAACGAGCTCGCCGCCCGCGCCGCCGAGCCCGAGGGGCCGCTCGCCGGGCTCGAGATCTACTCGACCTCGGGCGCCCGCATCGTCGCCGGCATGCGCTACCTCGGCGAGTGGCAAGCCCGCATGGAGCGCATGCTGCGCTCCCTTCGCATGCGCCGCGCCCTCTTGCACGTGGGCAGCCTCTCCGAGTTTCTCTCGAGCTTCCCGACGGGCTCGGGCCTCGACGGCGCGGGCTACCTCGGCCCCGCCGTCGCCGCCGGCGACGTCGCCGTGATCCTCGAGGCGACGCCCGAAGATGCCGCCCGCGCCGAGCGCACGCACGCCTCGTTCTTGCAGGCCTTCCGCCCCCTCGCCCTGCCCCCGCTCGACCGCCCCGGCGCCTGGCTCGCCCTCGGCGCGGCCTCGAGCCGCATGGGCCGCGACCTGCACGCGCGCTTCGAAGAGGGCGCCCTGCGCGCCTCGATGGACCTCTGCGAGCGCTTCTACCCCCGCAACCCCCTGCCCGGCATGGCCGTCTCGCTGCTGCGCGCCGCCGCGCAGCTCAAGGCCGGCGCGCTCGAGCCCGCCGGGCCCGACGACGAGGGCGCGGGCGACGACGCGGCCGAGGGCGACGGCCCAGCCGCGGCGGTCGCGGGCAAGGCCGCGGCGGGCGCGGGCAACGCGGCGGGCGCGGGCAAGGCCGCGGCGGGCACGGGCAAGGCCGCGGCGGGCGCGGGCAAGGCCCACGAAGCGACGGGCGAGGCGCCGCGCGGACGCGGCGGCAAGGCGCGCAAGGCCGCGCCCGCGCCGCTCGACGTCGTCGGCGCCGAGGCCGTCATCGCCGCCTTCTCGCGCCGCACGGGCCTGCCCCGGAGCCTCGTCGACGCCGACGCCCCGCTCGACCCCGACGAGGTGCTCTCGGCCCTGCAGAAGCGCGTCGTCGGCCAAGACCGGGCCCTCGCCCTCTTGCGCGATCTCGTCGTCACGCTCAAGACCGCCCTCGGCGACCCGCGCAAGCCCCTCGGCAGCTTTCTCCTGCTCGGGCCGACCGGCGTCGGCAAGACCGAGAGCGCCCTCGCGCTCACCGAGTTTTTGTTCCACGACGAGAAGCGCCTCGTGCGCCTCGATCTGAGCGAGTACGCCGCCCCCGGCAGCGCCGCCCGCCTCATCGGGCTCTACGGCGCCGAGGGCGTGCTGACCCGCCGCGTGCGCGAGCAGCCCTTCGGCGTGGTCTTGCTCGACGAGGTCGAGAAGGCCGACGGCAGCGTGCACGATCTGCTCTTGCAGCTGCTCGGCGAGGGGCGCCTCACCGACGCCACGGGCTGCACCGTC
>DASTPP010000324.1:0-14572 GCA_035762175.1 Polyangiaceae bacterium | reverse complement strand
CTTTCGTCAAGGTGCTCGACTTCGGCGTCTCGAAGGCCACCGCCGGCACCAAGGGCACCGGCTTCGACCTCACGTCGACGTCGTCCTTGATGGGGTCGCCTCGCTACATGGCGCCCGAGCAGCTGCGCGACGCCCGCCGCGTCGACCCCCGCGCCGACGTCTGGTCGCTCGGCGTCGTCTTGCACGAGCTGCTCGCCGGCGAGAGCCCCTTCGCCGCCGAGACCCTGCCCGAGCTGCACGTCGCCATCTTGCAGGGCGCCCCCCGGCCCCTGCGCGGCCGCCGCCCCGAGCTCTCGCCCGCGCTCGAGGCCGCCATCGCCCGCTGCCTCGAGAAAGACCCCGACCGGCGCTTCCCCCACGTCGCCGCCTTCGCCGAAGCCCTCGGCCCCTTCGCGCCCCCCTCGGCGCGCCACGCCGTCGAGCGCATCGCCTCGGTGCTCGGCCTCGCCCCGCCCACCCAGCACGGCCCCGCCCCGGCCCCGGCGCCGCACGCCCACGTGGCCACGTCGGCCTCGCTCGCGGCCCACCCGTCGGCCGCGACCTCCCGGCCCGCCGGCGCCACCGCCACCCTCCCGACGCCGCCCCCGTCGCACCTGGCCAGCCACGCCTTCGCCTCGTACCCGGCCGGCCACGCCTCGGCGGCGCCGCCGCTCGGTCACGCCTCGGCGGCGCCGCAGCCGCCGGTTGGCTACGCCTCGGCGCCGCCGCCGCTCGGGAACGCTTCCGCGTCGTACCCGGCCGGCCACGCCTCGGCGGCGTCGTACCCGCCGGTTGGCCACGCCTCGGCGTCATCGCACCCGGCCGGCTATGCCTCGGCGGCGTCGCCGTCGGCCGGCTACACGTTGCCGACGCCGCTTCCGAGCGCGGCGCCCGGCCGTGCCCCGCGCGCCGTGCCCCCGACGCTCGCCGACTCGCCCGCGCCGGCGCTGCTCGAGAGCGCCGCGCGCCCGTCGAACGTCTACCTGCCGCCGAGCGTCCCCCCGGCGCCCGCCCCCGTGCCCTTTCCCTTCGAGGGCAACTGGGGCCGCGAGCCCGCCCCGCTCGCGCCGATTCCGCCGCCCCTGGCGCCCGTCGGCTCGAGCTCGTCGCGCGCCATCGCGGCCATCGTGCTGGCCGCGATCGTGCTGGCGGTCGCGTTCGCCGGCTGCGCCGTCTGCGGCGGCATTCTGCTCGGGCTCTGACCCCCGGCGCCCCTCCGCCCCCGAGCCGTCACGCGGGGGCGGCGCCGCGCGCCTTCAGGGCACGCGCGTCCGCAGGCTGTCGACGGCGTGCACCGGGGCGGCGTCGCCCTTCATCAGGTGGGCGATGGCGCCGAGCACGAGGCGCTGGCTTTCGACGCGGTTTTTGCCGGCGAACACGGGCGAGACCACCTCGATGGTGAAGTGGCCGCCGCCGCCCTCGACGTGCACGGTCGCGTCGGCGATGACGCCGACGATGGCCGTGCGAATGGCCTCGGTGACCGAGCCCTGGAACGACGTTAGGTGAACGCCCATGGCTCAGTAACGGGGCACCGACGGGTCGACTTCGAGCGACCAGGCGTCGATGCCGCCCTTGAGGTTGTAGACGTTGCGGTAGCCCTCGGCGAGAAAGCGCTCGGCGGCGGCCTGGCTGCGGCCGCCGTGGTGGCAGTGAAAGACGATGGTCGCGTCCTTCGGCAGCGAGCGCAGGTGCGCCTCGGCCGCCGCGTCGAGCAGGCGCGCGCCCTCGATGCGCGCGACGGCGCGCTCTTTCTCGGTGCGCACGTCGAAGAGCTCGAGCGGCGCCTTGCGCTCGAGCATCGCCTTGAGCTCGCGGACGCCGAGCTGGCGCACCTGCGGCGGCTCGCCGGGGTTCGAGATCTTGAAGCCCCCCTGCGGCCCGTCGACGAAGTCGATGGCCGTGCCGTCGGCGCGCGCCGCGCTCGCCGCGTCGACGAGCACCGTCAGCCCCGACGCCTCGACCTCGACGTCGCCCGGGCGCCGGGGCCCGATCGACAGGTCGTAGGCGTAGCGCGGGCTCACCTCGAGGCGCACGAACTCGTCGTCGCCCGGGCCGAGCGCCTCGCGCATCGCCTTCGCCGCCGCCTCGCTCAGGCGCAACGACAGGGCCTTGCCGCCGCCGGCCGGGGCCGCCGCCGGCGCGGCCGCCGCGGGGGCGCCGAGCATCGTGGCGAGCTCGCCGCTCGCGTAGAGCTCTTTGACGATGTCGCAGCCGCCGACGAACTCACCGCCCACGTAAAGCTGGGGTATCGTGGGCCACTGCGTGTACTCTTTGATGCCCTCGCGCAGCGCCGGGTCGGCGAGCACGTTGATGGTTTTGTACGAGGGCAAGAACTCGTTCAAGATGTTCACGACCGTCGCCGAAAACCCGCATTGCGGGAAGTGCCGGTTGCCCTTCATGAAGAGCACCACGCGCTCGGACCGCAGAAGGTCTTCGATGCGTGCGCGGGTCGTCTCGTCGAGTGCCATGGTGTCGCGTGCCTCGCAGGGTTGGGGGTCGCCCCGGGCGCCGGCCCCGCCCGCGCCCGGGCTGAGCGGGCGCGGGGGGCGCCTCGGCCCGCGGCGGCGCTCGTACTAGCACACCTTGCGCCCCCCGCCTCGGCCGCCCGCCCGCCCCCGTGCTAGGGCTCGCGGGGTCATGCGCACGCACCCGCGCCCGAGCGCCGCCGCGGCCGCCCCCGCCTCGCGCCCGCGCCCCCGCGCCGCCGGGGCCGTCTCCGCCTCGCACCCGCGCCCGAGCGCCGCCGGGGCCGTCTCCGCCTCGCGCCCGCGCCTCCGCGCCGCCGGGGCCGCGGCCCTCGCCCTGTCGCTGCTCGGCCCGCCCCTCGCCTGCAGCGGCGGCGAGGGCACCGCCCCCGAAGGCTGCCGCACGATCGAGAACGCCCGCTGCGAGCAAGCGCCCGCCTGCCCCGCCCTCGGCGTCGGCGACGTCGTCGCCTGCAAGCGCTTCTACCGCGACCAGTGCCTGCGCGGGCTCGCCAGCGCCGACGACCCCGGCGCCCCCGCCATCGACGCCTGCGTGCGCGCGCTCGAAGGGGCCGGCGAGTGCGCCCGCGCGGGCGTCGCCACCGCCGCCGAGTGCGGCCGCTACCAAGAGCGCGAGCCGGCCACGCCCTGCGAGGCGCTGCAGTTTCCCGAGCGCACCGTCGAGTGTGCCTTTCTCATCCCGCCCCCGCCCCCGGCCGGCGCGGCGGGCGCAGCCGGCGCGGCGGGCGCGGCGGGCGCGGCCGGCGCCGGGGGCCTCGCCGGGGCGGGCGGCGCCGCGGGTGGGGCGGCGGGCGCTGGGGCCGCCGGGGCCGCGGGCGGGGGGTGACCACGCCAGCGCGCCGCGAGGTAGCCCGTTCTTGACGTCAGGGGCGCGGGCGGGGGGGTGACCTGCCCGGCGAGCAAAAGCCCGCCTGGGGCGGGGGAGGGGGCCGAGCGGGGCCTCGCTGCGTTGCGTCAGGGGGTGAAACTACGTCGGACGAACGAAGTTGCAAGTCGCTTTCAGCAAGCGTACAAGTCTGGCCACTGTGCGTTCGGTACAAGCGTTGATGGTGGGCGGCTTGCTTCTGGCGGCGGCGTGTGGCGAGGGCGAAATGGGGCGGCCGATCGTGCTCGGCTCGCCCGAGCCGCAAGATGGGCCCGGCCCGGCGGGCATGGGGGGCGGCGGGGGCGCGCCCTTGGCGCCGGCGCTCTTCTCGGACTTGCCGGTCTCCGGCCTCGACGACGCCGACAACCAGACCTTCGCCGAGGGCGACGGGCTCTTCGACACGCCCTTTCGGCAGGCCGACGGGCTCGGGCCGCTCTACACGAACCAGGCCTGTTCGGGCTGTCACGACGGCGGGGTGCGGGGGCCGGGCGCGGTGCGCAAGATGGTGGTGGTCGAGGCCGACGGCTTCACGCCGAAGGCCGACCAGTTGTCGGTGCTGCCCTACGGCAACACGGTGCACCCGCTGACGACGGGGGGCACCGCCCCGGTGCTGCCGCCCGAGGGCGACCCCGCGGTCAAGATCACGCGGCGGGTGGGGCCGCCGGTGGTGGGGCGCGGCTACCTCGAGGCGATCCGCGACGATGAGATCGAGCGCGTGGCGGCCGAGCAGGCCGCGAAGGGGGGCCCGGTGCGGGGGCGGGTCAACCATGTCACGTACCAGTCCGAGGCGAACCCCGACACGCGCTTTCACCGCCATCAGAAGGACGACCCGCTCATCGGCCGCTTCGGGCTGAAGGCGCGCATCGCGACGCTCGACGACTTCAGCGCCGACGCGGCCCAGAGCGACATGGGGCTGACGAGCCTCTTGCGGCCCGACGAGATCGAGAACCCCGCCGGCGTCGAAGACCGCAAGCCCGGGCCCGACCTCTCGGTCGAGACCATCAACAAGATGGCGACCTACATCCGGACGCTGGCCATCCCCCAGCGCGGGCCGCTCGACGCGCGCGGCGCCAATCTCTTCGCGCAGGCGGGCTGCGCCACCTGCCACGTGCCCTCGCTCAAGACGCGCGACGACTACCCCATCGCGCCGCTCGCGGGCGTCGACGCGCCGGTCTACAGCGATCTGCTCTTGCACGACATGGGCGCGGCCCTGGCCGACGGCGTCGTCGAGGGCGAGGCGGGGCCGCGCGACTGGCGCACCGCGCCGCTCGTCGGGCTGCGCTTCGACGCGAGCTTCTTGCACGACGGCCGCGCGACGACGATCGAGGCGGCGATCGAGGGGCACGACGGCCCCGGGTCCGAGGCGTCCGAGAGCGTGGGGCTCTTCCGCGCCCTGCCCGAGGCCGACCGCGCGGCGCTCGTCGCCTTCGTCAAGGCGCTCTGAGCGCGGCCGCGGCCGGCGCCCGGGCGCGCCGCCGACCCGAACGAAACGTTTCGCTCCCGCCGGCGGGGGCGCCTTGCGAGTGAGAGTGACGGAGAAATGAAAAAGACCTTCACCATTGGTTTTGCGGCCATGCTGGCGCTTAGCGCTTTCGCCTATGGGTGCGGCGACGACGACGATCCGCCGAACAACCCGGGCGGCTCGGCGGGCACGGGCGGCTCGGGCACGGGCGGCTCGGGCACGGGCGGCTCGGGCACGGGCGGCTCGGGCACCGGGGGCGGCGGCGGCACGGGCGGGGGCTCGGGCGGGCTGAGCGCGGCGGAGAACCTGAAGCTCCGCTCCGACATGCACGCGGCCATCGCGGCCGAGACCGTGGCGCTCAAGAGCGCGGCCGAGGGGCTCTGCGCGGCGGCGCCCGCCGACGCGGCGGGCTGGCAGGACGCGGCCAAGGTCGACGCGATGAAGGCCGAGTGGGTCAAGACCCGCGGCCCCTACGAGCGCATCGAGGGCGTGATCGCGCCGCTCTTTCCCGACACCGACGCGGCGATCGACGAGCGCTACGACGGGTTCATCGAGGAGGCGGGGGCGCCCGACCCGAACCCCTTCGACGACCAGATCGTGACGGGCATGCACGCGATCGAGCGCATTCTCTACCACCAGGGCGCGGCCGACGCGCTCGCCGAAGAGAAGGCCGCGCTCGGCGCCAACTACACCGAGCCGTCGTACCCGGCCGACGCCACGCAGGCGTCCGACTTCAAGAACAAGCTTTGCGCGAAGCTCGTCGTCGACACGGGCACCCTCGTCACCGAATGGGCGGCGCTCAAGCGGCCCGACGGCACGCTCGGGTTCGACCTCGGGGCGGCCTACCAGGGCCTGCTCGATCTCGTGGCCGAGCAGCAAGAGAAGATCAACAACGCTTCGACGCAGCTCGACGAGTCGCGCTACGCCAAGCGCACCATGGTCGACATTCGCGACAACCTCACGGGCGTGAAGAACGTGTACGCGCTCTTCTCGCCGCGGCTCCAAGCGCGCCCGAACCCGGCCGACCCCGACCACGACGGCCCGGCCATCGACGCGAAGATTCAGGCGAGCTTGGGCCGCTTGCAGGCGGCCTACGACGCCGTCTCGGGCGATCAGATGCCGGCGGCGCCCGACGACTGGTCGGCCGAGAACCCCACGCCCGCCAACCTCATGACCGACTTCGGCAAGCTCTACAAGGCGGTCAGCGACGAGGTCGACCCCGCGAACGAAGCGTCGGCGGCGCACGGGCTCGAAGAGGCCGCCGCGCTGCTCGGCGTCGCGCTGCCCTCGGGGGGCTGAGCCGCCATGCGCAGCTCCCCCCTCGCCCTGGCGCTCTGCCTCGCCGCCGCGGCCTGCGGCGGCGACGACGACGACGGCGCCCCGCCGGCGCCGCCCGGCCCGATCGATTCGGTGTCGGTGGCCTGCGACGCCTGGGCGGCCGCCGCCGGCACGGGGGCGCTGCCCGCGGTCACGCCGAGCTCGGCCTTCGTGGCCTTCGGCTCCGACTTTCAGGGCTTTCGATCGTGGCCCTCGTTCACGCTGCCGGGCGCGCCCGACGTGGGCGGCGGCGCGCACGTCGCCGGCGACCGCACGATCTACATCAACCAGGTGCCGCCCGCGGGCGCGACCGAGTTCGCGACGGGCACGATGATCGTCAAGGCGATCGGCGGCGCCGACCCGAAGCTCTTTGCCATGGTCAAGCGGGGCGAGGGCTACAACGGCACGGGCGCGGTCGGCTGGGAGTGGTTCGAAGTCCGCGAGCTGAACGGCGACTCGCTGATGGACGTCGAGTGGCGCGGCGTCGGCCCGCCCGACGGCGAGGCGTACGCCGGCAACGCCGAGGGCGGGTGCAACGGCTGCCACGCCGCGTCGGCGCGCGACGGCGTGCTCAGCGCCGCCTCGTGCAACTGAGGGGGCGCGCCCGCGGCCAGGGCGGCCCCCGCCGGCCGCGCGCGGCCTGACTCTCTGCGGCCGCGCCCCGTCACCGCGCCCCCTGGCGCGCCAGGAAGCGCCGATGTTTGGCGCCCCAGGAGGCCATCTGCTCGACCACGTCGCACAGCGACAGGCCGTGCCGGCTGATCGAGTACTCGACCTCGGGGGGCACCGTGTGGCGCACGAGGCGGTTGACGATGCCGTCGGCTTCGAGCTCGCGCAGGTGCTGGGCGAGCACCTTCTCGGAGACCCCGCCGACGGCCCGCCGCAGCGCGCCGAAGCGGCGGGGGCCGGCGACGAGGCAGGCGAGAATCGCCGGCTTCCACTTGCCGCCGATCGCGGCCGACGCGAGCTTGAGGTCGGCGACGATCGCGGTCGCGGGCTCTTCCATGGCGCGCAGGGTAGGCGCGGGCGTCGCGCCGGGCAAGCCGCCGGGGGCACTTACCTTTTGGTGCGTACTTGTCGTCTCGTAACCAGGTGCCTAGCTTCGGGCGCATGACCGAGACGAAGCCCGTCCGGGCTCGCGCGCGGCTCGAGCGCCGCCGCCGCGCGCCCGGCCTGTCGATCGCGCAGCTGCACCGCGACCACCTGCCCGGCCTGCTCGACCCCTTCCTCGCGTTCGACCACTTCGAGATGGCCGAGCCCTTCTTCCCGCCGCACCCGCACGCGGGGTTCTCGGCGGTGACGTACATGTTCCCGCAGTCGGCCGGCGGCTTCATCAACCGCGACAGCGCGGGCGATCGCCGCGCGATCCGGCCCGGCGACCTCCATTGGACGGCCGCCGGCCGCGGCGTGGTGCACGAAGAGGTGCCGGCGGCCCGCGGCGTCGCCTGCCAAGGGCTGCAGATCTTCGTGAACTTGCACTCGTCGCAGAAGTGGTCCGAGCCCGCGGCGTTGCACCTGCACGAGGCCGACGTGCCGCGCGCGGCCACGCCCGGGGGCGAGGTGCGCGTCGTCGCCGGGCGGCACGGCGGCCTGCGCTCGCCGCTGCGCCCGCCGACCGACGTGACGTTGCTCGACGTCGTGCTCGGCGCGGGCGAGTCGTTCGAGCACGAGGTGCCGGCGGGCGAGACGCGCTTTCTCTACGTCCTCGACGGCGAGCTCCGGGCCGGGCCCGACGGGGCGCCCGCGCTCTTGTCCGGCGGCGACGCGGTCGGCTTCGGCGACGAGGGCGCGCTCGTGCGGGCGGCGGCCGGCGAGCGCCCGGCGCACTTCGTGCTCGCCGGCGGGCGCCCGCTGCGCGAGCCGGTGGTGTTCTACGGCCCCTTCTGCATGACGAGCCGCGACGAGATCGAGCGCGCCGTGCGCGACTACGAGGCGGGCCGCATGGGCCGCCTCGAGCCTTCGTTCTGAGCCGGGCGCGCGGCCCGCGGGCCCGCGTCAGGCGTGCGCGGGCAGGCGCTCGCGGGCGCTCTTCTCGAGCTCTTCGCGCGTCACCGTGCGCACGGGCGTCGCGACCGACCAGTGGTGGCCGAAGGGGTCGCGCAGCTTGCCGAAGCGGTCGCCCCAGAAGGCGTCGGCCAGCGGCAGCGTGACCGTGGCGCCCTCGGCCACGGCGCGGGCGAAGAACGCGTCGACGTCGGGCACGTTCAGGTGCATCGTGACGGGCGAGCCGCCGAGGGCCTGGGGGCTGACCGGCCGCCCCGTCAGCTCGGGGAAGTCATCGCTCAGCATGACGAGCGCGCCGTTGATCGAGAGCGCGACGCGAATCACCTTGCGGCGGTCGGGCGTCTCTTGCCGGCCGAGCTCGACGGCGCCGAAGGCCCGCCGGTAGAAGTCGACCGCGGCCCGGGCGTCGGCGACGGTGAGGTAGGGCGTCAGGGCGGGCGCTTCGGTCATGGGCTCGGCGCCGTTTTACCGCGGGTTAGGCGCCGTGGGTCAAAAATTCTACCGCGGGCGGCCCCCGGAGGGCACATTCTAGGGCATGACGCCGACCGAACGCTTCGCCCGGGCGCGCGCGCTCTTGCTCGACTGCCGCGACGATTACGAGCGGGCGCGGCGCGAATTTCGGTGGCCCGAGTTCGAGACCTTCAACTGGGCCCGCGACTGGTTCGACGTCTTCGCCCGGGGCAACCGCGCGCCCGCCCTGGTGCTCGCCCCCGACGAGGGCCCGGCCGAGGCCACGAGCTTCGCCGAGCTCGCCGAGCGCTCGTCGCGCGTCGCCGCCGGCCTCGCCTCGCTCGGCGTGGCGCGCGGCGACCGGGTGCTCTTGCTCCTGCCCAACGTCTTGCCCCTTTGGGAGCTGACCCTCGCCGCGATGAAGCTCGGCGCCGTCGTCGTGCCCGCCTCGGTGCAGCTGACGCGCGCCGACATCGAAGACCGCCTCGCCCGCGGCGGCGTCCGGCACGCCGTCACCGTCGCCGCCTACGCCCCGCGCTTCGACGGGCTCGCCCTCTCGTCGCGCGTGCTCGTCGGCGACGCCGGCGCGAGCGCCCCGCCCGCCGGCTGGGCGCCCTACGAGCGCCTCTTGAACCACGGCGCCGGCGGCGCCCCGGCCGCGGCGACCTCGCCCGACGACCCGCTCTTGCTCTACTTCACCTCGGGCACCACCGCGAAGCCCAAGCTCGTGCCCCACACCCACCGCAGCTACCCCGTCGGGCACCTCTCGACCATGTACTGGCTCGGCCTGCGCGAGGGCGACGTGCACCAGAACCTGAGCTCGCCCGGCTGGGCCAAACACGCCTGGAGCTGCCTCTTCGCCCCCTTCAACGCCGGCGCCACGGTCTTCGTCCACGACTACGCGCGCTTCCGCGCCGCCCGTACCCTCGAGCTCTTGCGCGAGCGGGGCGTCGTCACCTTCTGCGCGCCGCCCACGGTCTGGCGCATGCTCATCGTCGGCGAGCTCGGCCCGAAGCCGCCCGCCTTGCGCGAGCTCTGCAGCGCCGGCGAGCCGCTCAACCCCGAGGTGATGGAGCAAGTGCACCGGGCCTGGGGCCTCACGGTGCGCGACGGCTACGGCCAGACCGAGACCACTGCCCTCGTTGGCAACCCGCCCGGCCTGCCTGTCAAGCCGGGCTCGATGGGGCGGCCGCTGCCCGGCTACGACGTCGTGCTGCTCGACGGCGCGGGGCGCGAGGCCGACGAGGGCGAAGTCGCGCTCCGGCTCGACCCGCGGCCGGCCGGGCTCACCGGCGGCTACCTCGACGACGCCGAGCGCTCGGCCCGGCTCTTCGGCGGCGCCCACTACCCGACCGGCGACGAGGCCCGCCGCGACGCCGAGGGCTACTTCTACTTCGTCGGCCGCGGCGACGACGTCTTCAAGAGCTCCGACTACCGGCTGAGCCCCTTCGAGCTCGAGAGCGTGCTCGTCGAGCACCCGCTCGTCGCCGAGGCGGCCGTCGTGCCGAGCCCCGACCCGCTGCGGCTCAGCGTGCCGAAGGCGTTCCTCGCGCTCGCGCCCGGCGCCGAGCCCGGCCCCGAGCTCGCCCGCGAGGTCTTCGCCTTCGCCCGCGAGCGGCTCGCGCCCTACCAGCGCGTGCGCCGGCTCGAATTCGTCGAATTGCCGAAGACGATCTCGGGCAAGATCCGCCGGGTCGAGCTGCGCGAGCGCGAGCGCGAGGCGAGAGCGCGTGGCGACCGCTCGCCGAACGAATACTGGGAAGACGACCTACGCGAGCCCGGGTGAGTGCGGCGAGCGGGCCCCGAAAGCGGCAAGGCCCGGCGCGGCGGCCGGGCCCGGTGGGGAACGCGGCGCCCGCGGGGGGCGCGACGCGCTCAGCGGTAGACGTGGTGGCCGTAGCCCTTCCACTCGCGCTCGAAGTACTCGGCGTCGGCGGGCGTGCGCGGCTGCAGGCCCATCACGATGCCGCCCTCCTTGACGCCCTGCTCGTAGTGCTTCGCCCGCTCTTCGGGGATGCCCGCGCCGACCAGCGCGCCGATGAGGCCGCCGGTCAGGCCGCCGGCGCCCGCGCCCGCGAAGGCCGCGGCGAGGGGGCCCGCGATGACGATGCCGAGGCCGGGCAGCGCCAGGCTGGTGCCGATGGCCGCGATGGCGGCGATGACGGCGCCCACGGTGCCGCCGATGGCCGAGCCGGCGCCGGCGCCCTCGAGCGCCTTGGTGCCCTTGTCGTCGACGAAGTGCTGCTTGCGGGTCTCTTCCGACATCAACAGGTTGATGTCGTCGCGGGTGTAGCCACGCTGCTCGGCGAGGCGGTACGCGCGTTCGGCGTCTTCGCGCGAGCGGAAGAGGCCGGTGACCCAATTCTTGTCCGAGTTCGGATTCAGCAGGCTCATAGAGCACCTCCCGTGAGGGCGCGCCGCAGGCCCCTGCCGAAGAAGGGGCGTCGCCGCGCCGTCGTTTCGAGCGCAGTGCTTTGCAGCAAGTGGGCCGCGAGCTGAACCGGCCCGAAAAGGCCTTAAAAACCGAGGGCCGGCGCCCGAATGACGCGACGAACGGGGCTGAGGTCCGCCGCGGCGGGTCAGGCAGGAGCGCCCCACGGGCGGCCAAAGCGCCCCAGGGCACGCGCGCGGGCGCCATCCGGATAGGTTCGGGGGGCAGGGGGCGGCTCGGCCCCGCCCGGCGCCCCCCCGCGCGCCCCCCCGCGCGGCCGCTCAGCGCGCGACGGCGAGCCCCACCGGGCAGGCGACGCCGGTGCCGCCGAGGCCGCAGTAGCCGTCGGGGTTCTTGGCGAGGTACTGCTGGTGGTAGTCTTCGGCGTAGTAGAAGGCGGGCGCGGGCACGATCTCGGTCGTGATGGCGCCGTGGCCCGCCCGCCCGAGCGCCGCCTGGTACGCCGCGCGCGAGGCCTCGGCCGCGCGCTTCTGGCTTTCGTCGAAATAGTAAATGCCCGAGCGGTACTGGGTGCCGACGTCGTTGCCCTGGCGCATGCCTTGCGTCGGGTCGTGCGACTCCCAGAAGGTCTTGAGCAGCGACTCGTACGAGACCGTGGCCGGGTCGAAGACGACCAGCACCACCTCGTTGTGCCCGGTCTGCCCCGAGCAGACCTCGCGGTAGGTCGGGTTGGGGGTCAGGCCGCCGGCGTAGCCGACCGCCGTCGAGAACACGCCCTTCTGCTGCCAGAACTTCTTCTCGGCGCCCCAGAAGCAGCCGAGCCCGAAGAGGGCGAGCTCTTTGCCGGGGAAGGGCCCCTCGAGCGGCGTGCCCCGGACGAAGTGGGCCGCCGGCACGGGCATCTTCTCGGACCGCCCCGGCAGGGCCTCTTCGGGCGTGGGCAGGCGTAGCTTTCGCGCGTCGACTCGGAACATGGTGCCCTCCGTTTTAGCGCCCGCCCGGGCCTCGGCCAGCGTCCGGTGGCCGCCCGCCCGCGAACCGGCCCCCGGCCCGGGGGTCACCCGCCCGCGAACCGGCCCCCGGCCAGGGGGCCGGGCCCGGCGAGCGGGGGCCTTACGCCCCGCGCCGGGGGCGGGTTTCGGGGCGCGCGGCGGGCTCGGGGGCGGCGGGCCTAGAACTCGGCCTTGACCCCCGCCTGCGCCCAGCGCGGGGCGCCGGGGCGGGCGCCGAAGGGCCGGCGGGCGACGATGTATTCGCTGTCGAGCAGGTTGCGCCCGTTGACGTAGACGCTGATGCCCTTGATGACTTTGAAGCTGCCGCTCGCGTCGAGCAGAAAGTAGTCGTCGGTCTCGCCGCCCGGGGGCGCGGGGCCCTGGCCCGCGATCTCGCGCATCGGGCTCACGTACGTCGCCGCCAGGTTCAGCCCCCAGCGCGCGCTCTCGACGCCGGCGCTCGCCGAGACCTGGTGCCGCGGTACGTAGGGCAGCTCGTCGCCCCGGCGGTAGTCGCCCAGAATGGCGACGGGCGCCGGGGCGTCGTTCAAGAGCTCGGTGCGCGTCAGCGTGTACGAGGCGCGCGCCGGCAGCGTCAGGCCGAAGGGCAGGCGGGGCTCGATCTCGGCGAAGGCCTCGAAGCCGTAGATGCGCGCCTTGCCCGCGCTCACCTGGGTGTCGAGGTAGATGTCGGGGCAGCCGGTCGAGGTCGTGCAGATCTCGACGAGCTTCTTGTAGTCGTTGTAAAACCCGATGACCTCGGCGCGGGCGCGCGCCCGGCTGTAGCGCAGCCCCGCCTCGTAGTTGATGCTGTCTTCGGGCTTCTGCAGGCTGCCCGGCGCGGGCGGGGTGAAGCCGCGGTAGACGCCGGCGAGCGCGCCGATCTCGCGCGTCAGGGCCAGGTAGGCCCCCGCCCCGGGCAGCACCACCTGGTGCGCCGCCCCGTAGACCACGCCGGGCGCGGGGGGCCTCGCGTCGAGCGCCGTGGGGGCGCCCGGCCGCTGCCGCGAGCGCGACTGGATGAGCTCGACGCGCACCCCGGGCGTCAGCGTCAGCCGCCCCCACTCGATCGCGTCGACCGCGTGCAGCGCGAGCGCCACCGTCGACTCGCGGTTGTCGGCCGTCACCGCCGGCGCGTACCCCGTGCCCACGAGCTCGCCGTCGCCGCGCATCAGGTAGCCGTCCTGCGTGTGGCGCCGCTCGATCGAGTCATTATGCAAACGGATGCCGTACTCGAGCCGCTGCGCGACCGGGCCCGTGCGCAGCTCGTAGCGCGCCACGCTCTGCACGCCCTGCGAGACGAAGGTGCGGGCGTTGCGCGCGACGAGCAGCGTGAGGGGGCCCTGGGCCGAGGGCTCGAGCACGCTCACGTCGAGGCCGCCCCGCAGCGCCTCGTAGAGGCTGGCGTTCGAGGGGTCTTCGGGGTCGGCGAGCACCTGGGCGATCGACTTGCCCGGGAAGCCATTGACCCGGTACCAGACGCGCTCGAGATCGTGGCGGTAGGCCGTGGTCGTCACGCTGAAGCGCGACGAGAAGTCGACCTTGTGGCTGAGCTGCACCTGCGTGCGCTTCCACTGCATGCGGTCGAGCCGGCTCGCGACGTAGCGCCGGTAAGGGTTTTGTTTGAAGTCGGCGTCGCTGAGGCCGAGGTAGGTCTCGTTCGAGCGCTCGTCCGAGTAGCCGAGCTTGACCGAGAACTCGTGGCGCACGGCCGCGCGCGGGTCGAGCACGTGGCTGCCCTTGGCCATCCACTCGTTGCGCACGAAGCCGGTGTCGCCCCCGACGACGTCGAGCTCTTTGAAGCCGTCGTTGGCGAGGTGCACCCCCTCGAGCAGAAAGCCGCTCTGCTCGTCGCTCGCGCCGTAGCTCGCGTGCGCCTTGCGGTAGCCGTACTGTCCGAAGCCGAGGTCGACCGTGCCCTGGCTCGAGCTGGGGATCGGGCGCGTGATGAGGTCGATCGCCCCGCCCACCGTCTGCGGGCCGTAGCTGATGGCCGAGGGGCCCTTGATGACGCGCACGCCCGTCATGCGCGTCATGATCGGAAAGTAGTACGCCGCCGGCGCCGAGTAGGGGGCGGGGGCGAAGAGCACCCCGTCCTCCATGAGGGTGACCTTCTTGCTGCGGTCGCTCGTCGCGCCACGAATGCCGATGTTCGGCCGCAGCCCGAAGCCGTCTTCGCCCCGCACGTAGACGCCCGGCACGCCGAGCAGCACCTGGTGCGCGTCGTCGTACTCGAAGCGCTCGAGCTGCTTGCGCTTGATGACGTGCGCCGAGCCCGCGGTGCGCGCGAGGCGCGTGCCCGCGACGGTGACTTCGTCGGGTGCGGGCGGCGGGGGCGGGGGCGCGTCGGGCGGCGCCGCGAGGGCGGGCTCGGCCGGGGCCCCGGCGTCGGGCGCGCCCGCGCCCTCGGGCGGCGGGGCCGAGGGGTCGGCACTGGGCGCCGGGCCTTGGCCCGCGTCGGGCGCCGCGCCGGGCGGGGCGGCGGGGCCCGCATCGGGCGTCGGGGCGCCGGGCTGCGCCGGAGCGCCTTGCCCTGGGGCGCCGGGCTGTGCCGGGCCGCCGGGGGGCGCGGCACCGGGTTGCGGCAAGGCGCCGGGCGGCGGAGCGGGGGCGGGGACGGCGCCA
>DASTPP010000323.1:0-12595 GCA_035762175.1 Polyangiaceae bacterium | reverse complement strand
GGGGGGCGTTCCGGCGGGGGGTGGGGGAGGCGGGGGGCGTTCCGGCGGGGGGTGGGGGAGGCGGGGGGCGGGGCAGGCGGCGCCGGCCGAGGCGCCCGCGCGGCGCTCTCGGCTGTGCTAAAGCAAGGGCCTCTATGGCCTTCGAGCCGATTTTTCTCGCGTCGGGCTCGCCGCGGCGGCGTGAGATCTTGACCACGCTCGGCCTGCCCTTCGAGGCGGCGGGCGTCGACGCCGACGAGAGCCGGCGGCCGGGCGAGGGCGTCGACGCGTACCTCGAGCGGGTCGTCGACGAGAAGCGCAGGCTTGCCGAGGCTGAGGCGGCGCGGCGGCGCCTGGCCGTCGTGCTCGTCGCCGACACCGTCGTCGTGCTCGAGGGCCGACTGCTCGGCAAGCCCGCCGACGACGACGAAAACGCGGCGATGCTGCGCGCCCTCTCGGGGCGCACGCACCACGTGATGACGCGCTTCGCCCTCGTGCGGCGGGGCGGCGAGGCCTTCGCGCAGACCGTGGTGACCGACGTGTGCTTCCGCGACCTCGCGCCCGACGAGGTGGCGGCGTACGTGGCCACCGGCGAGGGGCGCGACAAGGCGGGGGGCTACGCGGTGCAGGGCGTCGGCGGCTTCGCCGTCGCCTCGATCAACGGCTCGTACACGAACGTGGTGGGCCTGCCGGCCTGCGAGCTGGTCATCGCGCTGCGGCGTCTCGGTGTTGTCGACTCGTTCCCGCTCGCCGCGGGGCGCTGAGCCGGGCGTCGGGTGCGCCTCGCGCGCTCGGCGGGCACTCGCCCTTCGGGCTCCGACAGCAGGGGACCAGGCCTCCGAGCGCATAAGGCGCACCCGACGCCTGGATGCGGTGGCCTGCCCCGAGCCGGCGCGCCCGCGCGCCCGGCGGCGCCGAGCCGGCGCGCTCTCGCCCCTGGGTGCCTTCGGGGCGCCGCCCGGGCGCGGGCCCGAGGGCGCGCCGCGCGTCGGGCCTCGGCCCCGCGCCCCGGGCGTTGCGGCGCGCGGGGCCGCCGGCGCTTTGACAGGCGGCGGGGGCCGGGGCGATACTGCGCGCCCTTGGCACCGAGGTTGCGCCCATGCCCCTGATCGAGACCGAAGAAGCGGCCCGCCGGCTCGCCCGCGCCATCGCGAGCGACCTCTCTCTTTACAACGAAGAGAAGATCATCGAGGGCATCCAGCAAGATAACCTGTTCGACCTGCTCTCCGAAGAGATCGAAGAGGGGCGCGCGCTCTACAAGAGCCGCGTCTCGCCGCAGCTTTATCAGAAGAACTTTTACGACCGGGCGCTCGTCGACATTCTCATCAAGTCGAAGGGGCACATAAAGTCGAAGATTTGGTGAGCGGGGGCGGGGGGTCGCCGGCCGGGCGGCGCTTTCGCGTGCCGGCCGAGCTCGATCGGGCCCGCCTCGACCAGGCCCTCGTGGGCCTCTTGCGCGCCGAGGCCGGGGCCGAGGCGCCGAGCCGCGGCGAGGTGCAGCGCTGGGTCGAGGCCGGCCGGGTGCTCGTCGACGGCCGCGCCGCCGGCAAGGCGGGCGAGCGCGTGCGGGCGGGCGCCGAGCTCTGGGCCGACCCGCTGCCGCCGCCGCCCTCCGACGCGCGGCCCGACCCGGGCGTGTCGTTCCGCGTCGTCTTCGAAGACGAGTGGCTCGTCGTCGTCGACAAGCCCGCCGGCCTCGTCGTGCACCCGTCGCGGGGCCACCCCGAGGGCACGCTCGTCAACGGCCTGCTCGCCCGCGGCCCGCTCGCCCCCGACGACGAGCGCGACCGCGGCGCCGAGGGGCTGCCCCGCCCGGGCATCGTGCACCGGCTCGACAAGGGCACGAGCGGCCTGATGGTCGTCGCGAAGAAGCCCCGCGCGCGCGAGGGGCTCAAGGCCCTCTTCGCCGCGCACGACATCGAGCGCAGCTACGTCGCCATCGCCGCGGGCCCGACGGCGGCGCAGACCGTCAGCCGCCCCCACGGCCGGCACCCGACCGACCGGCTCCGCTTCACCTCGCGCCTGCCCGCGGGCAAGCGCGCCGTCACGCACATCGAGGTGCTCGGACGCCTCGCCGCCGGCAAGGCGACGCTCGTGCGCTGCCGCCTCGAGACCGGTCGAACCCACCAGATCCGCGTGCACCTCGCCGAGGCGGCCGGCACGCCCGTACTCGGCGATCCGATTTACGGGCGGCCCCCGTCCGACCCGCGGCTGCGCCGCCTCGCCGAGCGCCTGGGCCGCCAGGCCCTTCACGCCGAGGTCCTGGGCTTCGTGCACCCGGCGACCGGGCAGAGCCTGCGCTGGACCTCGGCCGTGCCCGACGACATGGCCGAGGCGCTGCGCGAGCTCGGGGGCGAGGTGCCCGCGCCGCCCGCCGCCCCCCGGTAGAGCAGAGCGGCTCGCACGCCGGCGGCGTACCGGCGTCGCTCCGGGCGTGCGGCACGTTACGCGCGGCCGCGCCGCGCGGGCCGGGCGCCGTCGACGTGCGAGCCGGGGTAAATGGCTCGGTGCCGCCGGGGCGCCGAGCCGCAAGAGCGCGTCGAGGGCTTCGTCGCTGGCGGCGTAGGGGTCGAGCTCGCGCCGGGCGACGCGCTCGACGAGGCCCTCGATGGTCGGGCCGAGGCGCAGCTCGAGCCGCTCGAGCATCGCGTCGCGCAAGAGGGCGCGCAGGTGCTCGCCCTGGCGCGCCCGCCAGCGCTCGGCGCCGGCGGGCGTCGCGAGCCAGGCGCGGTGGGCGTCGAGCGCGGCGACGATGGCGTCGACCCCCTCGCGCTTGGTGGCGACGCTCTTGAGCACCGGCGGCACCCAGGCGCCCTCGCCGTGCCGCACCCGCTCGCGGGCGAGGTCGAGGTGGCCGGCGGCGTGCCCGCGCGAGTGCGCGCCGGCCGAGGCGAGCTCGCCGCCGAGGGCGATCATGGCCTCGAGGTCGCGCACGGTGGCGTCGGCGCCCTCGCGGTCGGCCTTGTTGACGGCGAAGACGTCGGCGCACTCGAGCAGCCCCGCCTTGCTCGCCTGCACGTCGTCGCCGAGGCCGGGGGGCACGACGACCAGGGTCGAGTGCGCGCCCTTGGCGATCTCGAGCTCGTCTTGGCCGACGCCCACGGTCTCGATGACGATGACGTCGGCGCCCCAGGCGTCGAGCACCTGGGTGACGTCCCAGGTCGAGCGCGACAGCCCCCCGAGCGCGCCGCGCGTCGCGACGCTGCGGATGAACACCATCGGATCTTCGAAGTGCCGCTGCATTCGAATGCGGTCGCCCAGGATGGCGCCGCCCGAGAAGGGGCTGGTCGGGTCGACCGCGAGCGCGGCGACGCGCTTGCCTTGCCCGCGGTAGGCCTCGATGAGCCGGTCGACCAGGGTGCTCTTGCCCGCGCCCGGGTTGCCCGTCACCCCCACCCGGAAGGCCTTGCCCGTGTGCGGGAAGAGCTCGCGCAAAAGCTCGAGGTAGCCCGGCCGCCGGTCGTCGCAGACGCGGCAGGCCCGCGCCGTCGCGCGCACGTCGTGGCGCAGGACCCCCTCGACGAGCGGGTGCGCCATCAGCCCCGGCCCCCCGGCCGGCCGCCGCGCCCGCCTGACGGGCGCGTAAGGTTGCGTGCCTGCGGCCCGCGAAGGGGGGTGAGCGGCGTGCGCAGGGCCTCGAAAAAGCGCATGACATCGACGCTACCACGGGGCGCCGCCGGGCGCCGTTTTTGAGGGTTTCCCGCATTGACGCGGCGGCCCGGCCCAGAGACTTTAATGGTCTCGGGCTATGGCTCGCTTGACCAATTCTTCGCCCCGCCCCCCGTCGTGGTTTTTGGCCAGCGCCTTCGCCCACGGGGCGCTCCTCTGGGCGGGGCTGCACGCCGGCCCCCCGAGGCACGCTTCTGCCGCGCCGCCGCTGATCGTCGAGCTCGCGGCCGCCGAGGCCCCGAAGCCGCCCCCGCCGGCCCCGCCGCCGCCCGAGCCCGAGCCGCCGCCCAAGGCGGCGCCCAAGCTCGTCAAGGTCGACGACCGGCCCAAGTTCGAGCCCGCCCCCCCGCCGCCGGCGGCCGCCCAGGCGGGCAAGACGCTCACCGTCGACGAGAAAGACGCGCCGCCCGACGCGGACGCGATGGTCCAAGGGCAAGGCGACGACTACGCCGGCGGCGTGACGACGAGCGACGGCACGTCGAAGCAAGCGGTCGGCGACGCGCGCGCCCGCGGCGCCGGCGGCCCGCCCCCCGCGCCCCCGAGGCCCCCCGAGGTCGACCGCTCGGCCAAGGCCTCGCTCTTTCTCACCGCGTGGAACTGCGACCATCTCTTTCCGAAGGCCGCGGCCAACGCCGGCGTGCGCCACGCGCTCGTGCACCTTGTCGTCCGCGTCGGCGCCGACGGCAAGCCGCTCGGCGTGCGAAACTTCGACGACCCGGGCTACGGCTTCGGCGACGCGGCCCGAAAGTGCGCCTTCCAGCAGCAGTACCGCTCGGCACGCGACCGCAGCGGGCACCCCGTCATGGGCGACACCGCCCTCTTCGCCGTCGGCTTCCACTCGTAGCGCCGCCCGATACCGGGGTCAGGGTGCGTCGTAACGCCGCCCGGCGCCCGGTCAGGGCGCGTCGTCGCGCGCGCACCGGAAGCCGACCGTCGGCCCCCGCTCGGCCGCCGACCCCCAGCTGCGCGCCGTCACCCGCAGCGCCGGCCAGCGCGACAGCCAGCTGCCGCCCCGCAGCACCCGCGCGACCCCGGCCGCCGGGCCCTTGGGGTCGCGGTCGACCGCCCCCTCGGGCGTCGCCGGGTAGCGGTCGTCGTACCAGTCGGCGACCCACTCTTCGACGTTGCCCGCGAGGTCGAAGAAGCCCAGGCGCGTGCGCCCCGCCTTCAGCGCGCCCACCGGCCGCGGGCCCTCGCGGCCGCAGAGGTCGCGCATCGAATCGCCGAGCGCCGCCGTCACCCGCAGGCAGCTCGGCGGCGCGGGCCCCCAGGGCCAGCTCGCGTCGTGGTTGCCCGCGCGCGCGGCGAACTCCCACTCGGCCTCGGTCGGCAGGCGCTTGTTCTGCAGCGCGCAGTAGCGCTCGGCGTCTTCGAAGCCGACGCAGTTGACGGGCAGATCGCCCGCGCCCTTGGGGTAGGTGCACGCGGGCGACGACTCGGCGGGCCGGCGGCAGGCGCCGCGCTCGACGCACGCGCGGTAGGCCTCGACGCTCACCTCGCTCGCGTCGAGCCAGTAGGGGCGCAGCTCGACCTGGCGCAGCGGCGACTCGTTCGGCTCGGCCCGGCCGCCGACCGTGCCCATCCGGAAGCGCCCCCCGGGCACCCGCAGCATGCCGCCCGCCTCGGCCGCCGGCGCCGGCGCGGCGAGGGCCGGGCGCGGCCCGGGGCCCGCGGCGGCGCCGCCCGGCGGGGGCGCGAGCGCCGCGGCGAGCGCCAGCGCGAGCGCCGCGGCCGGCCGGGCGGCGCGCCCGCTCACGCGACGGTCGAGAAGGCGGCGTCCGAGATCTGCAGCGGCGAGTCGTCTTCGGAGGCGAAGAGCTCGAACTTGTGGTTCACGCCGGGCAGCACGTTGCGGGCGTAGAACTGCGCGGCCGCGATCTTGCCCTCGTAAAACGCGCGGTCGGGCTGCCCGTCGGCCAGGCCCTCGAGCTTGCGGTGGGCGAGCGCCGCCTGCTCGAGCAACAGCCAGCCGACGACCGCCTCGCTCATCATCTCGAGGAAGCGGTTGGCGTTGAGGGGCACGAGCGCCATGCTCCCGCTCTGGAACCAGCCCATGAACTTCATCGCCGCGCCGGTGATGGCCTCCTCGGCGCGCGCGAGCTGCTTGACGTCGCGGCCGATCGCGGGGTGGTCGCCGTGCTCGGACGTGAACGCCCGCACGTCGCCGAGCAGCTGCTGCAAGAGCATGCCGCCCTGCATCGGCAGCTTGCGCCCGACCAAGTCCATCGCCTGGATGTGGTTCGTGCCCTCGTAGATCGAGAAGATCTTCGAGTCGCGGCAGTACTGCTCGATGCCGTAGTCGCGAATGTACCCGGCGCCGCCCAGCGTCTGAATCGCCAGCTCGCAGACGCGGAACGCCTGGTCGGACCCGTACGCCTTGACCAGCGGCGTCAAGAGCTCGACCTGCCCGCGGTGGTAGGCGACCTTGTCGTCGCTCTTGCCCGCGAGCGCCGTCGCCCGGTCGCGGTGCACCGCGAGCTTGACCGCGAGCGCGCGCACGCCCTCGACCTTGGCCTTCATCTCGAGCAGCATGCGGCGCACGTCCGGGTGCTCGAGAATCGACACGCGCGGCGCCGTCGCGTCCTTCCAGTTCTTGATCGAGGGGCCCTGCTTGCGGTCGCGGGCGTAGGCGAGCGCGTTCAGGTACGCGCTCGAGGCGACGCTGACGCCCTGGATGCCGACGGCGATGCGGGCGCCGTTCATCATCTGGAACATCTGGCTCATGCCGACGTGCTCGGCCGTGCCGACGAGCTCGCCGACGCAGTCGCCCGCCTCGCCGAAGTTCAGCACGCACGTCGCCGAGGCGTTGATGCCCATCTTGTGCTCGATGCCGCCGAGCGTGACGTCGTTCGGCCCGGCGATCGAGCCGTCGTCGTTCACCCGGAACTTCGGCACGACGAAGAGCGACAGGCCCTTGGTGCCCGGGGGCGCGCCGTCGATGCGCGCCAGCACCAGGTGCACGATGTTCTCGGTCAGGTCGTGGTCGCCGGCGCTGATGAAGATCTTGGTGCCGGTGATGTTGTAGCGCCCGTCCGGCCGCCGCTCGGCCCGGGTCCGCGCCGAGCCGACGTCGGTGCCCGCCTGCGGCTCGGTCAGGCACATCGTGCCGCCCCACTGCCCGCCGTGCATCTTGTGCAGAAAGCGGTGCTTCTGCTCGGGCGTGCCGAAGCTCTCGATGACCTCGGCCGCGCCGTACGTCAGCCCCGGGTACATGTTGAAGGCGCAGTTGGCGCCCGAGAGCAGCTCTTCGATCAGCACCTGCACCGCCGACGGCGCGCCCTGCCCGCCGTACTCGGGGTCGGTGCTGATGCCCTTCCAGCCGGCCTCGTAGAGCTTCTTCCAGGCGTTGGCGAAGCCCTCGGGCGTCTTGACCCCGCCGTTCTCGACCCGGCAGCCCGTCGCGTCGGCCGAGGCGTTCAGCGGGCCGAGCACCTCGCAGACGAACTTGTAGCACTCCGAGAGCGAGAGCCGCACCTCGTCTTCGCCCCAGGCGTCGAAGGGCTCTTTCTGCAAGAGCTCTTGCAGGCCGAACTGCTCGAAGAGCAGAAAGTAGAAGTCGCGAAGGTCGGCCTTGTAGTGATTGATGGCGTGCGACGACATGGTGCGAGACCTCCGGGCCGCGGGGGGGCGGTCGATTCTTCGTGTGCGAAGAACTTCCCCATCCTGGGGCCTTGTGCGCCTCGGGTCAAGCGACGCGTCGCGTTGGCCCCCCCTTTTGTTACCGTTGGTCTACCATGAAAAAAAAGGCCTCTGGCTGAAACGGCGTAGCCAGGGCCTGAGCAGCCCCGAGCTCGAGCCGGGGCGGGGGCGCTAGGGGTGGGCAGGGGGGGTGGGGGGCCCCCCGGCCGGCCTCAGGGGTGAATCACCTGCGTGCCCGGCGGCGGGGTGAAGGTGAACTGGGCGTCGTCGACGTTGGCGTTGACGACGGGGGCCTTGAAGTCGAACTTGTTCTGATTGCCCTGGGCGTCGAGAATGATGACCCTGCGCACCTGCGAGGTCGGGCCGTCGACGAAGAAGAGCGCCTTCTGGTAGGCGGGCGTCGCCTCTTTCGGGGTGCCCTCGAGCACGAAGCCGCCCTCGAACTTCATCGCCGCCGCGTCGAGCAGCTTCAGGTCGAAGGCCTTGGTGAGCTCGCCCTGGCCCATCAAGAACGAGAGCGCCGCCGGGTACTGCGACTTCTCGACGGGCTGCTCGAACATCTGGTTGTTCTCTTTTTCGTACACCTTCAAGAGCTTGCCGTCGGACACGACGCGGTTGCCGTTCGGCGCGTCGTACGTCCAGCTCATCTTGCCGGGCTTGGCGAAGACGACGCGGCCCGACGACTTCTTGACCTGGTTGTACGTCTTGACCTTGTACGTCTGCGCGAACTGCGCCTGGAAGGTGCGCGTGGTGTTGTAAAAGGTCTGCACGCGCGCCGCGATCTCGTTGGCGGTCGGCGCGGCGCTCGAGCTCTGCTGCGCGTCGGCGACGCGCGGCGCGGCGGCGAGCGGCAGCGCGAGCGCGGCGGCGAGCGTCAAGAGGCGGAGGGCGGGGGTCGAGGTCGGACGCTTCATCGGGGGTCTCTAGGTCGGGAAGGGCGGGGCGGGCGACCGGATCGCCGGCCCCCTCGTTTCAGACGTGCGGAGCCGGGTTTCGATGCATCGAGGGGGCGACCCCTTCGCTCTACCACGGCCGAGGCCGGCGCGCCGGGGCGTCGGGGTAGGTGGCGATACGCCCCCGGCGGCGGGGCATTTCGGGGGCGGCCCGCGCCGAGCGGAGAGGCCGGGCTAGAGCGCCGACCGCACCATGGCCCGAGCTCGGGCCATGGTGCGGTCGAGCGGCGCTCGCTTCGAACCAGGTCGAGAGCACCGACCCGAGGCGACGGTCGGCGCCCTAGCTGCCCTGGCTCATGGCGCGGCGCAGCGCCGGGGGCAGGGCGCAGGTGCGCGCGTGGGCGATCGCGAGCGCGAGCGCGTCGGAGGCGTCGTGCGGGGGCGGGCGGGGCAGGCCGAGCAGGGCGGTGACGAAGGAGCAGACCTGGGCCTTCTCGGCGAGGCCGCGGCCCGTCAGCGCCTTCTTCACGCGCGTCGGCGCGTACTCGGCCACCTGCACGCCGGCGCGCTTGAGGCGCAGCAAGATGACGCCGCGCGCGTGCCCGAGCTTGGACGCCGCCTGCGCGTCGCGCGAGAAGAAGATCGACTCGACCGCCGCCTCGCTCGGCCGCAGGCGCTCGAGCAGCTCGGCGAGCGCGTCGTCGATCGCGACCAGCCGGTCTTCGAGTGGCGCCTCGAGGCCCGCGTGCACGACGCCGTGGCCGACGTGCACGACGCGCGTGCCCTCGGAGCGCACGACGCCCCAGCCCAAGTAGCGCGTGCCGGGGTCGATGCCGAGGACGGTCAGGGGCATGGGGCAGCCGGGGGGCGAGGGCGACGGGGGCCGGGCTTCGGCCGCGGCCGCCCGGGGGCGCGGGCCGGGCGAGGGGCCAGGGGTGCGCGGGCGGGCGTTCGCTGTCAAGGGGGCGCGCCGCGGCCGGCGAAACGCGCCGGCCGCGGGCCCTCGGCGCGCGGCCCCCGGGCGCTAGCGGGCCGGCCGCTCGGGGTCGATGCCCTGCCGCTTCGACTCGTCGCAACCGAGCTCGACGTCGGTGCGCTTGCCGTCTTTGATGACGACCTTGAACTCGACGCGCCGGTTCTTCTCCCAGGCGGCGTCGTTGTGGGCGGGGTCGAGGGGGCAGAACTTGCCGTAGCCGACCGAGCGCAGCCGCCGGCGGTCGACGCCGCGGGCGGCGAGGGCCTCGAGCACCGAGCGCGAGCGGTCGCGCGTCAGGCGCAGGTTGTGCGGGGAGCTGCCGCGCTCGTCGGCGTGGCCCTGCACCTCGACCAGGGTGAACTCGGGGTGCTCCTTGAGCACGCTGGCGACGTCGTTGAGCAGCGGGTCGGACGCCGGCAGGATGCGGGCCGAGTTGGTCTCGAACTGCACCTTCTCGTTGAGCGAGATGGAGTTCTCCTGCACGTCGACCCGGCGCGGCGGCTTGTCCGGGCAGCCGTCTTGGTCGTCGACGCCGTTGACGGTCTCGGCCTCGTTCGGGCAGGCGTCTTGCTGGTCGGGGATGCCGTCGCGATCGTTGTCGTTCTCGGGGCAGCCGTCCTGGTCTTCGAACCCGTCGCGGTCTTCGGGCACGTCGGGGCACTTGTCGAGCCGGTCGGGGATGCCATCGCCGTCGCGGTCGCGGGTGTCGACGTCGGGGCAGCCGTCGTCGTCGAGGTAGTCGTTGCGCGTCTCGGCCTGGTTGGGGCAGCGGTCCTCGTCGTCGGGGATGCCGTCCTGGTCGTTGTCGTCTTCGGGGCAGCCGAGCTGGCCGGGGGGCGAGTCGTCGCGGGTGTCTTGGAAGCCGTCGAAGTCTTCGGCCAGGGCGGGGCAGGCGTCCTCGTCGTCCTTGATGCCGTCGCCGTCGCTGTCGCCGATGGAGGGCTCGAAGACGAAGCCGAGCAGGGCGCGCTGGCTGGCGGCCTCGAAGCCGTCGGTGACGCGGACGCCGCCGCCGAGCATGAGGAAGGAGCGCCGGTCGGTGAAGATCTTCAGGCCCCCGATGGCCTCGGCCGAGAGGGCGACGGCCCCGTCGGAGTCGCCGCCCGCCTGGCGGGTGCCGTAGAGCTCGGCGACCAGGTCGAGCGGGGGCAGGACGCGGTAGCTGACGGCGGCGCCGCCGGTGAACTTGCCCTGGGTCGACTCGAAGCGGCCGCCCGAGAGCTGGTCGAAGCGGGTGGTGCCCTCTTCGGTGTGGAAGCGGTAGCCGAGGTTGAGCCCGAACCGGACGAGGCCCTGGGCCTGGGGGCCGATGCTCTTTTCGACCGCCAGCTGGGGCCAGAACCAGGCGCCCGGCTCGCCGCCGAGGTCGCGGGGCGCGCCCGAGTCGGCGGGGATGCCGGCCTGGGCGACGATGGCGAGGCCGGCGACTTGGTCGTTGCGCGTGAGGCGCAACTTGGTCACCACGTTGACGTGGGGCACCTGCTGGGCCTGGAGCTGGCCGGAGTCGTAGAGGGCGCCGGCGGGGCCGATCTGCCGGGCGGGCCGGCCGTCCATGAGGCCGACGGGCAGCTGGACGCCGACCATGAAGCGGTTGAAGAGCCCCAGGTTGAAGAGCAGGGTGCTCTGAAACGAATGGCGCACCAGCGCGTCGGCGCCGTGGCCGCCCTCGAGGCGCATGGCGTCGTGGCCGTAGTCGTTGATGAGGCCGAGGGCGAAGTCGAGGTGGCCGAGCGTCTCGGAGCCGTTCTGCGACAGGAAGCCCTTCGAGTCGACGGCGGGCCGGAAGAGGTGGGTGTCGAGGCCGGGGCCGTTCGACTCGGGCACCCTCGGCTGGGCCCGGGCGGACGGGGCCAAGGCCAGCAGGGCCGCCGGCAGGGCGAAGCGCAGCATGCCCCGGGCGGGGGGCGGGTGGTCCGTGGTCATCGGTCTCCGTCGGGGCGAGCTTGGTCGGGCGGCGGGCTCGCGGCGGCACGAGAAAAGGGGCTAGGGCCCGTCGGTGCCCGACGCTACCATCCGGCCCGAACGAGGGCCAAGCTGGAGGAGCGAGCGTGATGCGGAAGGGCGCGGGGGCCGTCCGGCCCCTCGGGGCGCGGCGCTGGGCGGGGCTCTCGGCCCTGGCCGCGCTCGCGGCGGCTTCGGGCGCGGCGCGCGCCGAGGGCCTGGGCGGCACCTGGACGGCGGGCGCGATGAGCGAGCGCTGGGCGGTGGGCGACTGGGGCGAGCCTTGCGGCCCGAAGCCGGGGGCGCGGGGGGCGCCGGCGACGGAGGTGACGATCATCGAGCACGGCGGCGAGCTCGCCTTCAGCGGCGGCGGCTACCCGCGCACCTCGGCCTGCTACGAGGCGGGCCTGGGCGTGAAGGTGCGCGCGCACACCGCCGGCGCCCGCGCGTGGCGGACCGAGTGCTCGTCCGACCCGAACGACTCGCGCCAGGCGCGGCTCGTGACCAAGGTCTCGGCGCCGAACGACGCGACGATCGTTTTTGACGAAACGGGCGAATACCAATTCCTGATTAAAGGGCAAAACTGCACGGCGAGCGTGCGCCGCAGCCGCACCTACGTCCGGGGCCGGCCGACGGCCGAGGCGCCGCCGCCGGCGCCGCCCTCGGCCCCGCCGCCCGAGCCGGCGACGCCGCCGGCGCCGCCGCCCGCGCGCTGCGAGAGCGTCGGCGAGCCGGCCAAGCTCGAGGTGCGGCCGCAGCGCAAGCTCTTGCGGCCGGGCCAGTCGTTCGCCTTCCGCGCCGTCGTGCTCGACGCGGCCGGCTGCCGCGTGCCGCAGGCGCCCGCCTGGTCGGTGGTCAACGGCGCCGAGGGCGTGACCGTGGGCGCGGCGGGCAACGTCAGCGTGCCGGCCGCGGCGCCCGAGGGCGACGTGGTGCTGCAGGCCTCGGTCGGCGCGCGCTCGGTGCGCGTGACGGTCGAGGTGGTGGGCGAGGGGCGCTACGCCGAGCTGCTCGCCGACCGCAACGGCGGCTGGACGGACGGCGGCGAGCGGGGCGAGGTGGCCGAGGTGGTGCTCAGCACGCCGCGCATCGGGGCCGTGACCGTGACGGCGCCCGACCAGCGGGGCCAGCGGCGCGCGCTCTTTCTGGCCGTGGTGGCCGCCTCGGCGACGGCGCTCGCGGTCGTCGGCCTCGTGCTGCGCCGGCGCCGGGGCGCGGCCGCCGCGCGCCGCGACGAAGGCGGCGACGCGCCGCCCGCGGCGCGGGCCCCGGCGAGCGCGCCGCCCCCGGCCGCGGGCGCCGAGCCGGCCCCGCAACCCGAAAAGGTGTGCCCCGTTTGTGGGCTTCGCTACGGGGCCGACGCGCTCTATGGCGGGCAAGAGGGCGCCATGCTGGTCGTGTTGAACGAACGCTAGCGGCGCGCCGCGGGCGGGGCCTCAGCCGGGGCCCGCGCGGCCGGCGCCCTCGCGCCCCGGGGCCGGGCGGGGGCGCCCCGCGG
>DASTPP010000322.1:0-31904 GCA_035762175.1 Polyangiaceae bacterium | reverse complement strand
CGAGCGCGCCCAGCGCAGGGCGACGTCGAGCGCGTCCGCGGCCGGGGCGGGCAGGTCGGGCGAGACGCCTTTGCCCTCCCAGTTGGCGCCCGTGCGGGGGTGAATGGGCATCTCGTCGGGCACGCCGAGCCGAAAGCCCTGGGGCAGATCGCGCTCTTTCGTCGTCAGGTGGGCGCCCCCGCCGGTGGGCTCGCCGACGACGCGCGCGCGCCCCTCGGCCTGTAGCACGTAGGCGACGGCCTCGGCCGCCGAGAACGATCGCCGGTCGAGGAGCACGGCGAGCGGGCGCGACGCGCCGAAGCGCGGCCCCGGCAAGACGTGCTCGGCCCGGACTTCGCGCGTGACGCGCGCGCGGTCTTGGTACCTGAGGAGCAGGCGCCGATCGTCGTCGAGCAGCGCCGCCGTCACCGCGTTCGCCGCCTCGTCGTCGCCGCCCCCGTTGCCGCGCAGATCGAGCACCAGCGCGCCCGCGCCCGCGACCGCGCGCAGCGCCTCGCCCAGGGGCCGGGCGGCGAACTCGAGCGGATAGAACGAGGTGAGCTTGACGTACCCGACGCCGCCCTCGAGCACCCTGGCCTCGGCCACGCCCCAGCCGACCGAGGGGCCCCGCTGCAACCACGCGTCGATCCAACCGCGGTCGTCGCCCGGCCGGGACGCACCCGCCACGTACTCGAGCATGACGTGGCCGTCGCCGGTGGTGTGCCGCAGATCGGCGGTGAGGGCCTTCGCGAAGGCTTCGCCCTGCGCGCAGAGCCGTCCGTAGCGCCCGTCGGCGGCGGCGCGGCGCAGCGAGGTGGCCGCGAGCGCGGCGCCCTCGGGCCGGATGTACGCGCGCTCGAAGGCGAGGGCGGCCGCCTCGAGCACCTCGGCCTGCGAGGGACAGGCCTTCGGGCTCGCGGGCGCGGGCGCGCGGCACGACGTCAATGCCATCAGCGGCGCGAGGGCGAGCGCGAGCGGCGCCAATCGCGCGGGGGGCCGGGCGCCAAGGGGTGGGCGGCGCGGGGGCGCGGGGGAGGGGAGGGCAGGGGCGGGCATGAGATCTCCGTGATGTCGCGGCCCGTCGGGGGGGCGCGGCTTGCTGGGCGGTGGCCTGGGGGGGCCTGCGGGGTGCGCGAGCTGCGCGGGCCTGGGCTCGCGGGGGCGATGGCGTGCGGGCTCGGCTCGCGTGGGCCAGGGCGTGCGGGCTCGGCTCGCGCGAGCCGGGGTTTGTGGGCTCGGCTCGCGCGGGCCAGGGCTTGCAGGCTCGACTCGCGTGGGCCAGGGCTTGTGGGCTCGACTCGCGTGGGCCGGGGCTTGCGGGGCCCTTCGGCTCGCGCGGGCCGATGCTAGGGTTGTACCCCGCGCTGCCGCCCGCAACGGCGCGCCTTGCCGGCCAGGCCGGCACCTTGCCGCCCGCCGCCCCGTCCCCCATGCCCGCCGCCCTCGACGACGTCGACCGCCGCATCTTGCGCGCCCTCGAGGCGAACGCCCGGGCCACGCACGCCGCCATCGCGCGGGCGGTGAAGCTCTCGCGCAGCGCCGTGCAAGAGCGAATCGCGCGGATGGAGCGCGAGGGCGTCATCGCCGGGTACACGGTGCGCCTGGGCCAGGGGGGCGCCGCGCCCGCCCTGCGCGCTTACCTGCTCGTCACCGGCAAGACGGCGCGGCTCGAGCATGTCGCCGACGCGCTGCGGGGGCGCCCCGAGGTCGTCGGCTGCGCGTTCGTCAGCGGCGACATCGATCTGGTGCTCGAGCTCGCGGCGGGCAAGACCGAAGAGCTGACGGCCCTGCGCGACGCCGTCGCCGCCATGCCCGACGTCGCGACCACGCGCACGCTGGTCGTCATGGCCACCCGCTGGTCGCGCTGAGCGCCTTCTTACCTGGCGGCGCGGGGGCGGGGCGCGAGTGGGGGTGCGGCGCCGGGGGGTGCGGCGCAGGGGGGCCGCGGAGCCGGCGCCCGCGTCAGCAGTCGGGGCAGGCTTCGACGTCGGCGGCCTGCAGGTAGGGCGAGGCCCGGGCGATGTCGGCGGCCGTCCAGCCGCGGTTCGAGCCGCCGCCGTCTTCGGCGCAGTCGCCGTCGGTGTGGACGCCGAAGAGGCGGCCCTCGCGGGTGAGCACGCCGGCGCCCGAGCTGCTGACGAGGGTGTCGAGGTCGGCGTAGAAGAAGAGCCCGCCCGGGCAGGCCTGCAGGTAGTTGCCTTCGGCGATGACCTTGCGCAGGCCGCGGGGGTGTTGAATGACGGCGAGCCGGTCGCTCGGCCGGGCGGTGAGCGCGGTCGGCGTGACGGCGGGCAGGGCGTCGAGCCGGACGAGCGCGTAGTCGGGCGCGTCGGACTGCTCGATGACGGTGCCGTCGGTGGCGAGCTCGTCGCCGTCGGGGGCGTCTTCGAAGTTGAAGACGACGAGCACGCGGTCGCCGAGGCGGGCGCAGTGGCCCGCGGTCAGGACGACGGGGCCCGACTGCGCCGCGACGAGGGTGCCGCTGCAGTTGCCGTTGATGAAGGCGACGGCGTCTTCGCGGTCGTTGGCGGCGGCGAGCTCGCCCCGGTAGGCGTTGACGGGGGTGAAGTCGAGCGTGGGCCCGCACTGCAGGGGCCCGAGGCGCGAGATCGCCTGGGCGGCCGGCGCGGCGCCGCAGGCGGGGGCGCCGGCGGCGCCGGCGGCGCCCGGGGGCGGGCCGCCGCCGTCGTCGCCGCAGGCCGCGGCGCCGAGGGACGCCGCGGCCGCGGCGAGCAGCAAGGCCCGCCGGATCATGGCAGCGCGCGGCGGTGGGGCCGGCGCGCCATCGCTCAGTAGAGGGCGTTGAGCGCGGTGATGTCGCTGTTCGTGAACTCGCCGTTCTCGGTCGAACGGAAGCACGAGTTCATGAGCGAGCCGCCCACGACCGCGCCCGTCGGCGTGCCGGGGATGTGGATGGCACCGACGCCGCCGCTGCCCTCGTTGGTGGGGGCCCCGCCGCAGCTGATGCTGCGGTCGAAGAAGTCGGAGTGGCGGAAGCCGATGCAGTGGCCCAGCTCGTGGGTGATGACGTGCTCGACCACGTCGGTGCTGAACTGCGTCAGGCCGGAGCCGATGTTGATCGTGTTGAAGGGCAGGCCCCCGGAGGGGAAGCCGGCCGAGCCGCCGGTGCCGGAGATGACGCGGGCCTGGATGGTCGCGCCGCAGCCGGCCGTGTTGCCGGTCGTGCGCCGCTCCATGCGGAAGGTGAGGTTGCGCTGGTTGTAGTTCTCGATGGCCAGGTCGAGGCCCTGGCTGAGCTTGCTGATGTTGGCGAACGCGCTGCCGTTGATGCAGATGACGGCGAGGTTCTGGCTGACGAGGTTGCTGGTGCGGTACTGCTCGGGCACCGCGCCGCGCGAGGCGTCGACCTGGAGCATCTCGCGCGAGGCCTGGAGGCTGACCTCGGCGTCGCGCCCGACGTAGACCTTGCCGTCGACGACCATGATGTCGTCGGCGGGGAAGCCGGCGGCGACGAGGTTTTCGATGATCTCGGGCGTCTCGTCGACGGCGGCGACCTCTTGCGGGGCGCCGGCGTCTTGCTCCGTCGAGCAGCCCAGCGCCAGCGCGCCGCAACCCATCACGAGTACCATCGCTCTTTTGATCATATCGCGTTCTCCTGTTTCGAGCTCGGAGTAGACCCTCGGAACGGCCCCGACGCGGGCCGGTCGAATCGCGAAACGCGCCCGCGCCGCCACGACAATTTCGCGGGCCCGGGCGAGAGGGGGGCTATTTAGGGTGGAAGGCAGGCGCGCCCGCCGCGCGGCGGCGGCGGGTCGTTGGCGCGGCACGGCAAAGGCAAGTCACGCGAGGCGCCGCTCGCCGCGGGCGCAGCCGCGGAGAACACGGACGCGTTCGGTAAGCGCCTCGGGGACGAGCACTCTAGCGCAAGCTCGACGGAATCACGAAAAAAAAATGCGACCGAAACCATTTATCTTTGCGCCGGACCGAAAACGGCCGTCGGCAACGGAAGTTCCGGCGGGGGAGGGGCGCGGCCGGGCGGAAAGGCTCGCCGCGGGCCTCGGCGGCGGGCGCGCGCCGGTTCATCTTCTGAACCCGACGCGGCGATCTTTGGTATCACACCGTGCGCACGGGCAATGTATGCGCATGTGCTCGCGCGGCCGCCGCGGGCCGGCGCGCTCATTCGCGCTGGCACGCGTCAAAGGGCGGCGCATACCCCGCGAGATCGTCGCCGGCGCCCTCGGCGCCGACCCCGGGGGCGGGCGGGTCGGGCTCGGGCCGGGGGTCGCCGCAGAAGTCGGCGACGTCGGCGACGGCGTAGCGGCCGCGCGTGAAGCGGAGCGTCACGACCCGGGCGCCGGCGTACTGGCCGGCGCCGGCGACCGCGCGCAAGAGGGGGAAGCCCTCGTCGGCGAAGCCCGGCACCTCGCGGATCTCGGCCTGCAGGTCGAAGGCCCCGAAGTCGCGCACGCAGCCCTCGTACTCGCCGTAGAGGTGGCGCCGCCAGCCGTTGGTGCCCTCGGGATCGTTATAGAGCGGGCGCCCGCCGCCGGCGTTCAAGACCTCGCGCGGCAGGCCGCGCACCTTCGCCGGGTCGGGCGCGGGCGGCAGCCGCGTGCAAGGGGGCGGCGGCGGCGCGCCGGCCGGGGGCGGGCCGAGGCCCGGCGTCGTGGCGGCGGCCCCGACGGGGGCCGAGGCGCCGCGCGCGTTGAAGGCCCGGACGCGGTACGCGTACGCGCGGCCCGGCAGGCGGTGGTGGTGCACGAACGCGCGCTCGGTCGGGCCGACGAGGGCGGCGCGGACGAAGGCGCCGTTCGACTCGACCGCGATCTCGAAGCCGGCGGCGGCCCGGGCGTCGGCCTCCCAGGCGATGCGGACCGCGAAGGGGCTCGCCGCTTGCGCCGCGACCGAGGCGGGCGCCGGCGGCGGGCCGCCCGGCGCGGGCGTACGCCCCGCGCTCGCGGCCGGCGCGCTCGGCCCGGGGGCGGGGCGCGCCGGGCGGCCTCGGGGGGCGCCTACGCCCGGCGAGCAGGCGGCGGCGAGCAGGGCCGCCGCGAACCAAGCCCCGGCCCCTCGTCGCCCGCGCACGGGGTCATTGTACATGCTTGGCGGGGTCGCTTCGACCGTCGGCGATGGGGACGCGGGCGAAGATCGTGGTGCCCTGCCCCGGCCCGGATTCGACGTCGAGATCGCCCCCGACGAGCCCCACGCGCTCTCGCATGCCGATCAGCCCGAGCCGCCCGGTGCCGGTCGGCTCGGTCTCGAACCCGACCCCGTCGTCTTCGATCACCGCCATCGCGACCCCCTCGCGTCGGCTCACGACCACGCTCACCTGCGTGGCCCGGGCGTGCTTGGCCACGTTGGTGAGGGCCTCCTGCACGACGCGGTAGAGCACCGTCTCGACTTCGGCCGGCAGCCGCTCGGACCCGAGGCCGATCGTCTGGAAGTCGACGGGCACGCCGGCGCTGGTCGACCACTCGCGCACGAGCTGCCCGAGCGCGGCCTCGAGCCCGATGTCGTCGAGCGAGGTCGGCCGCAGCCGCACGGCCAGGCCGTGCACCTCGCGGCCGAGCAGGTCGGCCACCCGCTGCACGTCCGCCAGCTTCTCGGCGGCGGCCGGGGGCAGGGGCCCGGTCGTCGAGACGCCTTTGATCGCGAGCGACAGCCCGGCCAGGAGCTGGCCGACCGAGTCGTGCAGGTCGCGGGCGACGCGCAGCCGCTCGGCCTCCTGCGCCTTCGCCAGCCGGCGGGTGAGGTCGGCCCGGCGGGACATCTCGGCCGCCAGCTCGAACGTCCGCGCGGCGACCTTCTCTTCGAGGCGGTCGCGGGCCTCGCGCAGGGCCGCCTCGAAGCGCGCCGACTCGACCGCCGCCCAGGTGCGGTTCGCCACCTCGCGGCGCAGCGCCCGCTCCGCCGCCGTCCAGCGCCGGGCCTGCGAGTGCGCCACCAGCAAGAACGCGACGAGGTGCCCCCCCTTGACCAGCGGGATCATGGCCCCGGTGTGCGTGGAGGCGTCGCGGGGCACGTTGGCCGCGAAGAGCCCGAATTGGTCCGTCGCGTCGCCGCCGGTGTACACCTCTTGGCCCGCGCGCAGGGCCGTCGCCCAGCCGGCCCCGCGGCTCGACAGGCGCCCGCGGGTGCCGGGCGGGGTGGCGGGCAGGCGGCCGTCCGAGTACGCCGCGGCGAACTCGTACGAGTCTTCGTCGGGGCCGACGAAGCAATACTGGGCCCGCGCGATGCCGAAGTGGCGGCAGAGCATCTGCGCGGCGGCGGTCATGATCGCGGCCGGGTCGGAGAGGGGCCGCAGCCGGTCGCTCAGGGCGAGCAGGAAGGCCTGCGCCTCGCGCCCCTCGCGCAGCGTCCGCGCCACCCGGACGGCGCCGCCGAGCAGCTCGACCGTCTCGCGGATCAGGACCGCGAGCACGAAGCCGGCGCCGAGCAGGCCGTAGAGGCGGCCCAGGTAGAAGCCGAACTGGTACCGCCCGCTGGCCAGCAGGCCGGTGAGGGCCAAGTCGATGAGGTGGGCGACGAGCGTGACGGCGATCCAGAGGTCGATCCGGCGGCGCAGGTGCGTCGCCCGGAGCAGCACCCAGAGCGCCGCCAGGTACCCGAGCCCGCCCGCCGCCAGCAGGACGCGGGTGGGGGTCGGCTGGTAGACGTTGTTGACGGTGAGCTCGGGCAGAGGCGCCTCGACCAGCACCGCCATCGCGATGAGGGCCGCCGCCAGCGCGAGGGTGCCCGCGAGCGCGAAGGCCCCCATGCACGGGCCCGGGGGGCCCTCGGGCCCGGCGTGGCCCCGCCGCTCCGGCCAGGCGAGCAGGGCGTAGGCGGCGACGGAGAGGGGGAAGAGGTTGTGCCAGCTCACCCAGAGCCAGGAGGCGGTCTGGGGCCCGCCGAGGAGGTACCCGGGGCCGAAGGCGTCGGGGAAGCTCAGCGCGTGCGCTGCCGCGAGCCAGGGCGTGAGCAGGTAGCCGCAGGCGAGCGCCAAGAAGGATCGCTCGCCGACGTGCCGGTACTGCGCGTAAAGCAGGAGCGCGGTGAGCGCGTCGAGGACGATGACGGCGGCGTTGTAGGCCGGCACGAACGGGGGGATGGGCCGCAGCGGCCGGTCGGCCCAGGGCGCGGTGGCGGCGAAGGCGGCGACGAGCAGGGCGCCGGCCGCGAGGGCCCGCCGGCGGTCGGCGGTGGTCGCCGCCGCGCGGCCCAGAAAGACCGGCTCGTCCCCATCCGGCTCGGCCGGGGGGGCGCTGCTGCGCGGGAGGCCTTTCTCGTCCATGGTCGTCTCGCTGGCCCTCCCACGGCACCTCGGGGAGGTCGAAAGTCGGGCTTCCAAACGTTGCGCCCGCCGGGGCGCGACCTCTTGTATATTTTGGCAGGTTCTCTAACGTGCGAGAGTCTAAAACTCTACGCACGGGGGTGTACCCCATGATGCGCTCCCGTCGAGCTCCCAGTGGCCTTGAGCGCTCGGCCCCTTCGGGTCTGTCGGTCGATTTGCTGGGCCTCGAGGGCGACGAGTTCGCCGTTTTCGCTTGGGACGCCCCGGCGCCCGCGCCCCCGGCGGCCGGCGCCCTCACCCGGGCGGAGCGGGACGTCTTGCGGCTCGTGCTCGAGGGCGCCTCGAACGAGGCGATCGCGCGCGCCCGGGTGACGTCGGCGCGCACGGTGGCCCGCTCCGGCGCGTGACCGAGGGCTCCGCCCCGTCTTTGGCGCGCGAGATCTGCGCGCCGACCGAGTTCGTCGGCACCTCGACCTACCGCCTCGCGCGCCTCGCCCGGGCGCGCGGCATGCGCGTCGACGAGCTGACGCGCCGCGGCCGGGCCCGCCTGCCGGGCAGGTGGGCGCTCATCAGCGGCGACCCCGAGCGCCGCGGCCTGCTGCTCTGCTTTCTGCGGGCCCCGGGCCGCGACGTCGCCTGGCTCGCGGCGATGGGCCACTCGTACGAGTACATCGCGTACGAGCTCGGGCTGCCGCTCGCGACGGTCGCGGGGCGCCTGCGCCGGGCGATGCGCAAGCTGCGCGTCGGCTCGCGCCGCGAGCTCTTGTAGAAGCTCGGCGTCGTGCGCGACGGGGCCTGACGCGCCCCGCGCCGCGTTCCGAGCGCGAGCGCGAGCGCGGCGGCGGGCTCACTCGGAGCCGCGCCGGGCCCCCGCATGAGGCCGGGCTGCAACCTCCCGAGGGCCGCGTTCGCGACCATGGCACGAGCCGTGCTCACTCGGCGCAGACGAAAGGAGGGCCGCCATGGCCAGAAAAGTGGTTCGAAGCGATGTGAAAGACGTTACCCCCGAGCAGGTCGACCAGGCGAACGCCGAGAACGCCGACAAGGGCCGGCACCCGGTCGAGCCGGGCGAGCGCAGCGATCACATCCGGCGCGAGGTGCCCCAGGGCGAGAATGCCGAGCACGGCGGCCGCGATCGGGCCGAGCGCCGCGGCGGCACGCCGGCCGGCTGGACGCAGACCGAGAACAGCTAAGCTCGCGCTCGGGCCCGGGCCCGACTTCGCCAGCGCGGGCCCGAGCGCGAGGCCGGCCGCGGCGGCGGGCCCGAGCTCGTGCGTATGGTGATAAGGGCCGGGCGAGGGCGGCGTCCGCTGTCCGAAATTCGACGGCCTCTCTTTCGTCCGCGCCCGCGCCGGCGGCCGGCGTTGTCCGTGGTCGCGGGGGCCGGGCCTTGGTAAAAGGGACGAGGTGCGAAAATCTCGGGGGCCCGGCGTCGCGCGGCGGCGCGGCCGCCGACCCTGCCGTGCGAGCGAGCGTGATGGCCATCGTTGCTTTTCGATTTGGTGCTACGAAAAACAAACTGTCGGCGCGCCGGGGGCCGCCGCTCTTCGCGCTCGCCCTGATCGCGGCGGGGCTGGCGGCCCACTGCGGCGACGGCGACGGCGGCGGGGTCAGGCCGGGCGGGGCCGGCGGGGGCTACGACCCCTGCCTCGGCGTCTACCGCGACCAGTGCGGCCTGCCCTGCGCGGGCGACGGGGCCTGCCCCGCGGGCCTGTTCTGCGGCGAGGGCACCTGCAAGGCGCAGTGCACGCCCGAGGGCGGGTGCGCCGAGGGCGCCACGTGCTCGCCGCGCGGCCGCTGCGTCACGGGCGGCGCGGGCGCGGCGGGGGCGGGGGGGGCCTTGGGGTTCGCCGGCAGCGGTGGGGGGACGGGCGGGCAGGCCGGCTCGTGCCCGGGCATCGCCGTGCAATTTACGCCCGTCACCCCGGTCGTCGATCTGCTCATCGACAAGTCGGGCAGCATGAAGTGCCCCATCACGAGCCCGTCGGGCTCTTGCATCGGGCAAGACGACCCCAGCGTCGAGGGGACGCGCTGGCGGGCGCTGCGCGAGTCGTTGCTCGCCGCCGACGGCCTGCTGAAGGGGCTCGAGTCGCAGGCCTACCTGGGCGTCACCTTTTACACGTCGCTCAACGACGTCTGCCCGGCGCAGCTCGAGAGCCTCGCGCCCGCCCTCGACAACTACGACGAGATCGCGGCGTTCTACGAGCTGAAGCCCGCCAACTTCGAGCCCCAGGGCGACACCCCCACGGGCTCGAGCCTCGAGAGCACCGTCGACGCCTTGGTCGCCGCCGACGCGCCCGCGAACGCGCCCCGCTTCGTCGTGCTCTGCACCGACGGCATCCCCAACCTTTGCGGCGACGGCGACGACACGGCGGCCGGCAAGCTCGAGGCGGTCGGGGCCGCCAAGTACGGGTTTACGAAGAACGTCAAGACGCTGGTCGTCGGCGTCGGCGCGTTCATCGACACCGCCGAGGGGCGGGCGCACTTTCAAGAGGTGGCCGACGCGGGCGTCGGCTTCGGCGAGCCGGGCGGCTCGCCCATGCAGGGCACGTACTATCTTGCCTCCGATAAGGCGGCGCTCGTCGAGGCGTTCGACCAGATTCGCCTCGGCGTGCGCTCATGCTCGTTCGACCTCGACGCCACGATCGCCCCCGAGGCCGCGCCGAAGGGCACCGTGACCGTCGACGAAGAGCCGAAGACGTTCAACGACGCGGACGGGTGGCGGCTCGTCGGCGCCGATCAGATCGAATTCGTCGGCGCCGCCTGCGATCAGATCAAGGCCGGCGCCACCAGCGTGCGGGCCACCTTCCCTTGTGGCACGTCGGGCGTCACGCCCAAGCCCCGCTGAGCCGCGCCCTTTGACCCGAGGGGGCGGGGGGGGCCCGCCGGCCCGTTCAGCTCAGAATCTTCGTCCGGACGTTCGGCACCGGGCGAAGCGCGGGCCCGGGCGTGAACGAAGGCCCCCCGTCCCTCAGACCCCTCGACCAAGACGTCGGCTCGATGGGCGGCAGCGTCCGCGGCGTCGCCGGCCGGCTCGGCGGGCCCGGCGGGGGCAGCAACCGGGTCGGCGTTGCCGGCGCGGAGCTCGGCCAAGACGTCGGCGTGTGCGAAGGGCTCCGGGGCATGGGCGGGGGCGAGGGGCGGGGCACCGGGGCGAGCGCCCGCGCCGGCTGGCCCGACGCCGCCGGGGGCAGGTTCGGACGGGGCAGCACCACGGTCACATCGGTCGACCAATGGGTCGCCGCGGGGGCTTGCCTCGGCCAGGCGGCCGGGGGCGGCGCGGGCCAGGCCGCGGGGGGCGCGGGCGGCGCGGGCGCCGGCGCGGGCCAGGCCGGCGCCGGCGCCACGCGGGCCGCGGGGGCGTGCTCCGGCGACGACGTCCAGGCGATGAGCTTCAAGTCTTCGACGAAGACGACGTAGAGAATCGGTACGAGGAGCAGGGTGATGAGGGTGGCGAGGGTCAGGCCGCCGATCTGCGCGTAGCAGAGGGGCTCCCAGAGGGTGCCGCCGTGCAGGGCGAGCGGCACCAGCCCGAGCACCGTCGCGGCCACCGTGATGGCGACCGGCCGCAGGCGCGTGGTGCCCGCCTCGAGCAGCGCGGGCAAGAGCGGCACGCCCTGCTCGCGGGCCTCTTCGATGGCGTCGAAGAGCACGACGACGTGGCTCACGATGACGCCGATGAGGCTGGTGACGCCGAGCACGGCCGAGAACCCGAAGGGCTGGTCGTTGGCGACGAGCGAGACGATCGCGCCGACGACGCCGAAGGGGATGGCGGCGAAGACCAGGAGGGGCTTGATCGCGTGCCGGAACTGCACGAGCAGCATCAGCGCGATGGAGAGCATCGAGACGGCCGCGACGTAGTTGCTGTCGCGGTTGAGGGTGATCTCTTTCTCGTGGGTGCCGCCGAGCTCGAGCCGGTAGCCGGGCGGTAGATCGCGCGCGATCGCGTCGAGCGCGGGCCGGGCCGCGGCCACGACCTCGGAAGGCAGCGTGCCGGCGACGGGGAAGGCGGCGACGGTGAGGCAGCGGCGCTGGTCGCGGCGGACGATCTTCTCGGGGCCCGCGGCGAGGTCGAGCGTGGCCACCTGCCCGAGGGGCACGCGGGGGCCCTCGCCGGCGGGCGAGACGTAGAGCTCGCCGAGGTCGCCGGCGGCGGCGCGCTCGTCGGCGCGCAGGCGCGCCACGATCGGCGTGAGCCGGTCGCCCTCGCGCAGGACGCCGAGGGGCGTGCCCGAGAAGCCGGTCGCCGCCGCGAGCGCGACGTCGGCGTTGGTGACGCCGGCGAGGTTCGCGCGGAGCGCGTCGGTGCGCAGCCGCAGCCGCAGCCCCTCGGGGCCCCAGTTGTCGCGCACCCGGTCGGCGAGGGGCACCTGGGCGAGCGCCCGGCGCACCCGCTCGCCGAGCGAGCGCAGGGTGGCGACGTCGTCGCCGACGAGGCGCACCTCGACCGGGTAGGCGACGGGCGCGCCGTGCTCGAGCTCTTTGACGTCGAGCCGCGCCCCGGGCAGGCGGGCCGAGAGGGCCTCTTGCAGCGGCGCCACGAGCGCGGCGCTGTCGTCGTTCTCGTAGACCTCGAGCACGAGCTGGGCGTAGTTGGGCAGCTGCTCTTTCGGCGCGAGCGAGTACCAGAAGCGCGGCGCCGGCGTGCCGACGTAGCTGGTGATCGAGCGCAGCACCGGCCGGGGCTTGCCCCCGGGGCCGGGGCGCGCGCGGCCGTGGCGCTCGGCCACCTCGCGGATGACGGCGTCGGCCGCCGCGGCCGCCGCGCGCGTGCTCTCGATGGTGGCGCCCTCGGGCAAGAAGAGGTCGACGTACGAGAGGGGCACGGCGTCGGTCGGGAAGAACATCTGGCGCAGCTTGACGCCGGTGAGGCCGCCCAGGGCGAGGCCGGCGCTGACGCCGGCGAGCACGAGGTAGCGGCGGCGGACGGCCCAGCGCATCAGCCGGCGGTACGCCCCCGAGGCGCCCCGCTCGGGGTCGGACGCGCGGCGCGCGCCCGGGCGCAAGAGGGCGTACCCGAGCAGGGGGATGAACGTCATCGAGACGACGCGCGAGGCGACGAGCGACGAGACGACGACGATGGGGAAGGAGTAGATGTAGCGGCCCACGTCGCCGCTCATCAGCAGGAAGGGCAAGTAGGCGGCGATGTTGGTCAGCGTGGCGAAGAGAATGGCGCGCCCGAGCTTGGTCGGGCCGAGCCAGGCCGCCCGCTCGCGCGGCTGGCCGGCGTCGAGCTCGCGCTGGATGGCGTCGGCGGCCACGACGGGGTCGTCGACCAAGAGCCCGAGGGCGATGATGAGCGAGACGAGCGAGGTCGTCTGCACGTCGATGCCGAGCGCGCGCATCATGCCGAAGGTCATCGCCAGCGTGACGGGGATCGACAGGGCCAGCACGAGCGCCGAGCGCCACTCGCGGAAGCCGACGAGCCCGACGAGCACCACGATGGCGACGGCCTCGTAGAGGCTGCGCAAGAAGACGCCGATCTTCTCTTCGACCTGCTGCGCCTGGTCGCTCGTCGTCGCGACGACCAGGTCTTCGGGCAGCTCTCGGCGCAGCGAGGCGAGCTCGGCCTTGGCCTGCTCGCCGAGCTCGCCGATGTTGGCGCCCTGGCGGGGCTGCACGGCCAGCGTCACCGCGCGCGAGCGGCGGAAGCGGCCCGCCCCGTCGCGGAAGGTGTACTCGTTGAGGGCGCGCGCCGGCGACTCGTAGTCGCGCTCGACGTCGACCAGATCGCGCACGTAGACCGGGGCGCCGGCGGCCGTCGTGGCCACGAGCACGTCGCCGATCGGCCCGAGGGCGTCGAACTCGCCGCCGGGCTCGATCGGCAGCGTGCGCCCGGCGGTCTCGGCCGTGCCGCCCGGCATGCGCGCGTTGTGCGCCGCGAGCGCCGCGGCGAGCGCGCCCGCGCTCACGCCGCTCTCGGCCAGCCGCCGCTGCGAGTAGGTGAGGTACACGCGCTCGGGCCGCACGCCGGTGCGCGCGACCTTGGCGACGAGCGGCAGCGCCTTGAGGCGCCGGCCGATGGCCTCGGTGAACTCGTCGAGCTGCCGGTCGGTGTAGGCGTCTCCCGCCACGGCCTCGAGCGCGGCGGGCAGGCCCGCGGCGTCGTCGACGACGAGCGGCGCCCAGACGTCGGGGTGCAGGCCCTCGCCGGGCGGCCGCTCGGCCGCGAGGCGCTCGAACGCCGCGCGGAACGCGCCCGCGTCGCCCGCGGGCCGCGCGTCGAAGCCGTAGAAGCCGGCGCCGCCGACCGGCCGGACGTCGCCCGCGGCGCCCCGGGCCGCGAGCTCGCGGGCGAAGGCGTCGACCGCGCGGCGCAGGGGCGCGGCCTCGAGGTCGGCGGGGTGGTTCCACACGGCGCTCGCCCGCCCGGCCTCGCCCCGCCGCGCCGCCGCCACCGCCGCCCCGATCGCCTCGGCCCGCACCGCGAGCTCGGCCTCGCGCACCTTCGGGCTCGCCACCGTCAGCAAGAGCGCGGCGGTGTCGCCGAAGTCTTTTTCGAACTGCACCGGCAGCGCGCCCGGCGGCAGATCGCGCAGCGAGCGCAGCTTGAGCTCGACGTCGTCGAACACCTTGCCCATGTCGCGCGGCTCGACGCCCTGGTTGAGCGTGACGTAGACGTACGAGATGCCCGTGCTCGACGTCGACTCGACCCGCTCGACCTCGGGGTTCTGCACCACGAGCTCTTCGATCTGCTTGGTGATGAGCTGCTCGACCTTGTCGGCCGGCGCCCCCGGCCAGACCCCGATCGCGACCGCGACGCGCTGGCGTATATAGGGGTCTTTGCGCTTGGGCATCTGCACGTACGAGACGGCGCCCCAGAGCAGCGTCGCGACCAGGAGCACCCAGGCGACCTGGCGGTTCTTGACGAAGTAGAGCGCCGCGTTGCGCGGCTCGGCCCGGGCGGGCTCGGCAGGCTGGTTCATGGCTCCCTCAGGGCGCGAGCGCGAAAGGCTGGTTCACGGGGGGCCCCTCAGGGCACGAGCGCGACGCGGTCGCCGTCGGCGATGAGCGCCGCGCCGAGCGAGACCACCCGCTCGCCCGCCCGCACGCCCTCGCGCAGCGTCACGCGGCCGCCCGCGAGCTCGCCGAGCACCACCGGCCGCGCCCGCGCGAGCGCGCCGCCCGGGGCCTCGTCGACCGCGTACACGACGAAGCCCTCGCCGCCGTCGCGGCGCCGGACGACCGCGCCGAGGGGCACCGCCGGCCGCGGGGGCGGCCCCGGCAGCGCGAGCTCGACGTCGGCCACCTGGCCGACGCGCAGGGCGTGGTCGGCGTTGTCGAACTCGGCCTCGACCCCGAACGCGTGGGTGCGGTCGTCGGCCGAGGGCGCGATCGTGGCCACCGCGCCCGACCAGCGCCGCCCGGGCAGCGCCGCGGCCGTCAGGGCGACGGGCGTGCCCGGCGCGAGCGTCGCGGCGAGGGCGTCGGGCACGGCGAAGCTCACCTTGACCCGGTCGACGGCCGCGATGACAAAGGCCACCTTGCCCGGGCCCACGAGCTCGCCCGGCTCGACGTCGCGCCGCAAGATGACGCCGTCGAAGGGGGCCTTGAGCTTCGTGTCGCCGAGGAGCACCGACGCCCCCCCCGCGCCCGCCCGCGTCGCCGCCCGCGACGCGCGCGCCGCCTCGTAGCGCGCCGCCGCCGCGTCGTACTCGGCGCGCGCGAGCGCGCCCTGCTCGAACAGCCTCGCCGCCCGCTCGTGGTCGAGCTTCGCCTGCTTGAACGCCGCCTCGGCCTGCGCCCGCACCCCGTCGAGCTCGGCGAGCCGCAGCGCGTAGTCGTCTTGGCGCAGCACGGCGAGCGCGGCGCCCTTCTTGACCCGGTCGCCCTCGCGCAGAAGGCGCGCGCCGCCCGCCTCGCCCTTCGCCGACGCCACCGCGCCGACGTAGCCGCCGACCTTGAAGGCGAGCTCGATCTGCGTCTCGGCCCGCACCGTGCCCCCGTAGTGCGAGGGCGGCCGGGCCACGACGTCTTCGACCGTCGCGACGCGCACCGGCGTCGGCTCTTTCGTGCCGCGCGCCCGCCCGCAGCCGGCCGCCCCGGCCCCCAGCGCGAGCGCGACCCCGAGCCCCGCGACCGCGCGCGCCCCCGCCCCGGGGCGGGCGCCGCTCAACGCTTGCCTCGTCATCTTCGTCTCTCTCTCTCCGCTCGCCGGGGCAGCGCCCGGGCCGCGGGGGCCCGGCCGACCAGGGCGCGCGCCGGGGCTAGCCGAGCTGGCCCTCGACCTCGCGCATCAGCTCGTCGATCGTGTTGTCGAGCGTCAGCGTCGGCAGCTCGACCCGGCCGTCGATGTCGAGCTCGGCCATCGCACCCGCCACCGCCTCCATCAGGTCGATCGAGTTGGTGGCGACCGGCGACCGGACCACGACCTCGGCGAGCCGGAGCGAGCGCCCGTAGAGCCCGGCCGGGTCGAGTTCGAGGCGCCGCGCCACGGTAGACTTGAAATCATCGAGGAGGGTCGTGTTCGTCATGGCCTTCACCTGGAAAGCGAGGCCCGCGCGGTTGGGGGCGGGCCAAGCGGTAATGCGGGGGGCGACGCCGCGCCGCACCCGTCTCGCGCAATATGGATGACCACCTTCATTCGCGCCAGCGAAGAATGCACGCCCCATCGCGTTTGCATCGCGCGCCGGATGCGCCCCGCCGGTGGCGTCCACTATCAATCGTTTTGGCGGCTGGTGCGTTGAAGGGGGGGCCCCCGCCGCGCATAGTGACCCACATGTCGAGGCCCGCCGGGACGCGGGCCCCGGGCCGCAAGACCGCAAGAAAAAGCCGAAGATACGTAACGTTCTCTTTCCCGATCGACCCCCCGACGACCCCCGGCGACCCCCCGGGCCGGCGGCCCCCACCCCCGGCGGCGGGCCCCCTCGGCCCCGCCCGGCGGCCGCCGCCCGCGGGCGACCCTTACTCTATCTAGAAAAGGCAGGTTCACCACATGCGCGTAATGACGGGCCTCGCCAAGGCCATCAAAGACGACGGGCTCACGCTCACGGACATTCTGCGGTATCAGCAGCGGTACCACGAACACCGCCGCTGGAGCGTCTTCGACGTCTTCGAGGGCCGCAAGCTCGAGCAACTCCACCCGCAGGACCGCGCCGCCCTCTGGCACGCCGCCCGCGCCGAGCTGACGACGCAGCCGGCGGGCATCCGGCTCGCGCAGCTCGGGGTGAAGCTCGCGAACGAGCTCGGGCGCGACAACCCGCTCGGCGCCACCGTGCTGCACGCGGCCGCGGCCTGGTCGGCGCGCTACTGGCTCGAGGAGGAGGCGCACCACGAGGTCGCCTACGGGATGCTGCTCGAGATGATCGGCGACGATCCCATCCCCCAAGAGGAGGTGATCGAGCACCGCGGCTTCTTCCCCGACGACAACTACGTCCGGGTCTGCATGCTGCAGGCCTGCGTCGAGATCGAGGCCTCGGTCACCTACGGCGAGATCGCCAAGACGGCCCACGACCCGCTGGTGCGCGAGATCTTTCACCGCATCACCCGCGACGAGGTGCAGCACCGGCAGTACTTCGTCTCGTTCGCCGAGGCCCTCATCGACGCCGGCGTCTACCCCGCGAAGGACGCGCTCGCCATGGCCTTCACCTGGGTGCGGCCGAAGGGCGGCGAGACCCACGGCTCGATGCGCGAGAAGCAGTCGAGCCGCGAGGGGTACGTCAACTGGTGGGAGCGGGTCCGCAAGGACGAAGGTGACGAGTATGCCCTCAAGGACGAGTGGATTCGCTCCGAAGACCTCCAGGCGAAGAAGGTGCGCAGCGTGCTCAAGGCCGTCGCCCAGGCGACCGGGCTCCGGCTCGATTCGGTCGAAGACCTCCAGCGCGCCTACTTCCGCAGCCTCGCCGCCCGCCCCGCGGCCGCCCGCGCTGCGGGTGGGCAGCGACTTGCAGTCGCTAGCTGAGCTCAAGGCGAAGGGCTCGCTGCTCGGCAACCGCGCCGTCTTCACCGCCCGCGAGCGCGAGTACTGCGCCGGGCGGGCCGACCCGGCGGCCTCGTACGCGGGGCTCCTCTGCGCCAAGGAGGCCTGCATCAAGGCCCTCGCCGACTTCGACGGGCGCCCCCGCTTCACCTTCCTCGACCTCGAGATCGACCACGCGGCGAGCGGCCGCCCCCGGCTGCGGCCCGGCCCCCGGCTCGCCCCGTGGCTGGCGGCGGCGGGCGTCTCGATCGACCTCACCATCAGCCACTCGGCCGACTACGCGACGGCCACCGCCGTCGCCCTTTGCCTTCCGCCATGAGCGAACCAACCTTCCAAGACCACGTGAGCGCCCTGCGCCCCCGGCCGAACGACTACGACTGGGCGCTGCAGCTCAACAACAGCGTCTTCGTCGAGCTCTTCGAGGCCGGCCGCTGGGACTGGTCGATGGCCAACGGCATCGACATGCGCCACGGCCGCCTGGTCGGGGCCGTGGCCCGGCTCGAGATCGACTACAAAAAACCGGTCTTCTGGGACCCGAGCATCGTGCTCCACGTGACGACCTCGCTCGTCCGGCTGGAGCGCTTCAGCCTCTTCCTGCGGCAGCGGGTCTCGCTCGCCGGCGACGAGGTGGCCGACGGGCTCTTGCGGCTCGTCGTTTTCGACAAGCAGAGGCGCGTCATGGTGCCGATTAACATCGATCAATTGAGGGCCGCGCAATGCTAAAGGGTGCCGCTTCGTACGCCGACGTCATCGCCCGGCTCGGCCGGGCCGACGCGGGCCTCACCTTCGGCGCCCGGGCCGACGTGGCCCTCAGCTACGCCGAGCTCGCCGAGCTCGTGCGGGGCAACGCCGAGCACTTCCGCGCGCTCGGGGTGCGGCGCGGCGACCGCGTCGCCCTCTCGCTCGAGACCGACCCCGAGCACGTCGTCGCCCTGCTCGCGCTCGTCGCGATGGGCGCCGTGCCCGTCTCGGTCAAGCCCCGGCGCGGCGCGGTCGACGAGTACGCGGCCACGCTCGGGCGGCTCTGCGGGCGCTTCGGCGTCCGCTACGCGTACCACACGCTGCCCGCCCTGGAGGGCACGACCGCGATCGGCTGGAGCGAGACCGCCCGCTCGAAGGGCTCGTCCGCACTCGCCGAGGCCGGGCCCGACGATCTCGCGGTGGTGCAATTCTCGAGCGGCTCGCTCGGGGCGCCGAAGGCCATCCCGATTCGGCACGGCGCCCTCCTGGCCAACCTCGGCGCCATCCTCGAGGTCGACGGCCGGACGCCGGGCTCGCTCGTCTACAACTTCCTGCCGCTCAGCCACGACATGGGCCTCATCGGCGGGCTCTTCAGCAACCTCGTGCTCGAGAACCCGCTGCGCCTGACCAAGCCGCAGGCCTTCTTGCGCGACCCGCTCGGCGTCTTCTTGCAGGGCGCCTGCGAGATCGTGCCGATGCCCAACTTCGCCCTGCGCTACCTCGCGCGCGCCGTCGAGGCCCGCGCGGCCAAGGCGGGGCTGCCGGCCGACCTCTTCGCCCGGGTGCGGTCGGTGTTCTGCGGGGCCGAGCCGATTCGCCTCGAGGCCGTCTCGTCGCTCGCCAGCGCGGGGGCCGACTACGGCTTCGACCCGCGCGCGATCGTGTTCTGCTACGGCCTCGCCGAGGCGACCCTCATCGTCACCGCGCGGCGCTTCGGCACGCTCGAAGACTCGTTCTGCGCCAAGGGCGACGCGCGGGTCGTGGCGAGCGTCGGCGCGCCCGTCGCGGGCACCGAGGTGCGGGTCGGCGCGCGCGACGCGTCGGGCCGGCCGGTGCCCGCGGGGCCCGGGGTCGAGGGGGCGGTGTTCATCAAGGGCCCGGGCGTCTTTCGAGGGTACCTCGACGACGAGCCCGTCGTGCACGAGGGCTGGTTCGACACCGGCGATCTCGGCTTCGAGCGCGACGGCGAGCTCTACATCAGCGGCCGGGCGAAAGATCTCATCATCGTCAACGGCGAGAACATCTTCCCCGACGACGTCGAGGGCGTCGCCTCGCGGCAGCCCGGCGTGCGCGAGTGCCTCGTCTTGGCCGACGACGACCGCTTCTACCTTTATCTCATCCCCGAGCCGGGGGCCGCCCTCGACCCCGAAGGCGTCGCGTCGGCCATCGGGTCGAGCTTCGGCGCCGTGCCCGCGCGCGTCATCGCCGGGCCGCAGGGCAGCATCTTGCGCACCTCGAGCGGCAAGCCGATGCGCCAGGCCATGCTCGCCCGCCTGCGCGAGGCCGAGGCCCTCCGCTGAACCACGCCGCGCCGCCGCGCCGCCCCGACCGAACCGCCACGAATGCCACGAGGGAGCCCCCGATGCACGCCCAGAACGCCAGCGTTACCGCCCACCCGTCCGCCCCCCAAGCCGCCCCCCTCGCCGAGGCCGCCCCGAAGGCCGCCCCGGGCGAGGGCGCCGCCCCGAAGGCCGCCCCGGGCGAGGGCGCCGCCCCGAACGTCGCCCCGGGCGAGGTGGCTGCCCCGAAGGCCGCCCCCGGCGAGGGCGCCGCCCCGAAAGGTAGCGTCAGCGCCCAGGCGAAGACCATCGCGGCGCGCGACGGCCTGCCGCTCGCCTGCACGCTCTACGTGCCCGCCGGCCGCGAGCCCGAGCGGGCGGTCATCGTCGGCTGCGCGACGGCCGTGCGGCGCGGCTTCTACGAGCCCTACGCCCGCTACCTCGCGGCCAACGGCTGCGCGACGCTCACCTTCGACTATCGCGGCATCGGCGGCTCGCTCAAGGGCCCGGTCGCCCGGGCGTCGGCGACCATTCGCGACTGGGGCGAGAACGACTACGCCGCCGTCGTCGACGCGATGGCCGACGAGTTCGCGGGCCTGAAGCTCCAGATCGTCGGCCACAGCGTCGGCGGCCAGCTGCTCGGCCTGCTCGAGAACAACCACCGCATCGCCTCGGCCGTCACCGTCGCCGCGCAGCACGGCTACTGGCGCCTGTACCCGGCCAAGTCGGGCCTCACCTACGCGGGCCTCTGGTACGGCGTCATGCCGGGCCTGGCCCACGCGCTCTCGTACTTTCCGGCGAAGAAGCTCAAGCTCGGCGAAGACCTGCCCAAGGGCGTCGCCCTGCAGTGGGCGCGCTGGGCCCGCAGCCCGCACTACATGATCGACGACGCCGGCGTGCCCCTGCGGAAGGGCTTCGACCGGTACGAAGGGCCGGTGCTCGCGTACAGCTTCGAAGACGACGAGCGCGCCCCCGAGGCGTGCGTGCGCGCGCTGCACGGCTACTTCAAGAAGACCGAGGTCGAATTCCGCCACGTGCGGCCGGCCGCGCTCGGCGTGAAGGGCATCGGCCACGTGGGCTTCTTCCGCGCGCAGTTCAAGCACACCCTCTGGAAGGAGAGCCTCGACTGGCTGCGCGCGCACTGAGCGCGCGGCGCCCCGGACGCCGAGGGGGGCCGGCGGGGCGTTGATTTTCGAGGGGCCGCGGGCCGCCCGGGCGCCCCGGGGGGGACGGGCTCGCGGCGCGCGGGCGCCGGCGCTATGCTCGGCGGCGTGACGGCGAGAACGCGGCCCGCAGCCGGCCCGAAGACGCGGACGCGCACGCTCCGGCCGTTGCTGCACATCTTGCGCGCGAAGGGGGCCGACGTGCCCGCCTTCCTGCGCCGCTTCGAGCTGCCCGAGGGCGCCGCCAGCGACGAAGAGACCATGGTCTCGCTCTCGACGCTGCACGAGGTGTTCGAGGCGGCCGAGGGCCTGGCCGGCGACCCCTTCCTGGGGCTGCACATGGCCCTGCAGTACCAGCGGGGCACCATGGGCCTGCTCGAGTACACCTTCCGGCTGGCCCCGACGCTGGGCGACGCCTACCGGCGGGTCGTGCGCTACGTCGGGCTGACCAACGATCTGGTGCAGATGGCCTTCGAGGAGGGCGGGGGCCGCGGGCGCGTCCGGCACTTCATCCCGGGGCATTCGCTCTGCCTGGGCCGCCACCTCAACGAGTACTTCGTCACGCTCTTCGTCCTGCAGGTGCGGCACCTGTCGGGGGTCGAGATCGTGCCCGACGAGGTCTGGTTCGCCCACCCGCGGCCGCCCGAGGTGGGCCCGCTCGTCGAGGTCTTCGGCACGAGCGCGCTCGCGTTCGGCGCCGAGTCGAACGGCGTCGCCATCTCGGCGGCCGACCTCGCGCTGCCCGTCTCCTCGGCCGACCCGACGCTGCTCGCCATCATCGACGGGTTGGCTGAAAAGACGCTCGCGGCCATCCCCCCCGTCGAGAAGTTCTCGCTGCAGGTGCGCCGCGCCGTGCGCGAGCGCATGTCCGGCACGGTGCCCGAGCTGCCGGCGATCGCCGCGGTGTTTCACATGAGCGAGCGCACCTTCCAGCGCCGGCTGGGCGACGAGGGCACGAACTTCCAGAACCTCGTCGACTCGGTGCGCGAAGAGCTGGCGAGGCTGCACATGGCCGAGCAGAAGCTCTCGCTCGGCGAGATCGCCTACCTGCTCGGGTACGCCGAGCACAGCGCCTTCTTGCGCGCGTTCAAGCGCTGGACGGGCGTGACCCCCCAGCGCTACCGCGCGGGCGCCGCCCCGGCGCCGGCCGAGGGGGCGGCCCGCCCGGGCCCGGCGGCGTCCGGGGCCCGAGCGGTCGAGGCGGCCCCGGCGGGCGCCATGGCGGGGGGCGCCGGGGCGGGGGGCGCCGCGGCGCGGGGCGAGGCGGCCCCAGCGAGCGCCGTGGCAGGGGGCGCCGGGGCGGGGGGCGCCGCGGCGGGGGGCGCCGCGGCGGCCGGTGCCCTCAGCGCGGGGCGGCCGCCCCTTGCGGGGGCGCCAAGAAGCCTGTCCGGTGGAACAGGCCGAAGTACGTCGCGAGCAGATCGTACGAAGGGGGGCAGCTGAGCGGCGCCGCCGCGGCCTTCGTGTCCGAGACGTCGACGGGCGGCAGCCAGACGTGCCTCTCTTGGAGGTTGCGCACGAACCCGAGGTAGGGGGCGAGCGCGTTGTCGCGCGACTCGGAGAGCGACTTGGCCGTGACCAGATCGCGCCAGGCGTCGAAGTCGGTCGTCTCGAGCGGGTAGCCGTACTCGCGGATCCACCGGACGACGTCGTCGAAGTGGATCGGGTCGGGGTGGTTGATGTGGTAGGTCTTACCCTGCGCCTCGGGCCGCGCGAGAATGCGCACGATGGCGGCCGCGGCGTAGTCGATCGGCACCATGGTCATGTCGGTGTCGATGCGGGGCGCGACGCCGAGCTGAATGCAGCCCTTGATCATCGCCGGGAAGAACTCGCTCAGCCGAAAGTCGCGCCCGTCGCCGCTCGCCCCGGTCACGTAGCCGACCCGGTAGTTCGAGACGACGAAGCCGCGCTCGCGGGCGATCTCGACGTTCTTGTCGGCGACCCACTTCGTCTGCTCGTAGCCGTTCGGCAGCTGCCCGTCGGAGGCGAGCGGGTGCTGCTCGGGGTACCTCTGGCCGCGCTCGTAGCCGGGCGAGAAGAGCACCGCGGTCGACGACATGTGGTGCACGGCCTTCTGGCGGCCCCGCGCGGCGAAGCGCAAGACCTCTTCGAAGCCGCCCACGTTCGCCCGCTCGAGCACCGCGTAGGGGTAGATGAAGTTGACCCACGCGCCGCAGTGCACGATCGCGTCGACCTCGCCCGCGAGCGCCTCGTACGCGGCCTCGTCGAGCCCGAGGCGCGGCCGGGTGAAGTCGCCGCGCGCGACCGAGACCCGCTCGGCCCAGCCCGCCGTTTGGTCGAGCGAGGGGTGCCGCGCGAGCGCCTCGGCGAGCCGCTCGCGCGCCTCTTCGTCGGTCTTGCCGCGCACCAGGCAGACCACCCGGGCCGAGGTCTGCTTCAAGATCTCGGCCACCAGGTACGCGCCCAGGTAGCCCGTGGCGCCCGTCAGCAGAATGTGGCTCGGCGCGCCCGGCGCCGGCCCCGCCTCGCCGCGCCACGCGGGCACGAGGTCTTCGGGCAGGCCCACCCGGCTGGCGGTCGGCACCTCGGCCTGCGCCGCGAAGTGCCCGGCCGAGAGGTCGGACACGCGCGTCTCGGCGTTCAGCAAGACCTCGTAGGGCAGGTCGAGCCCCAGCTTCTCGCGCGCGAGCTCGTGCAGCTCGACCGTCGCCATCGAATCGAGGCCGAGCGAGGCGAGCGGCGCGTCGGCGGCGACGCGCGCGGCGTCGACCCGCAGGATGCGCGCGAGCAGCTCGACCAGCGTCGCCGGCTCCTTCGCCTCGCCGGCCGGCGCCGCGGCGTCGTCGGCGTAGACCCCCGCGAGCTCGCCCGCGAGAAAGCGCCGCCGGCTCTCGGCCCGCTGCAGCTTGGCGCTCGGCGTGCGGGGCAGCGCGCCCCGGCGCACGCAGAGCAGGGTGCGAGCGCGCAGGTTGTGCTGCTCCGAGAGCGCCGCGCGGGCCGCGGCCGCCATTTGCTCGTAGCGCTCGGCCCCCTCGTCGCCCTGCACCTCGACGACGACCACGAGCTCTTCGCCCTCGGGCCCGTCGACCGAGAAGGCCGCCGCGCTCTGGGGCGGGGCGCCGAGGGCCGCCTCGACGCTCTGCTCGAGGTCGTGCGGGTGGTAATTGCACCCGCGAATGATGATGAGATCTTTGGCCCGGCCGACGAGAAAGAGCTCGCCGCGGTGCAGAAAGCCGAGGTCGCCCGTGCGCAGAAAGCGCTCGGGGCGCCCGGGCAGCGTGGCGCCGAAGACCCGGGCGTTCTCCTCCGGGCGGTTCCAGTAGCCGCGCGAGACGTTCGCGCCCGCCGTCCACACCTCGCCGATCTCGACGCCCGGCTCGGCCACGATCTCGAGGCTCTGCCCGCGCAGCGGCCGGCCGAGCCCGACGAGGCTGCGGCGCCGCTTCGTCTCGGGCCCGGCGACGACGACGCGGCCGTGCTCGAGCGCGTCGGCGTCGAACTCGACGGCGAGCGGCTCGCGGAACTCGGGGTTCGCCGTCGCCGCCAGCGTCGCCTCGGAAATACCGAGGCTCGGCCGGAACGCCCGCGGGTCGAAGCCGGCCGGGGCCGCGGCCGCGGCGAAGCGGCGCAGCGTCGCGGCGCGCACGGGCTCGCCCCCGAGCCCCGCCACCCGCCACGAGCGCAGGTCGAGCGCGGCCATCTCGTCGGGCGGGGTCGCCTTGGCGCAGAGGTCGAAGGCGAAGTTCGGCCCGCCGCTCACCGTGCCCTCGTACTTCGCGATCGCCTTGACCCAGCGCGAGGGCTTCTCGAGGAACGCGAGCGGCGACATCTGAATGCTCGTCTGGCCCGCGTAGAGCGGCACGACCACCCCGGCGAAGAGGCCGAAGCTGTGGTGCACCGGCAGCCAGAGCACGGTGCGATCGTCGCGCGCGATGCCGAAGCCCTCGACGAATTGCCGGCAGTGCTCGAGCAGGTTGCCGTGCGAGATCTGCACGCCCTTCGCGTTGCCCGTCGAGCCCGACGTGTACTGAAGGTACGCGAGCTCGTCGCCGCCCGCCTGGCGCAGGTGGTAGTCGTCGGGCGAGAGCTCGAGCGCGTCCTCGAAGGCCGCGACGGGGCAGGGCGCCTGCCCGCCCAGCAGCTGGCCGACCGCCCGCGGCGCGAGAATCAAGCTCACGCCCGCGTCGGCCGCGATCGCGGCGAGGCCGGCGAACGCCGCCTTGCCGAGCCGCGGGTCGGGCGGGTACGCCGCGATCGACGCCGTGCCCGCGAGCAGGCTCCCGTAGAACGCGGGCACGAAGTCGAGCCCGGGGGGGAACATGAGCAGCACCCGCTCGCCCGGCGCGCTCGCCCGCCGGAGCAGCGTCGCGACCTGCCGCGCCTGCGCGTCGAGCGCCTCGAACGTGAGCGATCGCTCGCGCTCGTCCCGATCGACGAAGACGAACGCCTTCTTGCCGCCCTCTTCGGCGGCCCGCCGCTGCAATAGTTCGTGAAACGATGTCGTCATCGGGCCCTCGTGTTCGGTCCGGTCGCGGCCCCCGCGATCACGCCCCCGTCACCGCCGCGAGCGACCGGCCTTTGACGAAACCACTATGGGCGGCGACGCGCCCCTACATCAACGCACCGGCCGCCAAAAGTAGTGATAACAGCCGCCACGCCCGGTGGCGGCCGCGGCGGGGCCGAAATCGGGCCTCGGCCCCGCGCCCGCGTGGTACGCCGCCTGCAGCCCCCTCCGCCCATGACCGCCGCCCCCCTCTCCCGTGACGCCGCCCCGGGCGATTCGTCGCCAGGCGCCCTGGCTCTCGGTAAAGGTGTTGCCATGAGTCTACCGCTCGCGCGGGCCCGCCTGGGCGCCCGGCTTTGGGTCTGTGCCCTCGCGGCGACGCTTGCCGCGGCCTGCTTCGACGCCGGCGAGGCGGCGCCGCCGGTGCCGCTGCCGCCGTCGGTGCCGACGGTGCCGACGGTGCCGCCGCCGCCGCCGCCGCCGCCGCTCCCCTTTCCGGACGCGTGCGACCCGAGCATGATGCCCGACGAGGCGTGCTACGTGGCGAAGCGCGCCCCTTCGTCCGCCGAGGTCGCCTTGGCGCTCGAGCTCGCCCACGGCTACATCGGCCGGCACCCGCCGGCCACCCTCCCCTGGGACTGGGGCGAGGGCGTCCTCATGTACGCGATGGCCGAGCTCGGCCGCGTCACCGCCGACGAGCGCGTGCGCGCGTACTACCGCGACTACATCGAACATCACCTCGCGCGCGGCTACGAGCTCGTCTGGAGCGACAGCTGCCCGCCCGCGCTGGCCGCGATTCAGCTCTACGTCGAGACCGGCGACCCGCGCTACGCGTCGGTCGCCGAGGGCGTGCTGCGCTACCTCACCGAGCTCGCGCCGCGGACGGAAGAGGGCGGCATCAGCCACCTCGGCACGTACTTCGCATCGATCCGCACGCTCTGGGTCGACAGCCTCTTCATGTTCGGCATGGTGCTGAACCGCTGGGCCGAGGTCGGCGGCGACGCCCGCGCGCTCGAGCTGATGGGCGAGCAGCGCGCGATCTTCTCGGCCCGCCTGCAGTCCCCGGCGGGCTTCTTCGTTCATGCCGACCGCTGGCCGGTGCCGCAAGACCCCGACGTCTACTGGGCGCGCGGCAACGCCTGGGTGATGGCGGGGGTCGCCGACTACCTGCGGGTGAGAACCTTGCGCCGCGAGCGTGACGACGCGGCCGGGGCCGCCTTCGCCGCGCAGGTGGCGGCGGCCGTCGGGGCGCAAGACCCGGCGACGGGCGGGTGGCACACCGTGCTGAACCGCCCCGAGACGTACCTCGAGACGAGCGCCGCGGGGCTCTTCGCGTACGGCATGGCGCGGGCCTACCGCTACGGCCAGCTCGGCGAAGAGGCCCTGCCGCCGGTGCGGCGCGCGCTCGACGCGGTGCGGGCGGCCGTCGTGCGCGGCGACCCGGCCGGGCCCGTGGTGACCAAGGTGTCCGGGCCGACCGACGTCGGCACCTACGCCAGCTACTCGAGCGTGCCCCTGGTCGACGACATCTCGTACGGCACCGGCGCGGCCATCCTGGCGCTGATCGAGAGCTCGGGCCTGCCGTAAGCCGCGCACGGGGCCCGCGGCCCGTCGCGCCGGGGCCCCGCGTCAGCGCCGGACACGGGGCCCGCGGCCCGGGGCGCCGCGCCAGCGGAAGCGCGCGCGGCGCGCGGGGCCCGGCGCCGCGAGCCCCCCGCTCAGCGGCGCAGCACGAGCGAGTCGAACTCGTTGCCGACGCCGTCGATCGCGTGCAGCGCGAGCTCGTCGCCCGCGACGGTGACGTAGACGAAGTGAATGACCGCGTCGCCGAAGGCGGTAAAGCCCGACCCGTCCATCGAGCGGGTGCCGATGCCGCCGCCGCCGGTGACGACGTAGGTGACGCCGTTCTGCGGCTTCGAGCGCTCGTAGTGGTGGTCGTGGCCGCTGAGCACCAGCTGGACGCCGTGCCGCTCGAGGGCGGGGACGAAGTGCCGGCGGAACGCGTCGTCGCTGCCGTGCTCGCCCGAGGAGAAGGGCGGCCGGTGCCCGTAGACGATCGTCCACGGCCGGCGGTTCGCCGCGAGGTCGGCCTCGAGCCACGCCGCCTGCGCCGCCCCGGTGCGCTCGGTGTCGAGGGCGACGAAGTGCGCGTCGCCCCAGTCGAACGAGTACCAGCGCTCGAGGCCCTCGGGCCCGCCGTTCTCGGGCAGGGCGAAGGCCTCGCGGAAGGGGGCCGCGTCGTCGGTGTCGTACTCGTGGTTGCCGCTCGCGGGGAAGAACGCAAACTGCGAGAACACGCCCGCGTACACGTCGAAGACGTGGCGCTCGATCTCGCCGCGCTCGCCGTGGTCGTAGGCGAGGTCGCCCGTGTGCACGACGAAGTCGAAGGGCACGGTGCGCACCTGCGCGAGCAACGCCCGCTGGTCGGCCGTGCCCTTGCCCGAGTCGCCGAACGCGACGAAGCGCACCGGCCGCCCCGCGCCCGCCGCCGGCGCGGTTCGAAAACCGTAGCGCGCCGAGGCCGCGCCGCCGGCGCGCAGCTCGTAGCAGTAGACCGAGCCCGCCGCCAGGCCCCCGACCTCGGCCGCCCAGGGCAGGGCGCCGCCGCCCGCGGGCAGGGCGCCGTCGTCGTGCTCGGCGCCGACTTCGGCCACCGGCGCCCCGTCGGGCGTGGTCACGACCACGTAGGGCGGCGGCTCGGCCGGCGAGGCCCACATCAGCCGGACGGACCGGTCGGTGAGCCGCTGCAGGTAGGGCGCGCGCGCGGTGGGGTAGTCGGCCGGCGGGGCCCCGGCGCGGGCGCAGGCCTGCGCGAGGGCCGCCCCGCCGTCGGCGCGCTCGGCCGGGGCGTTCGAGAGGTCGCCCGTGCGCGAGGCCTCGAGATCACCGGAGACGTTGCCCAACCCGCAAGCGGCCGCGGCCCCCAGCAGCAAGGGGGCCAGGGGAGACAACTGCGTCAACTTCATCGGGTACGGTTTTATCAGAGAGTGACGACGTCGAGCTCCAGGCAATGACGGCAAAGTGGGCACGAATTGGAGGGCCAAATAGGGCTCGGCCTGAACATTTCAGTGCGACTGGTCGAGCGAGCTCGGCCGTCGCTCGAGCCCGATCTCGGCCGTCGGCACCCCTCCGTGCGCGCCCGCCGCCCGCGCGACCTCCCGCCCCGCGCGCCGCCCGACGAACCTCAGTCGAAGGCCTCGGTGCGATCGAATTCGCCCACGAACGCCGTGCCCGGCACGAGCGGCATCGTCTACAAACAGATGTCGATCCGCTCGCCCTTGCCGTTGCGAAGCTCGAGCCGTTCGCCAGACGGATACGCTCCAGGACGGAACGCGCGGCACGTCCGAATGCAGACCGAATCGCCCGACCGCCAGTGGTTGACGACGCGGTGCATGCTGATGTCGCCGAGGCGGTTCAGGCCCCGCCAGAGTGAGAGGGCCATACCTTTGTTAGGAACGGGCCATCTTTCGCACCTCTTGCGTGGCTTAGGCGCGGGGTGGGCTGCCCGGCGACAGATTAGGCCGTTACGAGAGGGGGCGCTTTTTCGTGACCCCGCGGGCGCCCGGAAGGGGGCTCTGACGAGGCTTCGGATTTCCTTTCTCGCGCCCTCGGCCCCGCTTACCGTCTGTTTTTGCCGACGCTCTGTCTGTCTAGGCCGACGGTTGCCTTCGCTCTGAAGCCCGAACGGCCGGCCGGCGTGCACGAACGCCCCATCGACGGCCGCCCCGTGGCGGAATGCTCCCCCCCTTGTCGAGCCGGCGCGCGCTCAGCCCGGCGCGCTCGACTGCTGGCGGCCCCGCAGTCGGTATTGCGCTTCGAGCCCCGCCCAGTCGATGACGACGCGCCCGCCCTTGGCGCGGTGCTGCTCTTCGTTGGCCTTGAGCGTCTCGATCGTCGCATAGTCGAGGTACTCGAGGTCGTCGAACCGCACGTGCAGCTCGCGGTCGCCGGGGATACGCTCGAGCGCCTCGGCGATGTCGGGCAGCCTCAAGAAGGTGGCCGAGCCCCGCAGGTGCAGCACCGTGACGCGGGCCTCGGGGTCGTCGTCGACCGAGATGCTGAGCCGCGACAGGTGGTAGAGAATTTTGCCGACGGCGAGCGCGAGCCCCAAGAGCACGCCCTTCAAGAGGTCGGTCGCGACGATGCCCGCGATGGTGATGACGTAGATGGCGACCTCGCTCTTGCCGTAGCGGCGCAGCTCGCGCACAACCCCCGGGTTGACGAGCTTGTAGCCCGTGAAGACGAGCACGGCGGCGAGGGCCGAGACGGGGATGAGCCGCAAGAAGCCCGGCGCGAACGCGACGAGGGTGAGCATCCAGGCGCCGTGCATGATCGTCGAGCGCCGCGTGCGCGCGCCGGCCTGCACGTTGGCGCTGCTGCGGACGATGACGCCCGTCATGGGCAGGGCGCCGATGAGGCCGCAGAGCAGGTTGCCGACGCCCTGGGCGGTGAGCTCGCGGTCGTAGTTGGTGCGGGGGCCCTGGTGCATCCGGTCGACGGCGGTCGCCGCGAGCAGGGTCTCGGCGCTCGCGATGACGGCGAGGGCGAGCGCGGCGGGCCAGATCGAGGCGTCGAGCAGCAGCCGGAAGCGCCCGAAGCCGCCCGCGCCCGCGGTCGCGAGCAGGCCGTCGGGCACGTCGACGTGGGCGATGGGCAACCCCAGCGCGTTCGCGGCGGTCGTCGCGACCGCGACGCCGAGCAGCGGCCCGGGCAGCACCTTCAGGCTCTTGGGGGCGAAGCGCGTCCAGAGCACGATGGTGGTGATGGTCGCGAGGCCGATGATGGCCGCCTCCTCGTGGGGCCGGCCGGCGTCGGGGGTGAAGCCCTTGATGAGCGCCGCGGGGATGGAGACGAGGTTGAGCAGGCCGCTCGACTTCGGCTTGTCGTCGACCATCACGTGAAACTGGCCGGCGAAGATGAGCACGCCGATGCCGGCCAGCATCCCGTGAATGACCGAGGGCGGCACCGCCCGAAACCAGCGCCCGCCCCGCGCGACGCCGGCGACGAGCTGGACGGCGCCGCCCGCCAGCACGATGGGCCCGAGCGCCGCGAGCCCGTGCCGCTGCACCAAGTCCCAGATGATGACGGCCAGGCCCGCGGCCGGGCCGCTGACCAACAGCGGGCCGCCCTGCAAGAAGCCCACGACGAGGCCGCCGACGATGCCCGTGAAGAGCCCCGCCGCCGGCGGCACCCCCGACGCGATGGCGATGCCCATGCACAGCGGCAGCGCCACGAGGAACACCACCACCGACGCGAGCAGATCTTGTGACAGGCCCTCAGCGCCGGGCGCCCCCTTCGGGCCGGTCGCGCCCTTCGCCCCGCCCGCCGCCGCGGTCGAGCGCGGCGCGGCCCCGACCGGCTCCGTTCCCTGCGTTTTGCCTGCCATGTGGGGGTGTGGGGTGCAAATAGCACGCCGCGGGCGCGCGCCGACCCCCGGGCCGCCTCAGCCGAGCGCGCCGCGATCGGGGGGCGCCAGCTCATCGCGGAGCATGTCCATCAAGAGGCCGTCCCGCAGCGAGCCGTCCGGCGCCCGCTCGTACTGCCGCATGACGCCCACCCGCCGGAAGCCCACCCGCTCGTACGCGCGGATCGCCCGCTCGTTCGCCGCGGCGGGGTCGATGACCAGGCGGTGGTGCCCGCGCTCTTCGAACAGGTGCCGCGCGACGGCGCGGATCGCCTCCGCCCCCAGGCCCCGGCCCCGCCACGCGCCCCCCACGAAGATGTCGATGCCGGCATGCCGATACTGCGGATCGTCGTTCTCGCTGTACTGAACCGCGCCGACCACGCGCCCCTCGTGCTCGATGGCGAAGACGGTCACCTCTTCGTCGGGCGTAAGAAGTTCGTCGCGCACGCGCGCCTCGTCGAAGTCGGGCCAGTAGAGCGCCACCTCGGGCTCTCGCAAGATCGCGACGAGCGCCGGCCCGTCGTCGGGGCGCGTCGGCCGCAGGGTGAGTCGCTCGGAAACGATTCGCTTTGCCGCCATCACCTGCCCGATCGAAGTCGCCCCGGCCCCCCGCCCGCCGCCCGTCTTCGCGGCGCCCCGCCCCGGGGAGGGGGAGGGTGCCCCTCATCGACCGACGGGTCGACTGCTTAGCACGGCCCGGCCCCCTGTCAGGTTCGTTCGACGCGGGCAAAGCTCGCAAGCGAGGCCTTCGTCATGGGCTGACGCGCCCGCTTCTCCGACGGACGCATACGCCGGGGGATGGGTGGCATTTTGCCTAGATTTTTCACACATCGTCGTGGGCACGAGCAGTGCAGAAGCCTCGCGCCGACGTCGGGGCCAAGCTCGGTCCGCAACCGCCCCTGACATACGCCGGGCCCGAGCCGAAATCGGCTGCCGCCCTACGAAACCAAACGCCCCGCGTCATTCGTCTTGACTGAAATTTATCACTTTCCCCCGACGTTCCGTTCACTCTGCCCGCCGGGGCCCCGTCGAGCGCGGGGTGCCGGCGCGCCCGTGGCTTGACTGGCCCCCGACGCGGGGCCCTTACGAACGACCACTCTGGCTCAACCTTCTGGAGAGCGAATAAAATGCTGAAAAGAGCGATGGTACTCGTGATGGGCTGCGGCGCGCTGATGGTGGGCTGCGCTCAAGAGCAAGACGTCGGCGCGCCCGAGGCGATCGCCCCCTCGGACGACACGCAAGAGATCGTCGCGAACCTGGTCGCGGCCGGCTTCCCCGCCGACGACATTCAGGTCGTCGACGGCCTCGTGTACACCGGCCGCGACGCGCTCGTCACCCTGCAGGCCTCGCGCGAGATGTTGCAGGCCCCCGCGGGCCCCGAGCAGTACCGCACGACCAACCTGGTCAGCAGCAGCGTCACCTTGATCTGCGTCATCGGCAAGCAGTTCAGCGGCGTGTTCGACACGGGCTTGAACCTCGCCATCGAGAACTACAACCAGC
>DASTPP010000321.1:0-5340 GCA_035762175.1 Polyangiaceae bacterium | reverse complement strand
CGGCGTCGATGACGTACTTGCGCACCTGGTTCAGGTCGGTCGACGCCGAGAACATGCCCTCGAGCTCGCGGTTGGCCGTGCCCCCGTCGATCAGCTCGTCGCCCGGCTCGATCTGGTCGGCCGGGTCGGCGCCCACGTTGTGCTGGCAGTAGAGCGTGACGAGGCCCCCGCGGTCGTCGTAGTCGGCCAGCGCGTGCGTCGCCTCCCAGTCGATGCGCACCCGCTTCGCCTCGACCGAGCCCGAGCCCGCGCCGAGCGCCTTGCGGATCTCGCTCTTGGCGATGAAGAAGAGGTCGGTGTGGCTCGGCTGCACCGCCGCGCGCAGGCGCGAGGTCATCGCGTCGTCGAGCCGGTCGATGATCCGCGGCACGCGCCCGCCGAACGCCCGCGCGATCTGCTGGCGCAAGAGGGGCGAGAGGGGCTTGAGCAGCGAGGCCGTGTCGAGCACGAGCGTCGCCTGCATCACGACGACGTAGTTCCGCGTCATGCAGATCTGGTGCGCCGAGGCCTGCGCCATCACGACGGGCTTGCCCCCCTCGCACACGCGCAGCGGCGGCGTCGGCCCCTCGCGGCCGCCGTCCCACGTCACCAGGTACAGGTCGGCCGACACCGGCGTGTTGACCGTGAAGAAGCTCGTCACCCGCGGCACGAGGTTCGTGTAGAGCAGCCGCGGCCGGCCCCGGTCGAAGTCCGGGTCGTAGACCGGGTGCCCCGTCGTCATGATCATCGGCCCGAAGAGGCTGCCGACGGCCGCGTGGTAGTTGGTCGTGCGCCCGACCGGCGTCACGTACCCGAGCGACTCGGGGTTCACCTCGATCGGCCGCCCCGCGTCGTACGAGAGCAGGAGGCGCACGCCCCGCTTCGGCCGCCCCTCTTCGGTCGAGGCGAACGCGGGCACCGCGCAGGTGTTGCTCAGGTTGGAGATGCCGAACCAGCTAAACTCCGCGAAGTCGGACCGGACGAACGCGTTCGGCGCGAGCGCGCGCAGGTGCCACGCCTCGTTCTGAATCGTCGTCGTCGCGACCGGCACCGACGCCTGCCCGCCCGCGCCGAAGTCGATCGTGAGCAGGCGCGCCGGCGCCGTCAGCATGTTGGGCGAGGCCGCCAGGCCCGGGCCCGCCATCACCGACTCGTACGAGAACACCGTCGTGTACGTCCGCCCGCTCAACCCCGCCGGCAGCTCGCCCCGCCGCACCGTGTAGGCCACCCGGCGGTCGGCCGTGTCGCCGTGGTAAATGTGCAAGAGCGCCCGCTCGACCCGCGCTGAGAACTCGTCGAGGCTGATGGCGGGCGCCGCCCCGGGCTCAACCCGGGCTGGCGCCGCCGCGGGCTCAACCCGAGCCGGCGCCGCCGCGGGCTCGGCCCGAGCCGACTCGGCCGCCACCCCCGTCCCCGCCGCCGGGCCCGTCGGCGAGAGCGGCACCCGCTCGACGTGCACGACCACCGCCGTCGCGCCCGACCGCGCGCCCAGCTCGCGGCCGGCCGCCGAATCGGGCGGGGCCGCGCCGGGCGCGTCGACCGGCTCGACGACCAAGATCTCGGCGGCACGTTGCGCTGGGTCGACGTGAACCCGCACGCTCGCCGGACCTCGGCTCGACGCCGGGCTCTCTTCGATGCATGACCCCCCCCCGGCGGCCGGAGCCGCCCCCCCCACGCTGCTTGTCAGCTCGTCCGATTTCATCGCGGGCTGACAGTAACGCGGTCGGGGGGCCAGCGACTACCCCGCTCGCGCGAGAAATTGCCTGCAAGGCCGGGCTCGAGCCGGGGCCGAGGGGGGGGCGCGTGGTGGCCGGGGGCTTCTTTTGATACCAATTTCGGGGGCCCGGCCCCTTTCTCCGCCCCCGACCCCAGCCATGCCTACCCGCCTCTTCGGCCTCACGGGAAATATCGCGAGCGGCAAGAGCACCGTCGCCCGCCGCTTCGCCGCGCGCGGCGTGCCCGTGCTCGACGCCGACCGCTTCGCCCGCGACGTGGTCGCCCCCGGCACCGAGGGCCTGCGCGAAGTCGTCGAGGCCTTCGGCCCCGGCGTGCTCGACGCGTCCGGCGCCCTCGACCGCCGCGCCCTCGGCGCGCTCGTGTTCGCCGACCCCGAAAAGCGCGCCCGGCTCAACGCCATCACCCACCCGCGCATCGCCGCCGCGACGCAGGCCGCGCTCGCCGCGCTCGAGGCCCGCGCGGCGCCCGTCGGCTGCTACGAGGCCTCGCTGCTCGTCGAGAACGGCGTCGCCGACGCCTTCCGGCCCCTCGTCGTCGTGCTCGCCCCCGCGGCGAGCCAGCGCGCGTGGCTCGTGCGCCGCGACGGGCTCGCCGAGCCCGAGGCGCTCGCCCGCATCGGCTCGCAGCTGCCCGCCGCCGAGAAGGCCCGCGTCGCCGACTTCGTCGTCGAGAACGCCGGCTCGCTCGCCGACCTCGTCGCGCGCGCCGACGAGACGCTCGACGCGCTGCTCGACCGGCTCGGCGTCGACCGGGCGCTCTACCCCGCCCCCGCGTGACGGCGATCGCGCCGGCGCGCGGGGCGCGCGGCGGCCGCGCTCGGGCCGGGGCGGACTTCGTTGGTTTCACGACCGCCCGGCCGGACGGCCGCGCCGGCTCGGGGGGGGGCGCCCGCAGAAAGGCCCCCCGGACCGCCGAGCGATGGTAGCGTGCTGCCGTGACTCGCCGCCTGCGTAGCGCGACGGCCGCGTTGTTCTGCTGGCTGCTACTGATCTCGATCCCCTCGTGCGGCGTCGGCGCGGGCCCGCACGACGGCTCGTCGCGCGAGCCCGCCGTGCGGGCCGTGCGGCTCGGCCGGCTCATCGACCCGGCGAGCGGCGCGGTGATCGAGCGCGCGGTCGTGGTCGTGCGCGGCGACCGGGTGGCGTACGTGGGCGACGACGCGTCGCAGATCCCCGCCGAGGCGCCCGTGCTCGACTGGGGCGGCTACACGGGCCTGCCGGGCCTCATCGACGCGCACACGCACGTCACGTTCGTGACCGACGGGGCGCCCGGCACCAACCCCTTCGAGCGCGTCGACAAGCTCGGGGCCTCGCGGGCGCTGCCGCTCATTCACGACTGCCTGCAGCGCATGCTGCGGCTCGGCGTGACGACCGCCATCGACAAGGGCTCGCCGACCGGCCTCGACCTCAAGGCGCGCGAGGCCGTGCGCGCGGGGCGCGTGCGGGGCCCGCGGCTCGTCGTGGCCGGCCCGGGCGTGCAGACCGACGACCGCAGCGAGCGCGGCGTGCGGGCCGAGGTCCGGCGGTTGGTGGCGCTCGGCGTCGACCTCATCAAGGTCTGGGCCGACGAGTGCTCCGACCGCCGGCTGAGCTGCCAGCGCTCGTACTCGTTCGAGGCCATGCGCGCGACGGTCGACGAGGCGCACCGGCTCGGCAAGCCCGTCTCCATCCACGCCTACCATGGCGAGGTCGCCGCCGACGCCGTGCGCGCCGGCGCCGACGCCCTCGAGCACGCCGAGGGTCTCGACGCCGCCACGCTCGACGAGATGACCCGGCGCGGCACCACCTACGTGCCGACCATCGACCACAACCGCTACTACCGCGAGAACGCCCCCTTCTTCGGCTTCTCGGGCGACGACGACCGCGCCTTCGAGGCCTTCCTCGGGCAGAACCTCGCCACCACCTCGCAGGCCCTCGCGCGCGGGGTCGCCGTCGCCATGGGCTCGGACGCCGTGTTCACCATGTGCGGCGAGAACAAGCGCGAGCTCGCCTGGCTCGTGCGCGCCGGCATGACCCCGCTGCAGGCGCTCAAGGCCGCCACCTTCGAGGCCGCCCGCAGCGTCGGCCGAGAGCGCGAACTCGGCCGCGTCGCCCCCGGCTACTTCGCCGACCTCATCGCCGTCGAGGGCGACCCCCTCGCCGACATCGAGGTCGTGATCCGAAACGTGCGCGGCGTGATGCAGGGCGGCGAGCCCGTCGACCTGCGCCCGCCGGCGGCCGCGCGCTGAGCGGCGGGGCGAGGCCGGCGCCCCGCCGGGGCGGCGCTGCGCGAGCGCGAGCCTTCGCGGCCCCGCCCGAGGCCCCCCGGGCGGGGGCGACCGTCGGGCCCGGCCTGCCGGACGGCGCCCCCCCGTGGTAGGTAAACCGGTCCTACCGAAGGAGGCACCCCGATGACGTTTTCCGAGTTCGAGGCCAAGTTCAACGACCTTCTGACCAACGACACGACCGCGCTGATGGGCACCATCAAGCTCACCGTCCACGAGCGCACCGAGCTGCAACGCGCGTGGAGCAAGCTCGACGAGGCCGATCGCGCCCGCGCGCTCGACCTGTTGCGCGGCAAGGGGGTCGACGTCCGCGACTGGGTCTGAGCGCGCCGCTGGGGCCCTTCGCCGGTGCTAGTCTCGGGCCCGAGGGCGAGGCGCTCGGCGGGTGGCGGCGCCGGCTCGCGGGCCGAGGCGGATTGCCGAAGACGAACTGCCCGCACCGACGTTGCTCGTTGTACGTGCCCAAGAGCAGCGTCGCCGCCCGCTGCGCCAGCGCGTTCGCCCGCTCGACCTCGCCCGCCTCGCCGAGCCCGATTCCGCACGGCCGACCCCCGCGCGGTTACTCGCGAGGCTGAGCCGGCGGGGTCACCGCTCGAGCGGGCGGCGCGCGTGGTGGTAAACGCGCAAAATCTCGAGGCCCGCGGGCGTTCGACGGTAATAGACCCAGAACGGGTGTACGAGCCACCGCCGGACACGCCGGCCGCTACGCAGCGTCGTTTGTGCCCCTTCGACGATGCCCGAGGCGAGCAGTTCGAACTCGCGGCCGAAGCTCGCGAGCAGCGACTCGGCCGCGTCAGGGTTCTCGCCCACGAGAAACGTCAAGGCGTCGCGCAGATCACGAGCGGCTTGGGGCGCGACGCGATAGCTCACCTGCGCGGCGGACCAATCAGCCCGCGCAGCTCGTCGAGCACGGCCGCGCCCTCGAGCGCCTCGCCCCGGTCGGCCGCCTCGAGCGCCTCTTCGAGCCCGGCCTCTTCGTCGTCGCTCAGGCCCCACTCTTCGACGGGCTCGACGGTGTACCGACCCGGGGGCAAATCGCGCAACTCGGGGGGCAACTCGCGCCCATTCCAAACGAGGGTCTTTGCTGCCGCTTGACGAGCCACGACCCCAAAGGTTGCCCCTCGCCCGGGGCCGGCGCAAGGTCGAACGCACCTCGCGCGCGTGCCGCGGTCGGAGCCGCCCCGGGGGCCATAGCGCGCGCCCCGCGCCATGCTTACGCCTCGGGGCCCATGGCCCACGCGCGCCGCCCGGCCCCCGACCACGCGCCCCCCAAGCGCACCGCCTGGCACGTCTTCTTCGCCGCCCTGCTGCTCGAGCGCCGCTCGCCCGACTTCGACGTGCTCGCCGACGTGCCCCTGTCG
>DASTPP010000320.1:0-17391 GCA_035762175.1 Polyangiaceae bacterium | reverse complement strand
CGCCGAGGCGCCGGCGGATCGGGCGGCTGTAGGGCGCGTCGGCGAACAGGGCGTCGGGGTCGAAGGGGGCGAAGGCGGCGGCATCCACCCCGCAGCCTAGCCGACCGCCGGGCAAGGAAAAAAAGTGACCAATCCCTAGAGCCCTCGCTGGGGCTGGGCTACCGCGGGCTTCGTCTCCCGGGCGAGCTCGCGAGAGCGGCTCGCTCCGCGGGAGCTCTGCCTCCGGCAGGGCTTTTCGCGCCGTTTCCGCGGGCGTTCGCTGCCCCCGCGTTCCCTCGGGGGCGGCTCAGCGCGGGCGGCGGGGGCTCGCGGGCGGGGGGTCGACGTCGATGTCGGCCCGCGGGGGGCGCGGCAGCCAGCGCGCGAGCAAGGCCTCGAGCTCGGCGCTGTCGAAGGGCTTGGCGAGCACGTCGTCGACGCCCGAGGCGGGGCCGAGCACGCGCCGGACGCGGGCGGTGAGGGCGGAGACGACGACGATGGGCGGCGTGGGCCCGAAGCGGCGGCGGATCTCGAACGCGGTGCGCCGGCCGTCGAGGCGGGGCATCTCCCAGTCGAGCAGGATGAGGTCGAACGGGGCCCGGGCGAGGGCGGCGAGGGCGGCGAAGCCGTCGGCGGCGAGCTCGGGGCGGGCGCCGAGCGCCGCGAGCATCGAGGCGGTGGCCTGGGCGAAGAGGGGGTTGTCGTCGACGACGAGCACGCGGGGGCCGCCCTCGCCCCGCTCGTCCCCCGCGGGGCCGTCGGGGGGGGCCGGCTCGTCGGGCATGGCGGGGGGCGCTCAGCGCTTCATGCGCTCGCGCTCGCGCTCTTGCTGCTCTTCGGCCTCGATCTCGGCGAGGGCGGCGGCGAGCTCGTCGCGCTCGGCCTGCTCGGTGCGGGCGTTCGAGGGCGGGGGGGCGGCGGGGGCGGAGACGCGCACCTGCGGGGGCGGGGCGGGCTCGGGGGCGGGGGGGGCGAGGCCCATCTTGCGCTTGAGGTTCAAGAGCTCGTCGTCCGAGCCGCCGGTCACCTCGAGCTCGCGGAAGCGGTGGATGAGCCGGTCGCCGGTGTACTCTTCGGCGAGCTCGGTGCCGGCCTCGGCCTCGGCCTCGATGCGGTCGATGGTCTGCTCGAGCCGCTCGAAGGTCTGGAAGGCGGACTGGTCGCGCAGCCCGTTCATCGTCTCGTGGATGGCGCGCTGGGCCTCGGCCCGCTTCTTGCGGGCGATGAGCACGTTCTTCTTGCGCTTGGCCTCTTCGATCTTGTCGTTCAAGACGCGCAGCGCGGTCTTGAGCTGGTCGACGGCGGCCTTCTGCTTGCGCCACTGGTCTTCGTACTGGGCGTGCAGCGTCGCGTGCTCTTTCTTGCGCTGCAGGGCCTCTTTCGCGAGATCGTCGTCGCCCTGGCGGATGGCGAGCATGGCCCGGCGCTCCCACTCGGCGGCGTTGGCGGCCTCTTGCTCGGCCTGCTTGGCGAGGTGCTTCTCGTCGGCGATCGAGACGGCGACCTGCTTTTTTGCCTGAATGAGCTGCGCGTTCATGTCCAAAATGACCTGATTTAGCATCTTCTCCGGGTCTTCGGAGCGCGTGATCAGGTCATTGAGGTTCGCCTTGATGAGCTGCGCGAGGCGGGCAAAAATTCCCATGAGACGGGCGCGCCTTTCTAATTCGAGCGTGCGTTGTGGGCGGGGGGCATGTCGCGCACGTGCCGCGCGATCGCCAGGTCGAAGTCGGAGAGAATGGCCTCGACCTCGTTCGGGCCGAGGTCGACGAGGGCGCGCGTCGCGGCGACGACGACGACGCCGTCCCGCACGCCGTAGGCGCAGTGCACGAGCGCGGTCGCGTTCGTCTCGAGCAGGCGCAGCGCGAGCTTCGCGGCCGCCTCGCCCTCGGGCAAGAGGCCGAGCGCGGCGCTGAAGGAGACCGCGCCGTCGGCCGCGAGGCGCACCTCGACGGGGCGGCCGCCGGGGGCGCGGGGCTCGAGCACGAAGGCGCCCTCGCCGGCGGCCCGGTGGCGCCGCCCGGCCAGGGAGAAGTAGGCCTCGAGCGGGCTCGCGGCGCGCAGGGCGGCGGCCCGGGCGCGCGCGCGCAGGCGGACCTGCTCGCGCTTGTGGGCCTCGACCTCGTCGGACAGCGCGCGCAGCGACGCCTTCAGCCGGTCGGCCGCGGCCTTGTACGCGCGCCACTCGGCCTCGTGGCCGGCGGCGCGCGCGGCGTGCTCTCGCTTGCGGACCAGGCACTGGTTGGCGAGCGCCTCGTCGCCCTGCTCGATGGCGAGCACCGCCCGGCGCTCCCACTCGGCGGCCTCGGCGGTGGCCTGGGCGACGAGCTTGGCGACGTGCTTCTCGTCGGCGACGGCGACGGCGACCTGCTTCTTGCCCTCGACGAGCCGGGCGTTGAGCGCGAAGATCGCCCGCTCGAGGGCGGCCGCCGGGTCGTCGGGCGCGGGCGCGGGCGCGGGCGCGGGGGGCGGCGCGGGAGCGGGGCGGGCTTCGGGGCGCAGGCGGGCGAGCAGGCGGTGGACGTTCGCCCGGGCGAGCCGCACGAGGCGGGCGAAGGGGCTCATCGAGGGGGGCGCGCGCCTTTCGTCGGGGGTGGGGGCCTCGGGGCTCGGGGGCGGCTAGGCCGAGAGGGCCCGGGGCTCGGAGGGCATTTCGCGCTGGTGGCGCGCGATGGCGAGGTCAAAGTCGGAAAGAATGGCCTCGACCTCGTTCAGGTCGAGGTTCGAGAGCTCGTGCGCGGACGACAAAATGACGGCGCCGTCGCGCACGCCGTAGGCGCAGTACAAGAGGTCGGACGCGTTCATTTCGAGCAGGCGGCGGAAAAATTTCGTCTCCGCCTCGGCGTCGCCGTTGGGCGTGGGCCCGAACTCGGCGGTGAAGACGACCGGCCCGTCGGTGGTGACCCGCACGCCAATGAGCGGCCCCGAGGCGTGCGCCGGCGGGTCGAGGACGAAGGTGCCCTCGTCGACCGCGCGGTAGCGGCGCCCGATGGCGAGGAAGTAGGCCTCCAAATCTTTCGCTGTGCGCCCCATGTGAGCCCTCGGAAGCTACAGCGTGCGCCCCCCCCTCGCAAGGCGGCCCCCCCCCGATCGGCCCGGCCGGGCCCCGGGGGCCGCCCCTTCGGCCCCCGCCCGCGCCCCGACATTCGAGCGGTCCCGCGCCCCGGCGCGCCGCCCGCGCCCGCCCCCCCGGCCCCCTCACGCGAGCGAGCGGCCGCCGTCGACCCGCAGGGCGTGGCCCGTCACGTAGTCGTTCTGCAGCAGAAAGAGCACGGCGCGCGCCACGTCGCCCTCGGCGCCGAAGCGGCCGAGCGGCACCGAGGCGAGCAGGCCCGCCGCGCCCGCCTCGAGGTCGCGCTCGGCCGGCAGCACCGGGCCCGGCTCGACGGCGTTCGCGCGCACCGACGGCGCGAGCGCGAGCGCCCAGGCCCGCACGAGCTGCGCGAGCGCCGCCTTCGATACCGAATAGGGAAGGTGGTCGGCCCAGGGCCGCTCGGCCGCGATGTCGGTGATGGCCACCACCGAGCCGCGCGCGCGCTCGAGCGCCGCCCGCAGGCGCAGCGTCAGGCGGTAGGGCGCGCGCAGGTTGACGTCGAGCGCCCGCTCGAGCGCGGCGTCGTCGAGCGCCGCGGGCTCGACCCGCTCGTAGACCCCCGCGTTGTGCACGAGCGCGTCGAGCCGCCCGCCGCCGAACGCGAGCGCCGCCTCGGCCAGCGCGTCGAGCGCGCCCGGATCGCGCAGGTCGGCGCCGAACGCGATCGCGCGCCGGCCGAGCGCCCGGGCCTCGGCCGCCACCGCCTCGGCGCCCGCGCGGCTCGTCGCGTAGTGCACGACGAGGTCGTAGCCGGCGGCGGCGAGCGCGCGGGCGATGGCGGCGCCGAGGCGCGTGCCGCCGCCGGTGACGAGGGCCGAGGGGGCGGCGGGCGCGGTCACGCGGCCGAGCGTAGCGCGCCCCGCGCGGCCTTCACAGGCCCCCGCCCGCCTCGCCCTCGTCGTTCGTGCGGGCGAAGAGCAGGTGGTCTTGCCACTGCCCGGCGATCTGCAGGTACCGCCGCGCCAGCCCCTCCTCGCGGAAGCCCGCCTTGGCGAGCACGCGGCGGCTCGCGGCGTTCTCGGGCAGCACCGCCGCCTGCACGCGGTGCAGGCCGAGTTCGTCGAAGGCGAAGCGCACGACGCGCGCGACCGCCTCGCTCATCAGCCCCTGGCCCTGCCGGCGGGCGTCGAGCCAGTAGCCGAGGTACGCGTTCTGGAAGGCGCTGCGCACGACGTGGCTCAGCGTGACGCGGCCGAGCGGCAGGGCGGGGTCGTCGCGCCCGCAGAGCACGAAGGCGTACGTCCGGTCTTCGCGCCACTCGCGCCGCTGGCGCAGGAGCCCGCGCGTCAGCTCGAGGAGCGAGAGCGGGTCGGTGCCGGCGGCGGGCGCCGGGCTCCAGGGGCGCAGGTGCTCGGCGTTGGTGACGAGCAGCCGGCGCAGCGCGGCCGCGTCGGAGGCGCGCGGCGGTCGCAAGAGCAGGCGCTCGGACAGGAGCGTCGTCGACAGGGGCGGGGCCAGGGGCGTGCCTCGCGTGGTCACGCCCCCGCGGGGGGGCGGTCGTCGGCGCGCGCGGCGGGCGCGGCGGGGTGGGGCGCCCGGCTCAGGGGCCTGCGCGCGGGGGCGCGTGGTCGGCCCAGGGGCTCGCCGAGGGCGCGAGATCGGCTCAGGGGCCCGCGCCCGGGGGCACGAGCCCGGCTCAGGGGCCCGCGCCCGGGGGCACGAGCCCGGCCGGGGGCGCCGGCAGGGGGCCGGTGGCCGGGTCGAACAGGCAGAGGCCGGCGCTCCAGGGCAAACACGACGTGTAACAGGCGCCCGAGCAGAGCGCGCAGTGGGCGTAGGAGTTCCACAGGGTGATGGCCGTCGGGCTGAACAGGAAGGGCGCGCACGAGGTTAGGGCGCAAAGGGGGAACTGGTCGAGAGGTTGCGTCATGCACCCCGCAGCGCGCAGGCAGGCGTCGAGCGCGGCGCAGGGCAGCGCGTCGTAGCAGGCCTCGAGCTCGTCTTCGCAGAGCGCGGGCCCCTCGTCGGCCACGCAGGCCCCGCAGCCGCCCCCGCCCTCGCCGCCCTGGCCGCCCTCGCCGCCGCCGCCCCCGCCCTCGCCCGTCACGCCGTTGCCGCCGGCGCCGCCCGCGCCGCCCTCGCCGGAGGCGCCGCCCTGGCCGCCCGCGCCGCAGAGCGGGCTGGCGGCCGGGCAGAGCTCGGCGCAGGTGGGGTCGCAGGCGGCGCAGACCGTGTAGGCCTGCCAGCGCGCGACGTCGTCGTCGGAGCCCGCGGTGAGGGTCGAGCAGCGGTCGAAGCACGCGAAGGCCGAGAAGGGGTCGGGCGCGTCGAGGCACCGCTGGTCGAGGGCGCAGGCCTCGAACGCGGCGCAGCCCGGCGCCGCGAGGCAGGCCTGCCGCTGGGCGCCGCACGCGGTCACGCCCTGGGCGCAGACGCCGCAGGCCCCCCCGCACGCCGCCCCACAGCCCGCCGCCCCGGCCGCCCCCCCGGCGCCCTCGGCCGGCGCGCCGCCCTGGCCGCCCGCGGGCGAGCCCCCGGCGCCCGAGCCCCCGGCGCCGGCCGAGGACGGCTCGTCGAGCAGGCCGAGGTCGGAGCGGCCCCCGCAGCCCGCGCCCGGCGAGAGCGCCGCCGCCGCCGCGAGCGCCAGGGCGAGGACGCCGAGGCCCCGCGCCCCGCCCCCGCCGCGCGCCGCCCGGCCACGCCTCACGGCCTAACGCCACCCACCGCGCGAGCACCGACGTGATGTTGTCGGGGCCGCCGAGCTCGTTGGCGCGGTCGATGAGCCTTCGCGAGGCGCTCTTCAGGTCGGGCGCGCCGAGGATGATGTCGAGCATCTCTTGGTCGGACACCGGCCCGCACAGCCCGTCGGAACAGAGCAGGTAGACGTCGCCCGGCTGCGGCACGTCGAAGCGCGTGTCGACCTTGACGGTCTCTTTCATGCCGAGCGCGCGCACGATGACGTTCTTGTGCGGAAAGTTCGCGATCTCTTCCGCCGTCAGGTGCTTCATCTTGATGTAGTCGTTGAGCAGCGAGTGGTCTTCGGTGATCTGCTCGATGACCCCGTTGCGGATGCGGTACGCCCGGCTGTCGCCGACGTGGGCGCAGTAGACGCCGTTGTCGACCGTGAAGATCGACACGATCGTCGTGCCCATGCCGCGCGTCTTCACGTCGCGCTGCGCGAACTCGAAGATGCGCAAGTTCGCGAGCTTGATGCCCGTGATGAGCCGGTTCTCCTCGTAGCCCTTGGCCCGGTCCATCTTGTAGGGCCAGGTTCGCTCGGGGTCGTCGGCGGTGTCGGCGAAGAACTCGGCGATGGTGTCGATGGCCAGCTTCGAGGCCACCTCGCCCGACGCGTGCCCGCCCATGCCGTCGGCCACGATGTAGAGGCCGAAGTCGGTCAGGATCGAGAAGTTGTCTTCGTTGTGCGTGCGCTTGCGACCGACGTTGGTCTCGCCCACGACTTCGATGCGGAGGGGGGAAGGCACGGCGACCTGGCTTTTTTCGTTCGGAAGGGGGAGGGGGAGGGGAAAGCGGCCGCTAGGCAGACACCCCGGGCGCCTGCGAGCCCGAATCGTCCGACGCGCGCCACCGGTCTGTCAACTCACACGCGGCCCCCACCCCGCCGGTGGGGCGGAGGGCGGGCCAAACTCGGGGCGCCGGGCCGCCCTCTCGGGCCGATTCTCGGCCCCGAGCCCTCGCCGCCCCCCCCGGGGGGGGAAAGGAGCGCGCAACGGCGGCGGCGGGGGGCGGGGTAGGCATCGGCGGGGTAGGGGGCCCGGAAAGGCCCCGAGGCCGACCCATGTACCATGACTGCGTGGTCAGGGGATCACGCCCGAGAGGGGGCGGAGGGCAGGCCCGGGCGAGGGGCGAGGCCCGGGCGGGCCCGGGGCAGGGCCCCGCGGCCGGCGGCGCGAGAGGGGGCGGGGGCACGGCTCAGCCCTTCACGCGGCGCGACTCGGGCGGCCGGCGGGTCGACTCGGGCGCCCGGACGGCGCTCGCGGCCCGCTGCACGGCCGCCGCGGCCTGCACGACGCCCCAGCCCTGCCGCTCGATGGGCACGTGGGGCAGCCGCTGGGCGGTGTCGATGAGGATGCGCTTGATCTCGTGGGGGGCGAGCTTGGGGTTGGCCTCGAGCATCTTAGCCACGATGGAGGAGACGATGGGGGCGGCGAAGGAGGTGCCGTCGACGTGCTTGTAGTGCCCGTCGATGACCTTCTGGTCGTGGAGCTGCGCCGCGATAATCTGCCGAATGAGGTAGGGCTCTCGGCCGACGGCCTCGTCGAGCGCGCGCGAGACGCCGGGGTGGGCCTGCAAGATGCCCTGCAGCTCGTGGTCTTCGGCGACGTCGAGCTCGTGCAAGAGGGCGGCCTCGGCGGCCGTCGGGGTGTTCGGCAGGATGGGCGCGGCCAGCCAGATGGCCGGGGCGATGATCTCGGGCTTCTGCAGCCCGTCGATGGTGGGCCCGTACGACGAGTGGTAGGTCGAGAAGCGGCCGAGGCGGGGGTTGCCCTCGTCGTTGAGGCCGCCGACGGTGATGACGGCGGGCACGCTCGCGGGCGGCACGACGGGGTGGCCGGGCTCGTTGCCGGCGTTGCCCGCGGCGCAGACGACGACGATGCCGGCGCGCACGGCCGCCTCGGCCATGCGCGAGAGGTGGTCGGTCAGGTAGGTCGCCTCGTAGTCGCCGCCGCACGAGATGTTGAGCACGCGCACGTCGTGGCGGGCGGCGTTGGCGAGCACCCACTCGATGCCGAGGGCGATGTCGTCGTGGCGCACGCGCGACAGGCTGCCCACCTTGACGAGCACGAGGTCGCTCTCGTGGGCGAGCCCCCGGTAGCGCCCGCCCGAGAGCGCGCCGTTGCCGGCGCACACCACGCTCGTCATCATGCCGTGCCAGGCCGAGGCGTGCGGCTCGAGCAGGCGCTCGACCCCCGACTCGCGGGCGAGCACGTTGAAGTACGCCCGAATCCGCGGCCGGGGCGTCATCAGGTCGGGGTGGGCGTAGAAGCCCGCGTCGAGGAAGGCGATGGTCACGCCGCGGCCGGCGTAGCGCTCGTCGACCCCGACGCGCTCGGCGACGGGCAGGATACGTTCGGCGAGCGCGCGCGAGGCGCGGCCGGAGCGGGCGCGGGGCATGGCGTCATGCTAGACCTTTGACGCGCCCCGGGGCGAGAAAGCCGCCGACGACGGCGGCGCGCCCGGGCCTTGCCGCACGGCGGCACCCGGCCGCCGCCGCGCCCAAGGCCCCCGCCCCCCTTTCGTCCGGCGCCGCGCGGGCTTATGCGTCCGGGCGGCGCCCCGAGCCCGGGGCGCACCGGCCGGCGCTACCGGCGGGCGAAGGGGCCCGAACGCCGAGGTCGACGGAGATGAACCACCCAAAGCTTCACCACCCGAAGGCGCGCCCGCACCAGACGCTGCGCCTTTGCCTGTGCGACATGAACAACGGTCACCCGAACCAGGCCATGCGCTGCTTCCGGGTCATCATCGACGCCTTCTTCGCCGCCGTGCGCCGGCACAACCCCGGGCTCGCCTGCGAGCTCGTCGTGGTCGAGCCGCGCAACAAGCACGAGCTGCCCCCGCGCGACTGCGACCTTTACCTCTCGTCGGGCGGCCCCGGCACCCCCTACGAGCACGACGGCGAGCCCTGGCTCGACGAGATGTACTCGTTCTACGACTGGGTGGTCGAGCGCCGCCTGCAGCTCGGCCCCGGCGGCCCCTCGCTGCTCGGCGTCTGCTACACCTACGAGCTGCTCGTCCGGCACTTCCGCGTCGGCGGCGTCGAGCCGCTCTCCGAGCGCAAGTTCGGCGTCATGCCCGTCTACATGACCGACCACGGCCAGGCGCACCCGCTCACCGAGCCCTTCGGCGACCGGCTCTTCGCCTTCGAGCACCGCAACTGGGAGGCCATCGACGTCGACGAGGGCAGCCTGCGCGCCATCGGCGGCCGCGTGCTCGCCCGCGAGAGCCGCGACGGCGTCTCGAAGGGGCGCGCCATCCTCGCGCTGCACTTCGCCCCCGGCGTCGAGGGCACGCAGTTTCACCCCGAGGCCGACCGGCCCGGCGTCATCGCCTGGGTCTCGAAGCGCGAGCAGGCCCAGGCCTTCGTCAAGGCCTACGGCCGGCTCACCTACGACCGCATGATCCGCACGCTCGACGACCCGCAGCGGCTCGCCAAGACCTTCGCCTTCATGATCCCCGGCTGGCTGCGCCGCCAGTTCAACGACCTCGCCTCGCGCCGCGGCTGGTTGGCCCTGCCCCCGCCCGAGCTCGACATGGACGCCTTCGCCGGCGGCGCCCCCCCGGCCGCCACCGTGCGCCACGACGACATCTTCGACGAGGACGCCGCGCCCTTAGCGTCCTCGGCCGACGCCCGCCGGGCGGCGCGAGGCCGACCGGGGCCTCGTAGCGTCCTCGGCCGACGCCCGCCGCGGGGGCGCGCCGGCCCTTGTTGCCCGGGCGCGCTCCGGTCTATAGACCGCGCGGGGCGGGGCGGCCCGCGCCGGCGCGCGGGGCGCGCGCTCGGGCAAACCCACCACGAAGAGGGCATCAGGTCATGGACATTCGCATCGGGCTCATCGTCGGCATGGAGGACGACTTCCCGCGCGCGTTCGTCGAGCGGGCGTCGCGGCAACCCGGCGTCCGGGCGGAGCTCGCGAAGATCGGCGGCGTGCGCGAGCGCTACGAGCGCTCGTACGACGTGCTCATCGACCGGCTGAGCCACGAAGTCCCCTTCTACCGGTTCTACCTGAAGACCGCCGCCCTGCGCGGCACCTACTGCATCAACGACCCCTTCTGGTGGGCCGCCGACGACAAGTTCTTCGGCTACTCGCTCGCCGCCGACCTCGGCGTCGCCGTGCCCCGCACCGTGATGCTGCCCTCGCGCGACTACATCCCCGCGATCGACAAGCAGAAGTCGCTCCGCAACCTCGAGTACCCCCTCAACTGGGACGCCGTCGCCTCCTACGTGGGCTTCCCCGCCATCATGAAGCCCGCCGACGGCGGCGGCTGGAAGAACGTCTGGCGCATCGACTCGCTCGACCAGCTTCTGCGCACCTACAACGAGACGGGCACGCTCGTGATGGTGCTGCAAGAGTTCATCGACTTCGACGACTACGTGCGCTGCGTCTGCATCGGCCGCGACACCGTGCTGCCCATCCAGTACGACCCGAAGAACCGCCGCTACGTCCGGTCGGGCAAGTTCATGGGCTCCGAGCTCGAGCGCCGCGTCGTCGAGGACGCCTACAAGCTCAACGCCGCGCTCGGCTACGACATGAACTCGGTCGAGTTCGCGATCAAAGACGGCGTGCCCTACGCCATCGACTTCACGAACCCCGCCCCCGACATGTACCAGTGGAGTTTGGGCGACCCCTACTTCGACATCGTCGTCGACGAGATGGTCCGCTTCGCCATCCAGGCCGGGCGCGAGCGGCCCGAGCGGCGCGCGCGGCCCGAGCGCGCGGCCGGGCACGGCCACGACTATCTTTGGTGGAACGACTCCGTGCGCCGCGCCCCCCCCTTCGAGTGGGTCGGCGGCGACGAGCCCGGCCGCCGCGTCACCCGCCCGCGCTGAGGCGCCCCCCGGCGCCCGCGCTCGCGTCACCCGCCCGCGCTGAGGCGCCCCCGGCGCGCTCGCGCCCCCGCGCCCGGGCGCACGGTCGCGCGCCGGGGCCTCTTCGAGCCGGCGCGCTCGCGTTCGTGCCCTCGCCCTCGCCCCCGTCGCGCCGGCCTTCGCCCCGTTCGGCCCCCCGTACCCAGGCGCGCTCGGGGCCCTGCCGCGTCGTCGGTTCCTTCGCGGGCACCGCCGCGGGGCCTTGGGGGTGCGCACGGAGTCAGATACGATGCGCGCCCCGCCCGCCGCCCCCGCCCCGCGGCCAGGAGGCCCCATGCTGCTCGACGGCCAGTTCACGCTCGGCGTAGAAGAAGAATACCAGATCGTCCACCCCGAGACGGGCGAGCTCCGCTCGTACGTCAGCCGCCTCATCGAGGAGGGCGGCAAGTCGGTCTTGCGCGAGCGCGTGCGCGCCGAGATGCACCAGTCGATGGTCGAGGTCGGCACGAGCATCTGCCAGGACGTCGGCGACGTGCGGCGCGAGCTCACCGAGATGCGCCGCGAGCTGTCGCGCCTGGCCGAGCGGGGCGGCCTGCGCATCGTCGCCGCGAGCACCCACCCCTTCAGCGACTGGAAGGCGCAGGACATCACCGACCACGAGCGCTACCACGGCCTGGTCGAAGAGCTGCAAGAGGTCGCGCGCGCCAACCTCATCTTCGGCCTGCACGTGCACGTCGGCATCAAGGACCGCGAGGACGCCACGGTGCTCGCCAACCAGGTGCGCTACTTCCTGCCGCACCTCCTGGCGCTGACGACCTCGAGCCCGCTCTGGCTCGGGCGCGCGACGGGGCTCGCCAGCACGCGCAGCGAGATCTTCAAGCGCTTCCCCCGCACGGGCATCCCCGACGAGTTCCGGTCGTACTCGGCCTTCACCGAGTTCGTCGACCTCTTGGTGCGCACCAAGTGCATCGACAACGCCAAGAAGATCTGGTGGGACGTGCGCGTCCACCCCTTCTTCGAGACCGTGGAGGTCCGCGTCTGCGACATGCCCACGAAGATGGACCACACCATCGCGATCGTGGCGCTGGTGCAGGCGCTGATGGCCAAGCTCTACCTGCTGCGGCGGCAGAACCTCGGCTGGCGCACCTACAGCCGCAGCCTCATCGAAGAGAACAAGTGGCGCGCGGTGCGCTACGGCATCCACGGCAAGCTCATCGACTTCGGCAAGTCGAAGGAGGTGCCGACGCGCGACCTCGTGTTCGAGCTCATCGACTTCGTCGACGACGCGGCCGCGCGGCTCGGCACCCGCGAGCAGGTGCAGGCGGTGGCGAAGATCCTCGAAGAGGGGACGAGCGCCGACCGGCAGATCGAGGTCTTCCGCGCGGCGGGCAACGACCCCAAGGCGGTGGTGCAGTGGCTGATGCGCGAGACGATGAACGGCATCCCCGAGGCGCCCGCGGCCGCCGCCTCGCCCTCGGCGGCGCCCCCGGCCGCGGCCCCTTAAGGCCGGGCCCCTCGCCCCGGCCCCGACGGGGCGAGGGGGTGGGTCGAGAGAGCCCCGGGGCCGGGGGGGCCTCCGGTCCAGTGCTCTGGCTTGGCCCGAGGGCGCCGGGGGCCCTCGGGGGGCCCTTGGGCGAGCCCCGAGGGCGGGCTTGGCCGGCCCGAGGGGGCCTCGAGGCCCGCGGGTCGGGCCGACTGACGAAGCCGACCCTGAGGGCCCTGGGCGCCCCCGGCGGGCCCCCCGGCCGGCCCGAGCGCCCTCCGGCCGGCGTGCTGCGGTGCTTGTGGCTGAGGCTTGGCCCGGGCGGGCTTTGTGAAGCGGCTTGCCGTGGCCGGTTTGGCGCGCGTACCCTGCGCCCCATGCGAGCCCCGGCCCGCCAGCTCGTCATCGGGCTCTTCATCTTCTTCGCGGCCTTCGCCTTGGCCTCGGTCACCGTGACCGAGCAAGACCGCAAGATGCTCGCCTTTTTGGGCTTCGTGGTCGAGGCCGGCGTGCTCTACCTGCTCTGGCAGAACATGGGCCTGGGCGGCTCGATCGACCCGCAGCCCCTGCTCTCGGCGCTGCGCCGCGCGTCCGACGGCGAGCGGCCCGAGCCGCCGCCGGGCTCGCCGCCCGAGCTCGCGGCGGTCTACGACGCCATCGGCGAGCTCGCCGCGAGCGGCCGCCGCAAGCTCGCGGCCGAGCGGCAGCGCTACCAAGAGCTGCTCGAGACGCAGCGCGGGCTCGAGGCCGAGGTGCACCGGCTCGAGGAGGCGCAGCGGGGCCAGGGCACGGCGGTCGAGGAGGCGATGCGGGCGGTGCGCGAGCTGGGCGCCGGCGGGGGCGAGACGGCCAAGCACGTCGAGCAGCTCGCCTCGAGCGCCGAAGAGTCGTCGTCGAGCATCCTCGAGATTACCGCGACCAACGAGGAGGTCGCCGAGAACACGGCCGAGCTCGCCCGCAGCGTGCGCGAGACCGTCTCGTCGATCGAGGAGATGGCCTACTCGATCAAGGAGGTCGCCAAGAACGTCGAGGCGCTCTCGCTGACGGCGGAAGAGACGAGCTCGTCGATGAACGAGATGGACGTCTCGATCGACCAGGTGCAGTCGAACGCCAACGAGACGGCGCGCCTCTCGGAGGAGGTGGCGCACGACGCCGAGAAGGGCGCCGAGGCCATCTTGAAGACGATCGGCGAGATCTACCGCATCAAGGAGTCGAGCCAGGAGGCCGTCTCGGTCATCGCCAACCTCGGCAGCCGCATCGAGGCGATCGGGCAGATCGTCGGCGTCATCGACGAGGTGGCCGAGCAGACGAACCTGCTCGCGCTCAACGCCGCCATCCTCGCGGCGCAGTCGGGCGAGCACGGCAAGGGCTTCGCCGTCGTCGCCGACGAGATCAAAGACCTGGCCGAGCGCGCCGGCGGCTCGACGAAGGAGATCGCCGACCTCGTCAAGACGATCCAGGCCGAGTCGCGCAACGCCATCAACGCGGTCGAGCGCTCGAGCCACAACGTCGAGCGGGGCGTCGAGGTCTCGAACGAGGCCGAGCGGGCGCTGAAGAAGATTCTCGAGTCGTCGCAGAAGAGCACCAACATGGTGCGCGCCATCGCCCGCGCGACGGTCGAGCAGGCGAAGGGCTCGAAGCAGGTGACCGACGCCATCGGGCGCATCGCCGAGACGGTGCAGCAGATCGCGGCCGCGACGGCGCAGCAGGCGCGCGGCTCGGAGCTCATCATGAAGAGCGCCGAGAAGATGCGCACCATCACGCAGCACGTCGAGCGCTCGAGCCAGGAGCAGGCGCGCGGCAGCCGCCAGATCACGCAGAACATCGAGGGCATCTCGAACCTGGTGGGCCTCCTGACCTCGGCGCAGAAGAACGTCTCGCGCGAGACGAACCAGGCGCTCGCGGCGAGCTCGCGCATCGAAGAGTCGCTCCGGGTGCAGGGCCAGGCCCTGCGGCACCTCTCCTCGTCGCTCGAGGGGCTGCGCCGCGTCACGGGCGATCTCGCCTCGCGCGGCGGCGACGGGGCGGGGTTGCGGGGCGGCGACGGGGCGGGCTACCGGGGCGAGGGGGCGGGCTACCGGGGCGGCGACGGGGCGGGCTGAGCCCGAGGCGGGGCCCGCGCGGCCCGCCCGAATGGGGGGGGCGCGGCGCCGGGCGCTCGCGTTGACAAGGCACGGGCTCGTCCACAGGTTGGCCCGACCTTGGACGCGCACGGCCCCGCACATCCCCGCCGCCTGAACGGTCACGCGCTCCCGGGCGCCGTGGGCTTCGCCCTGCCCGAGGGCGTTCGCTTCCCGCCGCTGCCGCCGCCGCCGGCCGCGCCCGAGGGCGTGCGCTTTCCGCCGCCGTCGCGCGGCGAGGCGGCCGACGACGAGGGGGGGGGGCAGCGCGTGCTCGGCCCCGTGGCGACGCTCGCGAAGGCCCAAGAGTGGGCCTTCGTGCTGCACACCGAGGGGCTCGAGGGGCTGGTGCGGCCGCTGCATTCGGGGGGCTGGGGGGTGCTGGTCGACGAGGCGGCGCACGCGAAGGCGCTCGCGACGCTGCGCGCCTACGAGGCCGAGAACCGAGACTTCCCGCCCCAGCGCCGCCGCGACCGCCCGCTCTACGCGCCCTCGTGGTGGGCGCTCTTCGCCTTCGCCGCGCTCGGCGCGTTCTTCCTGGTGACGGGGCCCTCGGCGGGCCGCTCGCCCTACTTCCGCTTCGGCACGGCCGACGCGGCGCTCCTGCTGCACGGCGCGCCCTGGCGCGCGGTGACGGCGCTGACGCTGCACGCCGACGCGCAGCACGCGCTCGGCAACGCGCTCGGCGGCACGCTCTTTCTGTCGGCCGTGCACCGGCGCCTCGGCCCCGGCCTCGGCACGCTGACGGTGCTCGGGGCGGGGGCGGCGGGCAACGTGCTGAACGCGCTCTGGTACGGCGCCGGGCACCGCAGCATCGGCGCCTCGACCGCGGTCTTCGCCGCGGTCGGCGTGCTCGTCGCGGTGCAGGCGCTGCTCAACCGGGGCGAGTCGCGGGGCTGGCGGGGCTGGTTCGCGACGCTGGGCCCGATCGCGGGGGGCCTCGTCTTGCTCGGCATGCTGGGCGCCAACCCCAACACCGACGTGCGCGCCCACGGCTTCGGCTTCGTCGCCGGGCTCGCGCTCGGGCTGCCGGCGGCGCTCGTGGCGCGCTTCCGGGGCCGGCCCATCGGCCGCGCCGGCCAGGCCGCCTTCGGCCTGCTGAGCGCGCTGGTCGTCGTCGGCGCCTGGGCGCTCGCCTTCACCCTGCGGCGCTAGAGCACCGACCGGAAATCCGGTCGGTGCTCTAGAAATGGCTCGAACCGAGAGCCGCTCGACCGCCCCATGCCCGAGGGCGGGCATGGTGCGGTCGGCGCTCTAGCCGCCGGCGCCGGGCGCGCCCCGCCCGGCCGGGGCGCTCTCTTCGAAGACGACGAGATCGTCGCGGTGCACGAGCACCACGTCCTCGCCGTCGTCGTCGTGGCGGCGGCCGGCGTAGCGGCAGGCCTCGGACGCGGGGTAGCGGCAGAGGCCGCGGCCGATCTCGCGGCCCGCGGGGTCGACGAGCGAGACCGAGTCGCCGGCGCGGAAGTCGCCGCGCACGCCCGTCACGCCGACCGCGAGCAGGCTCTTGCCGCGCCCGCCCACGGCCTCGGCCGCGCCGGCGTCGAGCGCGAGCGCGCCGCGCGGGCGCAGCGTGAAGGCGACCCAGTGCCGGCGCGCCGAGAGGCGCCGCGGCGTCGCGACGAAGAGCGTGCCGACGTCGTCGCCGCGGCAGACCGCCGAGACGACGCCGGGCTCGCGCGCGTCGGCGACGACGACGTGGGCGCCGGCGAAGGTGGCGCGGCGCGCCGCCTCGACCTTGCTCGCCATGCCGCCGGTGCCGACGCCCGAGGCGCTCGCGCCGGCGAGCGGGCGCGCCTCGCGGTCGATGTCGCGCACGAGCGGCACGCGCTGCTTCTGGCCGTCGAGCAGCCCCGGCACGTCGGAGAGCAGCAGCAAGAGGTCGGCGTCGACCAGCGGCACCACCATGCTGGCGAGCTGGTCGTTGTCGCCGAAGCGGATCTCGTCGACCGCCACCGTGTCGTTCTCGTTGATGACGGGCACGACGCCCGCCTCGAGCAGCGCGGCGAGCGCGGCGCGCGCGTTGTTGGCCCGCGCCCGGTCGGCGAGATCGGCGTGCGTCAGCAGCACCTGCGCGACGGCCATGCCGGCGGCGCCGAAGTGCTCTTCGTAGCGCTGCATCAGCACGCTCTGGCCGGCGGCGGCCGAGGCCTGAATGAGCGCCATGTCTTTGGGGCGCGCGCGCAGGCCGAGCTTGGCCATGCCGAGCGCCACCGCGCCGCTCGACACGAGGACGAAGCCGCGGCGCGCCGAGCGCAGGGGCGCGAGCTCGTCGGCGAGCCGGCGGTAGAAGGTCGGGTCGGAGGCGAGCGTCTTCGAGCCGATCTTGACGACGACGCGGCGGGCGCGCCGCAGCGCCTGCCGCGCGGGCTCGTCAGCCACCCGCGAGCTCCGGCTGCTCGGCGACGACGGCGTCGAACGCGCCCTCGAGGCGCCGGATGAGGTACGAGGGCAGGTCGGCCCCGGTGAGCAGGATCGTGTCGACGACCCGCGTCACGTCGTCGCGGAAGTCTTCGGGCGCCCGCGCCCGGGGCGCGCCCTCGCTCGGCTTGAGCTCGGGGTGGAAGGCGCGCGTCACCGCGCGGTCGACGAGCTCGCGCACCCGGCGGGCCTCGGCCGCGTCGACCCGCACCGAGGGGTCGCGCCGCACCGCGCGCACGTAGCGCTCGAAGAGCACGCCGAGCGCGAAGGTCTCGAGCCCCGCGCGCACCGGCGGCAGCAGCGCGAGCGGGCCGAGCCGGCTCGCCACGCGCCGCACGACGAAGCCGGCGGCCCCCGAGAGCCAGCGGCCCGCCGGCGGGTCGGCCGAGGGCGCCGCGAGCAGCTCGCGCGCGTCGGCCGAGAGGCTCAGGCCGTGGCGCGCGGCGACGTCGTGCACGAGCGCCCCGCGCAGCGCCCGCCGCAGGCCCGCGGGCACGTAGGGCAGGGGCAGCGCCCCGGACGCGGCGCCGAGCGCCGTGAACGTCGCGAGGCGCGAGCTGACCAGCAGGTCGGGGCGGTCGAGCGCTCGCGACGGGTTCGAGTCGTCGTCCATGGCGCTGCTTTACCAGACTTTGCTCGCTCAGTGGGGCAGCACCCGCAGGGCGACGGCGACCGCGAAGGGCACGAGGGCCGCCCCGAGGCCGAGGCCGAGGGTCGCGCCGAGCCCGAGGGCGAGCTGCCCGAACGAGGCGCGGCCCTTGGCGTCGAGGCGCGAGCCCCACGCGGTGCGCAGCGGCCGCTCGTCGAG
>DASTPP010000319.1:0-5064 GCA_035762175.1 Polyangiaceae bacterium | reverse complement strand
GGGGGAGCCGGCCGTCGTGTAGGGGGTGCCGGTCGTCGTGTATGGCGTGCCCGTCGTCGTGTACGGGGTGCCCATCGTCGTCGTGTGGGGCGTCCCGGTCGTCGTTGCGTAGGGCGTGCCGGTCGTGGTGGTAGGCGTGCTCGTCGCGGTGTACGTTGTGCCGCCCGTCGTCGTGTAGGGGGTGCCGGCCGTCGTGGTGTAGGGGGTGCCGGCCGTCGTGGTGTAGGGGGTGCCGGCCGTCGTGGTGTAAGGCGTTCCGGCCGTCGTGGTGTAGGGGGTGCCGGTCGTGGTGTAGGGGGTGCCGGCCGTCGTGGTGTAGGGGGTGCCGGCCGTGGTGTAGGGGGTGCCGGCCGTCGTGTAGGGGGTGCCGGTCGTCGTTGGCAACAAGGTGTACATCGTGTTTGCTCCTTTTTGAGTCCATTCGTCGGATGGGTTCAGGCCAACGCAGATGTTCGTGCCGTTGAGAGTTGCAAAATGAGCGCCGCGAACCTGATACTCGTTCGGCCCGAGCTTTTTCATCTCGAAACGGAGATGAACGGGATCTTTGACCTGGTAGAGGACGGTGTCACCCACCTCTGCGCTCTCGCCGACGTCTTTGAGGAAGTCGCCGAAGGCGTGGGAATACAACCCGTAGAGCCCGTTGACGAATCCTTCGACCGTGTCGACGTGGTAGGTCCTCGTCCAATCGACCTCGGCCGCTCCCTCCTGACGTACGGTCTTTGCTGGCCGCCACGGCGTCAGCCTGCGTTCAGAGCTCTGCCGCGTGTGGTCCTCGTTGCTCATTTACACCCTCCTTCGTGGTCAAACGAAACACTGCTTACGTTTTGGGCGGCTCACAATTTATTAAGATCGCTCTTGGCGCTGTAGCGGTGGAGGGACGCTTCGTGGCGTTTCGTCGCCAGAACGGCCGGTCGCACTCTGGGGAGGGACGAGCAACTGCAGGAGCCCTGTTAAACGCGGCGGCCGCGATGCCATGCTGCCGGAGGGCATCGTCACGAGCCTTTCGGCGGGCGAGGGAAGGGAAGTCACCGGAAGAAGTGACGAACCTCCGATTGCTCTCAACCATCGTGCCATCCATGTCGTGGGTTGTGTCGTGCTCATGTTGCGTTCTACCTGGCGGCTAGACAGGCGAGGCGGCTGGGTCGGCCCACAAGCGCAAAATCGGCTGACCGAGGGTAAGTCGCCGTTGATATTGGAAGGTAAGACGCGGCGAAGGCTTTGAGGTCTGTGCCAATCTAGCTCAAGTGCTAGATTGGGGCTCCCCAGATATGGCCTTGTATAGTATTTTTGTCGTACCGTGTCTTTGTTGTCTTTGTTGCCTTGTGCGATCTCTTGTCGATCGTTTGGCTGTCGGGCCAACTCAACGAGTAGCGCGCTCGGGTTAACGTATTTGGCCAGCCTGGGCGCGAGCACGTGGCTGGTGTCGATCATTCGCGAGTCTGTAGCATTTCTGCCGCCGCGGCACGCCACATGGTGCAGCCGACGCTCGAACGCTCGAACCCTCGAACCCTCGAACGCTCGAACCCCCGCACCTCGCCTACCCATCAAGGCGTGCGGGCGTGACACCCTTGTCCCGGCATCAGGGGCAGAGCACGGGGTCGATTCGGCAGCACCCGCTGCCCAAGGATAGCTGCCCCTATCGCTGCTCTGCCCTACCTCGTTGTGCGCCGGTTTCTTGGTGCTAGCCACGCCCTGGTGTGTGGGGCAGGGCAAGCTCAATGCCTACGACAGGAAGAAAAAAAGCAAGGAGCGCGGTGAGTCTGCCGCAGTGGTCGGCTAGCCACAGGCGGAGGGGTACACGAAATCAGCGCTGCGGGCGGGGCGAGTGCACCGAGGCACGTAAGCCCTCGAAATCACTGCCCCCCCCAGGGCGAGCGCATCAAAACGTGTGTAATTTCTAGCTCATACCTGCTTCGGCGAACCGGCGCCGCCGACGCGCGTCCCCGAGAGAGACGTGGGGCGGCGCTGCGGCCGCGCTGACATCGTGCGTGCGGATGGGGAGACTTGCAAAAGGGCCTCGGAACGTAAGTCTTGGAATTGCCTGCTCTTTGGTGCGCCCGCCCTGGCCCCCCTCGCTTCTTTTGCCCACCCGACGCAAAGGAAAGCGAGCAATTTCAAGTCGTTGCAAGGTTTGGTACGCTCGCCCTGGCGTTGCGGGTCTCGCCGCGGAAAAAGATAGCCAAGGTGAGAAACCAACTCACTTACGCATCGAACATTCGGCGTGAGCTGGATATTTGTTCAGGTCTATCCTATGCGCCGGCCAGTACCGAGGCGTATGGCAGGTAGCTAGGATAAAGTTCGTGGCTGGCTAACGTGACGATGTGGTAGGAGCTGAGCTCGCAGCAGACGGCGCGTGCCCCCTCAGCTTTTGTCAGGTCGCTGCGAAGGTACGAGGTGGCTGCTTCGCAAGGTGAGTGGCCAGATGGCGCCGTCGGAACAGGACCATCTGCTGACGCGTTGCGTGATTTGGAGACCCAGACCACCGTTCAGCCTTTCGACACCCGATCAGGGCGGCTGGGCGACCGCACCAGGCCTCTTGCGGAACGTCTACCAAACGCCAACTTCTTGCTGAGCTCCGCGCCCTTCGCTAAATTTACAAACCGGCCGCCTCTCAAAACCACCCAAGCTGTAGACGTTTGACGAGGCCGGTGCACGACAGAGAATTTGACTGGGTCGGTGGGTCTCCGTGAATCAGCCGCCGACGCGGCAAAAAAGGCGGCCCCGCCGGGGGCTGAAATGCAGGTTGAGCCGCTGATTCCCCTGCGCAAGGGCGAACGCGCGTGCGACCCTGCCTGGGTCGACCGGGTCTTTGCCGAGCAGGCCCATCAGGGCTCTCCTTCGCTCGGTAGGGCCACCCCCAGCAGTTTGGAGGCTTTTTTTGCAGCGCCACCACTTGGTGCAAGACGGCCGCCTCGCGCTCGGCGCGGGCGAGCTTTCGCTCGAGCTCGGCGACGCGCTCTCACTCGGCCGAGCGCGTCGGCGGGCGGTAACCGAGCAGCCAAGTGCACCTTCCGCGAGCGAGGCGGGGGCCTCATGCTCGCGGCGTGACGTTCGACGCGATCAGGACTGCGCCAACGCCGTCAGCCAGCCGCCGACGGCTGCGCCTCGCGTTGCTCGGCGTTCTGCGGCACTGACCTCGCTCTGACAAGCGCGGCAGGCGAGCTTCTCGCGCTTCTCTTCGAGGATGCGGACGTGGCCCGGCACGAACTCGAGCACCTCGCTCGAGACGAAGCCCATGCCGCACTTGGCGGCGCCGCACTGGGCGCAGCGGCGCTCGGCCTCGGGCACGGGCACCACGCGCTCCTCGCGCGGCAGCCCGGCCGGCAGCGGGGCGCGCCCGCGCCGGCCCTTGGGCGGCGCCTCGGGCGGCGTGGGCGGCGCGGGCACCTCGACATCGCCGACCTCGGCCGTCGCGGCCACGCCCTCGGCTCCGAGCTCGCCGAGCAGAAGGGCGAGTTGCTCGGCCGACACCTTCTGGCTCTTGCGCCCGTAGAGCGCGCGAAGGGCCTTTTGCAGCCGCAGTTCGAGCGCGCTGTTCTTGCTGCGCACCTCGAGCAGAAGGCGCAGCACCAGGTCGATGAGCGCCTCGACCCGGCCCTCGGCGGCCATCGCCCGAAGCAGCTTGCCGACGTCCGCAACGCCGTCGGGCAGGGCGGGTTGGTCGGCCGCGGCGGTCACGCGCCGAGCGTTGTACCGAAGCGCCGCATGCTGGCGCAAGCCTCAAGGCACGTCGGTCGTCGGCGGCCGCCAGCGCGCGCCGCGCTTGGCGCCGCGCAGGTCGATGCCCTCGAGCAGCAAGCCCAGCTCGGCCCCGTCGACCTCGGCCCAGGCCCGGCCCGAGCCCGCCTCGCGCACGCGGCGGAAGGTGCCGCGGTCTTCGGCCAGGTAGATGCGCACCGACGACGGGAACGGCAGCATCAGGTGCGCTCGGCGGCCTCGAGCACCGAGGCGAGCACGTCCGGGTCGACGGGGCCGAGCACGCGCACGCGCCGACCGTTGCCGAGCACGATCTCGACGGGGCTCGGCGCCGCCGTCGGGGCCGCTGCCACGACGCGCACGGGCAGGAAGGACGTGACCGACGCGCCCTCGCCAGCGGCCGTCCGTTTGCCGAGCGACCGCTTCCACCAGCGAAGCTGGCGCGGGTCGAGGCCCTCGCGGCGGCCGAAGTGCTCGGCCGTCAGGCCGCTCTGCTGCCAACGCGACTGCACTTGCCGGTCGAGCGGTTGAGGATCGGTCGCGTCGGTCGCCGCCACCGCCATGGCGACGTCGACCGAATCGCGGCCGCCCGCGGTCCGCTCGTCGGGGCCGGCCGCGGTCTCGAGGCACGCGCCGCGGCGGCGCCGGTCGGTCGTGCGGAGGACAGCCTTCGACCGGAAGCAGGCCATCTTCGGCGCGCCCAGGCTTCCACGAACTCGTCCGTGCGCAGGCCTTCTTGTGCGAAATCTGCCTCCGACGAGCTCATCCGCGTCGCGTTGCGATCGCCTTGCGTCAGCTCTTCGGAATTTTTTAAAATAAGAGATCCGAGGCGAGAGCGCAGGCGCCGCCCGCGGGCTACCCTCCTCTCACTCATGAGCGACGTGCCCGAGCGCCAGCCGGCCCCGGCCGATCCCCGCAGCCCTAGTCCCGCAGACCTTGCGCTCGCCACGACCTTGCCGCCCGCCCCGGGGGCAGCCCCGCAGGCCGCCTCCCCCGTCGCCTCCACGCGCACCGCGCGAGGGCTCGCGGCCGGCGGCGTAAGGGGCAAGCCCTTGTCGTCCGACCCAGCGGTCGCCCCGCGGGCCCCCGGCCCCGCCGCGCCCCCGGGGCGGGGGTTCTCGGCCGGCGCGAGGATCAAGCACTACGAGCTCCTCCGCCCCTTGGGCCGAGGCGGCATGGGTCAGGTCTACCTCGCCCGCGACACCAAGCTCGGCCGCCTGGTCGCTATCAAGCGCCTGCTCACGCCCGGCGACCGCGCCGCGCAGCGCGTGCTGCGCGAGGCGCGCGCCACCGCGCGGTGCAAGCACGAGAACATCGTCGTCATCTACGAGGTCGACGAACACCAAGGCGAGCCCTACCTCGTGCTCG